>CAMLLO010000014.1 GCA_946480915.1 uncultured Sphingobacteriaceae bacterium | reverse complement strand
GGACTAGGCCTCCGCGGCCAATGAGCGGACGAAAGGAAATCATTAAAATGGGATAAATCGGCGTGGCCTAGTCCTTTTGGCATAGCGCAAAAGGACCCTTTCCGCTCATAGCCATGCGAGTCTGGATATCAGGGAGAAGTATGTTATTAGCTTTTTTATATTAAATACGTGTTTTGCTTTATGTTTGACAAAAATTAAGACACCATGACCTCAGGCCCTATAGAAATCGGAATTGACAGTTTTGCTGCGATGTTCAGCGGCAATGCAAGTAAAGCCATAAGTGATACTGATGCGATTGCCCAGCTGCTTGAGCGAATTGAGCTGGCAGATCAAACGGACCTTGATATTTTTGGCATCGGCGAACATCACCGGAAAGGGTTTCTTGATTCTGCGCCGGCGCTGATTTTGGCAGCTGCCTCTGCACGGACAAAGAAAATCCGTCTAACAAGCGCCGTAACTGTGCTTAGTGCTGCCGATCCGGTAAGGGTATTCCAGCAATTTGCAACGCTGGACCTGATTTCACGTGGGCGTGCCGAAATGGTGGTGGGCCGCGGTTCGTTTATAGACGCCTTCCCTCTTTTTGGTTACAGCCTTCAGGATTACGATCAGCTTTTCACCGAAAAACTCGAGCTGCTGCTCAACATTCGTGATAATGAGTTCGTCAGCTGGACGGGCAAATTCAGACCAGCCCTGCAAAATCAGCCTGTTTATCCGCGACCGGCACAAGATCCTTTTCCTATTTGGCTGGGCGTAGGCGGTACGCCGGCTTCTTTCGTGCGGGCGGGTGCTCTTGGTTTGCCTTTAATGGTTGCTGTTATTGGCGGTGAAACACATCAGTTTCGCCCTCTTGTTGATCTGTATCGCGATGCCGGAAAACGCGCCGGGTTTAAACCTGAACAATTAAAAGTAGGCTTGCATTCGCTGGGATATGTAGCGGCAAGCACGAAGCAGGCCATGGACGAATTTTATCCCGGCTACGCCGAGTCGATGACTAAGATTGGCAAAGAAAGAGGATGGCCACCCATGACAAGAAGCCATTTCGAGGCTCAGGCCGGACCTAGAGGTGCATTGCTGGTGGGCAGTCCTGAAGATGTGGCTGAGAAGATTCTCCGTCATAGCGAAGCTCTGGGTGGTATTAGCAGGCTTACTTTCCAATTGGACAGTGCGGAGTTGCCTCATGAAAAACTGACTCAGTGTATTGAATTACTAGGTACAAAACTAAAACCGCTTGTAAATCAATAAAGTACAGCATTTACGCTTTTGCCGACATTCTCCTTTGACCTTCCTTATGGAAAACCTGCGGCTTCTGCATCTTAGTTAAACACATAGGCTCAGAGCATGAAAGGATTAGTATTTATTGCTGCGGTTGCAGGCACGGTTTTTTTACAGGGATGTACACAAAATGTCGACACCCGGCACAAAATTGAAGTTTTAGGATCGGCGGAAACGGAAGTTACACCAGACATAATCTACGTTGGGATATCTCTGAAAGAATATATTGATAATGCTTCCAAAAAGAAGGTAAGCATAGAAGATCTTGAGGCGAGTCTCCAGCGAGCTGCTGCAAAAGCGGGCATTCCAAAAGAAAACTTCACCATTAATAATGTCTCGAGCTTTAATTATGCTTATGAAAAAAGAAAGAATCCTGCTTTTATGGCAAGAAAGCAATATCGTTTAAAAGTATCCGACCTGAATAAATTCAACCAGATAATTAATGCAGTGGATGCAAGAGCGATAGAATACACCAATATCGAAGGTTACGATTATTCAAACCTTGAAGCTGTTAAACAGGATCTTAAAATAAAAGCGCTGAAGGCCGCAAAAGATAAAGCATCCTATTTAGCGGCTGCACTTGGTGATGAAGTTGGAGGAGCCCTTGAAATTAACGAGATCGAACACGGAAACAATACCTATCCTCCCGCCAGGACCGGCTCAGTAATGAACGACGGAATGATGACCGAACAATCCGCATCAATGCCAGCAATCGACTTTAAAACAACGAAATTAAGTTACAGGATAAGAGCGGTTTTTGAATTGGAATAATTTGCACGATTAAAAGCCGTAGCACCAAAAGCATACAAGTCAAATCTTGTCTAAGGACAAAATCCAGCTGCTATCTCAACCAAAAACAGAAAACGTTACAAACTTACGCCAGAAACCGAAGCACGAGCGTTGGCCTGAACAGAAAAGCGGTCGAGCATTTTTCTGTTCTTGAATTTTTGGTGACTTTTGTTTCAAGACAAAAGTTACTAGGCCTCTCCGCGGCCATGAGCGGAACAACTGCTCTTCGGAATATAAATTCCGAAGAGCGAGAAATCTCCTTTTATTTCTTCACCCCACTCTTACCAAACTGACGCGGATAATATGAAAAGGTAGTCATGAAATATTGCTGCAAAACATTCCGTGTGGCAAATGTAAAACTGTTTGAATTACCCGTATTTATGATGCTATTATTCTGGCGCAGCAGATCCAGCGCTGTAAACTTAAACTCGGCGTTATTGCCTTTTAACAAGCGATAAACAGCACTTGCATTCCAGATATTGTAATTTATGGATTTGCTGGCCGAAGTGCGGTTGCTATTGAGACTGATATTACTATTCAGCGTAAACTTCTTGGTCACGTTGTAACTGCCGCTCAGTGCCGAACTGATGTTTGTTCCGCTATAACTGGTGTTAAATGCATTTTGCCGGCTGCGGTAAGTTCCAAGGTTCTCTCGGGTTTCTACAGAAAGTTTATCTTTATAGGTATAGTTGAAACTCAGGTAGGTATCCGTATTGAGATTATTAGAAAAGGCAAAAGCATCATTTAGGTACCCCGGACTTTTACTGAACGACACCGAACCACCTAAATTGGTTTGCAAGGCGCTGGTTTTAAACTTCAGTGCTTTTTTAATATCGCCGTTAAGCCGTGCCGATTTATAGCCATCTGCATTGGCTAAATAAATGGTGCGCCGGTTCTGATTATCGATAAATATACTATCCGCAAAAGCGTCCTCAGTAAAGTTAAGCGTTGCATTGATATAATAATTTAACGTGTTTTTACTGCGCTGATCTGTATGAGAGAAGTAGAGACGTATGTCCCTGCTCAGTGCCTCTCTTAAATTGATATTGCCTTTTTGCAACCTGTAAACATTCGCACTATCAGTTAAAGGTGCTAATTGATTTACTGATGGAATGCGCACGTCCGTCACGAAATTGAGGGAAACATAATTGCTGTACTCCCCATACTGATACCTGTTATAGCTAATTAATGCTGCAGGTATAAAGTTGCTGTAGCTTCTGCTGATGTTTTGAAATTGTTTATCCGACCGGTTATCCTGGTAGCTAAACTTTTGTTTTGCTGAGATATTAAAATTAAGATTTCGGTTGAACCTATTGCTAAGGTGTTTACTAAAGCTCCGGGTGAATGTTAAAGAAGGCGTTTCGGTTATTAAGTTTGTTCTCAGGTTGTTGCTCAGATAGGCGTTGTTCTGGTAATTACTGGTTAGATTATCAAAATCGGCAACCTGACTGTTATTGTTAGAGTTTACCATGCTTAGATCATTACTAAAGTTGAAATCTATTCTCGCCAGACGTTTATCCCCAAAGAACAATCTTTTTAAACCCGGTAATTCCACAAACAGCTGCTGATATATATTACTGCCATCGTTATTATATCGCCTGTTAAAATCACGATTGGAGGCGGCATTGACAAAGGATCTGAATTTGGTCAGATCTGTTCTCTCATTATCCGAATCCTCTACATTCAGGTTATACCTCGCATTAAAACTTCTTATCTTTTGCTTAAACTTCATGAAGTTGTTATAGCCATAGTCGGCGCTCAGGCGAAAACCCATATTGGTGTATGTGTTCTGCCCGACAGTATTATTAGTACTGGTAGTGTCGTTTTGCTGGTTAAGGGCATTTCGTAAAGACAGGTTATTAGTCTCCCCTGAGTTTACAAAGAGATTTTGGCTGATATTCAGGCGATGGTTTAGCTTCGCATACTCAAACCTGCTATCGAAATTTTGATTATTACTCAAGGTACTGTTGTTACTTGAAACATTGTCGAATATCCTGCTTCCTGCGCCTATCGTTGTAGTGGTCTGACTGTTTGATACGATATCGTTGATACGATTTTGTCCAAAATAGTTTGCAGTAATCGCGCTTTTCTTGTCGTAGGTAGGCTTTTCTATAAAATTATAGCTAAAGGTTGCGCCACCGGTTTTTGTGCGGTTTATTCCGGTTGCCCTAAAATCCGGTTGATACTCTACATTGGTACCCACGCCTTTAAATGTACTATTAGAAGTTAGATCCCTTGTGTTATTTGCAATTTTGTTGACATTATTGCCTGCTGCGATGATACCCAGTTGAAGTTTAGGCGCAAAAAAATTGATGTTCCCATCGGCCTCGAAACGCTCGGTTGTACCGTATCCACCACCAACTTTACCGAAATAGCCCTTGTCTTTTCCTTTCTTAAGCTTAAGGTTCACGGTTAGCGTACTGTCTAAGGGGTTAGTTTCATTCTTTTGCACATTATACACCTGCACTTTTTGCAGGGCATTTTTAGAAATGTTCTGGAGCGCCATCTTGAAATCGCCTCCAAAAAATTCCTTTCCGTTTACCAGAAGGCTTTTAACCTCTCTCCCGTTTACGGTGATCTGCCCATCGCCCCAAAGGGTAACATTCGGTATCTTTCTGAGCAGATCTTCAACTACTGCATTGCTGTCTAATTTGAACGCGGCGGCATTAAATTCTAAAGTGTCGCCATTCATCTGTATCGGAGGCACTCTAATCTCGACCTCGTTAAGTTCAACCTCCTTTGGTGTTAAAATCAGGGTTTTTAAATCAATGGCTTTTTGCGTGCCTGTAAGTGTGAAGTTCTGCCTGAGCACGTGGTAACTAACGTGGCTCACTTCGATATAATATTTAGTGTTTAGGGGCAGGTTTCTAAAACTGAACTCGCCATAATTATTGCTGAGTTGATAATTCAGCAAGGTGCTGTCTGACCTGTACACCGACACTGTTGCCGATTTTACCGTGTATTTATGTAGCGTATCTTGTAGCAGGCCCTTAACAGAGCCTATATTATTGGGATTTGCTTGCTGAGCCCGAACGTTATAGAAACATACAGTAAAGCTTATTACTGTAATCAGTTGCAGAAGTTTTTGCATTAGGTGATGGTTTAGTGTTTTTTAGGTTTCAGTTGGATGATCACCGGGTTACTTTTCCGGTCCTGGGTTTTGAAGTATTCCTGCATTTGAGGGCTGAACACCTTATTTTTATCACCCAATTGTTCTTTAAAACTAAACATGGCGAGTGATGAATAGCTGGTGTAGAAATAGTCGTCTTTGTACAAATGAAATCCTTTATTTGCAAAATCGTAAAATGCTCCAGCATCGGTAACGGGGAGAAAAGAGGACAGGCTATCGGGTTGCAAATCCTGCAGTGAGATGGTCTCAGCGGTTTTTAAATTATATATAATTGCTTTCTTCAATTCTTTATCCCAACCCCAGCTCCGCATTTGTAAGTATAGATTATCTCCGACCGGGTATGCGCTATTCATGCTGTAAAACACTTTCGGATTGTTCCGGAAATACTCTCCACGCTTTTTAATATAGATGGGATTCGTTACAAAGTCGCCGGGCAGTGAGTTATTTGCCGGGAAGATAATGCGGTAAGCTAATGAAAGTTTAGCCGGTGTAATTTTATAAAGGTTGTAGCTGTAAAAATTGATGAAGAACATCTCGTTTGGTGTTCCGCAATCATAAAGCTTTGTACCACCCCAAAACTCGTCGGTTTCATAGCGTTTCATCGAAAAAGGAAAATACCCTACAGAATCTTTATTCTTTCTCAGTATTCCAACCTCGTAATGAGTACTGTCTTTCCCATTTTTCTCTATGTAAAATGGCCTTACCCTTGTTTCTTTATCCGCGAGGGTAAAATCCCGATTGAAACCGGCATCTTTGTGCGGCACCTTCTTAATCTGCTTGCCGTTAAAGTCAAAATAGAAATAATATTTACTCGAATAAATAGCAATCAGACTATCCTTATTTTCCTCGGCAATCCGATATCCGTACAGCTCATTTTTACTTTTATCAGCATCATCTTTGGGAATTTTACTTGCGTCTATCTTTCCCTTAAATTTCCCGTCTTTCGCAAATATTAAGACAGCTCTTGTATCGTAATCAAAAAGGACGAACTGATTTTTCACAATTCTTAAATCGTAGATACTGCCGAACAAGCTTTCTTTAGTGGTTTCAAGCGGTATAAACTTCACCTCGTCGAAGACCTGAGAGACATTGGCACCTCGTGCATTTTGCGGATCAATTCGCAAGGTAACCATGCCGCTGCTATCGATTTTACCACCCTGACCGAAGGTATTGAACGATAGAAAGAGAAATAGAGAAAGGATCAACAGAGGTTTTATCCTGAGAATAAGTAGATCAATAAAAGAAATCATGATAAAGGTTTTGGCAGAAAAAATTTTAGATTTATTAGGATCAATTATATAAAAAAATAATGAAATATCTTGAAACAGTTTTTTCTTAATTAAAAATTAAGTTCAAGGAATATGTGCGATAAAAATATACAGCATTCCGGGAGCGCTGAAAATGCAGTATACCCACAAGCCTGGATATTTTGCGCTGCATTTAGATGTCCACCTGCGGGAGAATGACGGACTGGAAATGTTGGATGGGTGCCGCTTTTCCAGTGTGTCGGTATTCATTCAGATCCTCTCAAGTTTAATCGACGATCCTCATTCAAATATTCCCGCCCCTATCCGATTAGCAATCAAAATGCGCTAATGAATCCGGTCACTGAGGCCGCAGAAAGAACATCTGAGCACAGAAGGCTGCTTTTCAGGATGCCGAAAATCTAGCATCGACCAAACAAAATTTCACCGTTAATTGAAGCAATTCCAGCCTGCCATTTGAAACAATTTCGCTTAAATTACTATTATATAACTAGGTCGAACATTCATTCAGACAATAAAGAAGGAGGCATTATGCTACGCAGTATTAAAAGTTTGATCGGTTTTACCATGGGTGCTACCGATGGTGAAATTGGCAAGGTTACGGATTTCTACTTCGATGATCGAACATGGCAAATCCGCTATTTAGTTTTAGAAACTGGCAACTGGCTGTTTGGTCGTAAGGTGCTTCTTTCTCCGGTAGCTTTGCAAACACCAAATTGGAATGCCAAAGTATTTCCGGTGAATCTTACAAAAGACCAGGTTAAACACAGTCCGGATATTGATGCAGAAAAACCCATTAGCAGAGATCAGGAGACTGAGCTGCATCGGCATTATTCATGGCCCTTTTATGAAGGTGCAGGCATGGGTTTCATGACAAGCGGAATGGTTGGCGGTGTTGTTGCTCCAGATATTCCTTTTGAAGAAAGAATATCAGATGAAATGCATCATCCGGGCGAGGCGGGTCAGCCTCCGAAAGAAACGCATTTAAGAAGTGTAAAAAGAGTTACCGGCTATGATATTCATGCAGCCGACGCTGAACTAGGAGATATTGAAGATTTTTTAGTCGACGATTCTTCCTGGATCTTGGCTGGTTTGATAGTTGAAACAGGTAACTGGTATTCGGGCAACAAAATCCTGCTCTCTACCAAGAGCATAAGGAAAATAGAATGGGAAACTTCTTCTGTTTATCTTGACCAAACAACGGATATGTTAAAAAACAGTCCCGAGTTTGATTACGACAAGCCCATAAGCGAAGAATTTTTAGCTAGTCTGAGAAATTCATCAAGCGACAGCTCCATTTTAGACAACTCAGGATCTTAATCTTTTACCAAAGAAGCGTCTGTTTTAAACGCTTCTTTGGTAATCTTACGTTCAGGTAAGCTTTAATCCTGCTCTCGGGGTAAAAGGTGTTCGTCGTACTTCCCTACCCGAACCCTATATAAAGCGAACAATCTTGCGAACAATATCTAAAGCTTAGCTATGTAAACCAGACTTCTGTCCGGTTTCAGCTTTTTTCTCTCGAATTTTTTTAATCGTATACAATGCAGCTGCTCCTATAAGTAAGCCTACACCACTATCAATAGGAGCATCCACATCTTCACAAAAAGGATCAAATTGAGGATCACAAGTCTGCGAGAAAGAGTGCGAAGACAAGCAACACAATAATATTGTCCAAAACAACTTTTTCATCAACCCCAATGATTATTCCTTTATGAGTTTAGCTGAACCTATCAATTCATTACTTCCTTCAACATTCAGCTGAACGATATAAACCCCAGTGTGTAAATGGGATATGTTTTGCAGAATACGTTGATCCTTTAAAAAGGTTTCACGCATCAACTCCTTGCCTTGCAAGTCGCGAAGGGTAAAAACTATTGACGCATTGCGTGAGTTTAAATCGATCGAAATACTTTCTGAGGAAGGATTTGGATACAAAAGAAATGCAATACTATCATCCAGTTTATAATCAAGAAAAGCCGGCTGTGAATAAATAACATTCCCGAACTTATCTGTTTGCTTTAAGCGATAGTAGTTGTTTCCCATTAAGGGCTTCTTATCCAAAAATGCATAAGATGTTGAAGAGACTAAATACTCAACAGATCCGACAGGAGCATAATTCAGGCCATCTTCAGAGCGTTCAATTTCGAATTTTCCATTATTGGGTCCTGTTAAAGTAGTCCAGGAAAGCTCTGCTCCTGTGTTTACCTTTTTTGCAATAAAGTCTGCAGCGGTACTTAATGGCTTGAACAGAACCACAAAACGAGAGTCGCCATAAGAAGCTGGTATCGTTTTATTTATAACGAAATCATAAACGGGTGCAGACCGCACATTTGTTATGGTATTCTGAAAATTGTCTTTCAGAAAAACATCGTAGTTTCGTGCAGCAGATAGATCTGTAAAATTCAACTTTACAGCACCAGTGACAGCGGCGTTTACGCTCAATCTAAGCTCCTGAACATCACTTATTTCTGGCATAAAATTGATCGTGAGTTTTACGTTATCACTTGATAGAGTACTTAGAATCACCGTACTTCCGCTAAATAGCACGGCATCCTCACGTTGAGACGCAGCACTACTGCCAGCCCTAAAAACAGTTACCGCTTCTTCTTTGTGTGTTGTATTCTGCAGCGTAATTCTAAATTCATTACCAGAAAAATTTGATGTGCCGCCGAAACCTTTTTCAGAAAAAGGAGTAGTTAAAAGTGCGTTGTCTTTGGGCGATGACATAAATAGTAAGGGACTGGCTGTAAAAGATTTTGAAGCTTCTGTAAAAGTCACTGTACCGCCACCCGATTTTGATCTCACATAAAAAGCTTGTCCCGGCTTAATAAATCGAATGCTATCTCCCGTAAGTTCCGTAATATTGGCCACCACTCCGTTTTTATACGTTGCAAAGCCACCCATCGGTTTAACGATTTTAAGCTCATCTTCCATTCCAACTTTGGTAACTAAGCCCCAGTTTATTACTGCCGGATAAGGATTACCTATCAGCTTATACCCATCATAATTTACTTCGTTATTAGACGTATATGGCACTGAAACTTCAACGTTCTGCTGATTAATAGGTCCTGTATATTGCATAATTACATTTTCAGGAGCGGCAAACGGAGCATTTACCTTGCTGGATGTGGAAGGGGTTGAATTATCATATCCATCGCGACTGCCTCTAAAAAACAGAAAGCTGCCATGACCAGGCAAAAGAGGACTTGAAATACTTTCTACTTGTGTAAATTGCGATTGAGATAAAGTGGCAGCTTCATTATAATTAGTCAATGAAACTCCATATGGCTGCAATGATCCTCCCAAATCAAAACCACCATTCAGTTTACCAGTGATAACCATGTAGTTTTTTAACTGCGAATAGGTTGATGAAACAGCTTCCGTTACCGGCGATGAAATGGCTCTTGTGCCCCTATAATTGCTGTCACCATTACCAGTAAAATAAACCTGAACATTGACATTCCCTGTAATACTTGAAGTACCCGGTATAGCGGCCACATTTGCGTTGCTTGTAGCGGAAGCCAGCAGGGTTAGTTTGCTATTGGCATTTACAGTAATATTGTCACTTAAGGTCACTAAATTCGAAACAGTAGATGCGACATCAGAGCTAAAGGTCTTGGTTCCCGAACCTGAGGCCAGGAAATTATAAAAACCCGTAGCATTTGTTCCGCTTATGCTCTGAGCTGCTCCCAGAAACTCAACAGTTGTTGTAGTACCACTTGAGAATACTGTATTTAAAGCATTATTTGTCCAGTTGCCGAAAAGCTTAATTGTTCCCCCCGTAGAGTTGTTGGTTATCTCACCCCCATTTTGATTTGTGTAATGACCATCTGTACCATCTATGTAGATATTGGATCCGGTAGTAAGCACAATTTTTGCTCCATCGTTAATAAGTCCTTTCGTTTGCGCGAAGCTTAGTATGTGAAAAAAAAGCAGGAAGCCTGTGAGAAAATAAGAGTATTTGAGTTTATAACAACCGTGTTGCATCAGAGCGTTAGTTTATAAAACATACGCCCCTATACGAACTTAAAGCAAATAAGTTACTTTACTTTACGCAAAACTGTCTTTTTAATTAAAAGCTCTAAGAATCGATAAAAAACAAATCCCCTCATATGTTTAATGAGAGGATTAAAGTCGCTAAAGTGATTGAAGCTCTAAATATTTTTTTGCTGAGAGTGCAGCGACCATTTTTCAAGTACATTAACAAGGTCTTCCAGTTTAACAGGTTTGCTGATGTAATCATCCATTCCGGCACGCATACAGGCATCTCTGTCTCCTTGTAAGGTATTTGCAGTCATCGCAATAATGGTAGGTTGAACACTTAAGCATAAGCGGATCATCTTTGTAGCTTCCAGTCCATCCATTTCAGGCATTTGCACATCCATTAATATCACATCATAATTATTGAGGCTAACTTCTTCGAGCACTTCGTTTCCATTACTGGTCATATGAGGCTCATATCCCAGCTTATTCAGCACCTTTATAACCATTTTTTGATTCATCGCATCATCCTCCGCGATTAAAATCCTCAGAGGGTTTTCCTTAGCAAAATCAGCCGACAGTTTTGACTTGCTTGGCTCATTTACTTTATGCCTGTTGCGCAAAGCAACATGAATCTGCTCATTAAGAACATACTGTCTTATTGGTTTCTTTATAACAGAACTAAATAGTTCAAGGTGTTTCTTATGTCTTTCGTCTCCAAACTTATTTAAAAGAATGATTGGAAGATCTGGATATAAAGATTTAATAGCCTTAGATAATGCAATACCGTTCATATCAGGCATTTCCAAATCAGTAATTACTAAATCATAATCCGGATCTTTCACTAAAAGCGCTAAAGCTTTCTCACCAGAACCAACTGCCGTACCCGACAGTTTCCATTGATCAACCTGCTTTTTTAACCAGGCATTAACCGTGCTATTGTCATCAACAATTAAGACTCTTTTGGACTCGAAAGATACCATATCGATATGTTTCGAGCGTACCTGCTGCAAGCTGGTTCTTAACCATATCGAAAATTTAAATACGCTTCCTTCATGTTCTTTACTTTGAACCTGTATCGAACCGCCCATTAGTGATATCAGATTTTTGCAAATGATCAGTCCCACTCCCGAGGTAATACCATTGGTATTTAACGCCGAAACAGGTTCTGAAAATCCTTTTGACAGCTGAGCTACCTTTTCAGGAGTCATTCCCATTCCGGTATCTCGTATTTCAAACTCGAGCATCACGCGGTTATCATCACTCGCTTTAACAAAATGTACGGCTATAAAAACCTCGCCGTGCAGGGTAAAACGTATAGAGTTTTTCATCAGGTTTGTCAATATCTGATGCAAGCGCATTGCATCTCCAACAACCTGAGTCGGTACATCGTGATCAATATTGTATATTAAGTCAATGTTTTGCTTAGCCGCCTTCGATGCAAAAACATCCAGTACTTCTTCCACTGTATTTCGAAGATCGAAGTCTTTCTGCTCGAGCTCCTTTCCTGATTCAAATCTTGAATATTCAAGAATATCGTTTATCAAAATATCATTAATAAGCTTTAACAGGTTTTCACCGGAATCAAGTATCGTATTCGTGTATTCGTGTTGCTCTGGATTTAGCTGAGTTTCGTTCAGCAATGCAGCCATTCCCATCATGGTAGTCATGGGTGTGCGTATATCATGACTGATTTTGGACAGCAACTGACTTTTATTTCTACTTTCAAGAGCAGCAAGATCACGAGAACTCTGTTCATTCTGCTTTGCATACGATAACAACTCGCTGCGCTCAAGCAATTGTCTTTCTAAATCGCCAACCCGATGCTCAATTTCATTAACTTTTGAGCGATGGAATAAATAAGCACCTACTGCGACCAGAGTCACCACAAATAGCTGAAACCACCAGGTTAACCAGATTGGTGTAGGGAGTGCATCTCCAATAATAAACACAATGCTTCCGATGTTCATAAATCTCTATTAATACTATTTTTAACGATATCTCCTAAATTCAACTATTATAACTGGGTTGCTTCAAATGGCTTCGGTAAAGTTTTCAAAGGCACTGCATCAATATTCTTAACTTTATAAGAAACTACAGAAGAAGCTACTTTTAAGCCCATGGTAACATTTAAACCAAAAGATTCGGCTTCTTTTTGTTCCGAAAAGCCAGGAATTCTGATCTTAAACTTTCCATGCTCTGAATAAACCACCACATCAGCGGAAAAATCAATGTCGAGTTTATCTTTCATTTTTGTCGCCTGATCTTCATTGATAAAAGGTCCTAATAATAATGCATAATATACTCTATTACCCGAAGAAATCTCCGCTTTTTTTTCATCTAGCGGCGAACCCGATTTTACAGCGGGAGGAGCTAGTAAACTTTTAAACTCTTTGGCGGTTCCAGCACCTGCATTTATATTTGAAACAAGCTGGCTCTGCTGTCTACTAATTTGGTTCGGTTTTTCGGAAGAAGAATTTAAATTCTGAGTGGGCTTAAAATTATGATCAAGGATTTCAGTGTCGTCGGTTTTAGTATGAACAACCACATTCACTCTACGGACTTTGACCACGCCTGCTGTAAGATGCTCGCTTTCCTGATTTGAAGAAGCTTTTTTATCCTCTGCTGCTGAATTTGCAATAATATTGACCGGATAAACATCCCTAAAACTGTCGGACTTTTTATTTTCTGAAACTTTCTTCTTCTTGAAATTAAGTTCAAAATTAGCGCCTAAAACAATGGATCTGTCTTTTGACTGAGGATTGAATATATAAATCGGAAACGTAAATTTTTTAAAAGCTGTCTCCAAAACCAATCCATTCTCCAAAAATCCTTTTGACTGATTGGGTTTAGTGTGCTGGAGAGAGAAGCCAACTGAAAGCCAGCTTAAGGGACTGTAAGTAACATCTGTCCAGCTATAAATATAATTATTGACACTATTCTCGACTGCGAAAGTGTACTGAGGCTGCGAGTACAAGTAAAAGTTTTTGTAGCCGAGGCTGATGTTTGCACCAACCGAGCCCCCATTAAATTGCCCGATAACAATACCTGCTATGGGACTTATTGAATATGAAAAAGTAGATTCTTTTGAAAACGATCTCCCCATGTAGAATGAAAAAGTATTTAATTCCTCATAATTGTACCTTCCTTCGGCATAAAACCCCTTACTGGTTTGATAACTGGCTATGGGCATTATTGCTAAAGGGCCATTACTGCCGGTCGAATAATAATTTTCGAGGCTTAACTGAGACTGAGCTATTACCTTATGCAGCAACGACTCTGAAAGTTTCAGTAGTAACAGGAGTACTAACCTTTTTCTCATTACCTATAATTATTGATTCGGCTGTAGTAAGCTTATTCATTAGTAAAATTCTCTTTAAATGCGGATTCCAGTTAAAAAGCAATTCATCTAAAGGGTGAAAGAAGATAACCCATGAAAACACGTCGAGAAGGTGGGTTAGACCTATTTCGTCGGCTATATCTTTATTCAGCAACAAGGGTAATAAGAGATTAAATAAAATAACAATAACTAAACTAACAATCACAACCGCATAATTGCGCTTTTTATACTTAGTGAAAGCTTTAATCTCTTCAGATTTTTTTTCAGCGAAATGCCTGCGTATGGCATACATCAAAGGTTCTGCAAACTGCTGATCAATATCATTCGTACAATTCAGTTTAAAGAAAATCGGATCAAAGCGTTTGGCCGACGACACCGATGAGCGAATATATTGCTCGAACTGATGACTTAGCTGGCGCTTGTAAATCGGTGAAGGATCATGTTTATTAAAGTAACTATTAATAGATGCCTGATCTAATGACAGGAAAACATTAATGGTTTTTGAATTGGTTTTACTCATAACCTATATTCTTGGTTCACAATGTATGGTAGATTGGATTTCGTATTTATTTTTGAAGTTTTTGAACTTGTTGCTTTAACACGTCTATCTGTTTTTGTTGCTCTTTGATGGCATTGATAAGGACGGGGATTAGTTCTGTGTAATTGATACTTAGTGTTTCCTTACTTTCATCACCGGATACTAATTCGGGAATAACAGTTCTTGCATCTTGAGCAATCAGGCCTATTTGTTTCTGACTGGATTGCTGAGGATCTTTCCAATTATATTTAACAGGTTTTAAAGCCAGCAGGTCTTTCAGTCCATAATCCAAATCTTCTATCTGGGTTTTTAATCTTCTATCGGAAGAATAGGCGACGTTTGTTGCCTTTATATTTCCGTTAACCTCAAGCTTAACACCGGAAGTTACGGAGCTTGTCCCGATTGCTACTTCCCCAGTTGCTAATATGCGCATCCGTTCAGTTCCCTTCCCATCTACTCCTCCATCTTGATTTGAATTGTTAGTAAAAAAAATAAGGGGTTTTTGACGAGCAGCGTTACCAATAACCATATTAGCGCCATTTCCATATAGATAGGTAACATTGGGACCATTTAAGATAGTAGCAGTATTTCCATTAACGGTAGCATCGTAATTTTCGCTATTGATACCCATATCTATGTAAGCGTCATCATCATCTCCATTGTTGGCAGTAGCTACAATATCCGTACTGGCATCACTTCCTGAATTCTCATTCATTACGTTGAATTGATAAAAATCATTGATATTTCCCCTGGCATCGATGGCTGTATTTTGCCCCGTTGTGGTTAAATAAATATCTCCCCCATCATTAACCCTGAATTTTTCTAAAGATGTATTTCTTGAATAGTATCTGAATCCTCCTTTACCTTCAAAGCTAAACAGGTGGTTTTCGGCAGAGCCCTTTAGTTGTAAGCTTGCACCATCAACCAAACCGTTATTACTAATTCGTAGCGGCTTATCTGCGGAGGTGAAAATATCTAGCGAATTGGCATCTTCTGCATTAGATATTTTTACTTGTCGTGTGGTACCTTCGCCGAATAATGCTGTTCCCTTCACTTCTAAGAGTTCGGCTGGGGCATTCGTGCCTATACCGACCTTACCGTCACCTTGAATCCTCATACGCTCATTTGTAGATTGTACGCCCCCTCCGGTCAAAAATGCCAGGTGTTTACCTGTAGTACCTGTACCAATTAAAAAATCCTGTCCCAAGTTGTATAAATACGCATCATTTACACCTCCAAAATAATCCTGATTATTCGTACTACTATTAATACCTAAGTCTACATAATTTGTGGTTTCACTCCCGTTATCTGCGGTTGCTACTATGTCGGTGCTTGCCCCGGTCGCTGCAGATGTATTTTGAATATTCATTTGAAGATAAGAGTTGATAGAGCCTTTTGCTACAATAGCATTTCTTGAGGTCGTTGTCCCTGCATTCACCAAAAATTTCTCTCTTTGCACCTGGTTAGCAACGCCTCCGATTGTAGCAGTAGTAGAGTTAAAACCAGGAGCTCCACCGGTCCCGATGCCCACGCTTCCGGTGGTATTACTATAAATATTATTAGTATCGTAGGTCCAGTAATTTGAGGTGAGTGGCGTTGTACCACCCGGTGAAAGTCGAATCCAGGTGCCCGCCCAATAATAAAACCCTGGAGTTACATCACCCGTAGTATTTAGATTATAAACCAATAAACCAGTAGCGGGAGAAGTAACAGGTGCTGCTATAGTTGTAGCAGTAAGTTGCACTCTTGGAACTAGCACACCTTGCGAAGTAGAATTTATTTGTAATTTCGCAGATGCATCCGGAGTTGTTGTTTCAGTACCAATAGCGACCTCCCCTGTAGTTGTGATCCTCATTCGTTCTACGAGTGGATTTGCATCAGCTCCTGGCATCTTCGTAAAAAAAGCAAAGTATGAAGAGTAATTATTATCTACTGCACTTATTAAGCCTGTGGGGTTATTCGTGCCTCCATATGTTTTAAAAGCAATGCTGGCCTGAGTACCTGAGCCCCCAGTTGTACTTTGTAGATACAGAATATTACCGCTTGTTGAAGAGACATGCAGGGGCACGGCAGGCGTAGTAGTTCCAATACCCACATAGCCGCTACTTAAAAATCTAGCCCTTTCTGTGTTATTCGTTTTAATTACAAAATCAACTGCATCTGTTGTACCCAGAAAATTGGTTCCAGCTGTAGTGCTTGAATTTCCTGTTGTGCTCCAACCAGATGTGCCGGTGCTTAGCAAGAGCCAAACAGGAGAAGCAGAAGTTCCTGAATTGTAATAAAAACCAGCCACTCCATCTGTTTGATAAACAAGTAAACCTTGGGCCGGATTTGATATAAGACCTCTTTGGGCCAGCGTCATTCTGGGTGCCAGAAACCCCCTGTCTGTAAAACTAACATCCAACCCTGCCGAAGCATCAGGTGCTGTACCCGTTGAATTTATACCAACATTTTGGGCAAAACTAACCTGGCACAGCAGCGCAAGAACCGCTAATATTAGACTTTGTAATACATTAAACTTTTTTAACATAATGGAGCGTGATAAAAAATTATTGACGCTGTATACGAAAGCTTAAATTATTTTGTTGCACCTAATAAAGATTATTAAATGTTATGATAAGTTTTTAACCTGTCATACCGCGCTTACAGATACAAATTGACCTTTCTAGCAACAAAATACCCCGAGGCTTAAATCTGAAGATTATTTTTTTTCGAAAGCGATGGAACTTTCCTGATGAATGACGGAGCCTTCCTGATGAATGACGGAGGCTTCCTGATGATGACGGAGTGATAATAGATTTAAAACCGTCTTTGATAACTTAAGGATACAGTACTTTGATTTCCAAAGGTGCTTTTACGAAATTCCTGATTAAGCCATGAAGCATTTAAAGAAAGGACATTGAATGTTTTTATTGTATGTACGAAACCGAGGCTCAAATTATTGGATTTAAGTTTATAGGAATTTGTCCCGTCGGCCAATCCTCCTATTAAAACAATATTTGAAGACTCGTCGGGCGATAGTCCGGTTCCGGCACCAAGCTTTATATAATCATCGGCCCCTCCAAAATAATAACGCACATTAACAGAATACGACTGCGATAAGGAACTGACAGAAGGTGTTAAATAAGACCGAAGGTTAAACCAGTAATTCTTATAGTATTTGCCCAAGGCCAGCGTATAAACCCAGGTATTGTCGTCAAATCTTAAAAATCTGAATCCTGCATCGGCCTCGAAAGAAGCAGGTAAATTGGCGTATAAAGAAAATCCTGCACGATAATTCGGAAAAATATTATCAGAAGAATAGCCTGCACTAGCGTAGGTATAAAATGTAGATGAAATTTTTGGATAGGCATCCAGTTCAAACTGCAGCCCGTCAGTTTTGAAACGATTGGCATAGTTTATCCTTGCAGAAACAGATCCTAATTTAGTTTGCCTGCCATAATCGAAACTCGCCAAATGCCAGGGATCATCGAATTGCTTATCGAAATGAACAAAATCATAACTGATTCCAAACTTGTTTTTAGAGCTGTTCTCTTTAATTCTTTGAGACATTGCCCTGGCCTCCGTATTTTTAGGGTCGATCTTCAGAATCTGAGAAACGGTCTTATCCGCCTGAGCGTAATCGCCCTTACCATTTAGAATTTTCGCTTTCAAAAGAAGTAAACCCTTCGAATGTGGATGCACTTCTAAACCATTGTTAACTAAATTAAGAGCTTTGACATTATCATCATTCCAATATTCAAGACTTCCATATGCCAGGCTTGCATCTTCGTGACCCGGGTCTTTATTTAACACAATTCCGAAATGAATTCTTGCGCTGTCTGGCTTGTCCGACCATGTATAAAGGCGGCCAAGAAAGACCCTAATTTCATTATAATCCGGGCTCTTGATCAATGCCTCTTGCGAAAGTTTGATCGCTAAAGGATAATTCTTTTTTTCGAATGCAGAATTTCTGGCTCGCTGAAAAAGCTCGTCGCTGTCTTGAGCTTTAACTGATGTTGCCAGTAGTAAAAGCCAGGCAAGTGCTACAAAGAAATATCTTGGTGATCTGGAGCGCAAATTCATCCTAAAGTGAATATATCGATAATTTGATTAAAAATGATTCCTGTTACGGCAAAAATCAGCAAAAGTTCGGTAGATGCTTAATCTTACAAACAAAAAAGGTCTGAAAACTCAATTTCAGACCTTATAATAGAAGTATTTAAAATAGCACTAGGCCACAACTTTCTTTTCAACAGAATCTAATTCGAAAACAGCAAGTTGGTTTAACAAGTTATAATGTAGGGTACCGAATAAATTTACA
This sequence comes from uncultured Sphingobacteriaceae bacterium, assembly GCA_946480915.1. Next base: position 92,887 of record CAMLLO010000014.1, on the reverse strand, counting down.
ATCCCGGAAGTGTTCTTCCCCTGGATTAAAATGCGTTCTTTTAAGATTTCAATGTTACTTAAATCCTTACGGGATAAGATAAGATCTTCGTCCTGAATTTTGATTTCAGACTGATCCATTGAAAACTGTTTTAAGATTTCTTTAAAGCTAAATCCGTTTAATAATAATTCTGTTAATTTCATAAAATACCTCCAAATTTTAATAGTGTTACGATTACACTAAGTTAATGACTCGCGGTCGATACTACTTTAACAAATATTAAGCCAAGCAGTATAGACAAAAGCAATATGACACTAAAATACAAACTTTAATATCAAACTATCAATGATATCGACAAATTATTAAATTATTTATTTTTATTGACATTCGAATTATTTATTAAGTATATAAAAATACATACACTAAGTATAAAATCATTAGGACACTGTATTTAAGTTAGTACATTGTAAATAGCATGAAAAAACACAGCGCTGGAATATTGGCTTTTAAAACCTTCGATAAAATAGAAGTTTTGCTTGTTCATCCTGGAGGTCCCTTTTATCAAACAAAAGATCTGGGCGTTTGGTCTATCCCAAAGGGAGAATATTCAGATGAGGTTCCTTTAGATGTTGCCGTCCGGGAGTTTACAGAGGAAACAGGAAATGTAATTGATAAGGACGAGTACATCGGGCTCGGGGACACGTGGTCAAAAAGTGGCAAAAACATAAAAGCATGGGCAATACAAACCGACTTTGACAAGAGCTATATTTCATCGAATATGTTTGAGATTGAATGGCCACCCAAATCGGGAAAAACGGCATCCTTCCCGGAAACCGACAAAGCCGAATGGTTTTCTTTGCAAGAAGCCCGAAAAAAAATTCATCCGGCACAACTGATATTTCTTGAAAGACTTGAAGCTATTTTAAAGAATAAATCCTAAAGTCCTTTATTTCATGCCTTGACTGCGTAGTTCGAAATCCAAAATATCCTTGTTTTAAAGGTTCGTTATCTTTGAAGCTAAAATATTTCCTACCATCTACATAAAATTCCTGCAGGCCATTTTTAACAACTAATGTGATGTGATATTCTTTGTTAGGCTTTAACAAATGCTCAGCATCCAAATACTCCTGCAATAATGGCTTCTTGCCATCGCCGTAATATTTTCGAAATCTGGTTGTCTTATTGGTATTTCCTCCCATGCCGATGTAATACATTTTTAATGAATCATATTCCTCAAAAACACCGCTCCTGGTAAACAAATTGCTCTTTTTCGGATCGCTTGCCATCCAAAACTGATTAAAATCAGATAGTCTGTCATTTAGTCCACTATCAATTTTTACCGTTCTGCTGTACTGAACAAGATAATTTCCGCTAAGTTGTTTATTCAACCAAACGGTGGCGCCGGCAGCGACATCAATACACAGGGTATTATTAGTAGCGTATACTTTAGAGTTTTTATTTGGAGGTGTTTCTACAATCAAATCATCCGTAATTTTTTCAAAATCATTCTTGTAAATCAGTTTATCTGTCTGATAACCTTTAATTAAATCGGGACGCGACTGAATTGAACATCCGCTGTTTATAAAGAGCAGTAAAAGAAAGCCTTGAAGTGATTTCATAACATGAGTTAAAGCCCGGCAAAAAACCATTGTAAATTCAACAACGAATGTCAGCATTTCAAAAACTTCTACTGACAAAATAGACGAGCTTTTTATAAAGTTCTCGTTACAATTTTATTATTACCGTATCAAACAAACTATTTAACGTGGAGGTTACAATACAGACAATATATTTGCAGTTATATTCTATTAAAAACCTTTAAACACCATCAAGATGAATAAATTATTCGCTTTTACCCTATTTGCAGCCCTTTTAGTTGGAAATTCAGTATCAGCACAAGTTGACAAAAGTAAAAGACTGAGCCCGCCGGCTAAAGTAAGTGAAACACTTAATAACGGAGTTGTTGTTACTATCGACTACAGTCAGCCTTCGTTAAAAAACCGAACAATTGGAAAAGACATTGCGCCTTTCGGAAAAATCTGGAGAACTGGTGCAAATGAAGCCACAGTTTTTGAGGTTAATAAAAATGTAACGATTGAAGGCAAAGCGCTCCCTGCCGGAAAATATAGCCTTTATACCATTCCAGGAGAAAATGAATGGACCATTATTTTCAATAAAACATGGGATCAGTGGGGTACTGTGTACAAAGAAGAGCTGGATCAGCTGCGGGTATCAGTTAAACCAGAAACAACTGAGTCTCCGAAAGAGCAGTTAACTTTCATGATCTCAAAAAATGGTGAAGTTTCTATAGAATGGGGTAAAACTGAAGTAGAATTTGAAGTAAAGTAAGAACATACGAGGGTTCTGTTCGATTAACAGGACCCTTTGTTGTTAATTCTGCGGCATAAGCTTTAAGAGCTTGCCAGGCGCTTCAGTAATAACATAGATATAACCATCAGGACTTTGAGCAACGTGCCTTATCCGGGCAAAATTCTCTAAAAGTTTTTCCTCCCCAACAAATTTGGTTCCATCCAGCTTTACGCGGTTTAAAAACCTGAAAGACAAATTTCCTATTAATAGATTGCCTTTCCAACCTGGATATTTTTCACTGGTTACCAATGCCATACCACAAGGAGCCGGCGAGGGTACCCAATATTTAACAGGGTTTTGCACCCCTTCCATTTCTGTTTTATCAGAAATTTTTGAGCCATCGTAACCAATTCCATAAGTGACTAAAGGCCATCCATAATTTTTTCCTTTTTCTATCAAATTAAGCTCGTCGCCTCCTTTTGGTCCGTGTTCAACCGCCCAAAGCCTGTTGTTTTCTTTATCATATACCATTCCCTGAGGATTCCTGTGCCCATACGTCCAAATGGAAGGTTTTGCATCCGCCTGATTCACAAACGGATTATCCTTCGGCACACGGCCATCGTCAAACAAACGGTGTATTTTACCCAGATCATTACTTAAATCCTGAACTTTTTTATTGGTTCCTCTTTCTCCCGCAATTACATATAAATAACCGTCATTATCAAATGCGATCCGGCTTCCAAAATGAATACCCGCTGTTAACGCAGGGCTCGCCAAAAAAATCTCTTCCTTTTGCACTAATTGATTTCCTTCGAGTTTCGCTCGCATAAGAGTTGTCGCTGCCCGTCCGCCACTTAGAGGTTTTGAATAAACCAGATAAATCCATCCATTATCCTTGTATTTTGGATGGATCTGAATATCCATTAAGCCACCTTGTCCTTTGCTATAAACTGCGGGAACCCCTGTTACTTTTTGCCCTGTATATTTATCATCTTTAAAAATCAATATTTCACCACGTCTCTCTGTTACCAATAACCTGCCATCAGGTAACCAGGCCATTCCCCATGGATTAGTTAAATCGGAATAGAGCGTATTTACTTTTATTGAGGTACTATCCGGCTTCACCGGACTATTACGGACAACATTTTCCGTCTTGTCCACGGATTTTTGATTGCAGGAAAAGATGGAAAATAGAGACAATAACAGAATCAAAAGAGTATTCATGGCATTAATTTCAATAGTTAACAATGCGAAATCTAAATTGCTTGAACTATCGAAAATGTTATGCTTATAGACGAGAAGAAATCTTAATGGAATAATCTAAACGGATTAGATCTGCATTTCCGGAATGTCACCCTCAATGATCAATTTCCCTGCTGTAGCCCTTTTAATTTCATCAATCGATACACCAGGAGCTCTTTCAATCAGTTTAAAACCACCTTCTGGCAAAATATCCAATACGGCTAACTCGGTTACGATCCTTTTTACGCAATGCACTCCCGTCAAAGGCAGATCACAATGAGGCAAAAGCTTGCTTTCACCTGCTTTATTTACATGCTGCATCGCAACAATAATGTGTTTTGCCGAAGCTACTAAATCCATGGCGCCTCCCATGCCTTTCACCAGCTTGCCTGGAATTTTCCAATTGGCGATATCGCCATTTTCGGAAACCTCCATGGCTCCTAAAATTGTAAGATCAATTTTTTGAGCCCGAATCATTCCAAAGCTCATGGCAGAATCGAAAAATGCTGAGCCTTTAAGCGTCGTTATTGTTTGTTTTCCAGCATTGATCAGGTCTGCATCTTCTTCGCCTTCATAAGGAAACGGGCCCATACCCAGTAAACCGTTTTCAGACTGAAGAACCACACTCATCTCTTCGGGTATGTAATTTGCCACTAAAGTAGGAATGCCGATACCCAGATTAACATAATAACCATCTTTAATTTCCTTAGCTATGCGTTTCGCGATGCCGTTTTTATCAAGCATAATTTTGGCTTTAAGTTCAGTTATCTGGTTCTGACTGTTTTTTTCTCAATACGTTTTTCATAATTCGCTCCCTTAAAAATGCGTTGAACATACACACCTGGCGTATGAACCTGATCGGGATCTAATTCTCCGATTGGAACTAAATGTTCTACTTCGGCGATCGTTATTTTTCCGGCCATTGCCATAACAGGATTGAAATTTCGGGCCGTAGCTTTGTATATCAAATTTCCTGCTGTATCTCCTTTCCAGGCTTTTACCAAGGCGAAGTCGGCATCAAAAGCCATCTCCATAAGGTAATCTTTACCATTGAAATTTCGGATTTCCTTGTCCTGGGCGACCTCGGTACCTACTCCTGCCGGGGTAAATATCGCAGGCATTCCATAACCTGCTGCCAAACAACGGGTAGCCAAAGTTCCTTGTGGGATGAGCTCGACGTCGAGTTCTCCAGATAATAATTGTCGTTCAAACTCTTCGTTTTCACCGACATACGACGCTATCATTTTTTTTATCTGACCCTGTTTTAACATTAATCCGATTCCGAAATCATCAACTCCTGCGTTATTTGAGATACATGTGAGGCCCGTAATATGTTTCTTTACAAGAGCAGAAATACAGTTTTCGGGGATACCGCAAAGTCCAAAACCACCCAATAACAGTGTCATTCCATCCACTATATCAGAAATAGCAGCCTCTGCATCAGGAACTACTTTGTTTATCATAGCTATAATTGAATTTATACAATATAAACTAAATGCTCAAAAGTTTCGTTTAGAATAATTCTAAATAAGTATATTTGCATTATGGAAAACATCGGTAGTCTGAACTTGAATATAGATGATAGGATAATCCCTACCGATCCGGAAATTGCCAAAGGCATTTCAAGCTTTTTATCCTGCTGCGACCAAAAAAAATGTTGCAAAAAGTATAAAAAGGGTAAAAGATGTAAAAAGTGCCCCGACCGATAAATGGTGGCATGGAACACCCATTCTCCATAATAAACTCCCTCCTGTTTTTTCCGTTGTAAAAAACTTCAATAATTTATTCTTTTGCACAATGCTTCACCTGAAACAAGAGTTACTTAAAAAATGCTTTGAATATGCTGATGACCGGATAAAGTCGACAGAAAATGCGATAACCTCGGCTAAAGAAGCATCGCAGGACGATACAAAAAGCAGCGCTGGTGATAAATATGAAACTACGCGGGAAATGATGCAACAGGAAATAAGCCGTAATGAAGCTCAGTTATATGAGGCTAAAAAATTAAAGCATGCCTTATTGCAGATACAAATAGAGAAAGTATTAAAAACTGTTCAAAATGGCAGCCTGGTGTTTACCAATAATGGCAATTTCTTCATATCTGTAAGTGCTGGCCAGTTCAATATAGACAGCCAAAACTTCTTTGCTATTTCCTCTGCCTCTCCTATCGGGAAACTTCTGGCCGGACTGAAAAAAGGTGGAAAGTTTAACTTCAATGGTAAGGAATTTGAAGTTTTGGAGATTAAATAATGGGCAAAAAAAAAGCCGCTGCTTAAAGCAACGGCTTTTCTATCTTTTAAAAACTTAGTGTTTAACTGAGTCTATGGTTGCATCCGCTGAAGAATCAACAGTATCAATTTGGTTCTCTAAAGAATCAGTTGTTACGTCTGCAGTTGAATCAATTGAATCTGATGTAGCTTCTTCAGTTTTGTTAGAGTTGCAAGCTGCAGTTGATAAAGTGATTGCTAACGCTAAGAATCCGAATTTAAATAGATTTTTCATATAAATATTTTTAAGGTTGTTTAAGCTTAATACCTAAATGCTCAATAAGTAACCCGTGAATAATTAAATAAAATTAAAAAATTATTTATTCTGCTGGCACAAGATCGCAATACCAAAAACCTTTGGTTCCGGAAAGACTTGAACACACATTATCTCCTTTCATTTCCAATGGTTTATAAACATTGGTACCTTTAGAAAACTGTATCGGAGTTTTAAATATTGGTCCGTCAAAACAAAAAGTGTGAAACTCGCCGTTCTCTCCACATGGGTCAACATTTTCGGGAAGAGCTTTTACAAAGGCCTCATCAATTTCTGCTCCAACCATGTTTTCTCCGAGGTAAAAATCATTTACGCAACAGGTAACAGTTCTAAACCCCAATTCAATAAACATTTCGATTAGTGTATTTGTGTCTTGTTTCCACAGAGGAAACACAGCTTCCATTCCAACCTTTGCCAGATTATCTTCTCGGTACTTCCGCAGATCTTCAAGAAAAATATCTCCAAAAATCACATGGTGAATTCCTTCTGCTTTCATCTCAAGAAGAAAATCCTCCATATTTTTCTCGTACTCGGCATTGCTGCCCTCGTAGACATAGACCTTCTTTAGCTCAATACCGATGGACTCGGCCTGTTTTTCGAGCAATTCTTCTTGTACCCCGTGCATTGAAATTCGTTTGAAATTTCCGTTAACCGTTGTTAGAAGGTATTTGACGTCGAATTCTCCAGCTTTCAATACTTCGTAAAGACAAAGAGAAGAATCTTTTCCTCCACTCCAGCAGAATATGGCTTTTTCCATTTTTAAAGGGGTTAAATGAAGATGGCGGAAAATTCCGCCATCAAATTATCTTACTGTATATTTAATTCCTGCATTGAAATTAAATCCGCGGGTGTTGTAACCTACCCACTCGATATATTCTTTATCCAATAAATTTTTGAAATCTCCAAATACCATGATGTTTTTACGGGGTTTTACTTCCAGGTAAAGATCTAACACGGAATAGGATTTTAAATCAATTACTTGTTTTTCGAAATTAGAATCGTAAAAAGCATCGGATCGATCTCCGGTATATTTATATATTAAATTAAACGATAATGCTTTATTAAATGCATAGGCTGCCGAACCTCCAACTGAATTATGAGGTCTTCGCAGGAAACTTTCAATACTTTGCCCATTTTGATCAGTAGCTTCACCTTTGATGTATGAATACCAGGCATTTACATTCAATTTATTTATCGGATTAACCCCAAGTTCTAACTCGAGGCCTTTATCATTTTGTTTAGATCCATTTTTATAATAGCTCTCATAGGTAACCGGCTCTGTATAAAAGAAAATTAAATCATCTTTAGTTAGTCGTTGAAAAACGGTAGCATTGAAGTTTAGCTTTCCCGGTATAAAATCAAAATCAAAACCTGCATCATATGTGTGAGTAACTTCCGGCTGAAGGTCAGGATTTCCATAAGTAGAAAAAAGCTGGTATATGGTTGGTGCTTTGAACGCCGAAGAAGCATTAAAAAACAACTTATAATGCTCTGCAAATAAATAAGATGGATTTATAGTATAAGTAAAGTTGTTTCCGTATCCGGAATGATGATTGAATCTTCCGCCCAATTCCAAATGAAATCCGGCTAGATTTTTCAAGAAAACTGAGGCAAATACGCTACTAAGCTCGGTGCTTTTTGATGATGGGATAATACTTGGATCGTAGCTGCTGTAGGCACTATACTGATCCGAATTTGCCTTGCGATAATTAAGTCCTGAATTAAGTTCAATAAATGAAGCTATCGGCTTGTTGAAAAACAAATCAGCTTGCCAAATCCTTCCTTTATTGTCCGCTTTTAAAAACGCAGAACCATCGTCCGGAAGATTCACGAACTTACTGGCAACGGTATTACTGCTTAGGTTAAGCGCGATGCTTCCTTGATTCAAAGCATATTTACCGGTTATTCCACCAAAAAAATGTGTTCGGTCGTAGGTATAATCCTTATCATCCACAAACGATCCACCGTCAGACAGCCCGATATTATTAGACAATTGAATATTTCCATTCACAGAAATTCTATCGGTTACCTGCTGCCTTGCATTCACATTCACAGCATGCTGATCGAATCTGTCTTTATCAAAGTTCCCAGTTCCTGACACATCGGTAGCAGACGAAAACTCTTTTGATCCTGTATGTGAATAATTAAAAGCTATACCGGTTTTTCCTAAAGTGCCATTTAAGCCAATAGCTTGTTTATTGGCTTGATAACTTCCTGCAGAGAGTAAAACATTGGCGTTTAACGCCTGCTTAGAAGGTTTTTTAGTGATAACATTAATAACACCCGCAACAGCATCACTGCCGTAAAGTGTCGAATTTCCTCCTTTAAGTATTTCTACCCGCTCAATCTGATCAATGGCTATAGACTTTAAATCGTACTCATTAGAAATGCTCTGAGCATCATTTACTGGAATTCCATCAATTAAAATCAGGGTATTCCCTGCTGAAGCTCCTCGTAGAAACAACGATGTAGCATTGTTACTAAAGGCATTGTTTGCCCCCGAATAGGTTATTCCGGCAACATTGTTTAATACCTCGGGCAGATTTCTACCCTGGCTTCGATTGAGTTGTTCAGCTGTTACAACGCGCACAACCTTTCCAATTTCGGCCTTGCGTTTTGGGGAGCGTGTGGCGGTAACAACTACCTGATCTAAAGAATTTGTTTTGATTGATGTCGAGTCTTGTGCGACTGCTCCTGTACTAAGAAGCGCTAATTGAGCAAGCCCCAGGCCAGCTGCAATTCTGAGTGTTTTTTTGTTCATTTGTTGTGAGTAAGGCCCACAGCAAACAGATTGAAGGAGATTAAATGATAAATACTCGAAAGGTACTTTCACTCAAGCTTCATTCCCCGAAAGCTATGAAATTATAATACTTATGGCAGGTCTTCTGACTTACTCCCGGTTATTCTGCCTTCCCATCCGCTAAGCGAACAGTGGCTTTAAGATTGAATAACCGTTGCCGGAGAATACAGCAGCGGGACTGTCCGGGATTCGCACCCGGTTCCCTTTTAACCCCGATATAATCGGGGACCAAAAGCGATGCAAATGTAGAACAAGATTTGAAATTTACAAACAGTTTAGGAAACGTTGCGTATCAGCCGGCGTTCTATGGTTCCCATGACTACTAAGTATTGAGCAATTAAGTAGGTAACCAGGTAAATATGCATCATGATGATTTCAGGTTCAATAAAATTGTAATACCCAATTGTTAAGTCGGATATTGAAAATGCAATAGTACTGGTTAAAATTAGCTTAAAACTAGTTTGGTTAACTCGTCTATAACGATAAGCTGCAAACATTATCATTATTAAACTAGCTATTACATAAGCTATAACAGGATAATTAAACTCCTGAAGATTTTTTCTGGCAGATAAATAGAAACTAAGGCCAATAAGAGCTGCTACTCCAATTAAAATATTCCCAATGCGTTTGCTTTTCCTGAGGTCGTTTTTAAAGTCCTGAAAATAAGCTCTGGCATAAAACAAGTAGCTTATAAGCGATGCTATAAGCGCAGTCAACAAATAAAACCCTATACCAGATGTAAATAGCAATTGAATATCACCTGCCAGAGATAATACCAATCCAATGAGTATGAATCGGTGAAAACCCTCCTGTAATTTTGTTTTTACTACCAGGTAAAGAATTAGAGAGAATCCGACTAGTGGCATGCCAATCATTTTAAGCAATTGGCTATGGATAGCTAAAGCATAGACATTCAATAAAAGAATAAGGAAGTAACAAAAATTAAAGGTGCAATGCTTACGGAACATCCTAGTTCAAAATTTCTTTTTCTAAAGCCTGGGCCCATGCATTAAATAGTTGAGATTCGATCGACAAGGCTTTTTCCGCATGTGTTTCCCAATCAGCGGAAAATTCTTTTAACTGCTTGAGCATTTCTTCAAGGTGCCCTTCCTCTTCAAGAATTATGGACTTAACATTTACTTTGCTTTTTGCCGAATCTAAGGCTTCCTGATAGACAGGATATAACTCATCGGCTCTCACTTCAATAGCATAAGTAACCAGAAGATAGGCCGCAAATTTTAATTCGTTTCCACTTAAACCAAGTGTTGTTTTTAAATAGCGACTTACTTCTGTATCGAGCTTATTTAAATATAAACGACTTGAGGCAGGAGCCAACAAATATTCATAAGAGTAAGTAGGACACAGCCTTTCATCAATTTTTGCAATCTGTTTCTTTAAATAATACGCATGACGGTGCTCTTCAGCTGCATGTTTTAAAATTATCAGTGTAACGTTGGTGGAATGCTCGGATGCGGAGATTTTTCTTGCCCCGGTATTCTCCATTAATGAAAGAGTGTTTAATAGCCTTGCATGTAGCTCTGGCTTAGATATAATTTTCTCGAAAAGCGTGTTTAATTGCATATCAAAATAGTTCAAGAGCTTCCTCTATTTTTGAATATATAAAGTCCAGTTGCTCGTTTGTAATACAGTAGGGAGGCAAAATATAAATAATATTGCCTAAGGGACGAAGGATTATTCCTTCTTTTAAAAAGTACGAATATAAGCTATCCCTTAAACTGCTAAAGTATGAGCTATTTCCCTCTGTTTCCCACTCAAAGGCCAAAATCGTTCCGGTCTGACGGACATCTTTTAATTTAGCGTGACTGCTAATCTTTTCGGCAAATCGGCTGTGACAATCAGAAATCCGACGAATATTCGCCAGATTTTCAGGGTGTAGTGTCAGCTCTAAACTTGCTACTGCAGCAGCACATGCAATGGGATTCGCGGTAAATGAATGGCCGTGAAAAAAGGTCTTTAACTTATTCTCAGAAAGAAAAGCATCATAAATTGACTGAGTGCAGGAAGTAACCCCTAAAGCCATGGTTCCGCCAGTTAAACCTTTCGACAAACAAACGATATCAGGCTTAGTTGTAAGGTAATCTGAAGCGAAAATCTTCCCGGTTCGACCAAAACCTGTCATTACCTCATCGGCTATCAAAAAAACATTACAATGTCGGCAATGATCTAAAAGTTCATCCAGATATTTTGCCTCATACATTAACATCCCCGCCGATCCCTGCACTAAGGGTTCGTATATAAAAGAGGAAATCTGAGATTTGAGATTTGATATTTGAGATTTGATATCTTCAATATTCTCCGCATTTGGGGTATCAATATAAACGACATCGAACAACAAGCTTTCGAAAGGCGCCGTAAATGCACTTCTGGCGCTTACCGACATGGCGCCAAAGGTGTCGCCGTGATAAGAGTTATTAAAAGCAAGTACTTTCTTACGCGGTTCACCTTTATTGCTCCAATACTGGAGGCACATTTTCAAAGCAACTTCAACCGCCGTCGATCCATTGTCAGAATAAAATATTTTTGCCTGGTTAGCAGGGAGAATAGTTAACAATCCTTCAGCCAATTCAACTGCCGGGAGATGCGTAAAACCCGCAAAAATTGCATGCTCAAGAGTATACAGCTGCTCTGACACTCTTTTCGCAATATGCGGATGTGAATGTCCGTGAAGGTTTACCCACCATGAGGATACAGCATCAATATATTTTCTTCCCGTTTCATCGATTAAATAAACTCCTTCTCCTTTAACAATACCAATAGGATCTGCCGCTGTTTTCATCTGGGTGTAGGGATGCCAGATGATTGCTTTATCACGTTCCGCTAAGCTTTTTGCCATTTTTCTTTCAATAGTTCTACAATTCTCTGATCGGTTGGAAACGTAACATCTGTTAATTCCAGTTCATGTAAGTTTCTCCACCTGAAGGCCTGACGAATGTCTCCATCATCATCAAAATCAAAAATTATATCCTTACACCTCAGATTGATCTCGTGTAAGGGCTTCACCAGGTAATAAACGCTTATTATCTGGCTATCGTTAAATGCTGATTTTACGAAAAAATCGGTCGTGTAAAAATGTTCTGTTACTTCAACCGGCATTTCGCATTCTTCGATAAATTCACGTTTTAAAGCATCAATCAAACCTTCACCGTATTCTAATCCTCCACCCGGAAATTTGCTGAATCGCACGCCATATTCTTCCTCATCGCTGATAAGAATCTGATTACATTCATTAATCAGTAATCCATAAACACGAACATTGAACTTATACATAGCCTGGAACTTAACTTATAACACACAATTTAAAAGCGTCCGAAACTTACAACTTATAACATACAACGTACAACTCATTTATTCAAAATGCTTTTGATTTCTTGTTACAATTTCAGGAGTCCAGGCAATATCTTTGGTTTGAACTTCACTTCTAACCGGACAAGCTTCCATTCTGCAATAATGGCAACACTGAGGTAAACATGGATCTGCATGAATAAAGAACTCGGTCCGGACAAATCCCTTCTGATTAATTAATGTGTCAATCTGCGAAATTTCATCATGCACTTTATTCAATTCATAATAATAAGGCAGTGTAACATGGCAATCGATGTGCAGCTCGTGCCCATAGCTCTGCGTTCTGAGATTATGGATGTCAATCCATGCATTATGCCGGTTCTCATTTAAAATACTGATGACGTGTTGTACAACCTTGAAATCAGATTCATCCATCAATCCACCGACGGATCTTCGTATCAATATATATCCATTATAGATTATGTACAATCCCATGATAATGGACAAAAAACTATCAAGAAATAATATTCCGGTAAAATGAATTATCAGCAAACCAATAACCAGCGCAACACTGCTGTAGGCATCGGTCAGAAGATGTTTTCCGTCAGCATATAGCGCTAAGGAGTTCGTCACCTTGCTTTCTTTTATCAATAATCTTCCCAGAAAAAAGTTCATTAAGCCAGTAATCGCAATAATGATCGAACCATTAAATAATAATTGAACTTCGACCGGAAAGAATAGATTGTAGGTTGATTTTAGGATTATCAGCAATCCGGCCATCGAAATAAGCAATCCTTCAACAAACATCGAAAAGAATTCAACTTTACCGTGGCCATAAGGATGATTAAGATCCTTTGGTTGAGCGGATAAATAAATGCTATAGAATGCGAAAGCACTGGCTAAAACATTAACAATACTCTCGGCTGCATCGGTTAAGATTGCATTTGATGACGTTATAAAATAGGCAATGAATTTCCCCAGCATTAGCAAGAAGCTCATAACTAAGGCAAATACTATAATTTTTTTTTGTCTCTCCACTACTCCAAACTGTGCTGGGGCCAAATTTACTACTATGGTTATGTAAAAACGGGAAAATGGCGATAAAAGATATTTTTTTATGTCGCAATCTGTAAAGGCTTCATATATTTGCGCTTATGAGTATCTTATCCAACAGAATAAACAATCTTGCCGAGTCTGCAACCATAAAAATGGCTAAACTCGGAAGAGAATTAGCAGCAAAAGGCGTTGATGTTATCAGCTTGAGCCTTGGAGAAACAGATTTTTTTACGCCTGATTTCGTAAAGGATGCTGCAAAGAAAGCGATTGACGCAAACTATTCTTACTACACACCGGTAGCAGGTATTCCGGATTTAAGAAAAGCTATTGCAGCGAAGCTTAAACGCGAAAATAAACTAGATTACAATTTCGATCAAATAGTAGTATCGACAGGCGCTAAGCAGGCCTTAGCCAATACTATTCTGTGCTTAATAAATCCCGGAGACGAAGTAATCATACCAACTCCATACTGGGTTTCTTATTCAGAACTTGTAAAACTTGCCGAAGGCGAGTCGGTGTTTATTAACGCTACAATTGACAATGATTTTAAAATAACCCCAGAACAGCTTGAGGCAGCAATTACGCCAAAAACCAAGATGTTTATGTTCTCCTCGCCAAATAATCCAACCGGGACGGTTTACACCCGTGATGCATTGGCTGCTTTGGTTAAGGTTTTTGAAAAATATCCTAACATCTACATAATTTCTGATGAGATATATGAACACATCAATTTCATTGGAGAGCATGTTTCGATCGCCGAGTTTCCAAGTGTTAAAGACCGTGTAATTATCATCAACGGTTTATCTAAAGCTTACGCGATGACAGGCTGGCGTTTAGGTTTTTCTGCAAGCAATAAAGAAATTGCTGATGCTTGCGACAAGTTACAAAGTCAGGTTACTTCCGGAACTTGTTCAATTACCCAGCATGCCGGTGTGGCTGCATATCTTGGAAGCTTAGACAGCGTTAAGGAAATGCAAAAGGTTTTCTTAAAACGTCGTGATTTGGTTTATAACTTATTAAAAGAAATACCAGGATTAAAAGTGAATGTTCCGGCCGGAGCCTTTTACTTTTTCGCCGATGTGCGTTCATTCTTCGGAAAAACGGCACCTGATGGCGCCGTAATTTCAAATGGCGATGAGTTGGCTCTATATTTATTAAACACAGGACATGTTGCTGTTGTAAGCGGCGATTCTTTCGGCGACCCGAACGGTTTACGTATATCCTATGCTGCTGCGGAAGACAAACTAATAGACGCCGCTTCAAGAATTAAATATGCTCTAGGACAGTTAAAGGATGCAAAAGCTGTTTCAGCAGTTTAATAATCTTAGTATCTTAATCATTGGCGATGTCATGATGGACTCGTACCTCTGGGGAAGTGTGGAACGCATTTCTCCGGAGGCACCTGTACCTATCATTTCGGTACGAAAAAAAGAAAATAGACTAGGCGGAGCCGCAAATGTTGCTCTTAATATTCAGGCACTGGGTGCTGTCCCTATTATTTGCGCTGTTGTAGGTGCCGATAAAGAAGGTGATGAATTTATAGACATCCTCCGAAAAAACCATCTATCCACTTCTGGAATAATTCAATTAGATAGCAGACCAACGACCGTTAAAACAAGAGTTATCGGCCATAATCAACAAATGCTGCGAATTGACGCCGAGATTGATGAAGAAATTTCAAAGCAAGATTCCGAAAAATTACTTTCTGCAATAACAGGATTATTAGCTAGTCAAAAAATCGATGCGATTGTTTTTGAAGATTACGACAAAGGAGTTATCTCAGAATACCTGATCGATCAGGTTGTAAGCCTGGCTAATCAAAACAACATAATCACAGTTGTTGATCCTAAAAAACGCAATTTCTTAAAGTACAAAGGCGTAACACTCTTCAAGCCTAATTTAAAGGAATTACGGGAAGGTTTAAAAATCGATCTTGACCCCCGCAATCACGAAGAGCTTGAACACTCAGTTCAAAACCTCCAAAATCAGCTTGGCGCAAAGATGATAATGGTAACTCTTTCTGAGTATGGCGTTTATATGCATTCGCAAAAGGGAAGAAATATAATACCGGCACATATCAGAAATATCGCTGATGTTTCCGGAGCGGGAGATACTGTTATTGCAACAACTGCTGTATGCCTTGCTGCCGGCTATGATGAATTTGCAACCGCAGCTATAGCAAACCTTGCCGGTGGACTGGTTTGCGAGTCGGTTGGAGTTGTGCCGATTAATAAAGACGAGCTACTTAAAGAAATCGAATCTCTGTAGCATCCGCAAACTCTGTGCAGCTGGCTACGAATAAGAAAAAACTCAAACAAGGACCTTATTTAGAATAAAATAACTAAATTTGCGCCCTGAAATTTTTATAATTTTAATATGAAGTTATCGCAGTTTAAATTCAATTTACCCGACTCTTTAATTGCTCATGACCCTGCAAATCAGAGGGATGAGGCTCGTTTAATGGTACTTGACCGGAAAACCGGAGCTATAGAGCATAAAATATTTAAAGATATTTTGGGATATTTTGACGATAAGGATGTGATGATTCTTAACAATACCAAAGTATTTCCGGCTCGCTTATACGGAAACAAAGAAAAAACCGGGGCTACTATCGAAGTCTTTTTGCTACGTGAACTAAATAAAGAATTACGTTTATGGGATGTTTTGGTTGATCCCGCCCGTAAAATTCGCGTAGGAAATAAACTATACTTTGGGGATGATGATCTACTTGTTGCCGAGGTTGTGGATAATACAACTTCACGCGGACGTACCATCCGTTTCCTTTTTGACGGTACCGAAGAAGAGTTCCGCAGAAACATTGAAATCTTAGGGGAAACGCCCCTTCCTAAATATATCAAACGTAAAGCTACGGCTGAAGATAAAGAACGCTACCAAACAATCTTCGCCAAAAACGAAGGTGCGGTGGCTGCTCCAACAGCTGGTTTACACTTTAGTCGCGAATTAATGAAGCGCCTTGAATTAAAAGGTGTTGAATTTGCAGAAGTAACACTTCATGTGGGTTTAGGAACCTTCCGCGCCGTTGAAGTCGAAGATCTTACCAAGCATAAAATGGATTCTGAGCAATTCATTATTGAGCAGAAAGCAGCGGATATCGTTAACAAAGCCATTGAAGAAAAACGCCGTATTTGTGCTGTCGGAACAACCAGTATGCGGGCCATTGAATCGGCGGTTTCGGCAAACCATACCTTGAAACAGGCAAATGACTGGACCAGTAAGTTTATCTTTCCTCCTTACGATTTTAGCATTGCCAATAGTATGATTACTAATTTCCACACACCTGAGTCAACCTTATTGATGATGGTTAGTGCTTTTGGCGGCTATGAGCATGTAATGCATGCTTACGAAGTAGCAGTAAAAGAAAAATATCGCTTTTACAGCTATGGTGATGCGATGTTAATTATTTAGTTGAAGGTTGAATGTTATGAGTTGCAGGATGCTTACAACCTATAACTTACAACTCACAACTCCCTCAACATGAAATACTACGCTATCATAGTAGCAGGCGGTTCTGGAAGCCGGATGAAGTCGGATATTCCAAAGCAATTTTTGTTATTGCAAGGAAAACCAGTACTAATGCATACTATCGAAGCATTCTATTATTCTGATTTAAAACCAGAAATTATTCTGGTTTTAAATTCCGAATACCAATCGCTCTGGTCAGAGCTTATTGCAAAATTCAATTTCAACATACCGGTTACCCTGGTAAACAATGGTGAGCAACGTTTCCATTCGGTGAGAAATGCACTTCAGGTTATACTAGAGGATTCCGTAATTGCTGTGCACGATGCAGTTCGCCCAATCGTTTCAAATGAATTGATTACAAGAAGTTTCAGGTTAGCAGAGCAAACCGGTGCGGTTATACCCGCTGTAACCAGCAAAGATTCGGTACGAAAAAAAGAGAGTAACCATACCAGGGCATTAAACAGGGAAGATATATTGCTTGTGCAAACACCTCAGGTTTTCCAATCAGGTTTATTGAAACAGGCTTATTTGCAAGATTATACTCCGGAATTCACCGATGATGCTTCTGTAGTTGAGAAAAGAGGTATTGAAATAGCTGTTACGGAAGGCGATTATAAAAACATTAAGATCACGTTTGCTGAAGACATGCAGATAGCAGAATTCTACCTTCAACATCGGACATAAAAAAATCCGGCTTTCGCCGGATTAAAATTATTTGTTTTTATGCAATTCGGACTAAACTGCTCCTCTTATAACACGAAGCAATACTGCAATAATTGCTATTACTAATAAAATGTGGATAACACCACCTGTTGCGTATCCTCCGAAAAAACTCACAGCCCAGATAATTATCAGGACAACTGCGATCAAATAAAGTAAATTTCCCATAGTATTATGTTTTGGTTTGATTGATTATTAATTATTAATTTTCAATATATACTCTAATAATACCGGAGGACGCACTTTTGTTTAAATTAATTAAAATATTATTTCAAAAAAAAAGCCCTGTCAAGGGACAAAGCTTTTTAATATTCGTCTTCATTAAAGAAAAAATCGTCCTTTGTGGGGTAATCAGGCCAAATTTCTTCTATATTCTCATAAGGCTCACCGTCATCTTCCAAAGCCTGAAGATTTTCGATAACTTCCACTGGTGCCCCAGAACGGATACCGTAATCAATTAATTCGTCTTTTGTTGCAGGCCATGGAGCGTCTTCCAGGTGTGAGGCTAATTCTAATGTCCAGTACATATATTTCTAAGTTTTAAGTTCTAAATTTTGTCGCAAAAGTATAATAATAATTATAAGAATTTAAAATATTTTTTTCAAACTTTTATAATCGAGGAATCCATACATTTTCCTCAATTCCATCATCAAAACACAATTTTCGTGCTAACACGAATAAGTAATCGCTTAACCTATTCAAATACACCACAACTTTTTCATCTACGAAACTTTCGGCAGAAAGTTGCACCGTTATTCGTTCTGCCCTCCGACAAATACATCTTGCCACATGACAACAGGATATTGCCGTAGAGCCACCGGGTAAAATAAAATGTTTTAATTGAGGTAAAACCGAATCCATTGAATCAATTTCTCCTTCAAGTAATTCAATATCTTCTTGTGTTAAGTCCGGAACTTTCATCCGGGATTTTTCTGGATCAGAGGCCAAGACCGAACCTATTGTAAATAGCCTGTCTTGTATCTCCTTTAATATACGCTTATATGAATCAGAAACAACCTGATCACGAATTAATCCGATATAAGAATTTAACTCGTCAACAGTGCCGTAACTCTCGATACGCAGATGATATTTCGGAACCCTAACTCCTCCTATTAAAGAAGTAAACCCTTTATCGCCGGTTTTAGTATAAATTTTCATGAGTGCTTTAAAGTAATAAAATTGCTTTTATTTCGGCCGATTGTTGAAAAATGTCGGTTTGTTAATATCAATTTAGACTTTTACATTTTCTGCACTAATATAATCGTCTAAGTTTTTAAATTTAAACAAACGAAGCTTATGAATTTCCATACACGAAAATGGGTTAAACCCGAAGATTTAAATCCTAACGGCACATTATTTGGAGGTAGTTTACTACGTTGGATTGATGAAGAAGCCGCAATTTATGCCATCGTACAGTTAGAAAACGAGCGCGTTGTCACAAAATACATCTCGCAAATAGATTTTGTAAGTTCGGCCAAACAGGGTGATATTATTGAGTTGGGTATAACAGCAACTCATTTTGGGCGCACTTCCATTACCTTATGCTGTGAAGTACGGAATAAAATCACAAGAAAAAGCATTTTAACAATTGATAAAATGGTATTTGTGAATATGGATCGGGACGGGATACCCAGTCCTCATGGTAAAACAAGAATAAAATATATTGAAGAGCAGTTTGATGATGAAGATAGGGACAAATAACTATCCTTTATCAATCACCTTAGCCACCTGAAAATACGACCCGTTTTGCATAGGCGCATTTTTTAACGCCTCGGCCGGGGTAATTTCTCGGTGTACTTCATCTTCTCTAAAAACATTCTCTTCGTCGGTTAGATAAATTAAAGGCTCCACCTCGCTGGTGTCAAGCTCATTTAATTTTTCCATAAAATGTAAAATGTTGTTCATGTCTTTCAATAACGATTCCTGCTCATTCACATTAACGTCTAATCTGGCCAGATGCGCCATTTTTGCAATCGTGTCGTTATCTATATTCATATTCCAGTTCTGAGTGTATTATTTTATATATTTTGTTTTTTAACTCCTCGCTATCAGCCAAAGTTAAACCAGTGGTTTCGACCGGTTGGTGAATGCAAATATCGCAAATTCCCGGTCTTGTTCCATATTTTGAGCCATCATCCCACATTTTCTTCCAAACATTTAATATACTAACCGGTATAATCGGAATTTGCTGTTCAATAGCTAATCGAAATGGACCGTTTTTAAAGTCGTTTAGTACCGGCGGATAATCGTCTCCTATTTTGCCTTCTGGAAAAATAACCAGGCTCATTCCTTTTTTTAGATACTCCTCGCCTTTTTTAAAGGCCCTGAAAGCCGACATTTTACTTTCCCGGTTTAATGGGATATCGATCGTTTCGAAAAAAAGCTTTAACAGATGATTATCAAGCAGCTCATGTTTTCCCATGAACGCAAAGTTTGTTTTAACAGCTAAAGTAATGGCAGGAATATCGAGGTTCGAAGCGTGATTTGAACAGATTATGTAGGTTCTGGACCAGTCAATTGGTGTCTCCTTCCTAAATATAAATACAAAGCCGGCTAATGCAGAACTTAAATGAGCATACAATCTACGTATGTGGTTTAATGTTGCATACCTCGAAACCTTTCGGGAATAGAAAAAAAGAAAAGGGTATAGCAGCGCAAAGAAAAAAACCACCCCCGTCAGGTACACCAATCTGTGGCACTTTTTCAATATCAGCTTCATTGGGCTCAAAAATATAAAAATTCCTTACTTTCGCCCATGTATGGAAACTGTTGTAAGCGGTATTAGAAGTACCGGAAAATTACATTTAGGAAATTATTACGGAGCAGTTCAAAACTTCGTTAAAATGCAGCATGAGTATAATTGCTTTTTTTTTATTGCTGATTATCATTCGCTAACCACCCATCCTACTCCCGAAAATTTGCATGCTAACGTAAGGCAGGTTCTTATTGAATATTTAGCAGCAGGTATCGATCCCGAAAAGGCTACTATTTACGTGCAGTCAGATATCCCCGCAATAGCGGAGTTATACCTGTACTTAAATATGAATGCTTATATGGGCGAATTGGAAAGAAGTACATCATTTAAAGATAAAGTAAGAGCTCAGCCTGATAATGTGAATGCCGGTTTACTCACCTACCCGGTACTTATGGCCGCAGATATTCTAATTCACAAAGCAACAAAAGTGCCGGTAGGTAAAGATCAGGAGCAACACCTTGAGATGGCCAGAACCTTTGGAAACCGCTTTAACAGGATGTACAATACCGAATATTTCCCTGAGCCTTATGCTTTTAATTTCACTCAAAAACTGGTAAAGATTCCAGGCCTGGATGGCAAAGGAAAAATGGGAAAATCTGAAGGTGAAGCGAATGCTGTATATTTATCTGATAGTCCGGAAGTTATTCGTAAAAAGGTGATGCGTGCTGTGACTGATAGCGGACCGACTGAGCAAAATTCAGAAAAGCCGGATGCTATCCAGAATTTATTTGATTTAATGAAGGTGGTATCATCGCAAGAAACATTCGATCACTTCAATGATCTATATAATACCTGTCAGATTCGTTACGGCGATTTAAAAAAGCAGCTGGCAGAAGATATGATAATAGCTACAGAGCCCGTCCGCGAGCGAATAAACGACATAGCCGCAAATACTGCTTACTTACGTGAGGTTTCCAGGTATGGTGCAGATAAAGCAAATATGAGTGCTTTAAAAACTATTAAAGAGGTACGTGAACTAATTGGGTTCAAAAGTTTTTAACCGCTAGCCTTTCGAATTTCAAATTTGAATTATACATTTATAGGATGCACATCGCCATTGTAGGAAATATAGGAGCCGGAAAAACTACCTTAACGGAATTATTATCAAAACACCTTGCCTGGGAGGCTCAATACGAAGCCATCGACAATAATCCCTACCTCGAGGATTTTTATAATGACATGAAGCGCTGGAGCTTCAATCTTCAGATCTATTTCCTCAACAGTCGTTTTCAACAAATTCGCGAAATCCAGACAGCCTCTCACAATATTGTGCAAGACAGAACCATTTACGAGGATGCTTACATCTTTGCAGAGAATTTGCATGATATGGGATTGATGACATCCCGCGACTATGAAAACTACAGGGCTATTTTTGATAATATGACTTCTTTTATCAAACCACCAGACCTGCTTATTTATCTTAAAGCATCTGTGCCAACTTTAGTGAATAATATTCAACGCAGAGGCCGTGAGTATGAAGCAGGGATTCGCTTAGATTATCTTTCTAAACTAAACGATAAATACCAGAAGTGGATTAATGGATATAAAGAAGGCAAACTATTAATTCTTGATAAAGACAGTCTGGATTTTGCGAATAAACCGGAAGATTTAGGTGCAATCATTGAAAAAGTTCAGCGAGAAACAAACGGACTGTTTTAATTTAAAGAAAAAAAATGCGCATTCTTGGAATTATTCCTGCCCGATATGCCTCGACCCGATTTCCTGGTAAACCATTGATAGATATCAATGGCAAAACCATGATACAGTTAGTATATGAACAAGCCCTACAGTCGGCTAAATTAGATGAAGTTGTTGTAGCAACAGATGACGAACGCATTCTCTTGCATGTAAGAGCTTTTGGCGGTCGTGCAATTCTTACATCAGCGGATCATCAAAGCGGTACGGACAGATGTGCGGAAGTAGCTGAAAAGCTCCCTGGCTTCGATATATTGATTAACATTCAGGGTGATGAGCCATTTATAGATCCTAAACAAATTGATATGCTATGCACTTGCTTCGAGTCGGAAGGCACAGAGCTGGCTACGCTGGTAAAGAAAATCAATACAAGCGAAGAATTACACAATCCGAATTCTCCTAAAGTGATCCTTAATTCAAATTCTGAGGCTATCTACTTTAGTAGGACAGCGATCCCCTATCTTCGAAATATTGAACTTCAGCACTGGATTGATTCGCATACATTTTACAAGCATATTGGAATATACGGCTATAGGATAGGCATTCTGAAAACTATCACAAAGCTGGCGGTATCAAGTTTGGAAAAAGCCGAAGCCTTAGAGCAACTACGCTGGATTGAAAATGGATATAGAATCAAAGTAGCAATAACAGACATTGAAAATCAGGCTGTTGATACGCCGGATGATTTAAAAAAAATACTGTCGTCTTACCAAAATCCGGGGCAAGACACAAACCAGTAAATTATGTAATATCTCTGTCTATTAGGCCGACAGACAATCAGAATAGATTACAGGAAGCAATCCTCGATGTTTAACTCAATAAAAAAGCTGCCCTAAAGCAGCCTTTTTATTTAAATTATTTCCTTTCAATGAATTTATGGAAGGTGCTTGTTTCTCCATCGGCCTTTTTATCCTGATAAAGAAACTCCAATTTATTTTCATCGAAGTTTTCAAAAAAATCTTCCCAACTAATCTCTTCAAACCGGTCATTATTATCGCTGTTCTTCGGAAAATGAATTCTTAACACTCCCTCGTCATCAGCTCTTCCGGTATCTTTTATTTTTGTAGGAATACCTCCACGCTCTTCGGCCCATTTCCGAATTTTATTATGGTCGTGGGTTTGTCCTGATGCGTTCATGGTAGACGGATTTTATTATAGTATAAGAATCAATAACAAAATAATGATAATGATAGCTCCAACAGAAAGATAAACACCACCGCTAGTTATAGCCTGAGCCTGAGATTTCATTTCTCTTAACTCTTTTTTTAATTCTTTACGCTCCTGACGGGTCAGGTCTGATTTGTCCATTGCTTTTATCTCTTCAACTCTGCGTTGAACCTGTTGCAATTGAGCTTGTTGCTGTTCCGTTAGTTCTTTAGGCGATGTTTTATCAGCCGCAACTGACGTATTCGTCGATAAACCCAACAAAATAACTGCTGTAAGTGTATAGATTAGCTTTTTCATGATTTAAATTATTTAAGTGATTTTACCTTTGTAACACCAGTTATGACAAACTGTTTTGCTTAAAAAGAAAAAGCGGATACATAACAGCAGATCAACTAATTATTTCTTGAAAGCTAAAAATGAAATATCTTTGTTCATGAAGAAATCATTAATCCTTATTCACTGTAAGGACGAAGTAGGACTTGTAGCTTTAATTACAAAAGTTTTAGCCCAACACGATCTAAATATTACTGCAATGCGTGAATTTGTTGACGAAGCGGGCAATCGCTTTTTTGCGCGCATAGAACTTTCTGGAGAAATATTCAATGAGGATAAACTTCGAAATGAGCTTTTAGAAGGATTGCCCGAGCAGGCCCAATTAAGCATCAATCCCAAAACCGAGAAACGGATTGCAGTACTTGTTACAAAAGAATATCATTGTCTTGGTGATGCACTTGTGCGACATTTCTTCAATACCCTAGACGCCCGGGTTTGCTGCGTGGCGGGGAATTACAATATTCTTCAATCATTTACTGAGCGATTCGATATTCCCTTTCATTACATATCGCATGAAAATAGATCTAAGGAAGAATTTGAGAAAGAACTGATTCAAACTTTAAGTGGCTATGATTTAGATTATATCGTATTGGCAAAGTTTATGAGGATTTTATCTCCCAACTTTGTCGAACACTTTACAAATAAGATCATCAATATCCATCATTCATTTTTACCCGCTTTTATTGGAGCCAATCCATACCGGCAAGCATATGAAAGAGGTGTAAAATTGTTAGGAGCAACGGCACATTTTGTGACCAATGATTTAGATGAAGGGCCAATTATTGTACAACAAACAATTCCTGTAAATCATACATTCGGACCTCATGAAATGGTGATAGCAGGGAAAGAGATAGAAAAATCGGTTTTAAGTAAGGCAATGCGACTGGTATTTCAAGACCGCGTTTTCATTTCGGGCAACAGAACGATTATTTTTGAATAGGCGGCGCAGGGATTAAATCTGATGGTTTGCTGAAAAACCAGAGCGATTAAACTTTTTGATTTCGCTAATTCCTATTATTTAAAATATATTTGCCGCCCGAATCAACACCAACAAATGTCAAAAAAATTATATAAGATTCCCTTCCTTTTCCTTCTGGTTATTTTAAGTTTATGTTTCTTTTTCCCATCAATCCCTAAATCAGAAATTCAGTATGGGGGTATAAGTTCTACCGATACGGCCTGGATGCTAACAGCAACCGCTCTTGTATTTATTATGACTCCTGGACTTGCTTTCTTTTATGGAGGAATGGTTAACAAAAAAAATGTGATTTCGACCATGCTTCAGAGCTATATATGCCTGGCGGTGATCACTGTAATTTGGTTTGTTTTTGGCTTCAGCCTGGTTTTTGGAAAGAGTTTTGGTGGTTTTATTGGAAATCCACTTGACTTTTTTATGATGAACGGCGTGATCGACGGAGCACCGTGGGAATTAGCGCCCACTATCCCCTTTGCCTTATTTGCTATGTACCAGTTAAAGTTTGCTATTATCACGCCTGCTTTAATCACAGGTGCTTTTGCGGAACGAATCAGATTTATTTCCTATGTACTCTTTATTTGTCTGTTCTTCATTTTTATATATGCACCACTTGCACATGCTACCTGGCATCCGGACGGCATTTTAGCAAAATTAGGGGTGTTAGATTTTGCAGGAGGAACAGTGGTTCATATGTCTGCCGGATGGGCGGCACTAGCTTCTGCACTTTATTTAAAACGCCGAAATGAACCAAATCACAATCCCGCCAGAATCACTTATGTATTACTAGGAACCGGCTTACTTTGGTTTGGCTGGTTTGGATTTAATGCGGGATCGGCTTTTGGATCGGGAAAGCTTTCGGTAATCGCTTTAAGCACTACGATGGCATCATCATCGGCAGCAGCCTTGGCATGGATCTTCTTCGATGCATTTAAAGGTCGGAAACCTTCCGCCATGGGCACATGTATTGGAGCCGTGGTTGGCCTCGTAGCAATTACTCCGGCGGCTGGGTTTGTTACCATCCCTCACTCGCTGGCAATAGGCATCATTTCATCTCTTGTAAGCAATGTTGTTGTAGATTGGCGCACCAGAACATCAATCGACGATACCCTTGATGTATTTCCCTGCCATGGTGTGGGTGGTATGGTTGGCATGCTGTTAACGGGTGTTTTTGCATCCAAAGCAATTAATCCTGACGTAGTAACAGTAAATGGACTTATCTTTGGAGAATTCAGGTTATTCGCAGTGCAGACACTTGCTTTAATCTGTGTTTCAATTTTTGCTTTTTTCGGCTCATTACTATTGCTGAAAATCACTGATATGATTTCTCCGCTAAGGGTGTCTGGCGAAGAAGAACGTATCGGCTTAGATTTGAGCCAGCATGGCGAGAAGCTATAAATATAAATACTGATGCAAAAGCTTTATATAAAAAACATGGTTTGCAGACGCTGTATTTCAGCTGTTGAAAATCAGTTGAAGCAGAACGGCATTGAACCTTTACATATCCAGCTAGGCGAAGTTATTCTAAAGGATAGTCTTACAAAAGAACAAAGCATCACCTTAAGTAATGAATTAAATGAGCTGGGATTTGAACTACTTGACGATCAAAAGCAGAAAACGATTGAAAAGATAAAGAATATTATTATATCTCAGGTACATCATTCAGAGGATAAAGTAAAGCATAAACTCTCGGACGTTCTCTCACATCAACTAAACAAAGATTATTCTCAATTAAGTAATCTCTTTTCCGAAGTAGAAGGTATTACAATAGAAAAGTTTCTTATAAACCAACGAATTGAGCGGGTCAAAGAAATGCTCATATACGACGAACTTAGTTTAAGTGAAATCGCTTATAAAAATGGATACAGTAGTGTGGCTCATTTATCTTCTCAATTTAAAAAGATAACGGGGCTAACACCTAAAAACTTTAAAGCTAAAGGATCAAATCTGCGCAAACATCTCGACTCTATTTAATCTGCACGAAACAAAGAATCTGCCTTTATTAACCTACAATTAAATGTCTAATAAACAAGGCGAATTTATTGAAACATAAATAACGAAAAAAAGTAAAAATGTATTTAATTCATTCCAAAGCAGTTAAGCCAATCTTTTTTTCAGGACTTTTAATTTTAATTTTAAAAAAAGTTTTTGGAATTAAAATTGAGGATACTTCCATAAGTTATCATTAGTAGAAGTGTTGCATGTTAAATCTGTACCGACAGTTAATAACCATTAATCTCAATAATACAATCTTTGAAGAGCTATCTGAAGAATGGTTAGACAGACTGTCGTCTGATGCCAGGGGAGAATTAATAAGCGGTTTTTTTAATGCAGGGATATTAACGATCAACATGTCTGATTTTAATCGTAACGACTTCTATGACACTGTATTAAAAAAAGACTTCCCTCATTATTGCGAAGTTTTATGTTTACTTCTTACTCCCATCTTGAAAAAATGTTTTAGAAGAATGTTTTTGGGCTTTAATGATAACTTAACAGAATATAAAGTAGTGCTGTTTATGGAAGGTCGAGAGGACGATCATTTGGAAGCTGTGAAGTACAACATTGATATATTTTAGCCTTTCTTCGGGCGCGATCATCCAATATTGAGATAAATTTCCACACTTGCCCTCCTGTCTGAGGAATTTTTTACTAAAACACTAGTCAAATACCCAAAAATAGAGCCTATATCTCTTTGCATGTTTTTTGTATATGTATAATAATGGAAACAGTATGTATTATTGATGACGACAAAATTCATCATTTCACGATAGAAAAAACGATTCAGCTTCAGGGGTTATCAAAACATATTATATCCTTTGATAATGGATATGATGCTCTTAGTTTTTTTCACGAAAACTTAGAATGCCCTGAAATATTACCGGATATTATCTTTTTAGACCTGAATATGCCTGTTATAAACGGATGGCAATTTTTGCAGCAATTTGCGGTGTTGAAATCTCACATTCAGAAAAAAATAAAAATTTACATAGTATCCTCCTCTGTTATTGAGAGTGAAATTAACAGAGCTATCGCACTAGAGGATGTGACGGGGTATATAGAAAAACCATTCAAACCATCAGCATTATCTGGAATTTTCACTGACCCTCTGATTAACTAGGGAAAGCCTTACAGAAGTTCATTAGCCAAGTTAGCCAACTCACTTCTTTCGCCTTTTTGTAAAGTTATATGCGCATACAAAGGATGAGATTTCGCTTTATCGATCAAATAAGAGAGTCCATTACTTTCAGAATCAAGATACGGTGTATCAATCTGATAAATATCACCGGTAAACACCACTTTTGTGCCCTCCCCTGCTCTTGAAATTATGGTTTTCACCTCATGAGGTGTAAGATTTTGTGCTTCATCTATTATAAAGAACAACTTAGTTAAAGTTCTTCCTCTAATAAAGGCTAGTGGAGAAATCGCGATTTTCTCATTATTAACCAACTCGTCAAGCTTCAGCTGAATTTTAGGGTCGTCAGCGAATTGGTCTCTGATAAATTTTAGATTATCCCAAATCGGGGTCATATAAGGATCAACCTTCGACTTTATATCTCCAGGCAAAAATCCGATATCTTTATTGCTTAGAGGAACAATGGGCCGGGATACTAAAATTTGCCGGTAATCCCGTCTTTGTTCTAATGCGCAAGCCAGCGCTAACAACGTTTTACCGGTTCCGGCATTCCCCTGAATAGTTATTAGCTGAATATCAGGATTCAGCAAGGCATGCATGGCAAACGCCTGTTCAGGATTTAAACTGGAGATCCTAAATGCCTCCTGAGGCCCTAACTGAATGAGCTTTGCATCTTTTTTACTGTAAAAAGCTGATACATCTTTATATTTCTTGCTTTTCAATAATAAAAAATGATTTCCCGGCAGAGAATCAATTCCCAACTTATCTGGGGCCAAAACCCCGCGTTTTAGGTCTGTGAGATGTTTCTCTGGAATATTCTCAAACAGGCTGCTACCTGTATATAATTGGTCAAGATTTTTAATTTTTCCTGTTTCATAATCCTCGGCGTAAATATTAAGCGCTTTAGCCTTTAGTCGTAAACAAATATCTTTTGAAACAAGAATTACCTTTTTTTCAGGGTGTTGAGATTGGAGAAAAATTGCAGAATTCAAAATTCGGTGATCGAACTTTCCGGCTCCAAAAATAGCTTCGGCATCGGCTAATGTTGTTTTTTCGTCGAGTACAATCTTAAACTTACCACGGCTTGCACCGCCTATGGGCAGCCAGTCACTAACCAGATCATCATGTGAAATATCATCTATGATTCTGATAAAGCTTCTGGCCTCGAAATTGCGATTTTCATTTCCATTTTTAAAGTTATCAAGTTCCTCCAGAACCTGAATTGGGATGGCTACATCATGTTCTTGAAAATTTCTGAATGCCGCGTGATCGTGTAAAATAACGGAGGTGTCTAACACGAATATTTTTCTTTGAAGATTGCCTTTATCCTTAGCCTGCATAAAGGCAATTTAGAGAAAAATGTAAAAAATGAGATTATAAAAGGCATAAAAAAACGGGAACCCTTCTCTTACAAGTTAGATTCCCGTTCAACCTTATAAAACCGTAGTTCTATAAAGCAATCAAATCCCGTTTCTTTGACAAATCTGCTTTTCACGCAAATCTTTGTTTTACCTTCAACATCTTCTTTCCCCGTAGGGATCATCTATTTTCCGGTATGCCTACTCAAAGCTTTCGCTCTTTTCATAAGTAAAAACCGAAGTTCTTTTCTTATTTTGAGGCAATCAAAGTACGCTGTGTTTGATACTATCTAAGGTACGACATGTGGGTATTAGAACCAAGGAAAAAATAGATTAGTTATTAACAGGTTATCAACGTAAAACCTCTGTTTATCAACATTTTAGATCAATTCAACACAATGATCTGCCAAAAACTATCTAAAATCGATAAAAGAAATTAATTCTCTGTTTTTAAGATTTTTAAATAGAGCGACAGAATGCAAAAAATAGATATACAGCAAGCTAAGGAAATAAGACGATTCATTTTCAGTCAGTATTTTTCAGACGGATTGAGAATTACGTTTGGGGTGTTGCTACCACCGTTAATTTTTGCACAAATGGGTCAGCTTGAAACCGGAATCACTATCTCTCTGGGCGCCATTACAACAAGCATACCTGATAACGCCGGTCCGGTTAGTCATAAAAGAAACGCAATGCTTGCCTGCATTGCATTTATGCTTATCGTAGCTATCATCACCGGTTTGATAAATCAATTTGCGTATTTAGTAGCAATTGAAATCTTTTTACTGTCTTTCTTTTTCTCGATGTTCAATATTTATGGTAACCGTGCTTCGTCTATTTCTACAGCCGTATTGATCATTATGATCTTGACCATAGATCAAAACTTCAACGCATATACTTTATTTAAATATGCGGCTCTTCTTGCAGCTGGGGGAATTTGGTATATGACTTTAAGCCTTGCCGTTGCACAATTGCGCCCTTACCGTATTGCTCAGCACACGTTAGGCGAGTGCGTAATCAAAGTTGGCGAATACATTAAATTAAAAGCGGAGTTTTATAACCTGGATCAAAGCCCTGACGACAATTATAAAAAACTCATCGATCAGCAAATCATAGTTCATGAGCAGCAAGACACCGTTCGTGAGGTTTTGTTCAAGGACAAAATGATTACAAAAAATCAAACAAACACCGCCCGCTTACTTATACTGATCTTTTCGGATATAAATGATCTGTTTGAACACAGCATGGCTTCTCATTATGATTATCAAACCATCCGGTCGGTTTATGGCCAAACAGGCGTTTTAAAAAAGTTCCGAAACATCATCAAAAACATTGGCAATGAGCTGGAAAACTTAGGGGTTGATATAAATGCCAATGAGAGACCAAGACCTTTATATGATTTTCAACCGCAATTAGAGCAGTTAAAAGCCAGTATTGATCAAGTGGAAAACAATTTGGTCCTGAAGAAAATATTGGTCAACATGCGGACGATAATAAATCGCATACATACAATTTACAGTTATTTTAAAGATAAAAAAGTGAATGCTCTGACGCTTAGTTCAGAAACAGATCTGGGACGATTTGTATCACATCAAAGCTTAGATATAAAGCTTTTTCTAGAAAATATTACATTCCAATCTTCCATATTTCGGCATTCGATACGCGTAGCTATCGTGTGTGTTATAGGTTATTTGATTTCTAAAATCACTACCGGCGCACATAGCTATTGGATATTGTTGACCATCCTGGTGATTCTTAAGCCTGCTTTCAGCTTAACGAAACAACGAAACTATGAACGTTTAATAGGCACTTTTATAGGGGGGCTGGCGGGAGCTTTAATCATCTATTTTGTGAAAGATGAAACCTGGAGATTCGCATTTCTACTAGTTTTCATGATTGGTGCTTACAGTTTTCAACGTTTAAATTATGTGGTAAGTGTTCTGTTTATGACACCTTTTATTCTTATCATGTTTAGCTTTATAGGAATGGGCGATCTGAATATTGTTCGTGAGCGAATTACGGATACTTTTATAGGCTCTTTCATTGCCTTAATCGCCAGCTACTTTATTTTCCCTTCATGGGAATATCCTCAGTTAAGAAACTATATGCGAAAACTCCTGGTGGCTAACTATAATTATCTGCAAGACATCGCCGAAGGATTAACTGGCAAGGGATTTAATATCACTGAATATAAGCTGATCAGAAAAGAATTGTATTTAAGTTCGGCAAATATGGGTTCAGCCTTGCAGCGAATGCTTTCTGAGCCTAAAAACAAACAAAAGAACGTACGTGAGGTAAACAAATTTTTGGTGCTTAGCCATATGCTTTCATCGTACATTGCAACGCTCGTTGCGACAATGAAGAGCGATGAAAATCGGCAGGTAAATCCACAACATATCCGTATTATTAGAAAAGCACTGTACCAGTTATTTGATGCAATAACCTTATTAAAGGACGAGAAAAGTGATATAGAAGTGGCGGAAATACGCATTACAGAACCTTCTATCAAAATTATAGAAGATACTATTGACAGCAAGCTGATTGCAGAGCAATTGGAATTTATAAATAAAGTTTCGGGAGATTTATTAAAGATTTGCGAAAAGATGGGCGAAACCAATGGTAAAGAAGCAATTCCGGTCTAAGTTCGTTAGCTGGTAACCTTGTCAAACCTCCGAATCGGACTTCATTTCATCCCAAACTTTCTCGATGCGTGCTTCCAGATCTTGTAATTGTGTAAATCCCTTAGCTATCATATAGAAATGATTATCCGCTGATTGAATAAATGCAGCAGGGTATCCAGATACTTGCAGTTGTTTAGCTAAGGCAAAATCGTAATAAGCGGCCTGTTTAAATGACTCCTCATGCATTTTGTGAACAAATTCATCAGGATCAATACTAAAATTTACTGCAAGATACCGATACATTTCGTCGTCGTTTGGTTCCTTACCGTCGAAATTTATGCAGTTTTGAATATCATGAGCAAAGAGGATGGCTTGCTGAGGAAAATATGATTTAAACACTGAGAGCGCAATTGCAGGCTTTTCAGAATCAAGGATCATTTCCCCTTTTTCAACCTCCCTTAAAAAGCCCTCGCCAAAAACAATTCCGGTGATTTCTTCAACCGTGTGATAAGCTGTTTTAATATAAGGAGCAACAACACTTATAGGTCCCGTTCTCGAACCCAGCATCATTCCACCGCTTAGTACTTCGAAATCAAAACGATCTTGATAGCGTTCGTAAATAGACTTTATAACAGGGCTAAAGCCGTAGCACCAGCCGCAGAGAGCATCGTATACGTAGATTATTTTCGGCTTCATAAGCATACGGAGGGATGATTTTTCAATCATCCCTATTAATTCAGATGTATTATAAGGATGATTCCTGAGCCGCCACTTCAGCACCGACCGGCCGCCCGTTTTTAAACGCCTCGCGTGGTTTCAATCCCAGCAATTCAAACATTTGCATATCTTCATTAAAGGCAGGGTTTGGTGTGGTTAACAACTTATCTCCAGCAAATATTGAATTAGCACCCGCCATAAAACAAAAAGCCTGATCTGTTAAACTCATTTCTGTTCTTCCGGCCGAGAGACGTACTACGGTTTTGGGCATAATAATCCTCGCGGTTGCAATCATTCGCAGCATATCCCATATTGGCACTCGCGGTTGATTTTCCATCGGTGTTCCCTTTACAGGAACCAATGCATTAATAGGAACCGACTCGGGATGCTTTTGCATATTAGACAAGGTTCTTAACATTGAAACCCTGTCTTCAACAGTTTCGCCTAAACCAATTATTCCGCCGCTGCAAACGCTTATTTTCGCTTTGCGAACATTTTCAATTGTTTTTAGCCGATCGTCGAATGTTCTGGTGGTAATTATTCGCTTGTAATCATCTTCAGAAGTATCCAGATTATGGTTATATGCATATAAACCGGCATCTGCCAGTCTGCCAGCCTGAGATTCCGTAAGCATACCCAGAGTACAACAAACCTCCATATCCAAGCTATTCACAGCCTTCACCATATCAATTACTTTATCAAAATCGCGATTGTCGCGAACTTCTCTCCAGGCTGCACCCATACATAAACGTGAAGCGCCTCCGTCTTTTGCTTTTTTCGCAGCAGCAGTAACCTCATCAAGAGACATTAAAGCTTGCACATCAACTCCGGTATTGTATCGCGCCGCCTGAGGGCAATAAGAACAATCTTCGGTACAACCACCTGTTTTAATTGATAATAAACTGCTGATTTGTACTTCAGAATAATCTTTATTCTGACGGTGAATTGTTGCAGCACGGTATATTAAATCCAGTAACGGGCTATGATAAATTTCTGAAATTTCTTCCTTGGTCCAGTCGTGTCTGATCTCGGTCATATCAATATATAATATCGGCAAATTTAAAAGAAATTTGGAGATTGAGAGAGGATAACGGTTGCAATGGGCTTTTAATTATCACAAAAGCAGATGACTGGCCAATCCAAGCAAAAGCATAAAGCCAAAAACGTCGGTAAACGTTGTAATGATTATAGATGAGGCAATGGCAGGATCAATGCCAACACGTTTTAGAAACAAAGGGATAGAAGAACCTGTAACTCCAGCAATCAAAAGATTCCCTGTCATTGCCAGAAAAACAACTAGTCCGAGTAAAGGTTGCGCATCATAAAAAACTGCGAAGAGAAATACTATAAAACCAGTTACAGCGCCATTTATCAGTCCAACAGTAAATTCCTTTAACACAGTTCTATATGCCTGAGCATCTGTTAAATCATTCAATGAAATACGACGAACGGTTACTGCCAGGGCTTGAGTTGCCGCATTTCCTCCCATGCCGGCAATCATTGTCATGTATCCTGAAAGTATTACTAATTTCGCGATGGTTGGCTCAAAATACCGAATAACCGATACGGCGAGAAAAGCGGTCCCCAGGTTTAATATCAGCCATGGGAGCCGGCTTTTTACAGCTTCCTTCCAGTTACCTGAAAGCTCTTCATCTTCAGATACCCCTGAAATCTTTAGCATATCTTCGGTGTTCTCTTCCTGTAGAACATCCATCACGTCATCAAATGTAATGCGCCCTAAAAGATGCATTTCATCGTCGACCACCGGAATACTGGTAAGATTATATTGAGAAAGTAGCTTTGCTACTTCTTCCTGATCGGTATTGGCTTTTACAAAAACGAAATCATCTTTTACCAACTCTCGTATATGAACTGAATATTTCGACTTTATAATATCTTTCAGAGAAACTATCCCGACAAGGTGGTTCGCATTGTCGACTACATTGATGGTGTAAAATTCCTCCATCTCTTCAGAAAGGCGGATAATTTCTTCTAGAGCTTCTTTTTTTGTCAGGCTGCTATTTACTTTTAGCACCTGTGTATTCATTAAACCACCGGCGGTGTCTTCGTCGTAGGTTAAAAGAGTTCGAATGGAAGACGCATCGTCTTTGTCAATTCCTTCAAGAATTTCATTCTGATGTTCTTCGGATAAAAGGCTGATAATGTCGGCGGCATCATCATAATCCATCTCTTCAACAATTTCTGTTCGTTTCTCGGGATGAAGATTGTTTAGGAGTTTTTCAGGATGCAGTTCAACATCCATTTCAGAAATTACTTCTGTAGCAATTTCCAGAGGGAGAATATTTACAATTCGCTCGCGTGCTTCCGGAGAAAGGTTATCGAACAGGATGGCAATTTCCGAAGCATGATACTCTGATAATAAAGCGATTAGAGCTTCATCATCAGTTTCTAGCGCCTGTTTAATACGCTGAAGATCGCTTTTATCGAGTTCGAATGACTGCATCGCTTGCTAAAATACAAAAATGAGGCCTTTCTAAAGGTTTTTTGAGGAATAAACCTGTTTTTAATATTGAATTAATAATGTTATTACCTAAACCATCCTTTGCGCAGAAAAAACAAAATTTGAAGCAAAGCAATTATGGCCATCACAATGAGGGTATATACATACCCATTTTCATGATAAAGCTCGGGCATATTTCTTTGAAGAAGTTTCCCTGTTTCAGGATCTTTATAGGAAAAGTTCATACCATAGACACCCGCAATAAATGTCAATGGAATAAAAATCGACGACATAATAGTTAAAACCTTCATTACATCGTTGGTACGGTTGCTTACGAACGACATATACAGATCTATTAAACTTGTAGTTATCTCCTTGTAACTTTCTATCAGGTCAATGATCTGCATAGAATGATCGTATATATCTTTTAGGAAAAACTTTGTGTGTTCAGTAATTAAGGGAGAACTGCTGCGAAGCATGTCGTTAATTTTGTCTCTCTCAGGCCAGGCAGCTCGTCTAACGGTAATGAAGGCCCGCTTAATTTGCTGAGCTTCGAACGTGATGGATTTGTCGGGCCTTCGGTACAAACGTTCTTCCAGAGTATCTAACTCATCGCTGAAACGATTGAGTAAGAAAAAGTAGTTATCCAGGATTATATCCATGAGGGAATACATAACATAGGACGTTCCGCTTACTCTTATATTCCCTTTCCCCTCTCTTAAACGAACGCGGACCGGCTCCAAACAATCGGTATAGTTTTCCTGAAAAGTAAACAATATACTTTGTGTCAGTATGAACGAAAACTGCTCATTATTGAGTTGTTGTTCTTTATCAAGACAAATCATTCTGCTGATTGCAAAGAGATAACTGTCAAACTCCTCTAGTTTAGGACGTTGATGCGTGTGAATGATATCTTCTAAAACAAGGGCGCTGATTCCAAATTCAGCCTGCAAATTCCTTAGTAATTGAGGATCTCCCAAGCCTCTTATATCCACCCAATGTATTTTTCCAGAATGGGCCTCGAATATTTTCAAAAGATGGTCGAAATCAGTTACCTCTGTTTCAATAAATACATCCTGAGAAAAAGTATAGACAATTATTTTAGGAGGAAGTGCATCTTCACTTACTTTTAAAGATCCTGGAGTCGTGCCTGGAGGAGGCATTGTCCTGTTGGACTTTTTTACCGTAATTCTCCTGAACTTATGTGCTGCTTTGGATAAACTGTCCACTTTTTGGTCCCTGGTTAAATAACAAATCGACTACACTAAGATTAGGCATAAAGCCATTTCTATCTTCAAAAACTTGAAAATACGGTTTTGTTTGATAAGTTGAGGGTATTTTAGGATGAATACTATTTCTGAAATCATCCAGATCCGGATAGTTTTTTTCGAAGGATTCGCTAAATGAGTACTTCACATCCAATTTTAGCAATTTTAATAATAACGCGAATAATCCCTCATTGTAATCAAAAAGGAAATCATATTTCTTTTCGTAAAAGGGAGCAAATTCATGTTCATAAAACTCAAAAAATGCAGAACTTCTGTAAGAAGTTTGCAAACTGAGCCAGTGAAGACGCTGCCAATCAAAATCATAACTGATTTTTACATCCTGTACAACTGTGTGATCTTTCTTTCCTCGAAGAACGGGAACTATGAGATCTAACTTACCATTGGCTGAATGTACAGACGCACGGTTACGATAAGTCTGCTTCGGAAAATGCTCGTGTTTTTCAATGATCAATTGAGATGAATGATTCAAAACTTCGTGGAAAATCTCAATTGGTGGTAAGTAAAATAAGGGAAGTATTGCGCCTTTATGCATTGTATATACTATGTTTGTATCCGGTTTGACGAAATTAAAATAAAAAGCCCACATGGGAACGGAGTTTTATAAACAAGCTTTTCTCAATAAAATCTTTAGCATATAATGCAGATCTACCCTAAAGTTTCGGTTGTAATACTCAACTGGAACGGAAAGCCTTATCTTGAAAAGTTTTTACCTTCGGTCCTTTCATCCGGCTATCCAAACTTAGAAATTGTGGTGGCAGATAATGCCTCAACCGATGATTCTGTGGAATTTGTTAAATCACATTTTCCTGCAATTCTTATCCTCAGTAACAAAGAAAATCTCGGCTTCGCTGGTGGCTATAATGCAGTTCTCTCACAAATAAATGCGGATTACTTCGTTTTATTAAATTCCGACGTTGAAGTTACGCCGGGATGGATTGAGCCAGTTATTGAACTCATGGAAAGCGATACCATGATTGCTGCTGCCCAGCCGAAATTATTGGATTGGAACGACAGAGATCTTTTTGAATATGCGGGTGCTGCCGGTGGATATCTTGATAAATATGGATATCCCTTTTGCAGGGGAAGGATTTTCGACACCCAGGAATCGGATATGGGTCAATATAATACCAGCTCTGAAATTTTCTGGGCGAGTGGGGCGGCTATATTTATAAAGAAGGCATGCTGGGAGAAAGTTTCGGGCTTTGACGCAGACTTTTTTGCGCACATGGAAGAAATTGATCTTTGCTGGAGATTGAAGAATCTTGGTTATAAAATCATGTACTGTCCAAGCTCAACTGTTTTCCATATAGGCGGCGGCACACTTCAGGCCGAGAGCCCGTTCAAAACGTATCTTAATTTCAGAAACAACCTAGCCATGTTATTGAAAAATCTCAATGGAAGCCAGATTTTCTTCATTCTTTTCGTACGATTCTGGCTTGATTTTATTTCCCTGCTGAAATTTATGTTGGACGGAAAGTTTAAACAGGCACGGGCAATCAATAAAGCTCATGTTTCTTTTTTCAAGGATTTTAGTAAAAACCAAAAGAAAAGATTGGGCAGTAACCCGAATTTTAACGAAGCCGGCCTTTTTAAAGGAAGTATTGTTTGGGAATACTTTGTAAAAAAACGGAAATACTTTTTTGAGATTGTCAGAAATGCAGAAAAACCATAGCTACAAAACTAAGACACAATACATTTTGCACCTTACTTAATGTTCCTGCATAAAAAAAATATAGCCACAATGACCCAAAGATGCAAAGAGCACTTACTGTCTCCCTACTCCAACCACTTCTCCAATAATAATTATGGCGGGATGGGTCAGTTTAGCAGCTTCAGCCATTAAAGGCAAATCCTGAACTTTTCCAGTTGCAGACTTTTGTTTTGCTAAGGTCGCATGCTGAATTATTGCAGCGGGGGTTTGACCCAAACCGGCTTCGATATACGTTTGCGCAATTTCATGAATTTTTTTCATGCCCATATATATAACAACTGTGGCATTACTTTGCATCGCTAAGCGTAAATCGGATGATAATCCACCATCCTTTTTAGTACCCGTAAGCACCCAAATGCCTTCACTTATGTTGCGGTGTGTAAGCGGTATATTATCGAACCCAGCAGCTTGCATACTTGTAATACCGGGAATATAATAAGTTGCGATGCCATGCTCTCTCGCATAAAGAACTTCTTCAAATCCTCTTCCAAAAATAAATGGGTCTCCTCCTTTTAAACGTACCACCATGCCTTTTGATAAAGCTTTCTCCTTTATCATTTCATGTATAGCCTCTTGTGGAGTATATTCACCATATGGGTGTTTGCCGACATAAATTTTTTCGCAATCGGCTGATGTAAAATTTAAAAGCTCACTATTTGCAAGATTATCATAGAGTAACACTTTACACGATTGTAAAATTTTATATGCTTTTAGTGTAATTAGCTCCGGATCGCCTGGTCCCGCTCCTACCACATACAATTCTGGTATAATCTTCTCCTCTTGCATTTGTATATTTAGAAAACGCCGGAAAAATACAACAGATTTCCGATTTTTTAAGCCTCAATTCGATTATTATTGTTAAAAAGCTGATACTTCGCTTATGTAACGTTTAAAAAAAATGAAAATTCTAGTAGCACCGGATAAATTCAAACATTCTCTAAGTAGTTTTGCGGCATGCGAAGCGATAAAAGCAGGATTACTAAAAGCTTCAGCGGAATTCAAAATAAAATCACTTCCACTTGCCGATGGAGGAGACGGATTGTTAGAAGTTATTCAATTTTACATCCCATCAAAGCAATGTCCGCTTGTCGTTTCAGATCCTTTATTCCGGCAAATAGCCAGCTCTCTGGTACTTTCGAATGATGGGACAACCGCTTTTATTGAAATGGCCAAGGCTTCGGGTTTATTGCTATTAAAACCGGAAGAATATGGGTGCATGGATACCACAACGTTTGGAACGGGAGAATTAATTAAAGAAGCAATAAACTTAAATGTAAAAAAAATTGTGATGGGCCTGGGCGGAAGTGCAACAAACGACTGCGGAATAGGAATGGCTGCCGCCTTAGGCTTTTGTTTTCTCGATAAAGAAGGAAATCAGGTAAAGCCTATTGGGAAAAATTTAATGCAGATCGAACACATCGACAGAACGAAGGTTATGGATTTTTCGCACATACAATTCCAAATTGCTTGCGATGTTAAAAACATTCTAACCGGAAAAAATGGTACTACCAGAACTTATGCAAAACAAAAAGGCGCATCAGAAGCAGACATTGAGCAACTTGAAGCAGGAATGATTCATTTCAAAGACATCATCAAAAAGGATCTTGACAAAGACGTAGAGCAAATTGAAGGTGCAGGTGCGGCTGGAGGTTTAGCTGCAGGATGCATTGCATTTTTGGATGCAGATTTATCGAGCGGGATTGATATCGTTCTTGATATAAGTAAAGCTGACAAGTATATTTCTGAAGCAGACATCATTATAAGCGGAGAAGGAAGTATAGACGATCAAAGTCTAAGAGGAAAAGTATTATCGGGAATAGGAACTTTATGCAAAAAGCATAACAAACCAGCACTTGCATTTTGCGGGAAACTGGACGTGTCAAAAGATCAATTAACACAGATAGGTATACCATCCGCCTATTCGATAAATCCACCAACATTCAATTTAGAAGACGCATATGCAAATGCATTCAACCTGTTAGAGAATAAAGCCTATAAAGTAGGCCTGACGTTAATAAACTAACATCCGACAGTGGAAACAACTCGACACCAAAA
Organism: uncultured Sphingobacteriaceae bacterium; assembly: GCA_946480915.1. Next base: position 53,182 of record CAMLLO010000014.1, on the reverse strand, counting down.
GTTTATATTATTTAATTTTGACCTTCACTTTAGCTGACAGCTGATTCGTTAAATTAACCAGGTAATTTTTAAAATAGTTGGGATCGATAAAACCCGGATCAGAAAGTTCCCATCCTGCTACCGCATAGTATGTTACCGGCTTCTGTTCTGAAATTTTCAGTTTCGCCAAAAAGCTTGAAGTCAAATTCCCGGTTAACGGAGCATCAATGCTTCCTAGATAGTTTTTTTCCGGAACAAGCAAGGCCAATCCCAGCCAAAACTCTTTATTATAGCTCTGTTTGTCATGGGTGTAAAGAATAGCCCAATCTCCGACCTTTAGTTCTTTTAATGGATTGTCATTAGCCACATCAGGAAGACCGACGAGTAATGTTTCATCGCCCTTCAAGCCGGAAACTCTAACTGTATTTTGGTATGCATACATTCCTGGCCAAATTTTAGGAGTTTCGCTTACCTGGTATGTTCTACCCATAGTTTTCCAGTTTGTGTACCGAAAATTCAATATTGAACGAACGGGCCCCTCCGAAAAAATATGGAATGCCGTATTCTCAACGTTATTCCTGGTGTCGTTAACTGTTACACCCAATCTTGCTAAAGAATCCTTAACGAGCAAAGCAATGCCGCCCAGACCAATCGAATTGCCAACGGGCAAAATATCTCTACCCCAATCTTTTAAAACGTGATAATTATCTTCTACAGCTCCTTGAGCAGTTAAGCCGACGTTTTCAGGCGACATCCATGGCACCCTTTTTCCAAAAAGGTCTTTCGCATTTCTCCCATCAAAATAATGACGAAAGCCAACTTTATCATTTTCCCAGGAAGGTCCATCAGTTTGATAGGGTTGATAACCAATCTTTTTAGGCATTTCATCCATATATGCTGTATCCGCATATAATGGTTTGACCGGAGTATTGGCGGATGTACGTTTGCCGAATCGAACACTTGTCCGTTTGGTAAAGGCCGGCACAAAATTTACCCAGTTTAAACTGAGCTGTATTTTTTGCTTTGCCTTCAGATCGATCACAAAAAACAATTCATCCCATTTTTTATCTCCGTCAACATCATCAAATTGAGATGCAATAGTATCGCCCTTTGCACTTAAAATAAGAGGAAATTTCCCGTCATCGACTTTTTTAAGACTTGCTTTGGTTATAATTATAGCCTTATCTTTTAATGCGACCGAGGACTTATTTTTTAGAATGATCGTTGTTTGTGAAAAACACTGTGAGCTAACAGCAATGAAAAATAGCAGAGCTAATGATCTGGATAACACCATTGAAAACATATTGTAGAAATTTATGATTGAAAATTACATAAATAATTTTTTTTTTAAGACAAAGTGGTAAAACCGTTACAAGAAAAATAAAGGGTTTGTCGATCTGCTAGCAATAATAAATGGTCTTTGCGATGAAATAAACAGTCAGTGAATGGTAAAGTAATCTGATGCTAAACACTTAAACGAACGATTTAGGTTTACCTAAATAAAAACGAAATGGAATCATTAACTGGAAAAAATGCATTGGTGACAGGCGCCGGAAAAGGCATTGGCAGGGCGGTGGCGATTGGCCTTGCCAAAGAAGGCGTAAATGTTGCGCTATTAGCCCGAACAGCCTCTGACTTGCAAGCTGTTGCAGATGAGGTGGAAAATGAAGGTGTAAAGGCTGTGATTGTGATAGCCGATGTGGCTGAAATAGATTCAGTAAATAAAGCGATTGAAAGTGCTGTAGCTTCGCTGGGAAATATTGATATTTTAATTAATAATGCTGGAATAGCTGCTTTTGGATCGTTTTTGGAATTACCTCCTGACGAATGGGAAAGGATTTTAAAAGTAAACCTCTTTGGTGTGTATTATACTACCCGGGCTATTTTACCCTCAATGATAGAAAGAAAAACAGGCGATATTGTCAATATATCTTCAACGGCAGGATTACGAGGCGCAGCGGAAACCAGTGCCTACAGCGCATCAAAGTTCGGGTTAATTGGATTGAGTGAATCACTAATGCAGGAGGTAAGAAAATATAATATTCGAGTTACTACCCTAACGCCCAGCACTGTAGCTACACATTTAGCATTCGATTTAAAACTCACAGATGGAAACCGAGAAAAAATAATGCAGCCCGAAGACTTTGCTGAACTAATTATTTCGCAGTTGAAACTGAACCGGAGAGTATTTGTCAAAGAGGCATCAATCTGGTCCACAAATCCCTTTTAAAAAAAGTTCCCTTTAGCTTTATGCCGAGGGAGCTTTTTTGAAATTAACCAGAATTAATTATTCAGATGATGGCATTCCACAACTTCCGTTTTTTTAAGCAAGGTTCAGAGGTTTATTTTCGCGAAAGAGGGTGAATCTCTATCAAATTTAAACCTTAATTAAAGCAAAAATCTCCGTAAACAAAAAAGCTCCCCAACTAGGTCAGTTGAGAAGCTTTCTTTTTTAATATTTACAATTTACTTCTTGATAATTTTAGAATTCAGGTTTTTTCCATTGGCTCTTGCATTAAATATATAAATTCCGGGAGGCATCCCTGTCATATCTAAACTGGTGGCGCTTCCAAGTGTTCCACCAAATACGATAATGCCACTTGCATTCGTTAAAACCATTTTTGCTCCAACGAAATCTTCAGGAACACTAATTATCACCTTATTTTCAACCGGGTTGGGATAAATAATTAGACCTACATTTTTCTGCTCGCTCGCCAATTCACTATTTAAGCTTAGACTAGTTTCATTAGGAATGGCAGCAGTGCCACCTGTTGATAAAACTATCTTAAACTGAAAGCTGCTTTTACAACCGCTACTATTCGTATATGTGGCAGTATAGGTTCCGGCATTAGCGGCTTGTACATTACTTATTGTCAGCTCGCGACCTGTGGCCTTAAAATTATTGGGTCCCCGCCAGTTCCAGGTTGATGTAACGACTGGTTGTGGGCCAAATTTAACAGTCCCCCCCGCAGCAAGCGTTGCAGTACCTGTTGCTACCCAACTTCCCCCGTTAATCTGAGTCCACGGAGAAATTGAAGTTGGTGTACAGGTTTGCGAAGAACCAAATACAATACCACGACCAGCGGTACTCATGTACACCCGGCCGTAAGTATTCATATCCCCTATCACAAAGTCACCATTCGCCGGGCCGCCATATTCATGATCATCATCATTAACACGGGTCCAATTCAAGCCCTTATCTATTGAGCGGTGGATACCCAATACTCCGTCGACAGTACCATAAATATAAATGGTTTCATAAGCAGCGCCCGATGCAGCTTTACCAATGCCTACAGACTCGCAAAAACTAACCTTGGACACAGTAGTAAAGGAAGCGCCAGAAGATTCTGTGTATTTTAAGCCTCCTGCTTTTAAAGCAATCCAAACATGCCCGGCTCTTCCAGGCACTGTGCGGATAAGTTTGGAACCTCCGGAACCAGGATTTGTTGCCGCTGTACCAAACGACCACCCGCCATTGCTGCTTACCATAAAACTTCCGGTAGATGGATTATAAGCATAATATGTCCCATTCGTGGCCCCGTCAGAAACAGGAATAGCACTGTTAATATTTAACCCATATACTGTGCCCCAACCAGAACCGTTATTATTTGATATGAAAGTAGTGTCTTTTCCGGCAGGAGAATACAATATAATATTTCCGTCCTTTGATACGGCAACCGCACCATCATCTCCCCGATCTGAGGCCGCTTTTGTCCAGGTTAATCCCATGTCGTTTGAATAATACAAAGTTGTACCAGCACGAACAATCTTGCTATTAGTACTTCCACCGTATGCAAGCCCGTAGGTTGAGCCAATATTTGGAGAATGCATTGGTGCATATTGGTTTACATCTGTATGTCTGAAGCCATCATAATCTTTAATAACAGAAATCAAGGGACCACCCGGAATACTAATTATGTTAGTTGCCACTGTTTCCTCTAATCCGTTTACCTGAAATTTCCAGGTACCTGATGTCGTTATATCTTCATTTGAAAATATTCCATTTCCTGAAGTAACCCAAACTCGCTTAGTGTTAGAAAGATCAAACTCAATTGAACCTGCCCAATGAATAGAAGAATTGGCGACCCAGGTTACACCATTATTATCTTTGCTGAAACTTCGGGCAACTATATCGATCCAGCTGCTACCCCCGTTTTCAGAGTAATAAAACCTGTCTCCAAAGGCATTCCCTTGTGCAAAATAGGTATTCGTTGTAGAAGCAATCAAACGGTTAGGATTGTTCGGGTCCACACTAATACCACAAAAGGCTTTGTCTATCCGGTTAGTGGAACTGATCGGTGTCACGTTCGTCCATGCACCTGTAGAAATATTATATTTCCATATCGCACCGGAAACGTAAGTTTCATTAGCAAACGGAGCGTAACCGCCATGTGGACCGGCCCCGTTGCCATAAGTAACATACATAAACCCGTCTCCGGAAAGCACTGCTCGTTGAGGCATATAAGTGTCGGGAAGAGCTGTATTATCAATAGCCGAAAACGTTACCCCTCCATCGTTACTTCGGTATAAGTTTTGATGACTACCTTCTCTTGATATACCAACAAACATTCTTAAAGTGGGATTTCCGACGGTAGCACTGCTTTTATCCATTGCTACAAAACTGATACCATTACCATTGGGAGTACTTACGTTCAGATTACCGGTTGCAGTCCAGTTCTTGCCAAAATCCGAACTCTTCCATAAACCATGGTCGCGGGTGCCGCAGAATAGAATCCCGTTTTTATTGGGATCAACCTGAAGTTTCTCGCCATTTTGTCTCCCCATTCCATTTCCATGAAATTTAAACTTTGAACTTACATCTATCACATCAAACGTAGCTCCATAATCAAAAGACCGTAGGATAAAACTCTTGCCGCTATTGAAATAAGATATCCCAGCAGCGATATAAAGATTCTTAGGATCAGAGGGATCGGATGCCAATGATTCTGTACCAAACATTCCTTGTTCCTGATCTGATGCCCAATCTAATAAAGGAATCCATTTACTATTGGCCCGATCAAACCGGTATGCTCCGCCAACATCTGTTCTGGCGTACATCAAGGAGGGATCTGCTCTATTGGTAATAATTGCAGAAACAAAACCACCCCCGCCAATGTCAACATTGTCCCAGTTATAGGGCTCGGAAGTTTGGGCTTTAACATAATAGGTAGACATAAAAAGAATGAAGCATAACTGTAAAGAAATCAGCATTTGCCTGTTCAAAAAAGAAAATTCTCTTTCTGAATTTTGAGTAAAAGTTCTCTTCATGTATTTAGATTTATTTGGTGAATAATTAATTACAAGACCCTGAATAAAACTTCATGCACGAAACATAAATTATTATTCAAACAGCGAGAGACGAAAGGTTTAAATAGTATTGTGCCTTATGTTAAACTGAGAGCGTTTCACATTATATCATACATAATGAATGATATAAAGGCATATCAAAATTTGTTTAAGAGCGGTTATGCAAAATATTTATTGATCTTTTGATAACAAATACCATTTTGCTAAAACTAAGATATTTATTAATCTTTACACTTTTGTATATTTTGGGAGGTACAAATGTTAACTCGCTAATTATTTTTATAAGCAAAAGCTCACCTATTAGAAATAGCTTCTTCTAAAAATTAATATTTTCGTCTGATGACAAGGCCCTATCAAATGGAAAAGATTGATTTTCAAGAGGCAAAGTAAACCAAAATGTACTACCGGTGCCTAATTCACTTTCAGCACCGATTTCGCCTCCATGGTTTTCAATTATTTCTTTACAGATGTAAAGTCCAAGGCCCAAACCCTGTACAGCTTGATTGGTTTCGTGGATTCTGTAAAATCGATCGAAAAGAAAAGGCAGCTTCTCGATAGGTATACCCGGACCGAAATCTTTCACACAAATTCTCAGGTTGTTATTTTTTAATTCAGAATATATAAGAATACGATCTGCATTCGCGGAGTATTTAACAGCATTCGACAAAAGGTTGTCTACCACCTGATATATTCTGGTGGCATCTGCATTTACATACAGATCCGGCATATCCCGAACTATAAATTGATGTTTTGATAACTGCGTTGTTTCGTTAATAACCTCCTTAATAAGCTCATTTAACAAAAATGGAGCCTTGTTCATTTCCAGTTTTCCATTTTGAATTTTGGTTACATCGAGTAAATCTTTAACAAGGTTAGTTAAACGGTTGACCTGTTTATTCGCATTGAAAATGAAAGGATGCATTTTTTGACTTTCAGGAGAATCCTTTGCAAAACGTTCAAGGATCTGTAAGGAAGCTCGCATGCTAGTAATGGGAGTTTTTAGCTCATGAGAGGCAATACTCATAAACTGAGATTGAATATTGTTTTGCGCAATGATCTCCTTCTTTGATTCTACAAGCTGCCCAAACATTTTTCTTGCGAAAGCTTCGGCTGTGAATAAAATAAAAAGCACAAAAAATACATTTATAAAAATCAACCAATTTGCAATCATTCTTGAGGCTTGGCCCAGAAGCATTGAAAAACCTTGTTGGTTATAAGTTAACCGCCGGTTGATTGTATTTACATTCAATATCATTGCGACTTTTACGGCAGAATCTAATTGCGGGCTCTTCAGCTGGTAAATGAATTTTCCAATTTTATCCAACTCTCCAATATCCTGGTCTGCGGCTGTCCAGTTTCGAATAACATCACTGAAATAAGGAAAGTCTCGGAAGTTCTTGAAAAGCCAGATCAGATTATCAATATCATCAGGATGGTTTCTGCCTTGTAAAGCTGCCGATCTGATTACAGAATTCGGTTTACCGGCCTGCAAAGCCATTCTAGCTAAGCTATCGCCAATCGGCACAGCCAGTTCCTTTTTAAATAAAGTATACGATTTAATATCTGAGGTTTGAATAAAATCTATAAGATATCTGGTCGCATCTTTTTGTGCTTTCGAATACTCGGATTCTCCATTAACGTAGGCCCTTATTGAGGACAAAATTTTTATAGAAAAATAGTTCAGGGAAATGATAATAGCCGATGATACAACTATAATAGCCCTGATCTTTCGGAAATGCTTATGACTACTTGCGACTGCGTGCATGAATATAAGAGCTAATGGCTGGATAGACGTAGTTTTATACGGAGGTTACATCCCGGGGTTTCTTAAAATAATAAATGACCCGCTAAATATTGAATCCCCACATTTACCTGTACCGATACAAATCATTTACACCCGTAAATCCACTCTCCAGATACGAACTCAACAGCCTCAAAGAAAAGGAATTATCTTAAACCATCGCGATTTATCTTGAAATAAACAAAAACAATTCACTGCCATATTGACACTCACAATATTATATATGATTTAAAACCAATATATTACATAAATTATATTATGCATTACATTAGTAAAGGAAATCGATCTTATATCTCGTAAAAATGAGCTAGCCGGAAAATCAGTTAAAGATCAGAGAGTATCTGACAAAACGAATATTCGGATAGGCGCCTGTCCCATCGCGGCTCGTTGCTCCAAACAAAAGCCCCCCCCCAGAGTCATTCCACAATTATTAAATTCCGGCTCTCAATTATCACCAAGTAATCATCAGATAAAACTTTACCTACTAAGCATTTAACACAATTTTCCGTTTGAAAAATTAATTTCATACGTTATATTTGCGTCAGCTTTTTTCTAAAGCTTTGCATGAGTTGGGGGGCCTGATAAATTTCAACCTCTATTACAATATTATTGAGTATACCCATAGAGGTATGTAATTTTAAATAACTTGAAACTAATTTTATTCAGCCTAATTTTTGGCATTGCAACTATTGAAGTATTTGCAGATGTGATAAATGTTGTAATAAATGGACAGCATGAAATGATTCAAAAACAAACAATACGCAGAATGTTGTATGTAATCGGAATCCCTATAGAAATCACTTTGTTTATTACGAATGTGTTGGTTTACAAAAAAACTGGTATTGTTTTGTTCTAAAGCTATTTATAGCCTTAAAAAATCACAAACTTCTTTTATCAGCTATCCCCGATCGGCGACAAATTGGTGAAGGGGCATGTTGTATCACATTCGGTTATGAAAGCGAAAGGTCTTTAAAACGGAGTTCGATGGGCCTTGTCGTTCAATTCCTTACATCGACTCATAAAATTTAAAACCCTGGAAAATAGCACTTACTATCGTGCTATCTCAATTTTCACTTTCTTATTTTTTATTCTTTCAGATTTAATTGAACGCAATACATTTTCGATTTGATCCCGTTTTACAGCAGCATATGAACTATGATCAAGCACCTCAATTAAGCCCAGATCGTCCTTAGGCAGCTTGCCCTTTTGAAGTAGCAGACCAACAATATCAACCTTATTAATTTTATCCTTTTTACCTGCAGCGATATATAAAGTTGCCCACTCTGCCGGTTTTGGAAGTACATTTTTAGAGGGTAATTCTTCAATTTCGAGCGTTGTTTTCAGATAAGGCAGGCTTTCTTCTTCGGATAAGATTAGGTAGGCTGTCCCCCCTGCATGCATACGTGCGGTTCGACCATTGCGATGCAAGAACGCTTGTTCGTTATGAGGCAGCTGATAATGTATAACATACTCAATCTCTGGAATATCGAGTCCCCGAGAAGCAAGATCTGTAGTAATTAATAACTTATGACTTCCATTTCTGAATTTCAATACGGCCCGTTCCCGATCTTCCTGCTCCATGCCACCGTGAAAAATATCATGACTCAAGCCCATATCATATAATAAATCACTGATTCTTTCGATGGCTTCACGGTGATTACAAAAAACAAGAGCGGGCTTACCCCCTATTTTGCAGATCAGAGAAAACAAGGTCTCTAATTTATCAGCGGCTTTCGACTGCACTGCTTTTAGCTGAAGGGCTTGCGCAGAGGTACTAATTTTCAAGAAATTAATTTCAATAGGACTTTTTACGCCAGTGAAGCCTGGAATCTCTTCCATATGAGTGGCAGACGTAAGGACCCGTTTGTTTAAATTCGGCAGATGCTTAATAATAAATGCCATATCATCCTGAAAGCCAAACTCCAACGCCTTATCAAATTCGTCCAGAACCAGGGTTTTTATAGAACTGGTATTAAAATTTTCATTACGAATGTGATAGGCCAATCTCCCTGGCGTGCCAATTAAAACAGCGGGAGGTTGTGACAAATTATTCTTTTCAATTTTAGTATCATGACCGCCATAGCAGCAATTCACTTTAAAACCCGTTCCCATGGTTCTGAAGACCTGCTCTATTTGAAGGGCCAATTCCCTCGATGGAACAATAACAATGGCTTGAACGCCCTGAATCTCCTGTTTCAGAGAATTTAACACCGGCAATAAGAAGCCCAGGGTTTTGCCCGAGCCAGTCGGAGATAAAAGGATTACGTCTTTATCCGTTGCAGTGTTAATAGCAACATGCTGCATTTCATTGAGCGAACTTATTTGTAAGTTGTGAAGAACCTTTTTAATCATCATAAATATCGAATTACCAAAGGTACGGCTTAATATCTCCGTAACGTTATTCTTTCCAGATCCGCTTCTAACCCTTACATTCGGCAAACACATTAAAACCTTTTTGAAAGAATACACTTCTTCTTCATACTTGATTTCTCGTTATAAAGGGTAGAACATATTTGTTGCAAACAGTATAATACTAGTTATCTTGTCATTTTGATTATTTACTATGATTTGGTACGAAGAAGAAATTAAACATCTGGAGCGGGAAGGTAAAAACTTAAAATACCGTCCCGAAATGGCCTTTTACGGTAGCTCAACTATAAGGCTCTGGAAAACACTTTATGAAGACTTTCAACCCTATAAGCCGGTTAATTTAGGTTTCGGCGGATCAACTTTAGCGGCTTGTGTATGGTTTTTTGATCGGGTTTTTGCATCGTATCATCCTACTTCTATAATAATCTATGCCGGAGATAATGATTTGGGAGATGGAAGACATCCTGAGGAAGTTTTTATATTTTTCCAACAACTGGCGGCCCGAATTCAGCGTCATTACGGGGATATTCCCTGCTATTTCATCTCTATAAAACCTAGCCTCACCCGGTGGAATATTATTGAGAGTTTGAAATACACAAACTATCTCATCGAAAACGAAATTGCCGAAATGAATAACAACTGGAAGTTTATCAACATTTTCAACAAAATGATTGATAAAAACGGTTATCCGAAAAAAGAATATCTTGATCAGGATGATCTGCACTTAAACACGGAGGGCTTTGAGCTTTGGAAACAGATTATTTTATCCAAAATATCAGGCCATCACTAAATTGAATTTGTACATCATCCTATGAACAGAGAGTATCACAAATGGTATAGTCCGGCACTTGAAAAAGAGATGGAACTACTGGTTTTTGGACATGGTGGAGCGTCTGTATTATTCTTTCCGCCCCGCGCCGGGCGCTTTTACGAGTACGAAGACTGGCACTTAATAGAGATGCTCGAGTCTAAAATAGAACAAGGCTTTTTACAGATTTATTGTGTTGACAGTATCGATGAAGAAAGCTTTTATAGCGAAGGGAAATATCCCGATCAAAAGATAACGCGGCATCTGCAATACGAACAGTATATACTAAACGAGGTCCTTCCGCTTATACATTACAAAAACCCATGGTCATATCTGATTTCGGCGGGATGCAGCCTGGGTGCCTACCATGCGGTTAACATTGCTTTCAAATATCCGCAATACTTCAATAAAATTGTGGCTCTGAGCGGCAGATATGATTTAACACAAAAATTAAGTCATTATAACGATCTGCTGGAAGGCTACTGGAATGAAACCGTTTACTTTAACATGCCTTTGCAATATATTCACAATATTTCCGAACATGATCTATTAAATGCTCTGCGCAGACTTGAAATAGTGCTTGTGGTTGGCCATGATGACGCTTTTTATGAAAACAATAAATCTCTTAGCGACCAATTAACCGATAAAGGAATTAATAACCAGTTATTTGTTTGGAATGGAGTAGCACATAAAGCAAAGGATTGGCGGAAAATGCTGGATATCTATTTATGAGCGGTCTTTGTAAAGCTATTTAAAAACTTTAGGATAGCATAGGTAGATAACTGACCACCAGGCCCGTTTAAAGTATAATCAAAGCCGTGCGTTGCCCATGGAATAGATAAGAAATAATTCTTTACGCCACAATCATTTAGTTTTTTATGCAAACGTCTGCTGTGCTCATGGGCTACCAAAACATCATTCTCACCATGAATAATTAAGGTAGGGACCGATACTGAAGAAACGAAACGTATTGGAGAGCTAGCTAAATACATTTCAGGAACATCTTGGTAGGTTCCACCGAGGTAATCCTCCATCACCTTACGGGAATCCATAACCAGCGGGTTAGCCGGAGCAGAATATCCCCAAACCATGTCTGCAGGTCCATAAAAATCAATTACTCCTTTTAATTGATGTTCTTTTATCGTGTAAGCAGCAAGCAAAGCTATTTGAGCACCTGCCGAACGACCCAGTAAAAATATGTTTCCAGTATCAATTTTCAATTCATTCGAATGAATTTTTAGGTATTGAATTGCAGCTTTAACATCCTCGACAGGTAAAGGATTACGATAATTAGGGGCAAGCCTGTAATTGATGGCAGCAACATGATATCCTGATCTTGCCAGAACTGAATTCGCTTCAGACAACTGCTTATTATCGCCGCTTTTCCACGAACCTCCGTGTATAACGATTACGCATGGACGTTTATCAGGAGTTTTCGCAAAATAAAAATCCATATTTAACTCACTATTCGCATATGTAGCGTAAGTACTGGTAGTACATTTAATGCCTTCATTATTAAAGTTACGGAAGATATTCGCGAAGGTGAACGGGCTTCTCTCCAATGGAGCACCGCCTCCAAATTCTGCACGCAAGCCACTTTCCAAATCTTTTGAAAGTACATAAGCTCTGAAAATCGGACTTAAGTACAAAAGAAATGCGGTAAAACCGATCAGAATGCAAGGTAGCTGGTAACTTTTAACCCAATATCCGGAAATAATAAGAACTAAAGTTATAAGGCTAAAGAACATTGAAAACTCGCTTACAAGGATTGCAATAAGCCACAAATGATAGGTAACCGCTTTAAATAAAGTTAAAAATGATAAAAGCAGCAGAATAATAAGGATAATCAATCGAAGCATGCGTTAATTGATATAGTAAACACTGTAAATATACCTGTCTAATCGAGCATAGAAACATTCATCTTTAAAACAATCAAAAAATTAACATCATACAAACCTCGCTTATGCCAAGCCTATAATAGTGACGCACTCAGGTAGCAGGGAACAGTTCCGGGCAACGAAGCACGCATTTTTGGGAACATTTTCGGAATTTGTTTGTTGTAACCTTAATCAATTTACGCATCAGAGAATCAGCTTTAAACTGATTTGGATTAGAGTCATGGAATTTAACATAACAATACAAATCAATAATAAACCTCAAATCGTGACTGTCGCGCCGGCACTTTACATGGATAATCCGGTATGGGAAATTAGCATTAATGATCAGAAGTATATCATTAGAAAAACTGAACACGGTTGGGACCAGGGGTCGGGAACAGGATTAAACGAAGAAGTGTTAAAAAAAATAGGTGAAGCAATAGACTATTCACAGATTAAAGATGCAGGCTAAGAGCTTACCATCCCATCAGATCTATTACCCTTTTAAATTCATCCTGAATTCGTGCTTCGATAACGATGTCTCTTTCGGTAAGCGGGTGCTTGAAGGAAAGTTCAGAAGCATGAAGAAGCATGGTTGTCATTTCCCAGTTTTGTTTAAAGAGCTTGTTTTGTTTATTGCAACCGTGTGGCCTGTCGCCGATTATAGGATGATTAATATGAGCAAAATGCTTTCTTAACTGGTGCATACGTCCGGTTTGTGGCGTGGCTTCCACCAGCGAATACCGCGAAGTTTGATGTGCGCCAAGGGCAACATCAATTTCTGCACGTTTTAAGGTGCGATAAGATGTGAACGCCTCCTGTAATACTCCGTTTTCTTTCCTTAGCGGATAATCGACATCTTCCATATCGGGCGTATGTCCCCGCACTATTGCTAAATACTTTTTTGAAACTAAGTTATTGGCAAAAAGCTGATGCATTAGAATTTCAACTTCTTTGTTAAGTGCAAACAATAAGATTCCCCCGGTCTTCCTATCAAGCCGATGCACTGGATTAACCCACTGGTTTATTTGATTGCGCAATAATTGAAGGGCAAATTCTTGAGCGTCCATAGCAATAGCTGAGCGATGAACCAGCAGTCCGTGTGGTTTATTGATAGCGATGAGATACTCATCGCGATATAAAATTTCTAACATGATTTTAAAAAGAGCACGAAGGTAAGCAAAACATGATAGCCGCTTTTAAACATATTACACTTTAAACATTTTATTTAAGTTTGAGCTTGTTATTCGTAAAAAACGCATTGGTGAAACCTTCATGAGCTTACAGCTCCCAAAAAGAGACGAGAAAGCTCATGCAAGCTTCATCACTATTAATTTATATTCTGATGAAAAAAGTAAGGTGGGGAATCCTAAGCACAGCGAAAATAGCCCGGGAAAAAGTCATTCCCGCAATGCAAGCGGGCGAATATTGCGATATTAAAGCAATAGCTTCAAGAAACATAGAACAAGCCAGGGCCATAGCGACCGAATTGTCTATTGAAAAAGCCTATGGTTCTTATGAAGCACTACTGAATGATCAGGCCATTGATGCAGTGTATATTCCTCTCCCTAATCATCTGCATGTGCAATGGACATTGAAAGCTTTAAAAGCAGGGAAACATGTTTTATGCGAAAAACCTGTCGCACTTAGCACAACAGAAGCATCTCACTTACTTGATGCATGCAAAAAATATCCCGATCTAAAAGTGATGGAGGCTTTTATGTATCGGTTCCATCCTCAATGGACGTTTGTGAAGAATCTCGTCGACACCGGAACGCTTGGCTCGGTTCGGGCGATCCAGGCTTTCTTCTCATATTATAATGATAACCCTGAAAATATTCGTAACAAAAAGGAAGCAGGCGGCGGCGGCTTAATGGACATTGGCTGTTATTGTATTTCCCAGTCACGGTATATTTTGGGAAAAGAACCAACTGCCGTGCAAGGGATAGTTCAATATGATCCGGAAATGGAAATTGATACTCTTGCTTCTGCTGTAATGGATTTTGGAACCGCCCAATCCATCTTTACGTGCTCTACAAGATTGGCGCCCGCTCAGAGTTTTCACATATATGGTTCTAAGGGATCAATCGAGGTAGAAATCCCTGTAAACATCCCACCGGACCAAACAACGCGTATTTGGCTACAGCTTGATAATAAGAGGGAGGAAATTTTATTTGAACCAAAAAATCAATACACCCTTCAGGCGGATATGTTTTCAAAAGCAATATTAGAGAATGGCAGTATCCCTACACCATTAGAGGATGCGGTAAATAATATGAAAGTTATCGAAGCGATAAAAGAAAGCAGTGACAAAGGAAAATTGATCAATATAATTTAAGAAGCCGGACCATTTTCCAACAATTTTTTCATACCGGACAGTACCATGTTCCAGTTCTGTATCATATGATCAACCTGCTCTTCATTTTCAATATTATCCTGGGTAATAGTGAGCAGTGAATTGTTACCCTGGCTTTCTATTTCATAGATCACATTTGCATAGTTCTCTGGCTTATCTTCTTTATTGCTCATAGAGCTTAAATAAGTGGTATGCAATAATTTCTCCGGTATAATTTTCACAATTTCTCCTTTGTCCTGATAGGATTTACCCTCCCATTCTCCAGAATAAGTGAGACTGCTACCCTCCTTCCAATCGGAAACTGCATTTGTTCCAAATAAGTATTGTTTGATCAATTTAGGATCGGTTAAAGCCTGCCATACTTTATTTACGGGTGCATTGATACTGGTACTCGTCTTAGCTATTAATTTTCGCATCGGAATAAATTTCTATAGATTACAATAAAGCAGCAGAAAATGTTTATCGACCGAAACCTATAACAAAGCATCTATAACTGCTGCCAGGTCTTTATCTTTTTGAGTCACGATATTGCCTGCGCTATGAGTATTTAATTTTATAACAACCTTGTTGTATACGTTAGTCCATTCGGGATGATGATCCATCTTTTCTGCCGCCAGAGCTACTTTGCTCATAAAAGCCCAGGCTTCCGAAAAATTTTTGAACTCAAACTCTTTTACCAGCTGATCATTTTTTTCTTCCCAATTCATATACTTTGATTTAATTCTTCTTTAATCTTTTTTGATAATCCCTGATAGACCAAATCATACGAATGGTCGATAAGTTCCTCCAATTGTTGATTACTTAAGCGCCCTGTCATACTCACAGTATTCCAATGTATTTTACTCATATGATAACCAGGAACAATTTCTTGAAATTCCTCTCTTAAAGCTAAGCTCCTTTCGGGATTGCATTTAGCGTTAAAACTAACGGGATTTTGCAGATTGGTTAGCAAGAACATCTTACCCCCGACTTTAAAAACAAGTGTATCCAGATCAAACGGGAACGATTCCGTTACTCCATTTTTCCTGAGACAATAGTCTCTGAGTGCTTCAATATCCATTAGAGTTTAATAAACCGAAATCCAGTAGAAAAGATTTTTATTTTTAAGGTTAAATAACCGAGATGAAAGATCTTTAGTTTTAAACAAAATGCCGAAACAAGTTCGGCATTCTAAGTAAGAAAAACTTTTTTTAAACAGTAGACTCAGCTTAAAGATGGCTGAGTTTGTTCGATATGGCCTTCTTCTTTTGGATTGGGACCGTATTCATTATCACCTGGTTTGCTATCAGTTACCAAAAGAACCAGCAGCCAAATTCCACCAATAATTGGTATCAAGCATATCAATAAAAACCAGCCACTTTTGCCCACATCATGCAATCGTCGTACTGCTACAGCCAAAGCGGGAATCAAAAGAGCCAGAGTATAAATCATATAAACATAACCATATGGAATGCTCTGTTCGCCTATTTTAAAAGTGGTTCCAATAATGTTGTCAATTGCCATTGCGGCCAACGCAAAAATTAATTGAAACAAAGCAAACATCCAATACTCTTTACGTCTGGCTCTGCCGCTAAACACAGCATAATTTTTTAATACTTTTAAGTACCAATTCATGATTTTCAGGTTTAAGTGGTCCTACTCATAAGGCTTTTCGGTGTCGCCCCGTTTTTAATGGTCTCTGGACTCCATTTTTCTTAACGAATATAAGAATTGTATTGAGAAGAAAATTACAATCAAATAAGCAGCAAAAAAATAATTTGAAAATATAAAACATCTTTATACATTTGTAGTGTACTATATATCTAGTACACTAGAACTATGATTGAAATTTCTGACCTAACTTTCGGTTACAGTAAAAAACGATTGCTGTTTAACAACCTTAATCTATCCTTAAAAGCCGGCCACATTTATGGCCTGCTCGGCAAAAACGGGGCAGGCAAATCTACCTTGCTTAAAAATATAGCAGGTTTGGCATTCCCTCTCAAGGGCCGCTGTACAGTAAAAGGATTCGAAACATCAAAACGACTACCGGCGTTTTTACAAGAGATATTTTTTATCCCTGAAGAGATGTACCTTCCCTCTTTGACCCCGGCACAATTCGTTAAAAGCACCGCGCATTTCTACCCAAACTTTAATTATGAGGATTTTCTGAGGATGCTGAACGAGTTTGAGGTGCCAGCCGACAGTCGTTTGAATAAACTCTCCTTCGGGCAGCAGAAAAAAGTTATCATAGCCTTTGGTTTGGCTACAAATACTTCCCTGCTGATAATGGACGAACCGACTAATGGTTTAGATATCCCTTCAAAAAGCCAGTTTAGAAAAATTATAGCTTCTGCCTTAACAGAGAGTCGTTGTATCATCATTTCAACACACCAGGTTCGCGACCTGGACAGCCTGATTGATTCGTTAATCGTGTTGCATAAGCAGGAAATTATTCTGAACAGTAGTTTAGACACGATTTCGGAAAAATTAAAATTCACCAGTTCCTCATCGGCAAACGGAAAAGATGTTTTATATGCAGAGGAAAACCTCGGAGGTATAAATACAATTATAGCCAATACAGACGAAAGCTTTAGCAAAGTGGACATGGAACTTCTGTTTAATTCGATTATAAGCGATAATAAATTAGTTATTAATTATTTAAGTACTACTTATGAACCAAACATTTAACCTAAAACGCTTTTCCCTGCTTTTTGCGAAGCATACCACAGATAATTACAAAACATATCTGATGGCGTTTTTTGTGCTGCTCGGAGTACTTTTTCTGAGCATGGGCTTTGCCGCCTATGTAAGTAAAGGCGAATTATCAGTCAGAGCACAAATTCCATTCTTTATTATCGTCTACCTGCTAGCCGGAAGTATTTTTACAAGTATTGCATTTTCAGATCTCGGCAACAAGAAAAAGGCAATAGCTTTACTTACTTTGCCAGCTTCAAATTTTGAAAAATACCTTATTGGGTGGATTTATTCTTTTATCATCTTCCAGCTATTATATATCCCTGCTTTTTACCTTATAGTAATCCTGATACAAAAATTAGGGTCTTCTGGCGAAAGCGATATCCAGTTAATGAATCTATTTTCAAATGATCAGAAAGTTTACATCGTTTTTCTATTCTTTGCGGTTCTACACGCTGTCGCCCTTTGGGGATCTATCTTTTTCGAGAAACTTCATTTTATAAAAACAGCCTTTTGTTTCTTTATCGGAGTGTTCACGCTCTCCCTGCTGAATACAGAATTTATGCGTTTATTGATACATAAAAGTATTCGGTCAGCTGCGCCATTCAATCGGATCAATATTATGGATGCCAATAACATGTATTGGAACGTAGTTTTACCCTGGAAATACGATATGTATGTAATAGCTATATTATTGTTGCTGGTTGTAATTATGTGGACCTGTACATTCTACAGGGTAAAAGAGAAAGAAGTTTAATGGAATTTAGAGATAACGAAGCGATATACCTGCAAATTGCCGGACATGTAAGCGAAAGTATAATGCTTGGGAAATGGGCAAAAGATCAAAAAATACCTTCAGTAAGAGAGCTTGCTATAGAGCTCCAGGTAAACCCAAACACTGTTGTGAGAGCATATGAGTTTTTACAAAACCGCGAGGTAATTGCAAATAAACGTGGTATCGGCTTTTTTGCGACCGACGACGCAATAGAGAAGATAAAAACTTACCGGAAAGAACGCTTTTTGAATCAGGAGCTTCCTGAGTTTTTCAGGAATATTTACCTGCTGAATATCAGTTTGGATGAAATAGCCAAACGTTTTGAAGATTTTAAATCAGATAACTACTAACCTAAACAATATGAAAACAAGTAATATATTATTGACCGTAACTGTGTTTATTTTAATAAGCACCTTAATAGCATACGATTTTGGGTTAAGAGCTGAATATTTAACAATGAAAAAGCTTGGCTTAGCCAAATACCATTCAGTTAACCGTTTCAATGATTACGATCAGGTCAAGATAAGGAATTTCGAAAGTGTGGAACTCCTGGCAGCGAATACCGTGAATGTAACCATCGAGTTCGGAGACAAGGAAGCTGTTTGGATAAATAAACGTGGTAAGGATCGGGTTGGGATAACTCAGTCAGGGAAAAACCTGGTAATAGATCTAAACAAGAAAAAAGACGCGAAAAATCATGATAATTGGGGTTCTTCTGACATTATAATCATCAGTCCCCGTTTAAACTACTTAAAGTCTAAAGCCTTTAAATTTCCTGAAAGAAAAAAAGGAGAATACACCCCGCAGTTTGTAACCTCTGTTAAGGGCTTTACCCAAGAATCACTAAAAATAGATGCAGCCGCCAATACCAGAGTTTGGCTTGACAACAATCAATTAGGATTATTGAATGCCAGGGTGGGCGACAATTCAGGAGATGGAGACCTTACTATATCTTCTGATAATACCATTAAATCGTTGAATCTTAAAACACTAAGTAAAAGCACTGTTGAAGTATTAGATTTAGATATACAGAAACTCGATTATGATATTTCGGAAGGTGCGAAAGTTACCTTTAGAGGAAAGGTAATGCCCATGCTAAATAGATTGTCAATAAAATAGAAAAGAAAGAGGCTGTCCGAATTCGAACAGCCTCTTTCTTTTCTCTGAAGGTTAAACACACCTAAGACACCGGTTCAGGCTCAGTTGAACCGTTTACCCTGGTTTTAACTTTGTCAACTGCCTGATTTTTTAAGTCTGTAAGCTTATCCATTCCCTGACGCGCTTTATCACGCACCGTGCCACTTAATCCGCCTACCGAATCAGCGATTGTACTTCTTGTTTCTGCACCTGACGACGGAGCAAATAAAATCCCCAATATCCCCCCTACTGCCAAACCGATAGTAGCAACTGCCAGAAGTTTAGCAGTGTCATTTGAATGACGCGAGTTTCTATGTGTCACATCTTTAAACAATGATTCTGCATCGTGTAGTAATTCCTTGTAATTTTTCATAGCATTTATTTTATAGAATCAATAATTAAACAAATAAAATAGTATTCATTTATTAATATGAGATAAAAATATAACAGCTTAACTAAGGAATGGTTCTTAAAATCTCATTCATTTATTAAATGAAGGATTGCCTGAACGCTACAAGGACCTCCAGAAATATTTGTTTATCCAAATCAAAGCCGGAAGGTTTGTCGGGCAAAACAGGTTTATTATGCTTGAAGTGAATCGGAAAAAGTTTTATAAAATCTTTTTCCGATAGTTCCTCAGCTAACCAGGAATGCTTATTATATATATCTATTAAGCGCATTTCAAATAATCTGCCTCGGAGTGGATCGGGATTCATTATCGACATTTCTCTATTAATAACAGTATATATTGTTGAGGGTTCTGTTTCAAATCCTATGAGTTTCTGAAAAATCATATTTTTCTAAACCTATGCAAACTCACAACATGAGGTAAAACGCAATGAAAAATCTCAAAATTCGCAATTATTTAATGTCCTTATTTTCAGACTATTTGTAATAGTTTTGTCTTTTTAGAACTAAATAATATTCATAAATCCGAGTGATTATCCTGAATTCAGTACAGTTCGAACCGATTCAAAAAGATAGCCTCATAGCCATTAAACGTCCATTTCGGAGCTTATATGCTTAAATCTGCACAGGTTTTACTGGAAAATCAGGTTGAAAATCCAGAACCGCTGCTCATATAAAAAACAAAATAAATAAAAATACGTCCCGTTTAAGTCTTCAAACAATCAAATCAACATGTTGTATGCCGCAACATGCTGAATAAGTAAAACTTAAAAACATCTTATGAAAAAATTTGAAGCTTTAAAAAAAATCAAAAGAAAAAAAATCATCCTGTATTCTTTGATCGTTTCCATAAGCTATGGCATCGGACACTATTTTTCTCCGGTAGCAGCGGTAAACGCCACAGAAGCACGTATGAAAAATCTAACGGCAACATCTGCGAATACAGAAGTTGAAGAATTTTCAGAAGAAGCTTTACTTTCTTTCATGAAGGAATTAAAAATAAAATATCCAGAAACTGTACTTGCTCAGGCGAGATTAGAATCTGGGAATTTCACTTCCGATATCTTTAAAGAAAATCATAATTTGTTTGGGATGAAGGTTGCTGAGAAAAGACCAACCTCGGCTATTGGAGTAAACAGGGGGCACGCTCAATATAGTAATTGGAAAGAGTCTGTAGTTGATTATGCTTTATTCCAAAGCTATATTATAGCAAAACTGCCTAAAAATAACAGTGACGAATACAGAAACTACATTCAAAAGTTCTATTCGGAAACATCTGATTACTTAACGCGGATAGACAAAACAATTAAATTCGATCGATCAAAAATTGCTTTAGCGTATCAAATGAATAATGTTTTTTAGCATCGAAAATAATAAGATAACGCTCTGAAAAAGAGCCAAAAAAAGCCGACTTAGATTCGGCTTTTTTTGTTTTTCAATTATTCTGCAAATACAGATCACTGGATCCGTTCTGTGTTGTCATTCATTGCCCGAAAGCCTTAAATATAATTTTTCGAAACTTTTTTCCCCCAGAGCTTATTCCTATTTAGGACGAACAATTATACCTCATAAAATCAGTTTATGAAAAATATAGGAGTAATGCTAGCGACTGCGATGTTTTCAGCAGCTGTTTCTATTGGTGGATACAGGTACATCGATAGCCGGGAAAAAGAACACAATCCACTACTTCCTGAAGAAAATTATAATTACAAAGCTAATTTGGTAAACTATACGTCGAAGAATGCCCTGGCAGCGGCTCCGGACTTTGTGCAGGCTGCGGCATCGGTAACACCCGCAGTTGTGCACATTAAAACAACATACACAGATTCGGGGCCGAGAAATCCGTTCGAAGAAATTTTTGGAATCCCGCGTTCAAATACTCCTGCAAGAGCATCCGGTTCGGGAGTTTTAATTTCTGCCGACGGATATATTGTTACCAATAACCACGTTGTAGAAAATGCTTCGGAAATTGAAGTTGTATTACCCGACCGACGATCGTTTACAGGAAAATTAATCGGCAGAGACCCAAGTACAGATTTAGCGCTTATTAAGGTTCCGGGCAATAATTTACCGGTGGTGACTTTGGGCAACTCAGACCAGGTGCAGGTTGGAGAATGGGTACTAGCAGTCGGATATCCCCTATCTCTTAACTCAACCGTTACCGCTGGTATTATTAGTGCAAAAGGACGAAGTATTGGAATACTGGATCAGCCAAGACCGGGAAATCCGGAAGGAAGCCAGGAGACTAGTTCGGCCATTGAATCTTTTATTCAAACTGATGCTGCTATTAATCCCGGAAATAGCGGAGGCGCGCTGGTTAACACCAACGGACAACTGATTGGAATAAATGCCGCTATCGCGTCACAGACCGGTAGTTATGCGGGATACGGCTTTGCTATCCCGATAAATCTTGCCGGCAAAATAATTAACGATCTTCGTAGTTTCGGCGAGGTAAGGCGCGGGTATCTTGGCGTCAGCTTTCCTGCCCCGGCAACTGAAGATGAATTGCTGCGAAAGCAGGGAATTAACCCAGGTTCTATACAGGGCGTTTATATTACAGGTGTACAGAGCGGCAGTGCGGCCGCTGCCGCGGGATTAAAAGAGGGGGATATTATTCAAAGCATCGACGGCACAAAAGTAAGTTCATCCGCAGAATTCTCAGAGCGTATTGCGAGACATCGCCCGGGCGATAAAATTAACCTAAGCTTTTTAAGAAACGGAAGAACATCCAACACAAACGTCACTTTAAAGAATCAAGAAGCTGCAGAAGCTATTGCAAAAAGCAGCAGTGGCTCCAACTTACGAAGTCGCCTTGGAGCTAATTTTGCGCCACTACCTAATTCTGCCAAACAATATTACAGTTTGAAATCGGGTTTAGTGGTGACTTCTGTTGATCAAAACAGCTTTTTTGAACGTTATGGACTAACAAGAAACACCATCATTACTCAAGTAAACGGGCGGCCGGTAAACAGCCTTAACGAATTGGATGCTGCTCTGGCTGCTTCCAGAAATGGAATTGCCCGAATTGAAGGCATCACTCCCGACGGGATGCGCTTCTTACTTAATTTCCCTTTAGGAGCTTAGGTCGCGAACCAAAGCAGACAAGGTTAAAAACGACTTGTTTGCTTCGATTCGTTGGTAAGAAAATATTCGAGGGAAATAGTTAGAGTTGAAACTCAGTTATTGCTTAGCTGTTTCCTTCGCCTTTTTTTTGAAATATCCTCGAAAGAGAAAATTACTTTGAAGAGCTTTCAAATCTTCATCCAGTTTCTGACTACTGCCTTCCAGATTTTGCATGATCCGTTTCAGCTGCTCTGCGGTTTGTTCGTCGTTTAATAACAAACCAGCAGCGTTATCTGTCTGGTTTAGTTTTCCGGATGCATTATTAAGATTTTCCGTTAAGGCCGAGGCCGATTTCGCTGCCCGCTGAAATTCGTTTACTGAACTTTGCAGTCTGGCAAATATCACTGTATCAGTGAGTATTTTATTCGTTAAACCATTCTTTGTGTTAAGGGTCCGACTAAACTCATTAAGCTCTGCAGCCATTCTATTGGCAGCAACCGTAGTATTTTGAAGGTTTAATACGATAGCTCTAAAATCCCTGGCCATTTCTTCATCAGTCAGTAAAGCACCTGCAGTACCTTTGCCGGCAACCAGGTTTCCAGATAAGGTTTTAAAATCGGTGGTTATATCAACCAGATTCCGATTGTTAACCTGCAATGTTTTCATTATTTCATCGGTAGACAAAGTCTTGTTAACTCGTATTCTATCATCGTCTTCTATGAAAGGAAACTTCGGACTCCCTCCGTCAATTACAATAATCTTATTCCCGATCAGGCCGTCAGAACTAATACTGGCTGAAGCATCTTTGTGAATATATTTCTGTGCCTCTTCCTCAATATTCATAAATACCTGCACTTGTGAAGTCCCAAAAAATTGAATCTTCTTTATAGTTCCGATCTTAACACCCGAAAACCATACGTTATCTCCAGCCTTCAAACCTTGTATATCATCGAAAACAACGTTTACCGAAAAGCTTTTCATAAACGCTTTCTTCTGACTTCCGAGGGTAAAAATTCCCAGAACGAAAATCACAAGACCAATAAATATGAATATCCCTACCGTTATTTTGCGACGGTTGTCTGTACCTTGCATAATTTATTCTATAAAATTATAATCATAAAACGGTTTAACCCGATCATCTGTGGTATTAAATACCTCCTCAAAAGTGCCTTGTCTCTCAAACCTCCCATCCAACAACATTGCCATTCTGTTACCCACCTCTTTAGCGCAGGTAAGGTCGTGAGTAATAACGATGGAGCTGGTGTGGAATCTTTCCTGAACTTCATTTATTAAATTATTAATATCCTGACAAGTAATTGGGTCCAACCCGGCTGTAGGTTCATCATACAGCATAATTTCTGGTTGAAGGATAAGTGTTCGTGCAATGCCCACTCTTTTCCTCTGTCCACCCGAAAGCTCCGAAGGCATTTGATTGATCGTTTGCAGTAAACCGACAGCATCTAAAACCTCTTCTACTTCTTGGTCGATTTCTTTTTTACCCAGATTTCGCCGGTTTCTCACCAGTGGAAACTCTAAATTTTCGCGAACCGTCATACTATCATATAGCGCACTACTTTGGAAAGAGAACCCAACTTTTAAACGTAAAGCAAGTAAGTCTTTATAACTAATCTGATCTACTTTTTGACCAAGAACCATTACATCTCCACTATCAGGTTTCAACAAACCCACAATTATTTTAATTAATACTGATTTTCCACTGCCAGACTTACCCAAAACCACCAAATTCTCTCCTTTGAAAAGATTAAGATCAACATCTTTTAACACGTCAAGTGTGCCAAAAGATTTGTTCAATCCTTTAATTTCAATAACCCGCTCTTGAGATTTATTTTGTTCCATATTAACCAGGTCTGAAGAAAGCGAAAAACTGTACAGATATGACTTCCTCAAGGAAAACGAGGAACATACCAATTACTACAGCCGAGTTAGCTGCTTTACCAACCCCTTCTGTTCCTTTTGATGAGTTATATCCTTGATAACAGCCCACCATCCCGATGGTGAATCCAAAAATCACCGCCTTAATTGTTGATGCCGTTATATCCAAAAAGGTAATAGACTCTAAGGAAGATTGAAAAAATGCCTTGGCACTGGTACCCTCATTCAAAGATACATTCAATAAAGCCCCCAACATACCCACCATTGCTGTATAAAAAGTCAGGATAGGAATAGTTATAGTTGTGGCCATCACTCTGGTAGACACAAGAAACTTGAATGGATTGGTTGCCGATACTTCCATCGCATCAATTTGTTCGCTTACACGCATGGAGCCCAATTCGGCGCCGATACTAGAACCGACCTTTCCGGCTGCAATTAAGGCCGTTAACAACGGCGCCAAGGTTCTGAGTATAGCGATAGCCACTAAAGATGGTAGCCAGGAAGTGGCTCCAAACTCTGCAAGAGACGGCCTTGACTGTTTAGTAAAAACAAGTCCTGTTATTAAACCTGTAGTCGAAATCAGCAATAAAGAGCGATATCCTATATTAAAACACTGATCAACCAGCTCTTTAAATTCATATGGTGGAAAAAATGCTTCTTTAAAAAATCTAAGCACAAATTCACTAACATCATACAGGCTTAAAAACATCCGGCTTAGTTTACCGGGTTTCTTAAGCTTAACAGGGGCGGTTGTCGGTACTTCACCTTTTTCTTTCATTAATGGCGTATTGCTAATAAATAACCCATGAAGTATCAACCATTATAAGGCGTAAATGTTAGTTGGAAATAACAATCTATTGCTTTACTATTCCTTATAACATTCAGCAAATATTTATTTCATATCCCCGAAATCGTAATTCCTTTTATCTTTGTTTCATGCCTTACAAAGAACGCGACATAAATAAACGTTACTATACCATGGGTGAAGTAACCGAAATGTTTAGTGTTAATGCTTCTCAGATTCGTTTCTATGAGAAGGAGTTCGAGATACTTCAACCTAAGAAGAATAAAAAAGGCAACAGACTTTTCACACCTGAAGATGTCGAAAACCTCAAAATAATCTTCCATCTTGTTAAGGATAAAGGATTTACACTTCAGGGAGCGAGAGAATATTTAAAGAACAATAAATCCGAAGTTAAAGAAAATCAAAAAGTCATCGATTCCCTTGAACGACTAAAGCAATTTCTTTTACAGGTAAAAGAACAACTTTAAGTCTTTCTGCTTGTTAAGATTTAGAATATGCTTAAAGTTCTTTTTGTTGTTAATCCGCGTGCAGGAAATCGCGAAGGTGGCCGGTTAGAACTTGCAATCTCTGAAGAATCCAGAAATCAGGGGTTTGAATACCTTATTTATCGTTTACAAAGCAGTAGCGAAGAAAAAAACATCAGGAAAGAGATCACAGAATATAATCCGGACATAATTGGAGTTGCCGGAGGCGATGGAACGGTGAGTTTGCTTGCCAAAGTGCTTAATGGCAAGGAAACTCCTTTATTAATCATCCCCTTAGGTTCTGCTAACGGAATGGCCAAAGAACTGGCTATTGGCAATCGCTTAGACGCAGCTTTACAACTGATCACCAGCGGAGTCGAAAAAAAAATCGACCTACTAAAAATTAACGGAAATATCTGTATTCACCTAGGAGATGTCGGCTTCAACGCAAGCATCGTCAAACGGTTTGACAAGGATCCTAAAAGAGGATTATGGACTTATGCAAGGCATCTCTATAAGGAATTGTTTCTGATTGATGTTTATAAATTCAATATCAATATCGACGGCGAGCAAATTAAACGAAAAGCCGTTTCAGTAACATTTGCCAATGCGTCAAAATATGGTACCGGCGCCGTAATCAATCCCTTAGGCCAGGTAGACGATGGCAAATTCGAATTAGTAATTATTAAACCGTTTCCTAAAATACATCTGCTATCCATTACCTGGAAAATGTTTATTGGCCGACTTCAAACCTCCGAATTTGTAGAAGTATTTAGTTGTAAAAAAGCCTTTATTCAAACATCGAAACGAACCACTTTGCAGATCGATGGCGAAGTAATAGGTAAGACTAAAGAGATTGATATAGAGGTGCTTCCGCTTGCTGTTAAAGTTCTCGTACCCAACACAGAAGACTAAAACATACTGTAGCTTAAGTATTACCTTATTAGACAAAATACATTGATTTCACAGCTACTCAATTTCTCTTTAATTTAAAAATGTGAAAAGTAATTAAGGCATAGAATAAATCAATTTTTAAGAAACTGTTTCCATCTTTTCAGGTTAAATTATAATAAGCTACAACAGAAAATCATCCATATGAGATAAAGTTCTACCAAAAATTGAATATGTATGGGATTAATCAACAACACTGCACTTGTTCAAGGGGCTTCCGACGGTATTGACTTTCATTTAACCAAAATATTTGCAGGTGACAGATACAATTCTGCTTTGGCAGCAAAAGCAGAAGACGATTTATATCATTTACCAGATAAAATTCCCTCCGAATTTGAAAACAAACTAAAAGTTATACCTAGAAAACCTGTCATAGACCTGGTCTAAAACGGCAGGTACGTAAATAGAAGCATATAAGATCTTACACTTAAATTTTTTAAAAATGGCTAAAACGAAAACAGGGTATGTTCCTCCAAAAGGGAAACCTTCTGGCAGCGGACGGGAAACACATGGCTTAAAAAATGCCTTAGCGGTTAATGATTTGGAAAAAGACAATGAATTAGCAGAAAAATATACTGATAGAGAAGATGAGCCTTCTGCAAATGTGAGTCTAAGGCACGTAAACCGAAATGTCAATAAAGGTTACGATAATAATAACACTTTTAAAGCTTAAACTATGGAGGTTATTTCAAAAGATGAATTTAAGGAACTTGCTAACTATCATGCTGATGGTTGTGTAAGCATTTATATCCCCACCCACTCTTCCGGAATGGAAGTAAATGAAAAATACGACACGCTCGTTTTTAAAAACAATGTACAGAAAGCGAAGGTCCAATTACTTGGAAAGGGTTTCGATACAAAAAAAGTCGATTCCATTCTTGCCCCTGCGTTAGATCTGATCAGAAATGAAGAATTCTGGAATAAACAATCCCAGGGACTCGCGGTATTTCTGGCAACCGGATTTTTTAAGATGTATCAGTTATCCTTGCCTGTTAAAGAAGAAATACTAGTGAACAGTTCATTTCTTCTTACCCCGATTCTTCCCGTAATGGAAAGAAGACATCGCTTTTATTTGCTTGTTTTAAGTAAGCATGCTTGTAAATTTTACGAAGGCGATCAGTTTGAAATGAAAAAACTTCAAATTGATGAACTGCCTACCGGGATTGATGATGTTGTTCCATTTGAATTAAAGGAATCCAGACAAATACACCGAAGAGCAGGCGCCGCCGCCGGCGCCGCGGCTACTGTAGGCGCTAGTTTCCACGGACATGGATCGGGCCTGTCTGATGAAGACGAATATTTATTACAGTACTTGAAAGAAGTTGATCAAACTTTATGGACCGAAGTATTGCATAATCAGCATGTGCCCCTTGTATTGGCCTCTGTCGACTATGAAATAGCTTATTACAAACAAATTTCAAACTATAAACATATTGCCGAAGTAAATCTTACCGGTAACTTTGAACATGAAGACAGGCAAAGCTTGTATCAGAAAGTGAAAGATAAACTTGCTCCGTATTTTAGAGAGTACAGCAACGAAGCTCTAAAAAATTACTACAATAACTCGGCAAAGGAATTAACAACTTCAATTCCTGAAGAGGTTATTCCAGCAGCTTATTTTGCCCAGGTTTCCGATCTTTTTGTTCAGAAAGATCAGCGTATCTGGGGACATTTCGATGAAAGCAATAATAAGATCACCATCCATGAAAACAAACAAAATGATGATGAGTGCCTGATTAATAAAGCAATCGTCAAAACACTTATGAATGGTGGAGAAGTTCACATGCTAGAGAAAGAGAAAATGCCGGCAGATAGTCCAGTGGCTGCCTTCATGCGATATTCCCTATAATAATAACTTTACAACGTTTGTTATTTTGGATAGTTGAGAATAATCTATCATTCAAAATAACAAACGCTGTTATAAGAATTCCCTGAATTTTATTTGTATTCCAAAGGTAGATTTTTGAAATGATCAACTAAACCCTTTCGCAAATAGTTCGGAAACACTAGAGTAATCATCATTTACCTTTTTGCTTTTGCGAGTAAGTTTCCAAACAATCGCAAACGCCGCAGCTGCACCTATTATAGCAACAGTAACAAGTAACTCGGGATTATTCACATGTTTTGGTATGTACTGAACGCCGTTTTTATTTGCTCTTGCGGGTTCTTTAACATACCTGCCATAAATCGGAACAGCTTCCTTTTCGAAATTTTCTACCAGATTAGTTAATGCTGACATTAATTCTTCTCCATACATAGGATAACCATGTCCGGTTGCTGCCGCCAGAGGTTTAAGGTCCAGAAGTTTTTGCACTGATTCTTTAGCGGCAACCCAGTCTATGGTAAAATATTTAGGCGGGCCAGACAGAACGTGCTTTTGGGTTATTACCGAAAAAGCAGACTCCTGTTTGGTAGTTACAAAAGCATCAGCTGCAATCAATGTACGATCAGTTTCCCTGAAAAGTGAGATCTGTCCCGGAGAATGTCCCGGAGTTTGAATAAACTGCCAGTCCGGTAATCCAGGCACCTCTCCGCTTGCGTTTAAACGATGCACCCGGGTTCCGAGATTCTTAGGGCTTTTCGGAAAGGCCCAGGACATCAGGCTCATTAAACCACCACCCACCATCGGATCTGGCGGAGGATAAGACGAAACGCCTTTTAAATAGGGAAGCTCTAGATAATGTGCATAAACCGGTGCCTTCCAGATCTCTAACAGCTCCTCTAATCCGCCTACATGATCGAAATGTCCATGCGTTAAAATGATTGCGCTGGGCTGGGTATCTTCACCAAAGATATCTTCGGCCATTCGCTTTATTTTGTCCGCCGAACCCTTTAAGCCTGCATCTACCAATACCCAATTATTTCCTTCGTTGTCGCCGGCAGCAATTATATAGACATTAACAAAGTGTATTTTCATCCCCCATACTCCTGGAGCAACTTTATAATACTCCAGACCGGAGCTCTTTATAGGAATATATTCTGCATTTTTCAAAATCTCCATAGGTTGTAATGTTAGTTTTTATCTAAACATTGAACAACAAGCCATGGCATAGGTTTAAAATACTTTAAATAAGCAGATCAAGAGCTTATCAAACTACCAAGGAAACGGGCTATCACTCATTTAACATGAAGTATCCGGCAATAACCGTAACCGCCTTACCAGAAAACAGCACTCTATCACCCGAAAGCTTTACTTTAATCTCACCTCCACGCTCCGAAGCCTGATAAGCAAACATTTCGGACTTTCCCAATCTTTTAGACCAATAAGGTGTCAGGCAGCAATGCGACGAACCCGTTACCGGATCTTCATCAATGCCATGCGCGGGAGCAAATGACCGCGACACAAAATCATATTTCGATGATTTATTTCCTCGACTGGTAAGAACGATCATTTGATGATTTTTAAGTACATTAAAATCAGGCTTACAATCCGCAACTTCATCTTCAGAAGCCAATTCAACCAGATACCTGGTCTCTGAAAACACAACGTTTACAGGTTTAACATTCAAGGCAATTAATGCTTCCTGAGGTAAAGAACTCTCTTTTTCAAATGAGGCAGGAAAATCGAGCTCTATCCAACCATTCTTCCGCACTGCCGTTAATAAGCCGCTTCTGGTGTAAAACCTTATAGTTTCATTTTCAGGAATAGCACCTTCCTGCCAAAGAATATGTGCGCTAGCTAGGGTAGCATGGCCACAAAGGTCAACTTCAACAGTTGGCGTAAACCATTTTAAATTGAATCCATCTTTAACCTTAACAACAAAAGCAGTTTCAGATAAATTATTTTCCGCAGCAATTGCTTGCATCCTTTCTTTAAAAATTTCATCATACAGCAAACATACAGCGGCTGGATTTCCTTTAAATTGCTTTTCAGCGAAAGCATCAACCTGAAAAAATCTGATTTTATTCATATGGCTTAAAATAGTAATTATTAAAAAATACCGGACAATTTCCGAATTAAATACTCCGTGATTTCCTATTTAGAAACTTTGACTTTCAAGTATTTCTAACTGCCAGAGTATTTCTTCTTCCTTTACAGGATATGGCTCATCTTTCCGTATCTGAGCATAAACAGCATCAAATAACCTGTTATAATTTCCTTTTACAGCGGTGTGGTAACTTGATGACTTATTTCCCTCAGCATCGATGGTAGTCATGATACCCTCGGCGCCATCAGGCTCAATACCATAAGACCTATCTAAGGGCGAAATTCCCATATCCAATTGCGATTCCTGAACATCAACTCTGTCCTTAACAAAGCTTCCCTGCGTTCCATGCAAAACAAAGGCAGGTAGTGGATATGCAGTTAATAAACTTGCTGTCACAAAAATGTTTAGGCCGCCGGGATAAATTAAATGCACGTTCATATAGTCATCCACTTTTGAATCAGGTCTGAATGTTCGTAAGGTTTTAAACCATTTCAATGGCTTTCCGAACAAACTAATTATCTGATCCAATAAATGGGGACCTAAATCATAACTCAAACCACTGGCGGGAAGAGGATTCTCTTTAAACGCCTTTTTACTTATCTCTCTCCGGTAACGGTCGAAACGAAAATGAACTTCGATTAAGTTTCCGAGGCTTCCGCTTTCGATTGCGGTTTTAACAGATTGAAAGTCAGAATCCCAGCGCCGGTTCTGGTAAACCATCACTTTACGGTTAACTGTTCTTGAAAGATCAAACAGTTCTTTGGCTTCTGCAGATGTTGCGGCGAAAGGCTTTTCAACTAATACATGTTTACCAGCTAGTAAGGCTTTTTTAGAAAATTCATAATGTGTGTTATTCGGAGTGTTAACTATCACTAATTCAATTTTCGGATCAGCTATCAGGTCGTCGACAGAATTATGGCTTATTAGGTCATGATACCGCAATGCCGCTTTTTTTTCGTGCCGTTCTGTAACTGCATACAACTTGAAATGCTTATGTGTATCTATAAAAGGCGCATGGAATAATCTACCAGACATGCCATACGATAATATACCCGTAACGATTTGATTTTCCATACTAATTTAATTAGGTGATGATTACAAGATGCGATCATTTAATATCAGCCGCATATTTTATGCCGCCAAGAAGATGTTTTAAAAAGTGATTATCAGATGTATAAGATTCTGATGTATGCCCTAGAGCAGTGTAAAAAATCCGTCCGCCTTCAAAATCATGGTACCAGGAAACGGGATGCTTTTCGCCATTTTTACCTCCTTTATAACTCTTCTCGTCGATGTTAATTAATACTTTGATATCGGGATTCGTGTACTTGAAATTATACCATTCGTCGGTGCGTTTCCATGGTGAGACGAGTGATTTAGTTGCCTGGTGTCTGGTGTTAAGCAAGGTTAAACTTGCTTCCTGAATTGCAGGATGATCCGTAAAATAGGCCCCTATCATCTTTCCGTACCATTCCCATTTAAACAAACAATCGGTAGCTGCATGTACTCCGACAAAGCCTCCGCCCTTTTGAATATAATTCTTAAAAGCTGCTTTCTGATCCTCATCAAAAAACTCACCGGTAGGACTCAAGAAAATTATTGCCCGATAATTTTTCAGGTTTTCAGAAGTAAATTTTGATGGATTCTCAGTTGTATCTGCAATAAAGTTGTTTGTTTTGCCCAGCTTTTGAATGGCAGCTATACCATCGTTGATACTTTTATGCCTGAAACCCAGCGTCTTTGAAAAAATCAAAACTTTTACCGGTTTCTTTGAACTGATAAAATCAGATTTAAACGATAAACTCAACAGGCAGGGTATAATTAATAATAGCAGCTTTTTCATAATATACAACAAGAAAGCCTAAGTTATAAAACTTAGGCTTTTCAATAAATATTAATTGTACTTGTTGACTTATGCTAAATTTCTTCCCGCATTAACAATTCCATAAACAGTTCTGATAACCAGCTTATTATAGATGGCAATTTGCTTTTCATCAAGATCTTCCGATTGCAATTTTTGTAAAGCATAATGCTGAATTGTCACCAGAGGCAAAATAATTTTCTCCCTTAGCGCAATTGAACGTCGCTCAACCGGATATTGCTCCATTATTACCGTGGTACCCGTTAGTTCGAGAATAAGATCGCGGGTAAGCTCGTATTCCGCCTTTAACGTTTTCCAGAAATATCCGAACTTTTTATCTTTTTGAAGATAGGCAGTAATTCTGAAATCAGACTTGGACATAGACATCATGCAGTTATCTATCATCGTTTTAAACTGACCAGAACTTATATAGAGACGTTTAACTTCATCCCAGTCTCCGTTCGCCTTTACTTTCTTCAGCGCAGAGCCTACACCATAAAATCCTGGAATGTTTTGTTTCAACTGGCTCCATGAGGTTACAAAACTGATTGCACGAAGATCTTCGAGCTTAAGTTCTGCTCCCGAATTACGTTTAACAGGTCTGCTGCTGATATTTATCTGTGATAAAAGTTTTAAGGGACTGTAAGACTCAAGATATTTTAAAAATAACGGATCTTCTCTTAAGGCTACAAATGCGTGATGGCTTTCATTTGCCATTACATCAATCAGAGCTTTTTCGGCAGCAGTTAAGGTGTCCTTATCGTTATGAGTATCCAAGGATGAAACAACACCTGCATTAATTAATTGCTCAATGTTATAATGCGCAGTATCGAAAGAGCCATACTGGCTGCTAATCGTTTGTCCCTGAATAGTCAACTGAATATGATCATTTGCAATTTCCTGGCCCATGGTTGCATAAAACTTATGTGTTTTACCTCCGCCACGTGCAGGTGGGCCTCCACGGCCATCAAAGAAGGCCAGATCAATATCATAATTTCTGGCAATGGTAGTAAGCTCAATTTTGGCTTTATAAATCGACCAGTTTGCCATTAAATAACCACCGTCTTTCGTACTATCAGAAAAACCAAGCATGATCACCTGCTTGTTACCCCGGTTTTTTAAATGTCCTTTATAAAACGGATGAGTGTACAGGCTTTCCATTACATGAGCAGCGGATGCAAGATCCTGAACGGTTTCAAATAATGGAACAAAATCAACGTGAATGTCTTCTTTTTTCCAGCCGCTCCACATAAAGAGGTTCATTAGCTGTAAAATATCCGAAGCCTGCTGACAGTTACTTATAATAAAACGATGAGAAGCTTTTTCGCCACCAGCGAACTGGATGTTCTTCATCAAACGAATGGTTTGAAGCGTGTCATTGCTTAGATCGTCCAACGTATCGCATGGGCAATCGGCTTCTTCGAACGTTAGTTTCTGAAGTTTTTCTTGTTCAGGTAATTTATCGTAGCCTTCCGGGAAAGGTGAACTTAAATATTGGCGGCAAGCCTGGTGTGTTTTTCTTAATACACGACTATCCTGACGAATATCAAGGGATGCAAAATAACATCCGAATAATCTTACCTTGCGAATTAAATCATCCACAGTATTTAAGAAAAGGCTGTCGTGGCTGTTTACCAGAACGTTCTTGATAGCTTCAAGATTCTCAATAATTTCATCTTGCAAGTCACGGGGCTCCTCCACTCGCATAAAACTATTCTGATAGAACAGCTCTTGCAAACGGTCCAAATATTTTTCCACTCCACGGAAAGTTATCCGACGTTTTAGCGTTTTAAAATCGCGGTAATAGCAACGGAAAAGGATTTCTCGTAATATTTCTGAAACGTCTTTTGTACTTTGAGATGTTACATTCGGATTGCCATCTCTATCGCCTCCAGGCCAAAAACCCAACTCTATAAGTTGTGGATTAATAAATATAGGCCCTTCGAACTCGTTTTCTATTTCTTTTTGAAGAGTAGAAACGACATTGTAAAACACGTTTTCTAAGAACCATGCTAAACTTATGGCTTCGTCTACCGGAGTAGGTTTATTTTTATTGAAGAATGGCGTTTTTCCCAACTGCTGTAAAAGCTCATGAACGGTATTTATATCATTGCCTTTTAAAGCGTGTGTCAAATCGGTAATAATCGCCAATACACTACCCGGATAAAACTGCGTAGGATGGGCTGTTAATACTAATCTTAATGAAAACTCCTCAAGCTTTTGTTTGATTTGAGCTTTCATCGCCGGATTTGAAGCAGCCTGGTGTAATAATACCGGCAAGCTCCCTGAATCCTCATGACGGCTGGTTTTATTAAATGCCGAGTCTTCAATAGCATCGAAAAGCACCACTTGCCTTTCAATGTATTGTATGAACCTGAATAAAAGATCGAAGCGGTCTTCTGCTTGGACGTACTGTTCATACTGTCCAAAAAAACTCTCGATAATATCTTCAGGAGTTAAATGATTCTTCACTCCTCCTTCGCAATGAGAGGTAAAAAATGGCAATAATGTTCCTGTGTGTTTAATGCGATAGAATGGCAAAGTTAAAAACAAACTATTGTAAAGTTCAAACCTTGTTACTACCTCACTTGTGAAAAGTGCTTCTTTCTGACTTAATTTCATGTTAATTGCTTCGGCCTTCGGCTAACAAAAATAGTAGGAATATACCGTATGCAAAACTTTTAGGACGATAAAAGACATTATTATTATCATTTTACCGTCCTAATTACGTTTTTGAACCCAAAACTGAGGCAGTTTTTGGCAATTAACCGTTAATAATCTCACCTCCGTTGGGATGAAGAACTTGTCCGGTTATATAACTTGAATCTTCCGAAGCTAAGAAAAGATACGAAGGCGCCACCTCCTCAGGTTGCCCCGGCCTTCCTAAGGGAACATCACTTCCAAAGGTGGCAACTTGATCTGCAGGAAACGTGGAGGGAATTAATGGAGTCCAGATCGGTCCAGGTGCAACGCCGTTTACGCGAATTCCTTTTTTCGCAAGATTCTGAGAAAGGGAGCGGGTGAAAGCAACAATAGCACCCTTTGTAGATGCATAATCTAATAAATGGCTACTGCCTCGATATGCCGTTACTGAAGTTGAATTAATTATTGAGCTTCCTTTCTGCAAATGTTTAAGGGCCGCTTTAGCCATATAGAAATAGGCGAAAATATTTGTGCGGAAAGTGTTTTCTAGCTGTTCTGACGTTATATCTTCAATATTTTCTTGTGGATATTGAACCGCCGCGTTATTGACTAAAATATCAAGCCTGCCAAATTTCTTGATTGTATCCTCCACAATTTTTATACAATGCTGCTCCTCTCCCACGTCTCCGGCAATTAAGATGCATTGCTGGCCTTCTTCTTCCACTTCCTTTTTTGTCTCCTCGGCATCCTTGTGCTCGTTTAAGTAAGCAATTACAACATCGGCACCTTCTCTGGCGAAAAGAACTGCTGTGGCTCGACCAATCCCACTATCCCCGCCTGTGATAATAGCAACTTTTCCCGCCAGCTTAGAAAATACATCCTGGCCTTCAAAAGCTGGTCGAGGTATCATCTTTGATTCTATCCCCGGTTGCTTATCCTGCGTTTGAGGTGGCTGAAGTGGTTTTTCTTCGTTTGATTTTTGCATTTTAGATGGATGATTTCCTGTTTAACAGGAAGACTTACCTGCTAGTTTTAAAAATATCTAACTCCTAAATAGCCTTCCCTACTTTTGTCTATACTTGCATACATGCTTTTTGATGATCGTTATAAAACAATTGCCAAAGCTTCTGAAGGGATTTTCAGGGATAAGGGCAGTAAATTTCTTGCATATGCCTATCCCGTCGGATCAGAAGTAAATGTAAAGGATCATATTTCAGCTTTGAAAGCTCTGCATCCCAAAGCCAGACATCATTGCTGGGCAGTTCGCTTTGGCCCAGACAGATCTATTTTCCGCTTAAACGATGATGGAGAACCATCAGGAACAGCAGGAAGACCAATCCTCAACACTATTTTATCATACGATCTGACCAACATTCTGGTAGTGGTGGTCAGATATTTTGGAGGCACGCTTTTAGGTGTGCCAGGCTTAATCAACGCATATAAATCGGCCACTATTGAAGCTCTAAACAAAGCAGAGATTATTGAGTTAACTGTGAATGACGTTTATATAATTTCCTTTAACTATCTTCAAATGAACGACATTATGAAGATCATTAAGGATCATAGTTTAACAATCCTCTATCAACAATTTGAAAACACCTGTAACATAGAACTCGAAATACCGAAAGCCCTGCTAAATACAGTTATATCGAAATTTGAGAAAATCAACCTAAGTACCTTAACTTATCTTAGAACACAATGAATCCTATTCCTGAAACCGACCTGATACTGAATGCAGATGGCAGCATTTACCATCTCAATCTTTTACCTGAAGACATTGCGGATACGATTATTACGGTTGGCGATCCCGACAGGGTAAGCGAAGTGTCTGTACATTTCGACTCCATCGAGTTAAAAAAAGGAAAAAGAGAGTTTGTAACACATACTGGCTACATAGGACAAAACAGAATTACGGTTTTATCGACCGGCATCGGCACCGATAATATTGACATCGTATTAAATGAATTAGATGCCTTAACAAACATTGATTTCCAATCCCGTACGGAAAAGCAACTAAAGAAATCCTTAAATATAATCCGTATCGGAACATCAGGTTCTTTACAGGAAAACATCGCTGTCGACAGCATCCTGGTTTCTGAATATGCAATTGGCTTAGACAGCCTGATGCATTATTATAATCAGTCATTAACTTTAGAAGAAGAGCATTTCAAACGAGCTATTGAAAATCATTTTCAGGGTCTTACCAATATTTTCCCGTATGTTGCCGCAGCCGATAACGACTTACTTCTTAAAATCGGTAAGGACATTAAACATGGAATTACTATCACTACACCAGGCTTTTATGCTCCTCAGGGCCGTATGCTTCGTGCCAGAAGCTCAAACGATAATCTGATCAAAAGCTTTCAAAACTTTCATTATAACCACTATCAAATTACGAACCTTGAGATGGAAACAGCCGGTTTATATGCTTTAGCTCAAGTGTTAGGTCATAAAACTATTTCTGTAAATGCGATAATAGCCAACAGAATACAGCAACAGTTTAGCACCTCTCCTCAAAAAACTGTAAAACAAACGATTGAGCTGGTTTTGGGCAAATTATTTAATTGACATTAAATATTTTTTTTTATTTTCATGTAGCATTTGGTGAGACTTATGCGTCTGATAAACCTAAACCTTATCACCTTGTAAAATGAAAAAAGCCGGTAAAATCATTATCTACATCATCTTAACATTGACAATTATTATTGGATCATTATTAAGTTATGTAACGTTTGCCTTGCCCGATGTTGGTGAAGCTCCTGTTTTAAAAGTTGAACTCACTCCCGACAGGATTGAACGAGGGAGATACCTGGCAATGAATGTCACGGTTTGTATCGATTGTCATTCAACACGCGACTGGAGCAAATTTTCAGGACCATTAGATCCACGAGGGATTGGTTCAGGAGGAGAAAAGTTCGATGAGGCAGCCGGTCTTCCCGGCATAATTTATAGCCCCAATCTTACTCCGTACAATTTAAAGAACTGGACAGACGGTGAAATATTCCGGGCGATAACAACTGGTGTAAAAAAAGACGGCTCAGCGATTTTCCCAATTATGCCTTACGCTTCCTACGCCAAAATGGACAAAGAGGATATTTACTCAATCATCGCCTTTTTACGCACATTACCTGAACAAAAAACAGCGGTTGCCGAAAGAGAACTGGATTTCCCATTAAATTTTATTGTTAACACCATTCCGAAAAAAGCAAGTCCGCAAAAGCGTCCGTCCACTTCTAAAAAACTCGAATATGGCGCGTATCTGGTTAATGCTTCGGCTTGTTTTGACTGCCACACAAATTTGGTGAACGGCAAACCACTTGAAGGAATGGATTTTGCAGGTGGCCGGGAATTCAAATTGCCAGGAGGTTCAGTCTATACGGCCAATATAACCCCCGACAATGAAACCGGTATTGGAAACTGGACAGAAGATAAATTTGTAGAAAAATTTAAAGCCTTCGCCGATTCGGCATATAAAATGAATTCTGTTTCAGGATCAGAATTCCAAACAGTTATGCCCTGGACGATGTACGGAGGCATGAAAGTGCAAGATCTTGAAGCGATTTACTCCTACTTAAGAACGCTAAAGCCGATTAAAAATCAGATAATAAAATTCGTTCCTGCGAAAGGATAATTTAACTTGTGAGAATGGATAATCTTCAATGTAAATACATAAATTTTATCCATTCTCTTGTACCATGTCTTTTTCAAACTGATGGTCTGCATAAATCTCATCTATTTCCTTTTTATATCGCTCCATTATTACTTTTCGTTTAATCGTTCCTTTTGGTGTCAATTCTCCATGAATTATCGACCACTCCGATGGTAATAGAGAGATCTTTTTTACCTGTTCTACATGACTAAATTCAACGTTATATTTATTAACAAGCGATTGGTAAAATACGAGTACTCTCTCTTCTTTAATAACCTGCTCATTACTTATAAAAGGCACCTGATTCCTGGTGCACCATTCCTTGAGGTTTAAAAAAGAGGGTACCAGTAACGCAGACGTGAATTTTTTATTAGGTCCGAGAACGATTATCTGTTCGATATACTTATTCTCTTTCATTTTATTTTCAATAGGTAAAGGAGCTACGTATTTGCCGCCGGCAGTTTTAAAGATTTCCTTTTTACGATCCACAATCTTAAGAAACTTCCGGTTTACCATTTCGCCGATGTCTCCCGTGTGAAACCACCCCTCGGTCACGACCTCAGAGGTCAAGTCGGGTTGTTTGTAATAACCTTTCATAATATTCGGACCTTTACAAAGAATCTCGCCATCCTTTGCAATCTTCACCTCAACACCCTCAATCACCATACCGACAGTTCCAAACATTCGTTCATGTTTATTATAGTGGTTTACCGCAATTACAGGCGAAGTTTCGGTAAGTCCATACCCTTCCATAATAACAATTTTGGCGGCTGTAAAAATCTTTTCTAATCTAATCTGACAGGCGGCACCACCCAGAACTATCGCTTTTACATTCCCGCCTATAGCATCACGCCATTTACTGAAGACAAGCCTGTCGGCGATTTTCATCTGTATCCGATACCATAAATTTGCAGATGAATTAATTTCGTATCGCTCGGCAAGGTGCATAGCCCAAAAAAAGATTTTTCTCTTTACACCTTTCAATTTATTACCCTCAGCTAAAATACGTTCGTATACCTTTTCAAGTAAGCGGGGAACGGATGCAAATAAATCCGGTTTCACATCTTTCAGATTTGCCCCTATTGTATCCATGCTTTCGGCATAATAGATCGAAAAGCCGTTAAATAAATAACAGTAGGTGATCATTTTTTCGAAAATATGATTCAATGGTAAAAAGCTAAAGGCTTTCCTATCTTTAAGAGGAACTTGTGCCAGAACTTTATAACACGCTTTTACATTGCTCAATATATTTTTATGGGTAAGCATTACCCCCTTCGGGTGACCTGTGGTGCCCGATGTATAAATAATAGTCGAAACATCATCTTCATGCACCTTATCTGCTCTTTGACGAAGGATAGATTTCTCATCCGAAGTAAAAGGATGAAGCAATGTTTCCCAGAAAACCGCGTCGTCAATCTCATTGTATGTAAAAATTTTTAATGGAAGAGTTAATTTTTCAGCAATCAATTTCACATTATGATATAGCTCTTCAGTTTCTATGAATATTATTTTAAGATCAACCTCCTGAAGAATCATTTCGAGCTCATGCATCCCAATCGTTGGATATAAAGGAACCAAAATGGCTCCGGTTTGCTGAACAGCCAGGTCTGTGATTATCCATTCGGGCCTGCCCTTGCTTATCAAACCTATCTTATCACGTCCTTCAGGAGTTCCGTCGTTCGTCGAAACACCTAAATTGATAAGGGCGATTGTCAGCTCATCAATCATTTCATGCACATGATGAGTGCTATACGCATGCCATTTCCCATTCATTTTGGCCCCCAGGAAATCGGAACGGGGAGATTTTGCCTGAATCTTTATGCAGTCAAACAATCTGGTTAACGTTTCCATATTAATTGATTTAAATCAATTCCATATCAAAAGCAATAATGGTTTTCATCGATAATTTTTGCAGCAATTTTCCTTCTGCTTGCGGTAATATTTTGCTCATCAGTTTTTGTGAAGCGTTTTAATCCCATAAGCATTAATTTCTTCTCGTCACCTTCGGCAAATGAATTAAGAGCTTCTTTTCCGGCTTTATAAATTCGATCGGCTGCATCACTGATATAAACCTTCATCATTTCTACCTGTTCAATAGCTTTCCCGGGTTGCTGTTCGGCTAATTTTTCTACCCTCAATTGAAGAGATTCGGAGATATACACCTCAATTATCATATCGGCAAGATACATTAGTACTTCCTGCTCTTCAGACAGGGCTTTGTTCAATTTCTGAACCGCAGCTCCCGCAACCAGTAATACTGCTTTCTTAAAACTTACGATATATTTTTTCTCCCGGTCGAAAACATCACCCTCATTACCATTAAGATCAGGAATGCTTAGTAATTCTGCCGCCACTTTTTTTGCGGGGCCTATTAAATCAAATTCTCCTTTCAGCGCACGCTTTAAAATCATATCCACGATGAGTAACCTGTTTATTTCATTGGTTCCCTCGAAAATCCGGTTAATGCGCGAATCGCGATAAGCACGTTCCATCGGAGCATCGGTGCTATAGCCCATGCCGCCATAAATCTGCACGCCTTCATCTACTACATAATCTAATGCTTCGGATGCATGGACTTTAATAATTGCAGCTTCGATGGCAAACTGCTCAGTTCCTTTAAGTTTCGCCTCGGCAGCATCCATCCCATTTTCAATTAAGCTTTGGATAGCATCTTCGATATTCTGACCGGCTCGGTAAACGGCAGATTCTGTGGCATATGTTCTTATAGCTTGTTCGGCCAACTTATATTTAATTGC
Organism: uncultured Sphingobacteriaceae bacterium; assembly: GCA_946480915.1. Next base: position 11,674 of record CAMLLO010000014.1, on the reverse strand, counting down.
TCCGTATCCGGCAATGACCCGGCCAAATTGCTGACGCTCGTTGGCGTATTTAACTGATTGTGTGATAACATTTTTAGCTGCGCCCAACACAGCCGCACCCAATTTAATCCGGCCGATATTCAGAATATTCAGGGCTATTTTGAAGCCATTTCCCCGTTCAGATAGTAAATTCTCAGCAGGCACCTTACATTCATTGAAAAAAACCTGACGGGTAGAACTTCCCTTAATACCCATTTTATGCTCCTCTACATTCAATGAGAATCCCTCCATCCCTTTTTCCACGATAAAGGCACTCAGATGTGTGTCCTCATCAATTTTCGCAAAAACTGTAAATACATCAGCGATACCTGCATTGGTGATCCACATTTTTTGTCCATTGAGTATATAATATTTACCATCCGGCGATAGTGTAGCCCTGGTTTTTCCTGAATTGGCATCGGAGCCGGCTGAAGGTTCAGTCAGGCAATATGCTCCTTTCCACTCTGCGCTTGCCAATCTAGGGATGTACTTATCCTTTTGTGCCTTGTTTCCGTAATATAAAATTGGTAAAGTTGCGATACCTGTATGGGCAGAAAAAGCGACTGAGAAGGAAGCGCCTGCACCTGTCTTTTCGCTGACTAACATGGAGGTATTAAAGTCTTTGCCGAAACCACCATATTCTTCCGGGATGGAAATGGCGCATAATCCGAGTTTACCTGCTTCGTCTAAAAGGCTGGCCATAAGACCATCTTCCTGCGCATCGATCCGATCTAAAATGGGAATTACTTTCTGATCTATAAAATCCTGGCAGGTTTGAGCGATCATTAATTGTTCATCAGTCCAGTTCTCGGGAATGAAAACATCCCCTGCTTTTGTTTCTCTGATCAGAAACTCGCCCCCTTTTATCGATGTTAATTGGATGGATACACTCATAATCTGAATTTTAATACTATTTTATATTGGATGCCTACGTTTCAACTTCATAAGGATTGTAATCTCTGGTAAATTATAATCGTTCAAAAATCCCGGCTGCACCCTGCCCCGTTCCCACACACATGGTAACCATTCCATATCTGCTGCCTCTTTTGTTCATCTCATCAAAAATCTGGACCGAAAGTTTAGCTCCACTACACCCCAAAGGATGCCCCAATGCAATGGCTCCGCCATTGACATTTACAATATCAGGGTTTAGCTTTAGTTCACGTACAATGGCAAGCGACTGTGAGGCAAACGCTTCATTGAGCTCAATCAAGTCTATATCGTTTTGGTGGATTCCGGCCATCTTTAAAACCTTCGGAATTGCTATCAGGGGTCCGATACCCATTATACGCGGTGGAACTCCCGCCACGGCATAGTTTACCATGCGAGCAATCGGTGTCAGATTATGCTCTTTAAGAAAGCGTTCGCTGACGACCATTACAAATGCCGCACCGTCGCTGGTTTGAGATGAGTTGCCGGCAGTTACCATCCCGCCCGCTCTAAAAACAGGTTTTAATTTTGCAAGTGCTTCAACTGTCGTATCTGCCCTCGGACCTTCATCTGTATTTACAATAAAATCGCGTGTTCCTCTTTTTCCGATTTCATCGATATATTGCTCAGTTATGTTTACCGGCACTATCTGTTTATCAAACCTGCCTTCTTTTATTGCAGATATGGCCTTTCGATGGGAATGGTAAGAGAATTCGTCCTGATCTTCCCTGCTTATTTTGTATTCATCAGCTACAGCTTCCGCGGTTAAACCCATGCCCCAATAATAATCCGGATGAGCAAGAGCTGTATCAGCATCGGGTACGACCCGCCAGCCTCCCATCGGAATAAGGCTCATGCTCTCGACACCGCCGGCAATAATGCAATCTGCCAATCCCGCATGAATTTTAGCCGAAGCTATGGCGATCGTTTCCAAACCGGACGCGCAATACCTGTTCACAGTCATTCCGGGTACTTTATCCGTGTCAAGAGCCAGCAAGGAAATTAATCGGCCGACATTTAGCCCCTGCTCGGCCTCTGGCATTGCATTACCGACAATCACATCATCGACCTGCTCATTTTCCACACCCGGAACAGACGTCATCAGCTGCTTAATAACGTTCGAAGCAAGTAAATCAGGCCGGGTAAAACGGAAGCCTCCCCGGTTGGCTTTCCCAACTGCGCTTCTGCAGGCTGCTACTATATATGCGTCCATGTCTTTTCCTGTTAATTCCTTAATATTTTTCCGCCTGATAAAACAGACTGAATTCTTTCGAGAGTTTTCTTTTCCCGGCAAAGCGATAAAAAGGCATTTCTTTCGAGATCAAGAAGATATTGCTCAGTAACTCTGCTTGCTTGCGATAAATCACCTCCAGCTAAAACAAAAGCCAACTTTTGGCTAATCTTAACATCGTGTTCACTTATATACTTGCCGGCAAGCATGTTATTTGCTCCAACGTATCCCAATCCTAAGGCTGGTTTTCCTAAAACCTTGATATCGTCCCTCCTAATAGGCTGCGAATACCCGTCGTCCCACATTTGAAGACAATGCTGCTTGGCCTGAGCAAGTAGCCTGTTTCGGGAAACTACAACTACATCTTTATCTTTACGCAGGTAGCCCAACTCAATAGCATCGTAGGCTGATGTTGACACTTTAGCCTGTCCGATTGTCAGAAATCTATCGCGAAAAGCATTTAACTCAACATCACCCTCGCGTAATTCGTCTGATAACCTCAAAGCAAATTCTTTAGTGCCCCCACCTGCGGGAATTAAACCCACTCCAAATTCTACCAAACCCATATACAGCTCCGCATGTGCCACTACCTTATCTGCATGTAAACACAGTTCACATCCTCCTCCGAAGGCCATTCCATGTGGTGCTGCAATTACCGGAATCGATGAATAACGAAGGCGCATCATGGTATTCTGGAAAAACTTAATTAATGTGTTTAATTCATCCAGCTCATCTTCAACAGCCATCATAAAGATCATTGCAATGTTGGCACCCGCGCTAAAATTTGCGCCTTCGTTAGAGATAACCAGACCTTTATATTCTTGCTCAGCAAGGTCAATTGCCTTATTAATTCCTTCGATAACTTCACCGCCAATGGTATTCATCTTGGTATGAAACTCGATATTTAAAATACCGTCTCCCAAATCTGTAATGGTGGTTCCCTTATTACTCCATATATTTTTTGAAGATGACAGGTTTTTCAAAAGAATGAAGGATTCTGTACCTGGAATTATTTTATATGATTTGGACTCAATATCATAATACAAGCGAGTGCCGTTTTCGAGTTTATAAAATGAAGTAGATCCACTTTCGATCATATCATACACCCAGGCAGAAGGTTTGATGCCGGCAGCCTCCATCTCTTTGAGTACTTTTTGGGAATCGAGCGCATCCCACATTTCAAAAGGCCCCATCTCCCAGCCAAAACCCGCCGACATGGCCGCGTCTATTTTATATATTTCATCAGCGATTTCTGGAATACGCTTACTTGCATAGGCAAAGAGCTGATAAAACGTAGACCGGTAGAAATCTCCTGCTTTACCTTTATCAGCAAACAATACACCTAACCTTTCTTTAAGGTTATCAATAAGTTTAGTCGACTCTAATACCGAGAACTGAACTTTTTGAGGAGAAGTATACTCGAGTGAGTTTAGGTCAAGAGTCAGAAATTCTGTTTTACCCTCAACTTCCTGCTTCTTATAAAAACCCTGCTCTGTCTTACTGCCAAGCCAATTATTTGTAATCATCCCTTCAACAAAATCAGGAGTAACAAAAACATCCTTTGCTTCATCATTGGGTAAACTTTGAACAAATGCGTTGGCTACATGAACGATGGTGTCCAATCCCACAACATCACTGGTTCTAAAGGTGGCGGACTTTGGATGCCCTATAACTGGTCCGGTAAGCTTATCGATTTCAGCAACCGATAAGCCCGCGTTTTTGGCGTAATGCAGGGTGCTCATTATGCTGAACATACCTATTCGGTTCCCTATAAATCCGGGGGTATCTTTAGCTAAAACAGTGGTTTTGCCTAAAAATTTTTCACCATAATAAATTAAGAAATCGATTATTTCAGAAGAAGTTTCAGCACCTGGTATAATTTCAAGAAGCGGCAAATAACGGGGGGGATTGAAAAAGTGTGTACCACAGAAATGTTTACGAAAGTCATCGCTACGACCCTCACACATTAAATGAATCGGTATGCCCGAGGTGTTGGATGAAATTAAAGTTCCAGAGGTTCTGAATTTATCGACCGTGGCAAAAAGTTCTTGTTTAATTTCTATCTTTTCTATGATAGCTTCAAGAATCCAATCGCAGGTAGAAATCTGCTGCATGTCATCTTCAAAGTTTCCGGTAGTAATGCGACTTGAGAAAGATTTAGAATAGATTGGAGTGGGGTTGGATTTCAGAGTATTCTGAAGGGAATCATTTACAATTTTATTGCGGTGTTTCTTATCTTGCTGAGCATCCTTTGGAAGTATGTCAAGCAACAGCACTTCTACGCCGATATTAGCAAAATGACATGCAATTCGACTGCCCATAACTCCGGAACCTAATATTGCTACTTTCTTGATATGTCGGTTTTTCAAATTCATAAGGATTAAATTTTAACCGGGTTATTTCTATCAGCAAACAAATTCAATCGATTAGATCCAGACTGCCACAATGTAAACTGCGATCGATTGCAACTAAGCTGGCTAACAATCCAACAAGATTCCACTAGTCAATATACGAAATTCTCTGAAGTATTTCAACCGCAAAAGAACACGAAAGCAGATTATAAATTCCTAAGCTTAGGGCCCACCCTTCTAGATATTACTGTAAAACACAGGCAGTATTCTCAGTCCGATAAATACCCCCGAAAGTAAATAACCTTTAAAATTCCAGAGGTTCGGAGCCTTCCAATAATACATCCGCAATACGATCCAATTCGTCAGAATAATCCATAGCTGTGATATTTCCCACTTCAATCAATGCCTGAATATTTTGTGGCGTGGCATTGTCTATTCTTGGTTTAGCTTTATGAAAACTGCCGGGTTGTATTCTAATATAATTCTGGCCATTACCCCCGGCTGCAAATATTTTTTTCAGATAAAAATCGATTGTTTCCGAAGCGGTGGTCATCATAAGATCAATCATTGGCCTTGACCATGCAATTGACCCCCAGCCTATAGCATTATTGATTTGAAGAGGTCTTTTTGAAACGTTCGTACCAATGGAAACGATAAACATATCCTTTGCAGAGGGGAAACCTTTAGCATTTTGAACTTCTGAATAGGCACACATCGCGGGATTGTTAGCAAAAACGCCCCCATCCACTAAAGGGTACGAAACATCGCTGATCGACTTTATCAATGCCGTTTCGAAATAGGTGGGAGCAGCCGAGGTTGCCCGACATACATCACAAACAAAAAAATCGTTCGAATCTCCAAATTTAACAGCTTCATGCTGAGCAAAAAAATGCGGTGTTCGTTTGTTAATATTAAAAGAGGTGATGAGACATGGCTTCAATAAATTGCTCAATTTTAAGGTTCCAAAATACTTTTTGAGAATTTTTTCCAGTTCTATTACATTATAGATTTCATGAATAATTCCTTCAGGATTGGACAGCTTTTTCCATATTGAGAGTTTGAAAATTTCGAAGCCATTCTTTATGTAAAGCCCGATGGCTTCTTCTGCACTGTAACGGGCTTTTGCCGGATCATCTTCGGAGGGGCACAAATAAAGGCAAGTGAGGATACCTCCTGTACTGGTACCGGCAAAAAAATCGAAATAGTCGGCCAGGCGTGCGTTTGGATTACCGGATTTTTTTTGAAGCTTTTTTTCAAGTACAACAAGGATCTGACCCGCAATAATACCACGCATGCCGCCACCGTCAATCGATAAAATCCTTTTTCTCTTTAAAGCATTCGGAGGCAGGGGCGAGCCGGAAACCCACTTAACAGCACTTTTAAACAAATGACGAATACTTCGCACAAGCTTACTCAACTACCACAGTTATTACACTAAAATATAGGAAAAAATTTATTATTAATCAAAAAAGATTCCTATTAAACACTTCGGCTACTATCCCAGTTTATGCTTTTTAGCCAGCTAGGAAAATTTTTGTCGCAAGGCAGCCAGTTTATCGCTCATATCCGTCTCTGGTTTTTGCTGTTTGTGTTTAGCTGACTGAGCTTTTACAGAACTCGTTTTCCGTTGTGGCTCATCCTTCTTCATTGATAAAGCAATTCGTTTCCGGTTTACATCCACTTCGGTGACAGTAACTTCAACCTGCTGATGAACCTTAACTACTTCGTTAGGATCCTTAACGAAGCGATTAGATAGCTGGCTTAGATGCACCAAACCATCCTGATGAACACCAATATCAACAAAGGCACCAAAGTTGGTGATATTCGTTACAATTCCGGGAAGTGTCATTCCAACTTTTAAGTCTGAGATACTATTAATTCCCTCAGTAAAGCTAAATGCTTCGAATTGCTCTCTTGGATCGCGACCAGGTTTCGCCAGTTCCTGGATGATATCATTCAAAGTGGGTAAACCTGCTGAATCACTCACATACCGTTGAATGGCAATTCTTTTTCGCAGACTCTCGTCCTTCATCAAATCAGCCACACTGCAATTCAAATCCTTAGCCATTTGTTCAACCAATGCATACCGCTCCGGGTGTACCGCGCTGGCATCAAGGGGATGTTCTGCATTTCTTATCCGTAAAAATCCGGCAGCCTGCTCAAAAGCTTTATCGCCAAGCCTGGCAACTTTCTTAAGCTCCTCACGCTTCTTGAAAGCTCCATTCATATTTCGATAATCGACAATATTTTGTGCTATCTGCGGGCCTAATCCGGATATGTAAGACAGTATTTGTTTCGAAGCTGTATTAAGTTCAACACCAACAGCATTTACGCAGCTGATAACAGTATCATCCAAGGATGTTTGAAGTTTATTTTGATCTACATCATGCTGGTATTGACCAACACCAATAGATTTAGGATCTATTTTAACAAGCTCTGCCAATGGATCAGTTAATCGTCTACCAATTGAAACCGCTCCTCTAACCGTAACATCCTTGTCAGGAAACTCCTCTCTAGCTGCATCAGAGGCAGAATAAATGGAAGCGCCACTTTCATTCACCATTACTACAATTACCTCTGGTAGATTTAACTTTCTAACAAACGCCTCCGTTTCTCTTCCAGCTGTACCATTACCAATGGCGATGGCTTCAATCTGATATTTCGACACTAAAAATGGGATAGTTTTTTCTGCTTCAGCTAAACCGCCGGCGCCGCTGTGCGGGTAAATATTTGTATTTTCGACTAGCTGACCCTGTGCATCTAAACAAACAACTTTACAACCTGTTCTGAATCCCGGGTCGATTGCCATTACACGTTTTTGCCCTAAAGGAGCCGCAAGTAATAACTGTCTGGCATTCTCTGCAAAAACGCGAATAGCTTCTTCATCCGCCCTTCTCTTGGTTAGCAAACGTATTTCTGTTTCCATCGAGGGCTTTAACAAGCGTTTATAGGCATCACTCACAGCAAGCTTTACCTGTTCAGAAACATTATTATTTGCATTTATAAATATCTTTTCAAGCATACTGACGGCATCTTCAATCGGTGGAAAAACATCCAACGAAAGAATCAACTCCTTTTCAGCTCTTCTAAGTGCAAGTATTCTATGCGAAGGTGCTGTTTTCACAGATTCGGTCCAGTCAAAATAATCCTGGTACTTTACTCCTTCAACTTCCTTTCCAGATATCACTTTTGACTGAAAAACTCCCTTATCCAGAAACAATTGCCTTATCACCGCTCTTGCTTCGGTATGTTCACTAATAAACTCAGCGATGATATCTCTAGCCCCGGCCAACGCTTCATCTTCTGTAGAAATGCCTTTTTCGGCATCAATGTATCTGGAGGCCTCTGTACTTAAGTCAAATTTATTTTGAGCCATTATCAAATCGGCGAGAGGCTGCAATCCTTTTTCCCTTGCGACACTGGCCCGGGTTTTCCTCTTTGGACGATAAGGAAGATAAATATCTTCCAGCAAGCTCAGGGTTTCTGCACCATTCACTTGGCTTTCTAAGTCAGGCGTAAGCTTTCTTAACTCTGTTAAGGATTTAAGGATCGCTTCTTTTCTTTTGTCTAATTCTTTTAATTGTTCAACCCGATCCCGAATAGCAGCAATCTGAACCTCATCAAGACTTCCTGTTAATTCTTTCCGATATCTTGAAATAAACGGAACGGTAGCTCCTTCTTCTAATAAAGTTATGGTGGAGGCAACTTGCTTTTCTGTAATTGACAACTCTCCGGCAACTTGCTTAGAATATCCCTTATTGTTTTCCATACATGTAATCCATTCTGCGAATTTGGATTTATAAGATGATAAATACAAAAATGCTTATCAACAATTATAATGTATTATATACCGAAGCTCTGATGCCGCCGGTTAAACTCAGCCTTAATTATTTTAAGAATTTCATAAAAACCAGACTAACAACAACGGCCTTTTTTTAAATTTTAACAAATCTTACATAATTTTATTAATATGTCATAATAATTGAATTTTTTTTGAATTATTATCATCCACACACTACCTTTGTTATGGATTTAATTTAAATACTATGAAAAGAATATTATTAATTATCGTTTTATCTTTAATAATCCCAGGCATATTTGCCATCGAAAAAACAAAAAGAAATATAGCTGTTAAAAAAGTTTCTTCTTCAGCACTTTCACAATTTCAGCAAGAATTTAGCACAGCAAAAAATGTGTCATGGATAGTTAATGAGAAATATGTTAAAGCTTCCTTTTTCTCATCAGGAAAAAGAATGGCAGCCCTCTACGATCTGGACGGGAATTTTGTTGGGTCAATCGAATATATTTCTTATGATCAATTGCCCTATAAAGCAAAAACGGAAATCAAAAACAAATATAAAGATTTCGCTTTCGTTTCAGCTCGCAAAATCGTGAGCAGACCAACCGATAACTCATCATTTAATGATGTTGGTTCATACTGGGTCGATTTAGCTAACGAAAGTGAACGAATTTATATCAACGTTTCACCTAAAACCGATGTGGCGCTTTATAAAAGCACAAATTTTGAAACCCTTGCAAAAAACTAGATAACAATCAGTGATTTTAGAAAGGCCGTCTGAATAAGACGGCTTTTCTATTTTATTAACTATTGCTAAATCCTTCCTCCAATACCTCTTTGCTCTTTCGTAATTCAAACTCCAGGAAGATCTCAGGAATCGCCCATTATAGAAAAACCTCATTTGAGACACCTTTGAAAATTTCCATATGCATGTTAAGTAATTATTAAATTTACATAAAAACTGGAATTTCGTGATACTATTTTCAAAACATAGCTATATTTGTTGAGAATTTAATTTAATACCATGAAAAAATTATTATTTATTATCGCCTTAGTCTTTGTAACAGCAAGTTCGTTTGCAATTGACCTGACTGATCTAAAAGATGATGTAAAGAAAGTTTCTTACGCAACTCTCAGACAATTTGAAGATGAATTTAAATCGGCAAAAGATATTGCCTGGAGAATAAACCAGCAATACGTTAAAGCCACTTTTACTTCTGAAGGAAAAAAGATGGCCGCCTTATACGATTTACAAGGAAGCTACCTTGGAGCGGTGGAATATTTAACCTATGATCAATTACCTGAAAAAGCCCGCACCGAAATGGAAAAAAAATTTAAAGACTACTCGTTTTCTTCAGCCTTAAAAATTGTTGGCAGGCCAGAGGGAAATAGTGATTTTAATGATTTAGGCACCTATTGGGTTGATTTAATTAACGAAACGAAACAACTCTATGTGAGCGTGTCCCCATCACTATCTGTTACGCTTTTTAAAACGATAAATTTATAAACAGCTATAAAAACATAATATTTTAATCTACTTACCAGAGAATCGTCAGATGTTGTCGATTCTCTTTTTATTTATCACCTTTTTAAATCGTGTGTTCTGTAAATAGATAGAAAAGAATTATAAAAATCTCCCTCAAAATTATTGCTTTAATTCAAAATCTATATTACTGCTAAAAAATTATTATAATTTAGCCGATTCATTTAAAGCATTATGTCAGAACGTTTAAAAGAACAATTCAAAGAGCTATTTAATCAGGAAAACACAAACATATTTTTCGCTCCCGGTAGAGTCAATCTCATCGGAGAACATATAGATTATAACGGCGGCTTGGTAATGCCATGCGCTATTACCTATGGAACTACACTTTTAACAGCACCTAATGCCGATGGCATTTTCAGATTCAGAAGTACAAATTTTAATGAAGTCTTAGATATACCGGTGAAGGACTTCTATGAAAAAACCGGAGAGACATGGTTTAACTACCCTCTGGGAGTTATACATAATTTCATAAAAGAAGGCAAGCAGATTCAAGGTTTGGATATGCTTTTTTTCGGCGATCTACCAATTGGTGCAGGATTGTCTTCCTCAGCATCTATCGAAATCGTTACTGCATATGCCTTCAACAGTTTATTTAACGCCGGTTTTTCTAAACTGGACATCGTTTTATTAAGTAAAAAAGTCGAAAACGAGTTCATCGGTGTAAATTCAGGGATAATGGATCAGTTCGCTGTGACGTTCGGAGAAAAGGACAAAGCGCTAAAACTAAACTGCGAAACACTGGACTACCAGGCTGTCGATTGCAACCTTGGCGACCATTTACTTGCCATTATTAACACTAATAAGCCAAGAAAACTTGCTGAATCCAAGTATAATGAGCGCGTTAGTGAATGTGAAACAGCTTTAAAAGCTTTGCAGCAAGAGCTTCAGATTAATAATCTATGTGATATTAATTCTGAAACTTTTGAAAAACACAAACATTTGATCTCTAACATTACTATTCTAAACCGTGCAAAACACGTTGTTGAAGAAAATGACAGAGTTGAATTAGCAGCGGTGGCACTTGCCGAGAATCGTTTAAAAGATTTTGGCGACCTAATGTATTCATCACACGACTCATTAAAAAACCTATACGAAGTTTCAGGAAAAGAACTGGATACCTTGGTTGAGTTTTGCTTGAGCTATCCCGAAGTTACAGGAGCTCGCATGACAGGCGCAGGATTTGGTGGCTGTGCAATAGCCTTGGTAAAAAAAGACTATTTTGATGATTTCAGCGCTAAGATCACCGAGTATTACACGCAAAAGATAGGATATGCCCCATCTGTTTACAGCTCGGAAATAGGTGCAGGCGTCCGAGAATTATAAAACATTCATCAATCCTCAAGCATAAATTAATAATCCGATCCTAAAAGGATCGGATTATTAATCACAACAAAACCTCATCTCGGGGGAATTCTATTAAAGAATTTAATAGAAGTTTATACAACTCTTTACCTCTGTGCATTAAACTATCTGGGATTCACAAATTATGAAATTAAAACTCGATGAATTAAATCGCGTAAGTGTGGAAGAATTCAAAACGCAGCAAAAACTTCCAATAGTTGTAGTATTAGATAACGTCAGAAGTTTGCACAATGTCGGGTCAATATTTCGAACCTCCGATGGTTTTGCTGTTGAACAAGTTGTTCTATGCGGAATTACCGGTCAGCCACCTCACCGCGAAATCGAAAAAACTGCCTTAGGCGCCACACAATCAATTGACTGGGTCTATTTCGAAAGCACAGTTAAGGCGATAAATGATCTTCGCGAGAAAGGCTACCAAATTATTGCTATTGAGCAGG
>CAMLLO010000013.1 GCA_946480915.1 uncultured Sphingobacteriaceae bacterium | reverse complement strand
GCCAATAACACGCAAACCATTTTTGCCAAACTGGTCAAATTTCTCTTCCAGTTGCTGTTTGTGTGGATTTAAATCTTCAACACTTTCGTTGCTCATTCTAATTTTCGTGCAGATACTTAGTATTTCTGTGAAAGCACCTTTACTGATGAGTAGACTCTCTTTATCTGTGCTAATAGCAATACTTAATCTTTTTCTGATAAAGTCATAAGGCACTTCGCCAACCTTTTGCGCAGTGATTTTGGGTTCAGGTTTCAGCTGCTTTAAGGCATCGTCTATCGGGTTAGAATATCCTGTTTCGAAAGTGGCGTTCCAATAAGCCAATTGCTTTATAAATTCACTTTCCTGGCCAAAACCATCAGTTAGCCCTACTACGTTAATGGTGCCTTCAGTGAGGGTGCCTGTTTTATCAGTGCATAATAGATTTACTTCGCCAAGGTTCTGAATTGAATTCAGTTTTTTTACGATCACCTTTTTCTCGAGCAGCTTCTTCGCCCCGGCACTCATGGCGATAGTTGTAACGGCAGGTAATAATTCTGGTGCCATGCCAACTGCCAGGGCCAGCGCAAATAGAGCCGATTCAATTGCACTTTTGTGGTTCAATAAGTTCACCACCAAAATAAACACGGTAATCACCAATGTTATCTTCATCAAAAAGAACCCAAATTCTTTTATTCCCTTTTCGAAGGTGGTTTCAACAAATTGGGATGCACTCAATGCCATGCTGCCAAAGATGGTCTGTTCGCCGGTTTCAATAACCAATGCTTTTGCCTTCCCACTTACAATGTTTGTGCCTTCCCAAAGACAGTTCGTCCGTTTAGCCAGTTCAGTTTGTTCGTCTAAAACTCCGGCTGTTTTCCTTACGGGATACGATTCACCGGTTAAGCTTGATTCGTTGACATGCAATTCATTTGATTCAATAATGAGGCAGTCCGCCGGCAGTCTGTCTCCCGCATTTAAAATAATCACATCACCTGTTACAACATGTGTAGAAATAATGTCTTTGGCTACGCCATCTCGCAGCACAGTCGCCTTTAAGGATATCAGGGATTCAAGTTGTTGAACCACTTTATCAGCATTTCTTTCCTGAAAAAAGCTCAACAGTCCGGTTGAAAGTAGTATAAACAGAATAATGAAAAGGTCAGATATGTCGCCAAGTAAGCCTGAAATTATTACTGCTCCGATAAGCATAAGCGTCAGCGGATTCTTAAACTGAGCCACAAAGAGTATAAGGTCTTTCCTGAGTACCGACTTAGTTTTGGGATGAAGCCCGGCCTCCAATAGAATTTTGCCAGCCTGTGCGTCAGACAGACCATTGTCAGAACTATTTAGCTTCTGAAACCAGTATGCAGTATCAAATTGCCAAAATTTATTTTCTGATCTGGTTTGCATGAGGTCTTTTTTAAAGGATGTGCAATACCTTGATTAGTAACAAATTTAGGCACGAGTCAGCGACTTTTATTGATTTAAATCAGGAGAATCACCTGTTTGTAAGTTCCGGCTTTCTCCACTTATAATATTAAATTAGAAGATGGACCAAATTCATAAAATACGACACAATTTGCAAAGCAATGCAGATGATGGAGCACGTAAGTCGGCTCAATCTTTTTTTAAAGAACCTATCAAAACTTACGGGATAAAAACCTCGATCGTAAAAGCTATAGCTAAAGAAACTTTGAAAAGCCTAAAGGATGAAAGTAAGACCAATGTTTTTGTTTTATGTGAAGAATTGTGGAAGTCCGGTTATATGGAAGAATCTTTTATAGCCTGTGAGCTTGCATTCGCACAGCGGGCAAAGTACGAGCCCTCAGATTTTGCGACTTTTGAAAGATGGATCTCGTCTTACGTAAGCAACTGGGCTTCATGCGATACGTTTTGCAATCATACCCTGGGCGAAATATTGTTGAAATTCCCGCAATTCTTGTCACGTTTAAAGAAATGGACAACAGATGATAACCGATGGATGAGAAGAGCGGCGGCCGTTTCGCTAATTATCCCTGCACGCAAAGGATATTTCCTTGACGAGGTTTTAGATATCGCCGGTCGATTAATGAATGATAAAGATGATCTGGTGCAAAAAGGCTATGGATGGATGTTAAAAGTTGCCGCCCAAAACCATGAAAAAGAGGTTTTTGATTTTATTGTGAATCATAAACATGAAATGCCGAGAACAGCTTTGCGCTATGCTATTGAGAACATGCCTGTGGAATTAAAAAAGGCGGCGATGGCGAAGTGAGGGGGAGATTGTGAGTTGTGAGTTGTGGGTTGTAGGTTGAAAATGGCTTCAGGGCAGCCAATTTAGGCTATCTCTCATTATGGTGGTAGGTAAGATTATGGTTATAAGATGATAAATACACTGATAGGGGGTAGTTCCACGGCGATCATTCAGATAAAACTGTTTTAATTCTGAATGCGCAGCTTAACCACCTCTTTTATTTTATAATAGTTTTTTGCTGATGGGATAAAAACCTCGACCTCCTGCCATTCAATTACCACGTTTTTTCCAAGATACTTTGCGGGAGTATTAATTAACTGCTGGGAGTCAGGAAATTGTCTGAACCACAAGAAAGAGGTTTCTTTGTTTTCACCGTCAGAAAGAATAAGGTAGTTGAAATCCTTCGTATCAATTCTTTTTAGAATACCTGCTGAGCTTTCTCTTCCTTTTGTTTCGAAGGTTCCGTTCATTAACATCGCCAGTTTTAAAAAAGCTTCGCAATTATCCGCAAGAAGTTGTTTTCCGATATTGATGCCTAGAGCGGTCATGGCAGGTTTATCTGTTATCTCAACTTTGCGTTCTGCAGCAACTTTCATTAACATGCCGCTTTGTTTTGAAAAGCAATCCATAAAAGCATTATTTGCAGATGCCTTAGTTGTTAACGTAGAGAAATCAAGGTTAGTAATGCATTCGCATATAGCATTATTAAGCTTCCTTTCCTCTGGCCCGGGAGCTGTTTGAGCTGAAGATACCAGAGTTGAAAATATAAGGGATGCAACTAAAAAGATATATCTCATGTTTTGATTGAAAAATAATGCCGAATATAGATAAGTTTTCTTTCACTAGTTAAATAATAAGCTAAAATCAATTTTAACAATGAAAAACACCTTAATTTTCTTTTTTGCTATTCTTCTGTCTTTAAATATAAATGCTCAAAGTTTTGAAGGAAAGGTAACCTATCAAGTAAATTTTAAAACTAAAGAAGCCACAACTTCTAATGAGGATTGGGGGAAGATGTTGGGTACAAGTCATAAGTACTATGTTAAGGGTGCAGACTACTATGCGAATATGGGCGGAACCCTATTTGAGTGGCAACGGTATGTATCGGTTACCAATAAATATTATTTTAAGTTGGGGAACAGCAATAAAATGTATTGGTCCGATGCAGCGTTGAACAAAACCCCCGGAGTTTTTATTGCTCATAACAAAGCGGTCACAAAGGTGCTTGGGCATATCTGCGACGAACTGATTTACAAAACAAAAACAGGCACTCATACTTATTACTTTAGTGTCGATTTTCCGATAGATTCCAAACTTTTTATCAATCATAAATACGGCGACTGGTATGAATATCTATCCCGTTCTAATGCACTCCCTTTGAAAGAAATTGTTGATTCTGATGATTTTTTAATGGAAATGGTTGCCACCGAAATAATTCCTTCGAAACTTGAATCTTTGATATTTCAATTACCCGAGGGGTTATTGGTTGAAAAAAGTCCTTTTTAAATTTGTTCTAAAACATCGAGCGAATGCCTGGCCGATCGACCCTGCTCCAATTACAACAATTACATTCTTCATAGGATCTCAGTTTGTTACGATAGTTGATTTTTTTCGAAATCAAAACTTAAATTTTATCTGAACCTATATTGTTCATCCCTTACCTTTTCCATCCATTCAACCACTTTTCCGTTTAAATTTTCCTGTATGGCTATATGGGTCATACCGGTGGTTAAAGTAGCGCCGTGCCAATGCTTTTCATGGGGCTCAAACCATACCACATCACCGGGATGCACTTCTTCAACTGAACCACCTTCCCGTTGTACCCAGCCGCAACCTGTTGTAATAATTAAGGTTTGACCTAGTGGATGTGTATGCCAGGCGGTTCTCGCACCAGGTTCGAAAGTAACACTTGCTGCTGCTCCGCGTCTTGCATCATTTGGCTGAAATAAAGGATCTATTCGCACGGCTCCGCTGAACCAATCTTCTGGCCCTTTTCCCGAAGGCTGTGAACCAATTCTTGTAATTTCCATTTTAGTTTTTTTATTCGTGAGGATCAATTTTAATCTTTAATACCCTTGTCTGCTTGGCCTGTACAAAATTTCGTTTACGTCGATTTCTACTTTTTCTTATAAAAGGTTTGCATATTCTCAGCAACACCTGGCTTAGTGATACTGTTTGGCAATTCTGTATCACCTGCACGGATGAAATAATTGTGCGAAGGTTATAAGATTTTACATCCTCCCGAAAACCTTCTGATAGTACAATGTAGGATACGCTGTAACACCGACCATCAGGAGAAGCCACAACTCCAAAATTGTGTACTTAATACAAGAAAATGTATACATCTTATTTCCTTTTTATAAGTATTTTTATGTATCGTTAGCTGAACTACTATGAAAATATCACGTCTTATTTATCTGTCGATACTATTGTTTTTCATGGCTGCTTGTAGTGGAAATAGAGACAAAAATGTCACTCAAAAGGAGGCTGATACGATTTCTACCACGAAGCGGGAATGTTATATTGCAGTCTACGAGAGAGACACGGCATATCTGAAAATTAATGGAATCGAGAACAAAAAAATCGACGGACACCTTCTAATCCAGTTCTGGAATAATCCTAAGAATGACGGTAACCTGGTAGGGCGCATCAGCGGAGATACTCTGTTTGCAGACTATTCATACATTGTTGGAACCTATAAGGAAAGGATTAATAAAAATCCCCTCGCATTTCTGATAAAAGGCGACAGTCTGATTCTTGGCGTAGGTGAGATCGAGACCAAGGTGGGGAGATCCTATTTTAAACCCGGTGTGCCCATAAACTTTGATCGGGGACGCTTTAGGTTTAGTAAGACGGAATGCAAGGATTGATAGGTCAGATTCGTTAATTGGGTTTCTCGCCGTAGGGATATCAAATTACAAATTACACCCGCCCTGCACTACTTAAATTTCCCCTCATAAAAAAAGCCCTTTACGTTATGTAAAGGGCTTAATTCTTTTTTAGATGGCGGAGAGTTAGGGACTAGAATGTATCATTTTCAGGTGTAATTTAATACAAGTAAAATGCGTTGGTAATATAAATAATAGCTATACGCGCTATAAACAGTTATAATTGATTACATCTTGTTAATAAAAAAAGTGATACCCTTTGTGATACCTATTTTCTAATGTGGTATATTTGATTAAGATTTTTAATAACGACATGATAGGTACATTAAGTTTTGTGTTGCGTACACAAAAAACCCTTAAATCTGGCAAAGTCCCGATTTATCTGACTTACTCAATCCACAGAGTAAGGTTATTCTATTCCATAGGGAAAAGAAGTATCTATCCTGAATACTGGAACAGTGAAGAACAACGAGCAGTTTATATTCCACAACGAGAAGCTAAAAGGCTCATGCCTCAGCTTTCTGCAAAGGAATTATTAACCGAAACGGAAGTAAATGAGATTAATGATCTTATAGAAGATTACGAATCGCAAATAAAATCTATAGAAAAGAAATTTGAAGCGTTAAAAACTCCTTTCTCTTCTCAAATGGTAATTGATGAATTAAAAGTCAATGAAAATAAGGCCACTAAAAAAGAAGAGGCTACAGGTTTAGTATTCGACTTTATGGATCAATACATAAGGGATCACGAAGCAACCAGGGAGAAAGGAAGTCTTACCGTTTATAAATCAGTTAAAAATCATTTACAGGCTTATCAGGATACAACCGGCCATAAGGTAACTTTTGACACAATAGATTATATTTTCTTCCAGAAGTTCCAAACCTTCTTAATCAACCGTACTAAAAGCGACCAGGAGGGCAATGTTAGCCCGATGTTGAATAATACCACCATTGCAAAAGCTTTGAGTACCCTTAAAACGTTTTTAGGATATGCAAGAAAGCACGGTGTAAAAGTCAATGATAGTTATAGAGACTTTACCATAAAAAAAGAAAAGCTTGAGGTTATCGCATTAGATCAAGAAGAGTTTAATAGTATCCTGAATTTAGATCTAGTCAATAATAAGAGACTTGAGAAAGCAAGAGACATCTTCATTTTTGCATGTGCTACCGGCTTGAGGTATTCTGATATGGCTCAACTGAAAAGAGAGCACATAAAAGATAGTGTAATTACATTGATTGTCAAAAAGACTAAATCCGAGTTAACAATCCCTTTAAATGCTATTACTGCGGAAATATTGGATAAATACAAAGACTTACATAGCCCTTTACCAATGATTAGCAATCAAAATCTTAACTACGCAGTAAAAGATCTATGTAAGGAAGCAGGTGTTAACCAGCCTGTTGAAATCGTGCGTTTTCATGGTAAAAAACGGGTTGTGAATACTTACCCCAAGTATGAATTAATTCACTTCCATACGGCCCGTAAAACGTTTGTAACTCTGTCTTTAGAAAAGGGGATGAGTGCTGAAGAGGTAATGACGATAAGCGGCCACGAAGATTATAAATCATTTGCTCGATATGTGAAGGTAACCGAGAAGCGTAAGAAAGTGGTAATGTTGAAAGCATGGGGTGAGCCGGTGCAAAAATTAAAGATAGTATAGTGGAAGCAAATATAAAAACCCACCTAATTGAAATGGTCGCCAGTGCGATGAAGTATGATAAACTTTTGTCCGATAGGGGGATGGGAGAAGGTAGCCCGAGTCTTCTAAGTATCTGCGAAGATCAGTTAAAGCAATTAAATCCCGTAGTTGATACAGGTGAGTTTTTGAACGATTTGGGAAGGGTTATTAGAAAATGTCGCTTTGATAATTCGTATGAGGCTGACACAGTCAATAACGGTTTGAAAGACTATGGCATAGCTGAGCCACAGTTTATTAAGTGCTGCAATCGTGACTTTGAATCGAGGACAAAATACATAGACAGGCTAATTGACGATCAAAAATACTTATTGAATCCAGAAGAAACCTCGCTATTGACAACCGAAATAAATTTAGACTTAGAAGCTTATACCACTACTATTGAGAGCAAATTAAGATTTCTAAATGTTTTACTAGAAGACACTGTCATGGAAATCAGAGAACATGAAAAACGATCTGAAAAACAATATGGGCATTCATTGAAATCATTTTATTCCGGTGAAATATTTCAAGCTAATAAGGACGATTTGAATTGGTACTTTAGTGAAGCAACCACTCATGAATTTAGTGAGCTTTACCTTAATTTGAGGAAGTACATCGATAAGCGAAAGAAGGTTCAGGTAATTCGGAGACTTACTTCACAATATCAAAATATCGACAAGCCTACAATAACTGACGAGCAGAACTTCATTGTAGAAGTTGATAAAATAGTTGCCAGTTTCAAGGCATTTAATAAAATATTATTTAAAGAGATGCGAATCGATGATTATCTGAATTGCTTTGATTTAAATAGTCCGTCTTTAAAACATCCTGTTTTTATTCAAGGGAAACAGGCAGATTTTGTTTATTTTTTATCTCAGATTCCGAAGATTAGAATAAATGATAAAATCGCTGAGCAACATTTTGGAATTAAGTATTACAAGCAGCAAATATCTAAAATGTCTAACCGTATGCCTGTTTTTGTTAACCAAATAAGAGCAATTTTAAAAATAAGCTAGTTTCCAGCCATTAAAGTATACAACGGTATACGAAAAATATTAAACCTAATATGCAATCACTTATTAAACAGGTGGTTGCATTTTTTATTTTACTGTTACGGTATACGCTTCGGTATACTACCTCTATCTAACATTTGGAGCATACCAAATCATTAAAATATGCTACAGATAATCACAAATGACGCCGAGTTTAAGGGAGCAATGCTGGAGGCGATGCAATGGGCGGTTGAAAACATGCCAGCTCAAAAACAACTCCCCAAACCTGATATAATGACGGGTGAAGAGCTTTCTGAAAAACTTGACGTTACCATTCAAACTTTAATACGCTGGAGGCAAAAAGGGAAAATTCCATTTCTTCAAATTGGAAGCTCTATCCGTTATGATTTTAATAAAGTTTTGGATGCTATAGAGGTGGGTAAAAAGAAAGGAGTTAAAGCATGAATACCCCAACTCCTTTAAATTCTTTGAACGGTCAATTCAAAGATAAACATTTCTACAATCAATTCTTAATCACTAAGGAAGCTTTTTTTGCCAAGCCCTCGACTATGCGTGAGGTAGAAGTTAAAACGGGTGTTTTGCGTCCTAATATTTGCCGCTTTGTCGCAATGTTGCGTGAACTAGGACAGATTCAAGTTCATAGTAAAGGTAGATGTCCATACACAAGGTATATCGCTGGGTTTTATACTACTAATCCGGAATTATTTGAGCAGCCTGTTCAACTGGACCTTTTTGAAGGGAGCCCCCAATATGGAAGCTAAAATTCTTGATGTCTTCCCTTTGCCAGGAGCAATGGGGTTAGTTGAATTGGTTGATTATGTGGCAGTAGCAAATAAGCACTTTATACCACAAGATGTAATTATTCAGGCCCCGGAAATTGTATTCGCTCTTAATGGGATACCTATTTTAACTAAGAAATCAATTTCCCTTTTGATTGCGAAAGCCAAAGCTGGTAAAACTACTGTTGCGGCCTGGATTATAGCACAAGCTATTAATGCAAAATCTAAGGTTTTATGGATTGACACAGAACAAGGTCTATATTATGCCAGCCGTACCCAATCTTGGGTTTTACAAATAGCGGGATTGACTTCTTCTGAAAATCTTTCATTCTACGATCTTAAAATTCATAATCCTAGCGAACGCATTAAAATTATCGAGGCTCTTCTGCAGCAAGGAAATTACGATTTTATAGTATTAGACGGGATAAGAGATCTTGTATTCGATATCAATAGCCCAGAAGAAGCAACAAATATCTCTACCTCATTAATGCAATGGGCAGATAACTATAATGCTCATGTATTAACTATCCTGCACCAGAACAAGGGAAATGAGCACGCAAGAGGGCACTTGGGAGCTGAAATGGTAAACAAAGCCGAGACCGTTATAAAAGTCTCTCAGAATGAAGCTAATCAGATTGTAGTAGATCCGGAATTTACCAGGGGAAAACCATTTGAACCCTTTGCATTATTCAGAGATGAAAACGGAATTCCAGCTTTGATTGATCAATGGATGCCTGAAGCTAATATTTCTCGAAGTCCAAATAAATTAAGAGATCCTATAGAGTTTCCGGAGAGTGCGCACTTGGAAGTATTGCACAAAATATTTAAAGATAATGAAGGGATGACCAGCGGAAACTTTATTTCTGGACTTATGGCTGCATGGGGAACAAACGGGGGTGAAATGAAACAAAGCAGAGCTAAAACATTTCGGGCCTTCTATGTGCAAGAGGAATACATAACAGAATTAAAAAATCAAAGTGGTAATACTACTATTAACCGATTGAGTGATAAATATAGAGTTAGTTAGACAGTCAGTCAGTTACCCCTATACATAGGGGGTTAACTAACTAACTACTGTTCGATAGTTGGATAACACAGTTGGTTAACCGACCAACCAACTGTAAAAAGGATAAATATGGGATTAGATATTACAGTTACAGCAATTGAAAGTGTTTCTAAAAGGAATACTGCAAAGGTTAAATCTTTGGCAAGTTTCCTAAACGACGGGATTGAGCGGTATAAACCGGTAATTGATTTAATACGTGCATGTTCCGATAAAAATACAATTGATCAATTGAAAGCGACTTTGCCGGCTTGCCAATTTTGCATAACAGATGGGAGAGGCTCTAAAGGTATTCAAGAAGCATCTAACCTAATGCAAATTGATATTGATGCAAAGGACAATACACATATCCAAGATTTAAAAGGTGCAATAAGTGAAATACCTTTTATTCATTTTGCTATGTACTCAGCATCAGGTAAAGGGGTTTTTGGGTTAGTTAAGATTCTTGAGGAGAAACAATTCAAAGCGCATTTCGAAGCCTTCAGAACCTACATAGAAAATACCTATCAAATATTTATTGATAAGGCCGTAAGTAACCCCGCCAGTTTAAGGTTTTGGAGTTATGATACTACTCCAATAATAAACCCTACTTCAGAGGTTTGGAAGTATGTTCCTAAACCAAGCGAAATAAAACCATATAAGCCCACTTTTTCGGGAAGTGTTACAAATGATCCTTTTTCAGATTTTAATAACCGGGGCGATATAGAAGGCCTATTACAATCGCATGGTTGGAGGTATCAACATACTAAGGGAACAAGGAAACGATATTCAAGACCCGGAAAGACTTCCGGAGTAAGTGCAGACTATTGCACAGAACGAAAGATTCTGTATGTTTTTTCGAGTGATAGCTCTACTGGAATACATTCAGCCAATAAGGGATATAACCATGTCTCAGTCTTTTGTCAACTTGAGTGTGCCAATGATTTTAAGCTTTGCGCGCAAAAGTTAAGGAGGTTAGGATATGGAAGTTCTTTAGTGATTTAGGTTATAGAGTTCGATAAAAAGTAAATCAGATGCCAAAACCACACACTTTACCCACTTTATTCGATGAATTAAAAACGCTAAGCATTTCCTTCTTAGGTAAAAATGGATACTTAAAGCATAGGAATCAAAGCGGGACAGTAATCTGGAAGCGCAACGGAGAAGAAACGGGGAGTATTTCCATTCATTTGAATATAACATGTTCAAACCCATTCATCTTATTGAAGTATCGGTCTGATGATATACCCAGAGAGTATGCGATAAAACTTGTCAAGGCTGTATCGAATTTGGGGAAAGGCTACGTCTGGTACTTTTTATGCCCTAGTACGGGTAAGCCCTGTAGAAAGCTCTATTTATTCAAAGGCTATTTCTATCACCGCAGTGCATTGAATGGATGCATGTACGAAAAGCAGACTCAAACTAAAAAGCACAGATACCTCGATAAGTATTTGGGCGAGTATTATAAGCTCGATCATTTGTATTGCGAATTACATCAAAAGCATTTAAAGAAAACCTACGCAGGCAAGCCCACCAAAAAGTATTTAAGGTTAATAGAGGAGATTCGTAAAGCCGAAAGTATCCCATACGATAAAATTGAAAGGTTAATGATGATTTAGAAAAGTTTTAGCCCCTCAACTTAATCACGGATCCTAAACAATCCTAAACATTTAAACTAAGAAGATCACTAAAATAAAAACAGAATGAAAAAACTAAGACAAGAAAATGAAGTGGCAAAGGCCACCATTAAAACAGTTAATTCTTTTAATCAAAAATTATCATGAGCTGGATAATAGATGAGTTCTCCGTAAAACCTTCTGGATTTGCTTCAGGATGGAGATATAAAAGAGTTTTGATTGATGATAATGGTAATTTATCTACTTCGGGCGTCCCGGGTAAAAATACCATGAATCTATCCTGTATATCTGATTATAATAAAGTATCTCGACGGTACTTAAGCAGTGGATCTACAAAACCCAATAGAGATCCGGCGACCGGAGCTGATTTAATAACAGAGTTTTGCAACTTCGTCACGTTTACTAATTATAGAGTTTACGCACAAGATTGCGATCCCTTCGTATATGTCCAAACCGATATAAATGCGCCTAAATGCGGATTTGAGCCACTACCACAGCCAGCAGTACCTTCAAATCCATTTGGGACGGCTGTTTATGGAGCCTATAAGTTTTACGAATTTAAATCGGTTAAGAACGTAAACTTTAAAGTAACAATCTATAAAAAAGATTTCGCAGGCGTAGCTACTGCGATAACAAAAGGGGATTCAGACCCGGTTATTCTTTCGTATCAAACAGAAGACGAAGACGATAAATTTTCTCCTATCAGGGCTTTAGAATGCAGTATTTCGTTAATGTGTGACGAAAACTTTGACCTGCAGGAGCTTTACACAGCCGACGAGAGGGCGTTCAAAGTAGAGGTTTTAAATGTAGATACAAATGAAATCCAGTTTTCGGGGTTTATAATTCCTGATTCATGCAGAGAGCCGTTTTCTGCGCCTCCTTATCCTGTTACTATACGGGCTACAGATGGCATAGGAGCGTTAAAAAACATCAGCTACCCTATTCCAATTGGGAGTAAAATAGATATCAGACAAAGTTTTAAAGATATTCTTTGCTACTGTTTTGCAATGACGAATCTTAATCTTGATTTGTTGACGATTTGTAATCTATACGAGGCAAAAATGTTAACCGGCATGGACGACGATCCATTAGCTCAAGCTCAGGTAAACCCATTAAGATTATCAGACGATCAAGGAAATATAAAAAACTGTTACGATGTTTTAAGCGATATCGCGAGGTTATTCGGTGCTTATATCGCTCAAGTTAACGGACGATGGTCTTTTGTACGATTAAACGAATTAAGTAACGCAGTAGTAAGGAGCCGTGTTTATTCTTATACAGGCTTATTTAAACGCTCTGAGCAAATAGATAACTCAAGAACGGCTGACAATACCACCGCCGATGTAACTGTCTTAAATGGCGGCGAATTAAGAACAGCCAACGCCTATAAAAGGGTTATTGTGTTGACTGAGTTCGGGAACGCTGCTACCACGCTTTACAATGGTGACTTTGAAATTTGGGACGGTCAAAACTTTAAATACTGGACTAAATACGGTGGTTTTGATATTTCCAGGGTTCAAAAAACTATAACCGGAACAGGCGGCACAAAGATCGGCATTGCTGATTATGTTTGTCAATTTAATGACCGTGCCAATAGTGGGAAATGGATAGAATCTGCCCCCATTGTTGTCGAATCTGGTGATAGAATAACATTTTCATTCAACTTTGGCAGTGATTTTGGGATAACAAAATCTACTATTCACCATATAAAAATAATGATCAAGGTAGGAGATTACTATCTTACTGGGCAGGTTTACACTCCAGATCCTAGCCAAAATAAACTTGAATGGGTAAAACAGTTAACATTCACAACAATAATTACATATCCTGGAAGTGATATAAATATATTTAAAATTTCATTTACTATGCCAGATTTGCCAATATCTGGCGTATTGATATTGCAATTATATGGATCAGAGTTCTATTATTTAGGGAGCGGCCAAGGCACTAAACTAGCGCCATATGTGGCCGCTAGATTTGATAATTTCTCTATAGCAAAATCATCTAAGAAAGAGAAGGAAGAGCCTGATGGTTTTTGGTCAATCTCAGAACAATTGGGATTCTACACAAATTCACCAAAGGAAATAGTAATCCCCTACAGTGATTCTCAAGTTCCTACGCCTGGACCTGTGATTGTGACAACGTTAGGACGCACCAGAGTAATAAATCCAGGGGGCGTAACTGAGTCTTTGGCTTTATCCAATCTTTACGCTATTTACACCTCCGATAATTCATTTTCTACTAAATGGCGGGATTATAACGAAAGTGGCGAATCACTTCCGATTAGTTTAAGCCTTGCCAGAACGATTCTAAAGGCGTATCAGAAACCTTTTAGATACTACCAGGGAGATTTAAGAGGTGATAATTTGAATTACTTAAACGTGTTCAATTTTCTTGTAGATGGCAATGATGAGTTCTCAGCAAAAACGTTTGCGATTATATCGGGGGATTTTAGTTTAAAAAACCACCAGTTAACAACAACGTTAGCAGAGATTTTCACGAAGCCAATTTTTACCACAAACTTTCAAACACCGCATTCGCCGGGCCAAATACCTTCGGCAATTACGCAAAATCCAAATTCTCCTGTAGGAGATGTTAGAATATTTTCAGATGAATTTGGAGCGGCTTTTAAATAGCAGGTAAGTAGTTAAAAAATATAATAGCCGTTATGGGGGATCTCATGACGGCTATTTATTGAAAAAACACACGGTACGCGCGCGCGCGAGGCTAACGTTACCCATCCTCGTCTTTTACGATTTCATAATCATCAAAGAGAAACTGAAAGTATCTACATCCAGCTTCATTACAAATTATGGTCAATTCTCGTAACTCCTCTCTAATGACCTCATCAACATCGTCTAAAGAGTCGCCAAGCAGATCCGCATCAAAAATATGTTCAGGTGGTTTAGCAGCATCAAATTTTCCATTTATTAACCCAGCGCTATCTTCATACGCTACCCATCCATGACTTAGCTTAGAAATCAACGTGTAACTTACTGACGACGCATGAATGACGGCTATTGATTCTTCCTTTAATATTAACGGTTCTTTCATGATAACTAAAGGTTAAAATTTATTTTCGGTTTTAAAATATTTTTCGTTACTTAGACATGCGAACTCAGCTGGAGAGCATTTTCCAGCAACTATTCTTTTTTTAACAATAACCCAGGCGAGCAGGTGCAAGTACTGCATTCTATCCGGTTTCCGGCTGAGTTCGCAGCGACCTGGGCTTTTTTAAACTATTTTATTATGCGAACTCAGAAAAACAACGTTGTTCAACTCAACAACACTTTAACAGAAAACCCGCTTCAAGTTAAGAACGGTGAAGAAAAAGAACCTGAAATAATAGGGGAGAGACGATCCTCTGCCCAAATATTTAAAAGTGTATGGGGGATTGATATTGAAGAAGCTTACTGGCATATCTTAGATGTGTTTAAAATTGTAGGTAGTTCAAGTAAAGCTACTGAAAACCTGCTTTACATGCTCACCCAAGCGATAGATAATAACGATTTTTCAGTTGATTGCCTGATAACTTTTGATGAAGTTACAAAGTCAATTAGAGGGGTTTCGGCTTTGGTTTATTATGCTTTTTATAACTCTGGTCGATGGGAAAGTAGATCGCCTTTTATAGAAAGAAACGAGTTAGTCCTGAAAAATAATTCACCTGAATTCTATATCGATTCAGTCTTTGATAGCATTGTTGGTATTGCCGATGTGGACAACTGGAATAAAGCATTTAGATTGTTGTTGTCGAATCATTTAAGCCCTTCTAATGTGACTAAGATCGAAAGGAAGCAATTAGCGGACTGTTGTTGCTTTATTAATTCAATGAATAAATTTCTTTATGATTTAGAAATCAAAGCTCTCCCGGGGATCAAGAAATATTTTGAGGATAAATAATTGTTTCTATTAGAACTTAATTTGAATCCCTTTGGCTTAAAACCAAAGGGATTCTTGTTTTACTGCATTGGATGATTGTAAACCTAATAACTCTAAGAGTTCGGCGCGCTACATCTTCGTGCCAGGTGCCAGGGTTGGCGCCGCCTCTTTGTGCTAAAATTAGGTCAAAGCGGGAATTCCCGTTTTGGTCTTCTTGAAGTGCTTAGCGTAGTTCGAAAATACAGCCCCTCAACTAGGTTTAGAGAACTTGTTATAACCTGTTATTCCACAATATATTTGTACAGAATCAGGAGTTTTTAGAGTCCATAAAAAAGGGGAAGGGAATCCTGTCAAAACTTGACATTCAAAAGCCAAGAAACGTAAAAAAAGGGAACGGTACGCACGCGCGGTAGATATTCTAATTAGCTCTTCTAGCTGCTGAAAAGGTATTATTGTAAGGATTATAATCCTTTTGGCGCTATTAAAGGGGTGGAAGGTTGCTAAATCGTAAATTATCTTTCGGTGTTAAGAAACGTTGACTATCTTTAAGTTAAAAAATGTATGGAAGCAACTGTTGTTCTCTATTCTGTTGTGTTCGTTGTTGGACTTGCTTTATCGGTATTGTTTTTAAGATTGACCTTCAGTGTGCAGCAATTTTTAAACATTCAAAAGAAACAAGTAAAGCTATTATCTGAAATTGCAAAAGCCAGTAACGTATCTCCAGATGTTATAGATGGTATTCATAAATCAGATTGCCAATAGCGACTTTCGCTCTAAAGGGGTTACTAAATACTACTTGTTTTTACATACATTTAGGCGCATAGACCTACCAGGAACTGTTCGCGGATAAGACAGAATGGATTTCATCGAGAGGCACTCCCAAGCATGAAGAGGGGTTTAAAAAAGCAAATTATGAAACAAGTTTATAGTGTGTTAATCTTTATCTCTTGTATTAGCTGCAGTCGGCAAAATCAACAGGAAAAAGCCCCGCAACAACAAGTCTCGAATAACCCTCAACACCAAGAATTGAACTCAATCGAAGAAGTTCCGCTTAAGCATTTTACCTATGAAGATATTGCTAGATATGCAATTGCGACAATCATGGATCAATCTCCGAGTATAATCAGAGCCGTAAAGAATAATGATTTGTATTTAGTTTCATACGTTAGGAAATCTGATTCTCAAAAATTCGACTACAAAATAAAGATTGATGGTAATCACGTTATCTGGGGGAATTCAGATGGGCGATGGCGGGATACTGACTTTGATGAGAAAATAGGTTTTGTAGAGGACGGCAATAAAATTAAAATCATTCAGACATTTACTGATGGATCAGAAGCCGCAGAAGAGTTTGAAAAAGGCCAATAATAGTAAGTGGAGGCATATCTTTTGCCTTAATCACACACATTCTGATAACTCTCGCTCAATGATCCCCCCCCCGAATCGTTGATAGCGACTCCAGTTAACGGAAAAGCTAAATGCTAATCAATAGCCTAGGGGCTAGATTCTTCAAGGCCTTAGAGTCTTGCCAGTGCGGCTTTTTTGTTGAGTAAAGTTGTTACATTTGGCTAAACCTAATCCTTATCCATATGAAAAAGCTTATCACAACCACTACTAATATCCTTGAGGGGTGGTCTATTAAGGAGTATTTACAACCAATTTCGTCCAACATTGTAGTAGGGGCAAACATCTTTAGTGAGTTTTCTGCATCAATAACTGATTTCTTCGGTGGTCGTTCAGGCTCTTATGAAAAGAAACTTCAACAAATTTACGATCAATCAATCTTGAACCTCCAAAACAAAGCCAGGGGTTTAGGCGCTAATGCTGTAATTGGCCTTAAGATAGATATTGATGAGATTAGTGGTAAAGGTAGTCAGATGTTTATGATAACGTCTTATGGGACACCAGTACGAGCTATTAGATTGGAAACTGAAAAACCTCAAACTGATCATCCCGCAAGGTCGATTATTGACGGCTCCTACGTCCAGAATAAGGTAACAGCAAAGCGGATAATTGAACGGGCAAATAAAACAGAGAGGCTGGAGCCCGACGATTTACAATTCATTACTGATAATCCATATCCGGAATTCATTGAATGCATTTTCGCGCTTCTTAAAAGATCATCGCCGGCTTATATGGCTGCTGAAATTGAAACGACTACAAATAGATGTGCAGCTTTTTTTAGCAATATTGATCCGGAGTTGGCTATTGAAAGACTTTATGCTCAATTTCATATCAAAGATAATTCAGCAAATTTTCTAATTGCGATAAGGAATATAATCAAAACAATTAATCTAATTGACTACCCATCAATCAAGAAGCTTATATCTAGTGAGGATTTAAAAACGGCAAAGTTCGGACTGACTATATTGCTGGGCGATAGACCCTATTATTCTCAAGACGACAAGATTCATCTACAAGAGCTTAATGAATCCATATCCGAGTCATTCAAGCCTCTGGGGGTAATTTCTTCAAAGAAAGGGTTTCTATCAGGAGAAAAGGATGTGTGGACTTGCATCTGCAACAGAGTAAATGATTTGTCAGATAAATACTGTTCAAGTTGTAAAAATGATATGAATGGGTTTCTGGAAGACGACATCAAGCCAGGAGAAGTGCAAAAGTTAATTGAAGATAGGTTAGGGTTCCTTTAAGCATGAATGGCTGTTGAGAGCACTAGGCGAAATTATCCATAGCGCCCTTAGAACATTTCTTTGCGGAGTCCTTATCTATGAATAAACGCTAACTATTCTAATCTGAAAACCTTTTAAAACCTGAGCTTCAAAAATTACAATCAAGCGTTTGCATCCGGCGCATTAACCTTTGGAAGCTTGAATATCCTGAGTTTTTACAGTCCATAAAAAAGGGGAATTTTCCCCTTGTAAGCAAAAAGGGAACGATACGCGCGCACGCGCGCGCGGGCAGCCTGATTAGCAACCCACTATTGTCGATGTTTTAATCACACCCACTCCGGTAGATGCATTTCTATAAGCTCCCCTAAAACCTGATAATCATGGCCCTGCAGCACAAATGGCAACTTTAGCCTTTTAGGGGATTTCTCGTACTCTGACCTCTTATCAAGATTATTCCAATATCCAAACTCATCTCTCTGTATAGCTCCTATGAATAGATTATTGATATAAACTTGGAATATACCTTTACTTTTAAGTCCTTTAGGACTGTCAATCTGTTCGTAAAGATTAATAGACAAAGGATATTCCCTATCCATATAGGAGAATGTAGTATTGTAAGATTTATGCATAATCAGATATAATTCACGCAAACTAAAACGCAAATCACTGATTATAATTTCATGAAACAAGCAGCCGATATTATCCAAGATTGCGCTTTGCCGGGAGGGCTCTACAATAAGATAGAATTTTTACAAATTATTGAGAGTATGACACTCGATGAGTTTTCTAAGTTCTGCAAAGAAGTTTTGTTATTAACAGAGCATTATGACCGGTCTATTAATGTTTCTGTTTGCGATAGTCTTGACTTTATCGAGCAGCACCCGGGTATGTTTTATAAGTTTAGAAAGATAGATCCTGATGGGGACATTCACTTTGAGATGATTGATCAAGCAACAAAGGAATTTTCTAGCTATTGTTTGTAACTTAGAGTATCAACTTTCAATCTATGTGCGGAAGAGTTACAATACCACCAAGTAAAGAAATTACATCGGAACTGAATTTAAAATATGATGAGGACGAAATGCCTGGTCTTATTAATGTTCCACCTACATTAAAAGTTCCGTTAATAACGAATACGAAACCAGATCATCTACAGTATTTCACCTGGAGTGTTATCCCTTCTTACTCTAAAGATGGAAAACCTGACTTTAAGTACAGCACCTTCAATGCAACGATAGAGAAACTGGAAGAATCACCGCTCTGGAAACCGTTGATCGGTAAAAGGCACTGTGTCATTATTACTTCTGGATTTTATGAGTGGCAGTACGAAGATCCTATTAAAAAAAAGAATAGCAAACCTCACCTTATAAAAGCAAGGAATAGCAAATTTACCTATATGGCTGGGCTGTGGACTGCATGGGTGAACAAAGAGACAGGTGAGTTAGTTCCTAGCTGTACCGTTATTACACTTCCTGCTAATACTAAGATGGCTGAGATTCATAATACTAAAGGAAGAATGCCAGCCTTCTTAACGACAGAAACTTCTAAGATTTGGTTAGATCAGGAATTATCGTATCACGAGAGGAAGCAAGCTTTAGAACCTGTTCCAAATGAATTTTTAGATGCTTACCCCATTTTGAAAGTAGGAGACGAAGACGAGTATAGGAAGTTGATAGAGATTTGCTGAGTTCCTTTAAATCAGTAAAAAACGGAATTTGCTTATAAAGGGAGCTTGTTTTCCATTGAATCTTGTTATCATTGATCGCCCTTTGCGAAGGGTATTATCTTGGCAGATGAACTGGCCACACTATTAAGTTGGTATGGCTTCTTGTTATACCCTTTTTTATTTAAGAGAATGGAAAAGTTTAATCCCAATCGATTACGGCTTTGATCTACCCATCAGCTTATAGAATTTTCACTCCTGTTCGTTTTATGAGTTAAGCAAAATAACAAACAGCCTAACAAGCATCTACAATGATTTTAATTAAACTACTCACCGATTTTATTAGCTTGTATAAAGATTAATCATTGTCCCGCCGTTGTTGTTGCTGTTGTTGCTGTTGCTGCTGGCTCTGTTGCTGCTGGCTCTGTGGGTGCTGGCTCTGTGGTTGCTGGCTCTGTGGTTGCTGGCTCTGTGGTTGCTGGCTCTGTGGTTGCTGGCTCTGCCTACTTCCAGAACCGCCCTGATTTTGTCGAGTTTGATTCCGCGGAGGATCAACTGGCGCGGTAGGGCTATTTCCTGTTGGCGTTGGCACGGTATAATTATCTCCTGTTGGCGTTGTTGTAATAGTGTCACATTCATAACAGCAATTTTCATTGGTTGCACTATAAACAAAAAAAGCGCCCTGGAGTAGAATCAAGAGAATAAGCAGAATATTGGTATAATTTTTCATGATAGTATGATTATTATACAGAGTTACATAGTTTAAATGAAAATTAACAGCACAAACTTCGACCAGTTTTTGTGACAGTTTATCACAAATTTAATTTCTTCCGATTTTAAAGGATTTTTAATCAGCTTGTTATTGTCCGCAAATATCTTTTTCATCAAACGCCCCTATCTTTACTTCAGCTGGGTATGACCTGAACACATTCTTGTCCGCATCTCTAATTTATTAGCTTTCTATTAAAAAGCTCAAGTTTCCAAAACTTCATTACCTTCTCCGCTAACTCGGCAATTTTTATTGATTCCCCAAATTCAGGTATCATGTTATCGTCTAAATAAATAACTATTGGACTTTCAACATATCCCTCTGCAACATATCCCTCTTCAATATACCTATCTTTTTTAATCTCATCTACAGAATTATGCCTTTTAGCTTTGGTTTCAAAATGCTTAATCCCATTTGCGACATGGTTACACAATTTTACAATTGGTTTTCGATTCAATACAGTTCTTTCTTCAGTATATTGTCCCTCAAAGATCCAGTCGATAAGATGGTAAGCTGTCACGAAGAAATTAAAGGCTACATAGACATTTTCATCATCTTGTTTTAAATTTTCAAAATCAAAATTTAGCTTTTTCCAATAGTCATCTACATTCCTTAGTTCAATAAAACCTTTATTGTTTTTCATTTGTCATTCCCGAGTGAGGGTCTTTGATGGGATAAATTACATCCAATTAGCGAATATACGTTGATTAGAACGAATAAAGCTGCGAGTTTCTATTCTCACCTTCTGTGAAAATATCTTATCTGGATTGTATAATTCCTCTATCTTAGATTTATGAAAAACCTTCTCTGCACCGTCCTATTTCTACTAACTGCCACTATCGCCATTTGTCAAGAGACCCTTACAGGAAGGGTCGTTAAAATCGCTGATGGAGACACATTCACGATCCTTGTTGAAGGTAATAAGCAGGTCAAAATCCGATTTCATGGGATTGATTGCCCTGAGAGCAAACAAGACTTTGGTACTCGGGCGAAGCAGTTTACGTCCGAATTAGCATTTTCAAAGGTTGTCAATGTTCAAGTAAAGGATATTGATAGATATGGCAGAACAATTGGAATTGTGATACTTCCTGATGGTAAGATTCTTAATGAAGAACTGCTTAGGGTAGGCTTGGCATGGCATTACAAGTATTATGATAAATCGGAGAAGTATGCAGCTCTTGAGAGTCAGGCTCGGGCTGCCAATGTTGGCGTGTGGAGTATGAAGACCCAAATTGCACCTTGGGAATTTAGGAGAGCTGGCAGATGAACGGAGCACTAATTTACTTGATCCAGATTCTGTTGGCATTTGGAACAATCGGGGCATTTATGATATCTTTTGCAGTTCTTGGTTCTCCTCATAATGTAGACACAGAAACGCGATTGGGATTTGCGATTTTGCCGTTTGCTCTGATAGCACTCAGTGTCATTAGTTTCCTCTATCCTAAAAAGTTTAGGATAGTAATATGACTCTGTACAATTTTATAAACTCTATGAACTGATAATAGCAACCTTATAATGGCATGACATCCACGACTTTCAATAATTTTGAACCTTTACTATTAGCTGGTATAAGCCTCTTTCTTTGGTATCTGTTTAAGACAATGGGGCCTAATAAGGATTTGGGTGGATATATGCTTGGTAGTAAATATAGTTCGTTGATTGGAGCAATCTTTTTTATGGGTTTAGCGATTTACTCTCTTTTAATGCTGTTATGACCCTGTATCAATTCATAGCTCTAAATGAATATGAACAAGCTGAGTCTGTTTGGCAGAGTCAATTCATTGCTGATAGACGAGATGGTGATTTAACAGTATTGCTTTACTGTTTAGGTGAGTTCTTTGTTGAGGTTAATTACAGTCCGTCTTTAAATAAAATTATGAACATTAAACCTTTTAAAGCAATGAGACTGCTTGAGCCATATTGGCAGAATATCTCACTCGTTGAGATTGAAGGGTTGCTATAATGCCGTTAAAGTCCAAAGTGTGTACCTATAGGGAGCACAACAAATGGCGTTTAAGCGTCTCTTAGGCACTATTTTCAACATGCGGTTTCAATATAGTATCAGTTATTGTTGAGTTTTCCGCAATGGGGATGGTCAGAGTAGCGGGTTTTATTTCTCTTTCTGCAATGCGCGCTATAATTCCCGGATTGGCTTTGGACAGTGGACTGGATTCCCAAAAGGATTATACTCCTATTTGCCTAATAAGTAATCAAACTGCGAATCGTCAGTTTGGGGATATTCAAGAGGGGATTTTCCCCCTTGACCTAAAAACTAGTCAAAGTGGGAATTCTCACTTTGGGACTCATACAAACTAATCTTATTTCTTTATACAAGTCATAAAAGTTTTTTGCTCTAAAGTAACATTGCCGGATGTTCCCGTTGTTAGTGTCTTAGTAGCTCTAATAAGGTCTTCAATTCCTTCAGGTGTTTTATCGCAAACCTCACTTTCAGTATTGCCGCTGCTAATAGTCTTACTGGAGGTGCCTGTAATCTCGGTTGTTACTGCATAGGTTTTACACTTATAACAATATGTTTGTTTTTTGCATCCGGTAAAAAGTATTGAGAGTAATAGAATAAGTAGTATTTTTTTCATATGATATAAGATTTACTATAGCTAAGTTATAACAAAGCACGAACACTTGCGATTAAGATTTTCTAACAGTCTTTACGCGTGTATACAAGATTTTTCCCGTATCTCTACGCGTGTAAAGACCAAGTCAGAACATAGGGGTTGGGTTTCTGCGGGTATAAGTACTCATGATGATTTTTCCGAGTCAGTCAAGAAAGAGAAGGAATTTACCCTTGTAAGCAAAAAGGGAACGATACGCGCGCGATGCAACCTATTTGTTCAAGTAACTACTGCAAAGCTTTAACAGCTTGTAATGAGATGTGAAAGCCTTTTCGAACTGATTTGCAAGGTCTTGCTGAACTAATAAGTAGTTCTTCATATTAGTGTATGCCAAAGACGCAGCTAAGAGTGGGGTATTGAACTCATGAATCTCAGGGATTTTGGGGAATGCTCTATTTATCTCTAAGACTGGTAAAACCCATGTTGTTTCAGTAGTTACAGGATTTTGAAAATCGGGCGTCTTCTGATAATTACTATAGACCTTATCTACAGCCTGGCAATATTCCCCAAGATATCGAGGAACCGTTTCTCCATTTACTTTGGACAGAAATTGGTCAATCAGGTGCCGGTATGCACCTAGATTCTCGTTTCTATCCTCATTCCATTTATTATGTGTTTCCAAATGTTTGTATACCGAGGTTTTTACATCTTCCTGCCATTTAGGAATTGCAATAATTGAGCGCCAGATCATCTGAAAAGCCACTAGCTTACGTTTAGAGAATTTGATATTTTCAGGACCGCGAAAGAATGCGCTAAAAATGTTTTGATAGCCGATCTCTTGAAAAACATTGAGTTCTGGGATAACAACTGTAGACATGGCAAATCCATGTGAATAAAATGTTAACGAATTTGCATAAAATGAATAATACCTAGATTGTTTATTTACGGCCTTAGCAAATCTCTTAAGATTATAATTAAAAATTTTTCTGGTATTTTTCCGCTTAACCATGTCAGAAATGCCTCTGCCAACGTATGTTAAAAAGAAACCAAGGATAAATATTATAAAAGTTATAATAATAGTTGCGGAGGTGTTGCTGTCAGTGCCAAACCATAACCTCATTAAATATTGGAGGTAACTTTCGTTCATAGGCTTGCAAGGTTAAAAAAAAGAATTAAAAGTAAAAGATATTACTGTAATTACAATGATGAATTAATAATGGCGGAGAAATCAGATAAAAAAAGGATGCAAGAATTTAGCCTGCACCCTTTAAGATTATTCCAATAACGACAGAGGAACAAAACAAAGATAAGCTTTAATATTTAGTCAATGTATTTAGATTATGAAGGAATTTTGTGTCTAACTTTTTTGTTCAGGCACTGCCTGAACAGATTTGGGCTTAATGATCGGTAAGATGGCTTTATGCAGAAATGTCCCCCTGAAGCTAGAAAACATCATTCCTCGTGTTGTAGATAATGCCTCTGTGTTAATTGTTATAACTAGTTCTTCAGGTAACAAAAAGCCATCGTCCGTTAAGAAGGATTTCAGTTCATCTATTAAAAATGCTACGTTAGTTCTAATTGACCCAAGTATATTAGTTGATCCATCTAGTCTGACACTGATTGCTGTTACGACCAATAATAAATTTTGGTCAGGCAACAATCGATGTTCCATATTGATGTCGAATTTAAATTTAGCTTTATCATCTACCAGAGATTGGAATGTTAGATGACTCTCAATTAATTCAATTCCGCTTATTTGAAAATTGAATAATTTGTTCGAAGATTTAACTTTTGCCATTAATTATAACTGTAATTATAGACATGTCTAGGTGCTAGTACTTCTGTTTCAGATAATAAGGATCCTTCTATGGGATACGCAGCATCAATGTGCGTCAATTCAGAGCCTGAGACTATCGCATGATAAACTACAACTGTTTCCTTTTTAGGCAGCTCATCTATGCTCAATAGTTTTATGCCTAATACATATTGTATGTCACTCAATGTGTCCGAGGTGAAGTTGTGAGTGCCGCTTAGGTACTTAGTTATTTCAGAAGGCTGCTTATTCAGCATTTGGGCTAACTTTGTTTTATTCCAGCCCATCTTCTTAATCCCATCGGCTATTTTAGCTGCTAATAACATCCGATTTCTAACTCTTTGAGTAAGCTCAGGTGTTTCAACGCTCAATAACTCATCAAGTATATTACTAGTGTAAGCTTCTGGTTTATTTTTTTTATTCATCGTTGTTAAAATCGAGGTCTCCCAATAATTCAAGGCCATCACTTGAAAATTCAATATCTCCGTTCTTTATCCGCTCCGTTATCTTTCTTGATATATCTCTTAAGAAGTAATTCTCTTTAGTAAGCTTTTCATCCTCTTGTAAAGCCTTGATTCTCTTAGATTTTGGACCGCCGCCGCCTAATATGATAATTTGCGCTCCGTAGCGTATACAATAAAGCCTCAAGTTACTATTAGGATTATCAAACAAAGCGCAAACACCATCCCCTGGATTTCCTTCTTTATGTTTAAAGAAGGTGTCTCTGGCTCCAGTTTTATGTCCCATAATAATTAAACGGTCTCTGATATCAATTGTTTCACTTTTAAATAAAGGAAAGTTCTCTTCCAAAAATACATCAAAGAGCGTCTTTTTTAGACTATCAACATAAAGAGTGTAAATAAAAGCTTCTTTTCCGCAAAAGGCTTCGAGTTTTACTAATTTACACTTCATTTGTTTAGAATGCAATTATACTTAAACTTTACTTTTAAGTGAAATAAAACATTATTTATTGTATTTGCCAAGTCAGTCATTTGTAGTGTAATGTTTCGAGTCTTTTCTTATATCGAAAGTTCAGACTTTATACTTAATAAAAAAGAGTATTAGATGATTTTTTCCTATAATCCAAATAATAGCAGGGAGTCATACGAAGATAAGCTTTAATATTTGCACGTAAAAACGTGGAAAGTGATACCCTTTGTGATACCCTTTTTGTTTTTTGTATAAAAAAAGCCCTTTACGTTATGTAAAGGGCTTAATTCTTTTTTAGATGGCGGAGAGTTAGGGATTCGAACCCCGTTACACCTAGTACCTCCTCTGCAAAATGGCTGATAGTCAACTCATTAAAAATTGGCTCTGCGTTCATTTTAAGTATTTTTTAGGCGTTTTTGTCCGGTCTTTGTCCGCTTCTGAAGCATAGAAATCACGGTATATTTTGCGCATATTGGCCTCCATATCCTCCATTTTGGATTCTAGGAGATGATAAAACGATTGTATTTTATTGATGTCTTTTACCAGGTTTCCTTTCGGCTCGACATATTCCATGGTTTTTGATTTGCCATGTAGGTAGTAAAAATTCATGTTTAATTTTTCATGTAGCATTCTTTCAAAAGAAAGAGGGATATCTAAAGCTCCACTTTCATATCTCTGAATGGTTGGCTGTTCTCTGTTGGTCAATTCAGCCATTTCTTTTTGGGTTAAACCCTTATATTTTCGGAATGCTTTGAGGCGTTTTGCATATTCTTTATCTGCCATTTTAGTTATCGTTAATGTTATCTATGGGAATGTTTTGCCCTTCGGTTTTATCTACTAAATCACGGAGCATATCATCCTCTGTTATTTTGATATCCAGGTCAACTTTTATAATTGATATTCCTGAATGTTGGAAATTGGAAGGTTTTTTATTCTCTTCCATTAGTTACAGAATGATTTGGCTAATTCTGTACCCACGTGTGTTAAGAAGTTCATAAACTATCGGATATGGGTCACGTTTACTACGTTTAAAATCTGTCTACAATCGTCCAAATGAATTTGAAAATCCGGGAATAGTTCTGTGTTTAGAGAATGACAGGTGATAATTCCATTATCTACGTCATGTTCTGTAATTCTTTTGATTATGATTCCGTCTTTATGGACAATCACATAATCCTTAAACCTGTTGATATGGAATTTGCTTCTCCAGAGGTGTTGTGAAATATCTCTTCCGGTTACTATAGATCCTTCTGGTATCGATTCAACGGTACCATTGTCCATACTATCACCGACAACACGAAAGGCGAAGTATTTACCTCGGTGTTGTCTGTCAACAATAAAACTATGTTTGGGAAGTTCACCTACGTATTCTTTGTCGGCGATGTGCTCAATGTAACCAGCTCGAGCTTTTTCCTCTACTAAAGGAACAAGCATTACATATTGACCGTTGTGAAGGTCGATGAATGGGGATTCATCATCAGGAGTTTCTATTTCTCCAATTTCTAAAGCATTATATTCTTTTTTTATATCAGCTATTTGGTATGGAATATCTGCTTCTCTTAAAATGTATTCTTTTATTTCTTCCTGAGTGGGTTTTGGTAAATCTGATTCCTGAATGTTTAAAAAATCTAAAATCTTTTGTTTTGTATTGAGCTTATCATCAGTGATCACAACCTCATTAAGTTTCTTAATTATATGTCCTCTTGAGATTTTAAGTTCGCTTGCAAGCCCCTCTTGTGTTATTCGCCGCTGTTTTAAAAGCTGCTTTATATATATTCCTTGATGCATTATTCATAAAAATAAAATTGTGATAAAAAAAAATTAAAATGTTGTTGACATTTTAAAAATGTTGTGTACATTTGTACATGACATTTGTACAAGTCATTTGTACATGACAAATATAAAACATAATAAATGGAATCTGCAACACAAATTATAAGGGATATGGAAGCATCAGAAAAAAAGCTTGTTTTTATCATCAAAAACATTCCTAAAAACGGCTATGCTACAGTAGCAGCAAAGGTTGGGTTAGATAGAAGAGCTGTTAGAGATGAGATCAGAACCCGTAAGCCTTTATATAGTTCAGTGATCATTAATGCTTGTATTGAATTAATTGAATTTGTAACCGGTAAAAAGTTCGAAAATGAATAATTGTCCTGATACCGGTAATAAGAAAGAATTACGTCACTGGGTGAGACAACTTTGGACCTGGTGGAAATTAGAAGTTCAGCATGCGAAGCAACTTGAAACAGAAAATAAAGAGTTGAGAGCTGAGAATCGAAAATTAAAAAAAGAGTTATATGCTAAGAATAGCGCATAAACAGGGTGATGTATATAAACCAGTCGCTGTTAAAAACGATCCAGTGAACGAGTTTATATCCATGTTTCTCAGAGACCATAACGAGAATATAGAGAAACAAAAAAAGCGTTCTGCCAGAGCAAAACGCCTTATAAGTTGCTAGTCAAACAACTAATATATAAGAATCATGTCAAAAGTAACCATTTCCCCCGTAACACAACAAAAGATGCTCAATCTTTTGCAGAAAGCTAATTTAAATAGCAGTAACATCGATATAATTGATTTCATGTTTACAGCCGATGATAAGCTTTTCGTTTTCTTTGATCTTAAAGAAAACACTACTCAACGTCTCGAAGACAGCACTGTTTTAGAGTTTTCCGAAAGTGCAGTAGATCATCTGGTTTGTTTATTATGGCAGGATGATAATATGAATGGTTTTAAATGGCTAAAACAACTATCTATCAGCCCTACAGGTATTGACCTTACCAAATTACACGCACAATTAAAATACACACAAGGGTATATTTTCTCACAAGTTAGATCCGAAAGGAGTGAAGTATCATGCTAGAAGCCGTTATTTCAATCGCGATAATCATCTTGGTAATTTACCTTGATAGCGAATCAAATCAACTTATAAAGGTTGAAGAAAAGAAAGTAGATCTTTTAGTAAAGCCAAAAGTTATACCTGAAAATAACATTTATAATAATTTTCAGGATTGGTTAGAGTATATCAGAGCATGTAATAGAATCCAAAACATACAGGATGGTGAAGAGGATAAAGAGGTACTGGATTTCCTGATGAATGAAAACATCATAAAATCGATGTAATGAAAAATCACGAAGAAGAAGAGTATTGTTTTCCTGATGTTCCAGAGCTTTCTGTCTTTAAAGAATGGCTATTGTGGTTCATCATAGTAATTACTGCAATACTCCTGATCTCACTATCATATAAAGTAAATAAAGAAAATAAAATCAAGAATCATGTCGAATCAAATTGAATTAACCAGCAAGTACATTAAAGATCTTTCACCCTTGGCAGTAGCATCAGACAAAGCTATTGGTGAGCATTTTGTAAATAAGTTCATGGCTATGTACCGAGTTCAAAAAGAACAAGCATTAGCCTTTTACGAGCGTGAAAAAGATAATTTCATGAAGCGTATCAGTGAAACTGATACTTTGAAAGAATGTACACCGATGTCTATTTTCCTTGCATTCATGCAAGTTGGAGGTTGGAAGTTGAGTTTTGAGGGTGGAAGTCAATCCGATGTTTATTTAATACCAGGTAACAGAAATATCGGAACTAAAGACAATCCTAAATGGATTAAAGAAGTTGTAGCTCAGCCATCTCCATACGGTGAAAAGAAAATCAGAATCGAAACAAAGCAAATTAATCATGTGGGTACGCCTACAGTAGTTTATGATTGCGATAAGTATAGTGAGAAAGTTGGAGAGAATGGAAGAACTATCGTTCAATGGGAAAAAGGCCAAAGAACTGAAAAGTCAAAGATCATTGGATCGTTCATACTTTTAGAATATCCAGATGGCTCAAAAGAGTTTAAAACATTTGATTTAGATGATGTAAATACGTGGAAAGCAGCATCCGCAAAAAAGAATCGCGGTACCGCCAACACTTTATATACTTCTAACAATGGCCAGATTGATAAGAAATTTTTAGAAGGTAAAACCTTAAAACACGCCTTCAAATTATTTCCACGTGTTATCGCAGCACCTACTTTGCCAGACAACTTTGTTCCAATTGTTGAAGAATCAGTTCGACACGGCTTTGACACCGCTGAATTTACAGAAGAAAATATCGACACTTCTTATGAAGAAGTTAGAGAATCTGCAATTCAGCCAAATGATGATTTCGACACTGCTTTGGATGAAGCAAAAGTTAAGGATCCTGTTGAGCAAGTTCAATTTGAAGAGTCTCAATTTGGTGATGAACCCGATTTCAATTAATGCGAGATGTATTAAAAGCGATTCATGATTATCCAGATGAATCGCTTTATCTCGGGATCTTCATCCTATGGATATTCTGGATAGCATTAGATATAGTCAAATCAATAATTAAAAGCAAAAAATAAGGATCATGTCAACAGTAACAGAAACCCAGTCAACAGAAATTATCAAAGTGGAAGAAATCACTTCCATTATGATAAATGCCGGTGAAGCATTAACAAAAAACACCAAATTAAACGCATCAGCTGTCAAGAAAATACAAAGCCTTTTAGATGAAATTGAGGCCGATGGAATGACAGCCGAAAGGGATGCTGAATTAAACTCATGGCAAATAAAAGCTAAAGAAGCATTGCCAATTATGAATGCAAGACGTTCACCCATTACACAAATGGCTAATCGTATCATATCAGCTTTTACAGCCTGTGAGAATGATATAAATCCTGCTGTTAAAACGTCATATTACGTTAAAGCTCAAATGTATCGTAATTCATGGGCTACCAAATTAGCTGAAGAAAAACGTAAAAAAGAAGAGGAAATACTTAATCAGCAAAAAGCAGCACAAGAGCAAATTAATGTAAAGTCTGAAGCTGAAAATCAAATCAGAGTATCTTACAATGAGAAGTTATTCCAATGTAAAACTTATGTAAATAAGTTACTTAATGAAATGACTATTGAAACTCATTTTCAGGTTAAAAAGAAGATTGAAGATATTAATCTTCTATATCCAAGGGACAAGTTTTATGAGCTATCTGTTAATATTACATCATTTATTCTTGATAAGAATGTTTTAGATGAAATAATTAAAAATACCAAAGTTGCTTTATATGATGAATTAGCCGCTAATTTCCGTGAAAATATGGAAGTTACCAAGCAAGAAGTTTTAGATAAAATACCTTC
Source organism: uncultured Sphingobacteriaceae bacterium (assembly GCA_946480915.1). The sequence continues at coordinate 99,291 of CAMLLO010000013.1, read as the reverse complement.
TAAGATCAACGAGCTTAATGAAATGGCTAAAGCCTCAAAATCTCAAAAAGAAGAGCTTGAACGCCAACAAAAAGAACGCGAACAACTTGAAGCTGACCGTCTGAAAAAAGAAGCTGAAGATGCTCAAAAGTTAGCAGAACAGAAGATTGAACAGCAAAAAGAAGCTGATAAGATCAGTAACCTTTTCGATCAACAATCTCAACTTGCAGAGCTTGAAACGCAAGGTAAATCTAAAGACGGCTATGAGATTGTAATTAAAAATAATGCTGCATGGGGAGCAATTTTCATGTTCTATTTCGAAAAGAATGCGAATTCAATGACCATTGAAGAGTTCGGTAAAAAGACTGGAAACCAAATGAAAGCCTTTGCCGAAAAGGCAGCGCTCAAAGATGATAAAGAAAAGATTGTCTCTGTTCATCTGGTTTATAATCCAATAGTTAAAGCACTTGTAAGCAAGTAATATCAATGGAATTAAAAGACATCTTTATGGTTCTGTTTTTTATATGTATAGCAATCATATTTATACTTCTCTGGAATTTTATATACCAGTATGTATGGAAGAAAGAGAATAAGTCTAAAAAGAAATAATGATGCAAAATCCATTTGAAATCATAGATGCTCGATTGAAGAATATTGAGCATCTATTAACCGAACTCTTAAATAAAGAACCTGAAAAACAAGGAGGATGGGTTGAGCCAGCTACTAGAAAAGAGGCTGCTGCATTTTTGAAGATTAATGTTGCTACACTTCATAACCTAATTAAATCAGGTCAATTAAAGTCCTTTCGATTAGGTAGAAATGTCAGAATTAAGTGGGATGATATTTATGAATTTATTAACGATAGATCATGACAAAAGTAGTTTTAAGTACAGAAAAAACGAGAATTTTAAATACAAAAGAGTATGCTTTATTTACTTTAAATGATACTCTATCAATTTCCACAAAACACCTGAATAAGATAAAAGACAGTATATCCGAAAAAAATCTCTGTAAAGATTATCCAATATTAGTGAATGATAAATATGAGGTTTTAGAAGGTAAGTACAGATTTTTAGCATGTTATGATCTAAGACTGCCCATATTTTATAAAATTTCAGAAGTTACGACTTTCAATGATGCTATAGCACTCAAACACATCAACAGAAAAGTTCCATTTGAAGACATTATCAATGTTTATAGAAATAATCCAAACTATGGGAATTTACTGGAGATGTTTAGGGAGTATGACGAGGTAATTAGTTTAAAGCACATACTTCAAACAATTCAGTGGGATTTCAAACGGCTCGATAGCGACTTTTATTCTGGCAAACTTAAGGATTGGAGTGTCGAAAGTTTCAGAGAAAAAGCAGATAGGGTTCTTTATATCATGAAATTTTTTGAAGTGAAGCATTATAAAGATGCTCTTGGTGCTTGCATTAAATATTTTGGGATAACTGATTCAACCAACAAATTCTCCCAATATCAAATGCTCCTTATTTATAAACTAGTACGATATAAAGAATCTATCATAAAACATGTGTATCAAGTTCTTGGTGACTGTGCAAGTAAAGTAGAAGACATGTTCAGTAAAGATCAAATTAGTGAGTTAAATGAAACTGATACTGTAGACATAGATACCTATAATGAGTATCTGGCTGTGGGGGTTAAGTTGAAAAAGAAAGTAGCACGTTGGAACAAGTTTGAGCAAATATTTGAAGTAGTTAATCCTGAATCACTATGATTGACATCAGAGAGTTAAGAGTAGGTAATTACGTTCATTTTAATAATGAATTAAGAGAGGTTGAGCGATTAATACTGATAAAGGTAGATAATCTATCCTTTCAGCACATCTCTTTAGATTACAGAAATAGAGTTAAATCGTATATACAAGCTAAAAGTGCTACTCCTATTGAATTATCTGAAAAATGGTTAATTGCCTTTAAGCTCTCACAGGATTTTGACCGATTTTATTTTAAGGCCCACGGTAATGATTATTCAGTAAGAATATCAAAAACAGGTGGCAGGCTTTACGGATGTGGCAATAATGCAATTCCTATTTATCATGTTCACCAGTTGCAAAATATCTACTTCGATTTTACAGGTGAAGAATTAACAATTAAAGATTATGGATCCTTATTTCAATAGATCAGAAGTTTCAAACTCCGACTTAACAGTCTTAAAAAAGCTGTTATACGGAGGCAGTGATATCGATCCGACTTATGCTTATGCATTCGGCACTTTGATTGATGCAATGATCACTGAGGCTCACAAAGTAGATTATTTTAAAAGGACAGTAACAGGTCAGAATTATATCTATTCCACTGAGGACTTCCAGAAAGCATCAGAAATGAAGAAAGCCTATTATAGAGATGCTTTTTGTAAGATGATTACTAATGCTGCAGACTTTCAGAGCGTATCTATTCAACACAATTGGCCTATTGAATATAACGGCTTTGAATTTGAATTAAATGTTCGATGCAAGTGGGATTTACTTGTAAGAAGCTGGAAAATGGGAGCTGATATAAAGTCAACTGCTGCCGAAACTCAAAGCCAGTTTGAAGCCGCTTGTGAATACTTTGATTACTTCCGGTCCCGAGCCTGGTACATGGATATTGAAGGTACCAATAAAGACATGATCATTGGTATCAGCAAAAAGAACTTTAAAGTGTTCAAAATCCCTATTAACCGAGGTGATAAGTATTACAAAAAGGGTAAAGAAGAGTATCAGGACTTAAGTTTTAAATACTGGTCGTTATTTGACGGCCTTAAAATATCAGCATAATTTTTAACCCATATATATAATGACAAAAGTAATCACAATCACTCCAGAACAACTGGAAGAGAAAATTCAGCAAGCTGAAAAAGGCGGTTTCATTCCTGAAACTAAAACCACTATTTCAAAGGTAAAAGCTAGTAAAGCTGGAATGTTTGATGTTTCTTATGATATAGAAACTTCTTTTCTGGATGGAACAACAGGTAACCCTATTTCCCTATCTGCAGGTGGTGTTCATATTGGTAAACACATGCCTCATCCAGATTTTGTACATGCTATTGATTTGTTAAAACCTCATTTAGCAATTATCTCAGATTTAGTTGAAGTTAAAGACTTAACTCTTCATGATCTTGAGAACGATGAATCGATACTTGAAAAAGTAAAGGTTACCGGCTTCTCGATCTCTGCCCATGATATAACAATTGAAGGCTATAAGATCCTGAAATCTGGTAAGATTCTACCATTGAAACCACCAGCAATACCATTCTTTGAGGATTATGAGTATTCAGATGAAGTTCAACACCTCGGCGGTCATGCTGCTAATGAGGCGCTTCATTACATCAAATTTAAATATGCTCCAACCTTGTTTGATACAGTTCCGGAAGAGGGCGAAGAAGAGTTGGAATAAAGATTTTTAAAAGTGCGTCGTTCTTTATAGGCTAATTATCGGGGGATATTTTGCTTTGTGCCGGGTTTCGCAATCCCGGACTATTTGAGAGGGAGTTTTGGATTGCCCACTTCAATGCCGAGAAGTGTGAGGCTTACTAATGCTATTGTATTATTACCCTTCAATGTGCTCACCGTTTGCTACATTAATACAAGTGCACAAACCGTCCAAAGCTGGAAAGCATGATTTACGGAATTAGTAAGAAAGGCGGGCCCGCAGGTGCTCAAATACCTGCACACGGCAAGGTGGCGGAATTGGTAGACGCAGGGTTTATAAGTGGTTCCCCCTTTTCAGGCATACACGTAAGTCATATCGATGGAGCCGGGGTCTACGGAAAGCGACCTGACATACGGGAGAAGTACAATCTCTGACATAAGGTTTAATTATGCTGCCCAAAATAGGAGCTATGCAGGTTCGAATCCTGCCCTTGCCACAACCATAGAAGAGGCCAATAATCCCTGGATTCTCGCTAATAGTAGCCGCCGTAAATATGCTATTAACTGCATTTAATTGAAGAGGAAAACGGTAGGGAGGCCAGCGCAATAGAAGGATGCGAAAGCCGGAAGCAATCCCGGGGTGTAAATGGCCCCGGGTATTTTGTCAGTCAATTAATTAAAAACTAAATATAAGAATCATGAGAAAACAAGTTCTAAATGGCCAAAATCTATTAATTGATGATAGAATTGAGAATTACATCGTTCATCAAAAGCAATCATCTAATATTGATTATTTTGGTTTAGACTTAGCCGGTCGTAAAATGTTCATCCAGTTTAAAAACGGCGGATCATACATCTATAATGATGTTGATGATCATACAATGGAAAACAGCCTTAAAGCTGAGTCTATCGGTAGATATCTAAGCGCAAATGTTATTGGCAAGTTTACATCTGTTAAAGTTGAAGGTAGTTTGGTAACTCTTGAAGTCGAGGATACAACAGAATGGCAAAGTATTTCAGATCAACAAGCTGAAAGCCGATTAAACCGGAACTCTCAGAATATAAATATAACTCGCTTCGATATCGATTCAGAGCCTGGGTTTTAACCAGAAATATTCCTAATAATAACATTTATAATAAATGGTAACGATTAAAATAACAACTGAAACACCTGAAATGGCGGCGATCATCGTGCAGGTATTAATGGAAGTTGAACGTGCTATGGAGAAGCATCCTGTTTGGCCTACAGATAATGTAAAACGTGCAGCTATCATTATTGAAGAAGCTGGTGAATTAGTTCGCGAAGCTAATCTTCTGGATGAGGGCAAAGGTTCAATCAGCAATCTTAAAACCGAGTGCATTCAAACTGCTGGTACATGCCTTAGAATGCTTCATTATCTCAATGAAGATCAAAATAAAAGAATTGAATTTCTGTGTACTGAAAACCTTTAATATCATGTTTGATAAAGACACGTTACATTCAAATTTTTCAAAAAACCTGCAATATTTCAGGAAAGCAAAAGGCTTATCTCAGGAACAGCTTGCTTTCAGGTTCGGTTTAAACCGTCAACGAATAGGTTCATATGAAGAATGTCGGGCATTCCCTCCAGCTCACATTCTTCTTTCAATATCAAAATATATGGAGGTCGATATTAATAATCTTTTAGAAAAAGTAATGTTTACAAAACCACTTTCAGACGATCTAACAAAGTTTGTCAAATCATTCGGAGTAGAAGTTTCAAAAGTTAATGAAGATGCTAACAGGGTAGAATACCGTGTTTCTGATCTTGATTTTTATCTACAATTAGCCAAAAACCTTATAGTAAATAATAAACTAAACCTTGAAGCTTATACTGAAGGTAATATGGCATCTATGAGGGCTTTCTATGTGAGAGAAAAGGAGGTGGTGAATGGATAATCAGGTTTGTATGATAGAGCAAAGTAAAAAGCTTTTAGAACTAGGTGTAGATCAAAAAAGTGAATTTTTCCATACTAAATCAGCATTAGGTGATGCTATTGTAGATAAAAGATTAGCAAGTAATTATCATTATCGGATTCCGGCTTTCACCGTTTCAGAATTAGGTATCATGCTTCCTGCTAAGTCTTGGAGTTATAGAACAGAAGGTGGTTTCTGGATATGTAAGACTTGCGGAACTAAATCAACTCCAATGCTAGCCAATACAGAAGCTGAAGCCAGGGCAATTAAACTTATTCATCTGATTGAAACAGGATCCATAACGGTTCAGGAAGTTAATGAACGTCTGGAGGGCGTGACTGTATGACTTTAGGATTCTCACAGGTTATTAATAAAAAGCCGAATGGATTTGTAGAAAAGATACTGGTAGGATTGTACAAGAATCAGATAATTCCTATATCAAAATTATGTGAATTATGCAGGGAGCCAAATCATCCCATGCCAGTTGAATACTATTTTATAGATTCTGCCAGGGCAATAATAGATGGGGTAAAACCTAAACTTCACACAATCCGGATAGATGAACATGACCGTTGGAAAGCTGGAAATGATATACATTTTGTTATCAATAATCGTACTCCTAAAAGGTTTCAGTTTGCACCGGTAATTAAATGTAAAAGTGTTCAGAAGATCGAAATAAAGCATATTCCATTGACAAGGCCATTAGGCGTTAAAAAGCCAGTGGTTTGGATTGATGGCAAGCTATTCTATGATTTAGCTGAAATAAACATCGATAGTATGAAACGACTTGCTAATAACGATGGATTTGATTCTGTTGATGATTTCTTCGCATACTTCAATAAGGACTTTACCGGCAAACTAATTCACTGGACTGATTTAAAATATTAGGTATGGATATTCAATTTTATGCGGAACTCGTCGAAAGAATGCGAGAAGCTCAAAATAAGTATTTCCGTGATCGTTCAGCTGCGGCACTTAATGAAAGTAAAAATCTGGAAAGAATGGTCGATTCTATGACCGAAAGCTTTCTGCATCCTGATAAAAATCAAAATCAAGGTAAATTATTTTAATATGAGTTACGGAACTGTTTTACCTGTAGGTAATTACTTCAAAATAGAATTCAAACCATTGCCGGCCATTGTTGCAGCTGTTAAAGAACTGCCTGAAAGACGTTGGTTGTTTAATGAGAAATACTGGCAGGTACCCATTAAATACCGGGATGAAGTTGAACGCTTTGCCCGTGCTCATAAGCTTGATTTTGGGCACAAACCTGTTGTGGAGAATACCAATATTCCTGTTATCCCTCCGCTTCCAGAATTACAAGTGTCTATTCCATTAAAGCCTCATTTCATCTTAAGGCCTTACCAGCAAAAGGGAATTGCCTACGGTCTGGAAAAGAAGCGTTTTATCAACGGGGATGATATGGGATTAGGGAAAACAGCACAAGCGATTGCAACAATAATAGCATTCGGTAAGTTTCCTGTTTTAGTGATTTGCCCCTCTGCTGTAAAAGAGAACTGGAAACGTGCCATCGAAAGTATATCGTACAAAAAGGCTATTGTTCTTCAGGATTCCATTAAACATACTTTTCCTGAGTTTCACCGTGTTGGTATGGCTGATTTCTTTATTACCAACTATGAGAGCCTTAAAAAGTATTTTGTTGAGGATATCAAAAAGCCAGCAAAGGGGCGTTTCAGGATTACAGATATCGTTTTCAAAAAGAAATACCTCGATTTATTCCAGGCTGTAATAGTTGATGAGATTCATAAAGTAAAAGATTCAAAAACTCAGAATTATAAGTTCACCCGAGGTATAACCATGGGTAAGGAAATTGTAATAGGCTTAACCGGTACCATGGTAGTAAATAAGCCTATTGATCTTGTAAGTCAGTTAACAATCATTAACCGTTTGCCTGAATTTGGCGGCTATAGTACCTTTAAACAGAATTATTGTGCAGGCCCTAAAGAAGCATCGAAGCTAAAAGAGCTGAATTATCATCTGAATACAATCTGTTATTTCAGACGTAATAAGTCGGATCCTGAAATCAAAGCTTTCCTTCCGGATAAATCAAGACAGATCGTTGTTTGTGAGCTTTCAGAATTTGCACGTAAAGAATATAAGCATGCACAAGCTAATCTTGAATCTTATTTAAGTGAAGTTCGCGGTAAATCTGATGATCAGATTGAAAAGAGTATGAAGGGCGAGGTGATGGTTCGCATCGGTATTCTAAAAAATATCAGTGCTCGTGGTAAGCTGGCTGATGCTTTCGACTTTATTCATGATCTTGTTTCGCAAGGTCAAAAGGTTGTTGTTTTCGCTAATCTAAGGGACGTTATCGCACAAGTACAGGAGAAGTTCCCTAAAAGCGTACGTATTACAGGAGATGAAAATCCAATTCAAAAGCAAGCAGCCGTAGATAGATTTAAAACAGATCCTAATATTCAGGTTATAGTCTGCAGTATTAAAGCAGCTGGTACCGGTGTGGATGGGTTACAGGATATCGCATCTGAAGTTGTGTTTATTGAAATGGGATGGCATGCAGCTGTTATGGATCAGGCTGAGGATAGACTTTATCGCACTGGCCAGCATAAGAATGTGATGTGTACTTACTTCATCGGAAAAGATACGATCGATGATTGGAATTACAAGCTAATTGAATCTAAACGAAATATTGCCAATACCGTTACAGGCGCCGAGGATGATGTGGATGTTAGCTTCATAGATGATGTTATCAATCTTTTTACCAAATAATATACGCAAATCAAACATTTATAATAATGGATAACTATCAGGAGTTTCTGGAGAATAAGATTGTTGTGGCTGAGGAATATGGATTCAACATAAAGAATCCTATTGGCGATATTCTTCCTCATGCAAAGCAAATAACAAAATGGTGTTTAAAAGGAGGCAGGAGGGCCATCTTTGCAAGTTTCGGTCTAACAAAAACCGCAATGCAATTAGAGCTTGCATACCAGGTGATTAAAAAAACTAAAAAGCCGTTTTTAATAGTCATGCCTTTGGGCGTAGTAGGTGAGTTCAAGCGTGACAATGAACTGTATTTTGGTAATGCAATTGAAACGCTTTATATCACAGATAGCAACTCAATTGATAAGTATGAGCCCAAAATATACCTTACCAATTACGAGAGGATCCGGAAAGGGGATATAGATGCTTCCAAGTTCGGAGGTGTTTCTTTTGATGAAGCCTCAATACTTAGAAACCTTAAAACTGAAACTACAAACTATGTTTTAGAGCATTTCAGGAAAGTTCATTACAGGTTTGTTGCAACGGCAACCCCTACACCGAATGATTTTATTGAGATATTAAATTACGCTGATTATTTAGGCGTTATCGATCGTGGACATGCGTTAACGAGATTCTTCCAGCGTGACAGCACGAAAGCCGGCCATCTTACACTTTACCCGAATAAGAAAGAAGAATTCTGGAAGTGGGTTAGTACATGGGCTGTATTCATAAACAAGCCTTCTGACTTAGGTTTTGATGATACTGGTTACAACTTACCTAAAATGCATCTGCATGAAATAGAGGTAAAGAATTATACTGATGATGTAATCCAAAATAAGAAAGGTGATATCGTTCTGTTCAAAGATACTACTAAAAGCTTGGTTGATGTTTCCCGGGAGAAATCTGACAGCGTTCAGGTTCGTATTGAAGAGGCCTTTAAAATCGTAAATACCAAACCTGATGAGAATTGGATTCTTTGGCATCATCGTGAAGCTGAAAGAACAGCCATTGAACAGAAGTTTAAAGGCTATGATTTGAAATCAGTTTACGGATCTCAGGAAAATTCTTTAAAAGAAGATCTTCTGATCAGTTTTTCAAAAGGAGAATATAAAATCCTGTCCAGTAAGCCAGTGATAGCCGGATCCGGATGTAATTTCCAGCATGCCTGTTATAATATGGTATTCGTAGGAATTGACTATAAGTTCAACGACTTCATTCAAGCAATTCACAGAGTTTTTCGCTTCAGGCAGGAAAAAGAGGTTCATGTTTATATTCTCTTTACTAATAACGAAAGAGAAGTATTAAAAACTCTAAAACAGAAGTGGGCCAATCATATCGAGCTTCAAACAGAAATGATAAATATAGTCCGTGAATACGGTTTAAATAGCGATAAAATAAAAGCAGATATGAAACGACAGATTTTCAAGAATCCACGACATGCTAAAGTTGGAGGTGCAACGGTTTACAACAATGATACTACCATTGTTCATCAGCAAATGGAGGAAAACAGTACAGATATGATTCTTACCTCAATTCCTTTCGGTGATCATTATGAGTATTCTGATAATTACAATGACTTTGGCCATAACCACGGAAATGCAGAATTCTTCAAACAAATGGATTTTCTTACCCCAAATTTATTAAGGACATTAAAGCCAGGTAGAATTGCTGCAATTCATGTGAAGGACCGGATCCGTTATTCTTATCAAAACGGTACCTCATTCACAACCATTTCAGACTTTTCAGGGCAAACAGTTGCACATTTTGAAAAGCATGGTTTCTTTCTGGTTGGTAAGATTACTGTAACTACGGATGTAGTTCGTGAGAATAATCAAACCTATCGTTTAACATGGGGTGAGCAAAGAAAGGATGCAACTAAAATGGGTGTCGGACTTCCTGAGTATATCCTTCTTTTCCGTAAACGTCCGACTGAAATGAATAATGCTTATGCTGATCAACCGGTAATTAAAAAGATCGATGAATATTTATTAAGCCTTTGGCAGCTTGATGCTCATGCTTATTGGAAATCATCTGGAGACAGGTTTTTAAGTTTTGAGGAGCTTTCAAAGGCTGATATGAAATATGTATTCAATGCCTGGAAGAAATACGATAAAGAAAACATATATAATTTTCAGGAACATTTAAGGGTGTGTAATGATCTTGATGCTTCAGGTCGGTTAAGCAAGCTGTTTATGACTATTCCCCCTACCAGCTCAAATGATTTGGTTTGGACTGATATCAACAGGATGAATACCTTGAACGCTAATCAGGCCAATCGGAAAAAGGAAAAACATATTTGTCCGCTTCAATTAGATATCATCAAACGTTTGATCTTCCGATTTACGAATGAGGGCGATATTGTAGATGATCCTTTCGGCGGTCTATTCTCTACACCGTATGTAGCTCTTGAAATGAATCGGAATGCAATAAGTTCGGAACTGAATCCGGATTATTATGATGATGGATTGTTCTACTTGAAATCTATAGAATACAAGATTAACATCCCTACTTTATTTGATCTTTTATCCGAAAATATACCTAAAGCGAACATTAATAATAAAGAGGGAGAGGCAGCATAATGGCAGATTTATTCGCTCAAAGCGGTGCAATACTAAGCGATTGCAAGCTTTACCGTTATAGACTTTGGCGTATTTGGGATGAAAAAAAACCTCTTGTTTTATTCATCATGTTAAATCCTTCTACAGCCGATGCAATGCAAGATGATCCAACAATTCGCAGGTGCATCAACTTTGCTCATACTTGGGGATACGGTGGTATAATGGTAGGTAATTTATTCGCTTATCGCAGCACGGATCCTAAAGAGTTACTAAATGTTGAAAATCCAGTAGGAGAGGATAATAATCGTCACATTCTGGAAATGCATGCTCAATGCAAGCTAACTGTTTGCGCCTGGGGAAATGTAAAAACAAAAGCTAAACCTCTTATTGGTATCGATAACTCAGAGCTATATTACCTCGAGCTAACTAATTCCAATAATCCCCGTCACCCACTTTACGTGAAAGGTGATGTTCTTCCCAAAAAATTCGATATACAGGAGGTGAGGTGGTTATGAAACAACATTTCATGTATTCAGAGGGCGGTGGTTTCCGTCCTCAATTAGTTAAAAATCCGGATGAAATTGAATTCATCATCATTGATCTTTTTTGCGGCGCCGGCGGTACAACAACAGGATTCGATAGAGCATTATTGAATGGCAAAAAATGTGCACTGGTTATAGCATGTGTTAACCATGATGCAAAAGCTATCAAATCTCATTGGATGAATCATCCTGAAGTTGTACACTTCGAAGAGGATATTCGCACGCTTGAGCTTTCACCCTTGGTTGATCTTTTAATTAAATACCGTCTGTTATACCCAAATGCTAAAGTTATCCTTTGGGCCTCGCTTGAATGTACAAATTTCAGCAAAGCAAAGGGTGGTCAGGCTCGTGACGCGGATAGCAGAACATTGGCTGAAAATCTTTACATGCATTTCGATCCGATTAAAAAGGAATATCATGTAGGTGATAGTTATATCCAGATTCTTAATCCGGATTATATCATGATCGAGAATGTCGTTGAATTCATGAGCTGGGGACCGTTGGATGAGAACGGTAAACCCGTTTCCCGTAGATCAGGATCCGACTGGTTACGCTGGAGAAAAGATATTAATAGTCTGGGGTACCGTGACGAGTGGAAGGAAATGAACAGTGCCGATTTTGGAGCTTATACTTCACGTAACCGCTTATTTGGATGTTTTGCAAAGCCTGGACTGCCTATCGTTTGGCCTGAAAGCACACACGCTAAAAAGCCTGTTGTTGGTGGCATGTTTGGCACTCAACAGAAATGGAAAGCGGTTAAGGATGTTTTAGATTTCCGCGACGAAGGAACAAGTATTTTCAACCGAAAGAAAGCATTGGTTGATCCTTCGCTGGAAAGGATATATGCAGGATTGATAAAATTCGTCGCTGGCGGTAAAGAATCATATATGGTTAGGTATAACAGTATGAGTGCGAATGGAGGTTTTAAGCAAACAGCCACCGATATCGACAAACCCTGCCCGACAGTTTCTTGTCAAGGTAGATTAGCGCTAGTCAATACATCATTTATTGCAAAATATTATAGTGGTAAACCAGCCGGAAAGGTTATCCCGGTGACAGGTCCGGCTGGAACTATTAAAACATCGGATGGACAAGCGCTAGTTCAGTGCAAGCCGTTTATTCTTAATACCAATTTCAATAATTCAGCGACATCTATTGAAGAACCCTCAAAAACATTACTTGCAAGTAGGCACCATCCATATATATTAAATCCTTGTTTTTTGACTAAATATTATGGAAAAGGTGAAAATGTGCACTCTGTTGAAGGTCCCGCTAACACATTAGGTACCCGGGATACATTCTCTAAAATTCAAACGTGCTTTTTTGATAAAACCTTTACAGGAAATGGCAATATTCAGTCCATTGAAAGCCCTGCTGGCGCGGTTCTTCCAAACGATAAACACCGGCTAATTAATTGCCAACCAATATCATTCATTCTAAATCCTTCACATGGGGGACATACTACTTCAACAGAAGTACCTTCACCTGTAATCGTAGCAAGTCAACATAAGGCTCCTTTGTATCTCATTCAGTTCACTACTCACGAACATGTTCATATTCCAATTTATGATGATGATTCTGAAGTTATGATCAGGATTAAACGGTTTATGGCTTTGTATGGCATAGCTGATATTAAGATGAGGATGTTAAAGATAGACGAGCTGCTTCCAATTCAAGGTTTTCCAAAAGATTATCAATTATTCGGGAATCAGACTGATCAGAAAAAATTCATCGGCAATTCGGTTGTTCCGCATGTGGTAAAATGTTGGGCTGAAGCGATGGCAGGAAAAAACAGAGTTTTAAGGAGGGTTGCAGCGTGAAAGAACTATTCAATCCCGGTGATAAAGTGAAAGTTATTACAGGGAATTATAAAAACAGAACAGGTGAATTTATTAAAAACTGTTCATCGGTATTTCCTGAGTACTGCCGCATCAAATTAGATCTAAAAAGCCGTGAAAGAACGCAAAAAATAGTGATGATCCAAAAAAGTGAAATTGAATTAAGTAAATGAAAAAAGGAACTCAAACGAATTTATTTGAAGGTTCGAAACGCCTTCAAATGAATGAAAGTATCGAATTAACTATCCAGTCCTTACAAGCTTACGGACCCAAATATAATTATTGGTGTATGGCATGGAGTGGCGGAAAAGATAGCACTACTCTTGTAACATTGATTATCTGGTTGATAATCTCCAAAAAGATTACACCTCCAAAGAAGATTTATATAATGTATGCTGATACCAGGCTTGAATTAACCCCTCTCTTCTATGCAGCTCAGCAAATAATGGAAGAGCTAAACTATCATGGTTATGAAGTTGAGGTAGTTATGGCATCAATGGAAAATAGATTCTTGACCTACATTTTGGGTCGAGGCGTTCCACCTCCTAACAATGCCACTTTCAGATGGTGTACATCCAGAATAAAGATTGAGCCAATGGAAGTTGCTCTCGAAAAACTTGTAGGTGATTTGGGTGAAAAGGTTTTGATGCTCACTGGGGTCAGACAAGGTGAATCCGCTATTCGGGACGCCAGAATTGTTTTATCGTGCTCGAAAAATGGTTCAGAATGTGGTCAAGGGTGGTATCAGGAAACTTTACCCAAAGCATTATGTGATACCTTAGCTCCAATTCTTCATTGGCGTGTATGCCATGTTTGGGAATGGTTGAAACATTGGGCTCCCCTTCCCGAGTATGGTGATTTCTCAACCGAATTAATAGCCGATGCTTATGGTGGTGATGAAGCTGAAGAATTAAACGCTCGAACCGGTTGTATGGGATGTCCCTTAACCGATAAAGATACTGCACTTGACAACCTTCTTAAAAAACAAAAGTGGGAATACCTATCTCCATTGAAGCGGTTGAGGCCTATTTATCGCGAATTAAGGAAACCTCAAAACAGATTAAGGAAAACAGGCAAAGAGATAAGTAACGAAAAAAATAAGCAGCGCATGGGGCCAATAACTATGATAGCTAGAGAATGGGCTTTTAATGAAATCCTTTCTATTCAGAATGACATTAATGTCGCTGCTGAATTAAATGGTATGCCAAAAGTTTATCTTCTAAATGAAGAGGAACAGGATTTTATAAAGAAATGTTGGTCTGAAAACCTTTGGCCAAACAAATGGACTGGAGATGAGCCTACCGCCGACACTCCAATGGATACCGTCTATTCCGATGGATCTATCCAGCCTTTAATTCAATTCGGAGATTAGCCATGAAGAAGAAACTTTCAGAACAAAGAGTATATAATATCCTGCAATCAGTTCAAATAATGCAGGTCCTATCAGAGGCAATAAAGATCGAATTTCAGTCCGAATTAATAGATACAGACTTGAAGAACCCGGCCATTAACCAGCATGCAAAGCGAATTAAAGAATCAGCATCAGCTATTCAGATTCATCTTACTGGCTTAGTCAAAAACAAGGATAAGGAGTATTTCAGCTATGAATATGCAGTGGAAATGCACCGTGTAATAAAACACTTTGTCGGCATGGATATTAACCAGGTCCGGGAGTTCATGGATGGCGTGGATGAGATAATGACAGCAAATGAACACTCTCATTGAAATTGAACAATATGCGCTTGTTCAGTATCTTATAAACAACCATCCCGGGCCGATCATCAGGCAAATTATAGAAGATCGTTTAAGTTTTCTGGAGGGTTTGAAATACAACCTTCCAGATAAATCCTACAAGTCCGGGAATACGGTTGCCTGCTTTCACAAACCAACTTTCAAGGAGTATAACAGTGTTGCAGAAGCCGCAAGAGATCTGGGTGTAAACTACTTTACACTAAAGCTCGATATTGATACGGAAAAGTGTAAATATGGTGTGTATCGGTTGTAAAATAAATTTGCAAAAGTGTGAACTTGTTATGTACTTTTGTACTTCACAATCACCCCCGATAAATAGCCTTTTTAATCACTCCTCTGCGTTCGTTGGGAGTAGACTGCATTTACATCTGTATATTTTTTTGATACATAATATACGTAAAAATAACATTAGTAATATTTAATAATGGCTGAAGATAAGAAGTCTTTCATTTTATATGCCGACCTTATTCATACCGTCAAGAAGCTGCCGAAGGATAAAGCCGGCGAGCTATTTATGACGATCCTGAGTTATGTAAACGATGAGAATCCAACCATTGAGGATGTTCTTATTGATATCGTTTTTGAGCCAATAAAACGGCAAATGAAGCGAGATTTACTCAAGTATGAATCCAAAAAAGAACAGTATTCAAGAGCTGGAAAAGCTGCTGCGGAAGCTAAAAAAGCGTTACGAGAACAGAACGAACGACAACGATCGTTAACGACCGTTAACGAAGGTTCAACGTTTTCAACTGTAACTGTTAATGTAAATGATAATGTTACTGTTAATGATACTGTTAATGTAACTGTTACTGATACACCTATAGAACCGTGGGCGTGTGATGATTTAGAAATTGAATATGATATTCTGACCTTTTTTAAGTTTAACGAGGTTGCAAATTTTGATAAACTGAAAATCATTTCAGATTTCACCTATGCTTTAAAAAGTAAAAACAGGCTGGATTACTTTAAAGATCAGTTTAAGTTTTACAAACAATTCAAAGAATTATCCGGAGAGCGGATACACAACTTCATGTCTTTCTTAGGAAATCAGAACACCGGCTTTGATGATGGAAAATGGGATGATGCTAATTGGGAACAAAAATTTATTGACGAACAAAAAAAATTGAATGATGGAAAAAAGGACAAATCAAACTTTGCAGTTATCGCAGATATCAAAAGAACTGACGGTCGCAAACCATTCGATAGATTGTGATGATGTAGAGCTTACTGAAGATGAACTATCAGACCTCATCAGAAAAGCCAAAATTGCAAAAGCTGGAAGACTTGCTTCAATTGCCTACGCTGAAAAATTACGAAAAGAACTTGTTAGACCTGAATTCTCAGCCGAAGAATTGCAAGAATATATCTTTCAACGTTTCCCAGGCTTTGAAATCGATGAATGGAATAAAAAAGCTTTCGATGCTCTTTGTCTGTACTTCGCCAATGATCCTGAATTTGAAAACTATGGAAATGATTTCTCTCTTTCAAAAGGCATCATGATGTATGGGCCAATCGGATGCGGTAAAACATTTTTGATGGATGTATTTTCAATCAATACCAAATTACCATACAAAGTAATCGAGTGTCTTGAGATAGCAAGTGATTATTCGGAACGTGGTGAAGAATACCTTTCTCGTTATTTTAATCTTTCCCCTGCATATCCTCAACAGAATTTAGGACACGATCAAATAGGTTGGTGTTTTGATGATTTAGGTCAAGAAGATACCAAAAAGCGCTTTGGAAATAGCATGAATACTCTTGAATATATTCTTTCACGTGCTTATCGAAATGAAATGTCTGGTAAGATTCACATTACTACAAACTTAACTGGCGATGATATTGGTAAGATTTACGGTCCACGGTTACGCAGCCGTATGCGTGAGATGTTTAACGTTATTCATTTCAGTGAAAATGCACCCGACAGACGCAAGTAGCTTATTGACAAGGTTTACACTTTAAAAAAGAAAAATATGATCACAAAAGAAACAGCAGCTAAAATTTATAACTGCCATCAAGAAATCGAGAACACTCAAAAGCTTCTTACAGATATGAAAAAGGCTATTTCAAAAACAGGAGAAACGAAATTACAAGACGCTTTCGGTGGTAGAAAAGGTCTGCAATTAGGAGTACCGTCAGGAGATACTGGTCACAGACTTTATGATGTTTCACCAGCGTTGGCAGTAGACGTAATTGAGGGGCACAGACAGGCGAAAGAGAAAGAGCTTTTAGAGCTCAGGGCAATCGCTTTAATTGAATTGAAAGGGTAGAATACTAAATCTCAATCATGAAAAACTTTAACGCAAAGCAATCCGGTTCAGAAGTAATACTGGAAGAGGTAAATCCGCACAGACCTTTCCTTCGATACCATATAGACAACATCGCATGGATGAAGTTCACCCCCTTAATCCTCACAAGCATAGACCCAAACATAAAAGTAGGTCAGGTGATAAGGGAAGATCAGTTGGAGATTCTTAAGCAGACTCAATATCCATTTGACGATGATTTTTCAGGCATTGTTGATGTTGATTCAGAAGAGTTTCCCGGAGTTGAATATAGGAAAGTCGCAAAGCTAAAGCAACCTGTCCACGAAACGCCTAGAATGATTTGTGATAAATTCAGACCATTCAATCGGGTTGAAACGCCTATACAGCCTTTAGAAACGTGTACAGAAAAGGAAGAAAAGGTAACAGGTGAAACGCCTATACAGGAAGATCCGAAGTTTTTGTCAGAGGACGTTGCCCAGCGAGTTAAAGATGCTGTCAAAGCAACAATGCAGGGTATGTGGAATTGGGTAGCTAGTGATGATGTTTTCATTCAGGATAAAGTGACAAAAGTCAGAATTGAATATGCTGAAATCGAATCAACAGGAGTAAGCCCATTGGCAAAGTATATAAATCCAGAACTGGAAAAATTTGGTATGCGCTATGAAAATATTACCGATTGCATTCCGGTTCAAGAGCATAAGCCTGAGAGCGAAGAGAACGAGTCGGAATTATTTGAGGAAGCGTATAAATTAATAATTGATTGCTATTTCTCGTCTCAGGTAGTTGACGTTTTCGCAGAGTTTAAGAAACAAGGATTTAAAATAACAAAGAAGAAATGAAAAAGACAGGAATTGAGTTAATCGCCATCGAGAGACAGGAACAAATTGAAAAGCACGGATACACTATTTCCAGAGATGTTGAATCAAATAGTTCTTATGAACAGTTGGTACAAGCTGCAAAATCTTTGATAGGGCACCCATCGTTCGGTGATCGCCCCATGATGTGGAGTGCTAATTCTTGGGATAGAATGAGGCATAAGACGTACAAACAACGCCTAATCATAGCCGGCGCCTTAATAGCTGCCGAAATAGACAGGCTTCAAGCATTGGACCAATGAACGGAATTAGATTATTTATCATCCTAGTGCTTTTGGCTTTCCGAATGGCCTGGGATATCTGGCAGGCTAAAGAAGTGGATCCTGAAGACGAAAATTATTAATTATTAAAACTCCATATTATGAAAAAGAAAGAAAACGGCCTGCAAATTATCAAGTGCGATAAATGCGGCAACACCGCAAAAACAACAGAACCGAATCCTGAGGCTGTATTTACTCGGTTAGGTTTTACGCATCATCCGGAAGCTAAAAAGTTAAAGGATCTATGCGGTAATTGTTCACCAAAGAAAAAGTAATGAACAGGATTTATTTAGGCACAGCTACCGAGCCATATCTTGAGATTAAATTTCAAACATGGGTACCTGTGTACTTCATCGTAATTTGGGTGATCGTTTGGCTTGTATTGAGTTATTTGGAAAGGAGAAAATAGATTAATGAAACCAGCAGTCTCTAAAGAAATAATCAAAGATGTTGTTACCCGTGGTTACGTTCTGATAAACGATACGTATTATCCGCCCAATTCGCCACAGGCTTTAAAATTTGCCTTTGAAATAGGGAGTAAGTCCAAAAAGAATAAAAAATCGCTTAAATCGCCTGTAATTAAGTCGGGTTGGATTGATGATACTCGAAATCTGAAAAATAAAAGTCAGGTCGATATGTTTATCAGGTTGGTTAAGCTTGAACTTGGCTTAGAAGTCTGGCCGGAATTCTTTTTCGATACGCAGCGCCTTTACAGGTTTGATTATACCATTCCCGTTTGTAAAGATGGCCGGATCCTTAAAATAGCCATTGAAGTACAGGGTGGTATTTGGTCCAAAGGTAATTCAGGACACTCTTCAGGTACCGGTATTCAACGAGACATGGATAAGGCCAGCCTTGCAAATGTTAACGGCTGGACACTGATCCAAAGAACCCCAACACAACTCCAGACAATTGAAACCTTGGATATGATCCGAGGTGCAATGGAAAGAATTTTAAAATAAAATATACGTGATTATAACATTAATAATATTTTTCTAACTTTATCCCCCGATGATGATGAGTTATCCTTCTGAGTTTATAATTAATGTTCTTAGGAAAGACTATCCTGATATCAATTTAGAGATATCGGAAAAAATCAGACAATCATTGCCTGAGAAAAGTCTTAATGACCTCTCTCAAATATCAGTGATCATCCGTTCTTTTTTAAAGGCTAAAGGTCTGACATGTTTCAGATGGCAGAATCAGCCAGGTCAAAAGAAAGTAACCGACACCCGGGAGCTTCTTCTTGCGGTGGTCCTGATGTTTTATCATCCAGAAAAGATTCATGGTTTCACAGCTCGCGAAAAAAAGACTGGAATGGTAAAGGCATTAAGTGAGCTGATTGAATGCCGGCAGGATATTATCAGCAAAAGTATGATGAGTGCTGTTTCCGCTTATCGCACTTACAGGAACTTTAGAGAAGAGGTGCAGAGATTGTATGATGTGATTAAGGGTGATGTAAAATTTTAAAAATTGCGGGGTGTTAGCAGTGGTTAGCTTGCCAGAATGACTTTCTGGAGGTCGGGAGTTCGAATCTCTCCCCCGCTACAAATTAAACCTTTCGGAGTGCAGGGAACCGAAAATTAACCATGGGACAATTTAAAGTTGAAATTATTGGCGTAGGTGGCCACGGTCAGGACCGAGATAAAAAAGATGGAGGTATTGTAAATTTTTATGAAAACGGAAATGCTACTCCTGATGCTCTTGCTAAAACATTTGTTGAAATGCTTAAGGCAAATGGTGTCAATGTAGAAAGTGCAATCATTACACATTGGCCAGGTACCGAAGGTGAAGTTCAGGATGATTTAGCATCTGGTGTAAGAAAAGGAAACTTTTAAAGAAACGTTTGACTAGCGTGTTAATTTGGAGTCCCTGCAGGTGTAAAAACTTGCAGGGATTTTTTGTTTTCTTTTTACATAACTTTTGTTATATATTTGATTTAGTCAAAAATATATAAGAATTGAATATGACAACCAAAGATCAACTACGTAAAGTAACATTTATCCTTCCCAATAATAAGCAAAAAGGCTTAACTGGTTTTTTTCACCAATGGAGCATTGATTGGAATTCACATGTCGAAGCTGCTTTAACTTACGGCATTGTCGAAGAAGAGGAAACCGGTCAGGTATACCAGGTTAATCCAGAAGATATCGTATTTACATCCTGAGTTATGAAAGCACAAGAACTTAGGATTGGGAACCTTATACAATACAAAATAGTCAAAAATACTGTTGAGGTTATTGGTATTGATTTAGAGACAAAGTCAGTCAAGACTCACGAATCATCTGCTGTAATTGATTATTACTTTGAACCCGTTCCCCTCACCGAAGAATGGTTGTTGAAGTTGGGAATAGTCCTGCATGAGTACAAAACAGGAGTGAAGCCTATTTTTGTGACGAATACGCTTTTTCTTGTTTGGGCTGGTTCGCACTTGGTAGTCTCATTCAAGGATCCAGAGTCGAAAGTTTTTATAGACTTAGGATTGAAGCGCATCCACTACGTTCACCAACTTCAGAATTGGTATGCTGAAAACACCGGCGAAGAATTAACTATTAAAGAAACTCCTGTGGAGGTTGATACAACATTAAAAGATCCCATTGATCTTGTAATTGAACAAGCTATTTCTAAATTGCCAGACGTGAATTCTGTAAGCTACAATAGTGTCCAGATACCTGTTGGAGATAATAGAATTGAATTTTTGAGATGCTACGTTACCCATGCAACAATCGAGATAGCCAATTGGGCTAAACCTAATCAGAATTTTAAAGAAGCCTGGATTCCTTCAATGTACTTCAGCTTTTCTATTCCAGCAAGATCACAAGAGGATATTTGGAAAGAAGAAAGATTAAAAGAGTATTTACTTAAACCTGAACCGCCTAAAGAAACAGTATGAAAAACATTCCTACCAATCTTACAGAAGCAATTCAACAATTAACCAGTTCAATATCTCCTGAACAGCAAATTAAGTTTATGGATATGGATGAAGCTGATTTTACATCTGATGCCCATTTACTATTTGGTGCAAGTATTCGAAATGAATGGGGATTATGGAAAGATGATAGTCCGCTTGTTAAGTGGTTTAATTCAATCGGTATTGAGCATGCAGATGATATGAGTTCAATTGTTATCACATCTTTCTATCGGACAATTACCAGTAAGACAATTGATTTGTATAGCCAGATAAAGGAAATACAAGACTATTGGTCTAAAAACTAATTTCATGAACTGGAAAAGGATCCTGAACATTATAAAAAAAATACTTGAAGCTGTTTTTGAACATCCCTTAAAAAAGGGTAAACGAATGAGGTAATAATTATGTCTAAATACAAATTTCGCAAGATGTACTTTGTATGTGAAGATAAGAAGGTTATAAGTCCTAACGTTCACATGACGCAAGCTTATCAGTTCAAAAAAACAGCTGATCAGGTGTGTGATGATCGAAATAAGGCTCAAGGCGATGTCCATAAGTTATGGGATGATGAAAGCAAACCTTTGCCAAAACATACAGTTGAGGGCTTTTATCTTGTGCCAGAAGCTCTGTATGATGAGATACTAAAGAAATATGTTGAGGGAGAATAATTATGAACGTAAAAAAAATATTAGAATCAGGCCTGATCAATACAGCCATGTTAGCCAGGGAGATTTGGAACGTAGATCCGGAAGATAAAAACGCTTGCAAATCTGCTGCTGTTCGAATGAATCAGAAAATCAAGGAATCTAACAAGCAAAGATTAACTGAAAACGATCTTGAAATCATAGAAAAATACTTAAAAGAAAAAATAAAATAAATTCTTTGTACATAATAAAAGTTATGTATATTTGATTAGTCAATCAGTCATAACTAATACAAAGAATCATGTCAAAATTTGAAGTTACCGTTTACGATGAGTTCTTCGATCAAGAATTCACAGCTGAGATCCTAACAGCAGACACAGAAGAGCAAGCAAAAATATTAGCGTTAGAAATTTACGCTCAAGAGCTTGACACCGACATTGAATCATTAGAAGTTAAATCCGTAAAATCCATTTAATTATGAAACAGTTTCTATCAGTCGTTTTCAACGCTTTTAAGCCATTATCTTCAACTCCTGAAGCATCATTTGTAGAAAGATTTCAAGCTCAAAACATCAAACTTGTTTTGAATGAACAGCCTCTTATTACTGCTAAAGCAACACGAATTAATAAATTGAACCGTGAAGTGAATGTTTTCAATTATCGTTTCCACTCTTTAGAAAGAAGAACTGAATATTTAACTAAAGAAATCGAATTACTTGAAAAGTATGCAGCGCAAAAGCTTGAAAAAGCTAAGTTGAAAAAAGAAGTAAGATCTAACTTTCAAAACCCGTTTAAAGTTGGTGATATCTTTGTTGACAGCTGGGGATATGATCAAACAAACGTTGATTCTTACCAGGTTGTTGAAGTAAAACCAAAATCAGTGCTTATTAAATCCATCTGCAATGAAATAATAGAAGCTACCAGCCATGATAGCGCGAATGTTAAACCTTGCAAAGATGCATTTAAAAATCCTGATGCAAAACCAGAAATAAAACCTGTTCTTTTCCGGTTCGACAGCAAAAATAATCCATACTACTTTATCAAATCGCAATACGGCTGGATGAGATTACATGAAGAGGGTGATACTTATCATAAATCATGGGGCCATTAGTAGCTCCACTTTCATGCGTAGATTAAACATTAATAATAAATTCTCATGAGCGTCCAAAAAGAATTAAATCAGCAACTAGAAATCCCAACATTAACAAAAGGTCAAGTCTATTATACTGCTTCCGGATTAGGTGGTAAGTTTGCTTTAAAATTCATTGAGCAAACCACAGATGGTATCTACCACTTTCAAAACATTTCACCTGACTTCAATACATGGACACATAAAGTGAAACCCAGTGAGATCAATGATTTTCTTCTTTAATATACGCATACATAACATTTGTAATAATTTAATTAACTTAGCATTCATTTAGAAAAGTGGAAACAAGCATAGAACTTTGTAAACGTATTGCCGAAGAATCGAATGGTGTGGCGATTATCTCTTTTTCCATGGGGAAAGACAGCATTGCTGCATACATTCAGATGAAAGAATACTTTGACCGGATCCATCCGGTTTTTTATTACATCGTACCTGGCTTAGAGTTTCAACAGAGATCGATTGAGTACTACGAGAATGAAGTATTTAAAGAGCACATCATTCAATTACCTTCTCCAGCTACTTATCGCCAGTTAGCATACTTCATGTATCAGCATCCATCTGCAATTGATCATATTCACGAAAGCGATATCTATATTCCTCATTACGATGAGATATTTGCAGCTGCTAAGATCGATCTGAAAATACCTGAAGATACTTACACTGGTGTCGGGGTTCGAATGAATGATAGCTTGAATCGCCGTTTCAGCATTAAACGTTATGGTGCCGAAAACAAGAAGCGTAAGCAATTCTATCCTGTTTATGACTGGAATAATGAAACGCTGATCAATGCCATTCGTGCCAGTGGCATAAAGTTGCCGGTTGATTACCGGATCTGGGGCCGTTCATTTGATGGATTCCATTATAAATTTTTAAAACCGCTTAAAGATCATTTTCCGAACGATTTCGAGAAAGTGAAAGCGATGTATCCTTTTGTAGAACTTGAATTATTACGCTATGAGCAAAAAGCATAAAGTGTTAAATGATGATTTTGATATCTTCAATTTTGATAGTCCAGCTGATGATGAATCAGATGATATCAGCGATATCGAGAACTTTGAGAAAGCCGCTAATGAAGAGGTTGCAGAGCACATGCTCGCTATTCGCGAAGCAACCGCCAACACTAAGAAATCGCTCGAGAATCAGTGGAATACTGACTTTTATTTCTGTGCTTATTTTGCTGATAATGATCAACGTGACGAGTTCTTGCGTAAAGCTGATGCATTAGGCCTGGTAAAAGATAATTTCATTGACGGATCCTTATTAGCTGAGAAGTTGGGAATTGATCTAACACCAAAAGAGATTGAGGTACCCAAATTGTTTAATGCAAAGAAGGATTGGTTCGACATAACGATGGATTTTGAGCTATGAAGAAAGTAGCTGTGTTAACATCCTCTGTCAGACATTTTAAGTCATGGGTTTTAGAGAACGAAAAACTCGATGAGGAATATATCATGATTCTCAGGTTAGAAGATGCTCAAGGCCATTATTTCCATAAAGTCGAATATAGTTATCTATGGTGGGAAGGAATGAAAAATGCTGGAACAGTGGAATTGACATGTAAAAGAAGATTAATTGAAGAAACTGGCCAAAAGCCCGTATAAATAACAGATTGTTTAACCATTTAATTGAATTGCTGAGTCTTTAGAAGAATTGGAAACGCAGTAAGAGGTCTCTTTAACAGAGGCGGTCAAAGAACAGCATCCGCAACCGGCCGTGCCGCAGGTGGATCAGCTGACACACGTACAAGAAGGTAATTACCTTACGGGCATGCTATCTAATCAGGTGGCATGCCTTTTTATTTTAAAAATTTATGGCAGAAGATAAAAAACAAGATGCTAAGCTGAAGCAACTTAAACTCATGCGCGAGGAATGCGAGAAGGATGAGGATGTTAAGGGGTTTCCTAAAAAACAAAAGTGGTTTTTATTTCTATTGAAAGTAAAACTCGGCAATATCCTTCAGGCTTGTCAAATCGCAGGAATTTCCCGGCAAACTGTCTATGATTGGAAATCCGGAAAGCAATTGCCAGCATGGAAAGAAAGATTTACCGCCAAGGTTGCTGAAATTAATGATATCAGCATTGATTTTGTTGAGAGTAAGCTATTCGATAATATCAAAGCTGGTGATGTGGCTTCAATTCTCTTTTATTTAAAAACCCGTGCCAAGGATAGGGGATATATTGAGAAATCGGAGGTTGATCATACATCCAAAGGCGAAAAAATTAATAACACTCCAATGATGTTTGTTTCTGCCGATCAGTTAACACCTGAACAGTTGCAGGATTATATTGCTAAGAACTTAAACGGTGCTAATAGTAACAACGAAGGTACATGATAAGCTTTGGGAGGCTTATGTTTCTAAAGCCTTCAATGTTTTTGTTCTGGAGGGTGGGAGCCGTTCAAGTAAAACGCACTCTATTATTCAGTTTTGGATAAAATGGGCGTGGATTAATAAAGGCAGGAATACCCGTGTTGCAGTAGCCCGTTTAAAAGGTACCTGGCTAAGTGCAACCGTAATGAAGGATTTTATTGATATCCTTACCGGCTATGGTTTATATAATCCTAGAGACCATAACAGGACAAATAAAATCATAAAGCTCTTTGACACTGAATTTTGGTTTGTTGGCCTAGATGATCCGCAAAAGATTCACGGTTTCGCTTCCGATGCTTTTTGGATAAATGAGGCTGTTGAAGCTCAGTTTGATGATTATGCTCAATTGATGCAGCGTTGTACCGGCTTCGCTATTCTGGATTATAACCCTTCATTTGAAGAGCATTGGATTTTCGACAAAATATTAAAACGTCCAAAATCCTTCTACAATCATAGTACAATGCTGGATAACCAGTTCATTTCTCAGAATGCTAAAGAACAGATATTGAGTTATGAGCCTACTGAAGAGAATTTCGCCAACGGTACCGCGGATGACCGAAAATGGAAGATATACGGATTAGGGCAAAGAGCTTCTCTTGAAGGATTGGTATTCGAATTTGGCGTTCATTGGGATATTGTAAAAGATGTTCCAGAATGGGCAAAAAAAACTCATCGTTGGGGTTTAGACTTTGGGTTTACTAATGATGTTACGGCTATTCCTGACGCGTATTGGACCGGTTCAACAAATGAGGTTTGGTTAGATGAGTTATGTTATCGTACCAAGATGCTTAACACTGATATCGGCGATATTTTAAAGGAAAACGATTTAAAAGGTATCAGAGGTTGGGCCGATAGTTCAGCCCCAAAGGATATAGAAGAAATATATCGAATGGGGTTCGATGTTGTGGGAGCTGATAAACCTCCTGGCTCTGTAAATAACGGCCTTGATATTATGAAAAGGCATAAGATTCATATTACCGAAAGGTCATTGAATTTTATAAAAGAATGGAGAAACTATACATACATACAGGACAAAAACGGTATTTGGCTGAATAAGCCCACTGAAAAAAACAATCACGCAATGGACGCTACGAGATATATATTCTTTATGGAAAAATCACAAAAACGAGTTCAAGAAAAATCACTTACTAAAGCTGACTTAGGATTTTATTAAAAATGAGAAATGGAAATTATAAGAACATTAAAAAACCTTTTAGGAATGAAAGAAGAAGATAAAGACTTGGTAAGCCTTATAACTGAAGGCTCCATTGAAAAAGCAAAGTATAAGTTTACCAACAAAACAGATGTTGTTAAAGCTGCTTTGAAACAATATAGAATTGATGGTCATGAGATTATGGACCGCCCAGATAAAACTTTAATAAAAGGCGATATTGTAACAAGTTGGAACCTGCCAATTGGATATCAGCAAAAAATTGTTCAATCTTCAGTTGCTTTTCTCTACGGTAAACCCATAAAATTAAAACAAGAAAGCACTGGCACTGATAATGCTTTTAAAATGCTTCTTGATCTTCGTAAAGAAATGCGCATGCCTGCAAAGGATCAGAAGTGTGCGGAAATTACGATGTCTGAAACTGAGTGCGCAAAATTGTTCGTTCCTTATCGTGACAGTAATGCTGATAAATCAGATTTGAGCAAACCAAATAGTGTCAAATGTATTCTTCTTGCAAATTCATTAGGAGATATTCTTCATGTAAGCTTTGATAGTTTCGGAGTACTTAGAGCCGTTGCCAGAGAATATAAGGTTAAAGTAAATAATAAAAATATCGAGCATTTCGATGTTTACATGGCCGATATTATTTACAAATGTGAAAAGAACGGCTCTTGGATAATTTCTCCCGAAACAAATATCATAGGTAAGATACCTATAGTTTGGTTTAACCAGGATGAGACTGAATGGGCTATAGTTCAAAAGCTTATTGATCGGAGAGAGTTTTTAACTTCAGGCCGCGCTGATAATAATGATCGATCAGGTGATCCTATTTTACTTTTGGAAGGGAATGTAGAAAGTTTACCAGAAGCTAAAAAAGCAGGTAAGGTTATCAAATTGGGAGTAGGAGGGAAAGCTTCATATTTGGTTCCTCAAATGTCTATCGACATGGTAAAAGATGAAAAGGAGGATTTAAAAGAGCTCATTCATTACCTCACTGATACCCCTGATTTAAGTATGGATAAAATGACATCTTTAGGCTTAACATCAGGTAAAGCTATAGAGATGGCATTCTTTGCGGCTTTATTGAAAGCGATGAGGAAACATGGTTATTATGAAGAAATGCATGATCGGGAACTTGAAATATTGAAATCCTTCATGTACAAGGTGATTGATACCTCAAGCGCTTTCGAGGCAGAAGTTAAAAAACTTAATGTATCAATAGAATTTGGAAATCCACTACCTGATAACTCTGAGGATTTGATAAATATGCTTTCGACAGCTACAGGCGGTAAACCGATAATGAGCCAAAAGACAGGTGTAGAATTAAATCCATTGGTTAAAGATGCTGATGCTGAGAATATACAAATCAACAGTGAATCTGTAAGTACCTTGGAATAAAATATACGTATATTGAACATTAATAATATTTTATATATTTGAGTTCAAACAAAATGTTTAACCCTAATCAAAGCAACATGAAAAGATTTATTGCAATTGCATGTTCTTCTTTATTGGTTGTTGTGATTTCTTCATGTAGTTTCGAGGCACCTCGTCAAAAAGCGGGCTTAACGCCATCAATTGAGAATCCTAGTATAAGTCATTTGGATTTGGCTTATATTAATGATGCTGTATCTCCTGCAGTTGCTCCATTGTACGGACCTTGCGTTTATGTCCATGCTTTAAATGTGTCATTAACCGGAACTTCATTAGAAGTATATCCAGCATCCAACTCCCCGCCTCTTAAAAAGGCTCAGGAGAAAACTACTACTTAATTAATATAAAACCCGGCATGCCAATGTTCCGGGTTTTATCTATTGCTAGTCAAATGACTGAAAGAATCATCCAAGAAAAGTTAAAATATTATTTTGCTAATTACGATTACAAGCTATTCAATGCGTTTATCTATGCATGGGAAAGTGATTTCTTTGGAATTAGCAAATCCGGATACGCTTTAGAAGTTGAGGTAAAGATCAGCCGCGCTGATTTCCGAAAGGACTTTCAGTGTAAAACAGAAAAGCATCATCTTTTAACCAATTTCAAAAAGTCAGCTATATTGGAAAGAAAATGGCCATTCAAACCATACTTGAGAAAAGGTGAAACAGAATATCATTACCGAGAAGGGGATGCATCAAGCATATGGTTTTGCAATCCAGCCGATAAGTTGCCGAATAAGTTCTATTATTGCGTTCCTGAAGGATTGATCTCGGTTAATGATATACCTGAAACAGGTCAATAATCTAACCGGCACTTTATTGAGTAAATTCTACCATCGGAGCAATAACCTACGAATTGAAATGAGAGAGTTTCTTCACGAATTAAAATATTCTTCTCCTGAAAGTCAGGAAAGAATGATTGAAAGTTTCAAACAAAAATTAATATTATGAGATCAATTAAATTCGAAGAATCGAACCTGCCATTGGCTGAAGATCAGCCTGAGTATGAAACATTGCATGTACATGTTGATGTAGATGATCCACAATTACCCATGACCGCATGTTTTGAACTGGATTAAGGATGTGCAAAAAGAAGAAGTTGGATAAAATTGGTGCAATGCTAGTTTTAGCAAAAGTTACCAATCCAAAAAGCAAAAGAGAAGAGTGCAGATATTACTTCTGTACTCTTTGCAATAGTTACCACCTTACAAGTCAACAAAAGAAAAACAATGCCTGATAAAATCGCTAAAAAGTACGAACAATTGCACCTAAAGGCAATAAAACGCTATCAACGGCAGGTGCAGGATTCTTATTTTCGGACCATTGATAAGATATTCAATCAGGCAGGATCCGTTAAATTAAAGAAAGCGATCTTTAAGATTTCCGATTATCCAATACTTAGTAAACAAATCGACAGGGCCCTTCTTGAATTCCATGAGCAATTAACCGTCATTCTGGTTGATGGAACTAAACAACAATGGGGGCTTGCAGATAGCAAGATGGATGAAATGCTTGCGAATCACTATGCAGGGAAAGAGGTATCAGAGCAGATTAAATCAGTCCTTTACCAGCGCAATGAAAAAGCTCTCGAAGCATTTACCAAAAGAAGAATAAAGGGACTGAATCTATCTGATCGGGTTTGGAAATATACGGATCAGTTCCGCAGTGAAATTGAACAAGGGTTGTATACTGGCATATCTGAAGGTAAGCCAGCTGCTGTTATGGCCCGGGAACAAAAACAATATTTGCAAGAGCCTGATAAGTTATTCAGACGGGTAAAGAATACTTCAGGTAAGCTGGTGTTAAGTAAAGCCGCAAAGAAATATACACCAGGTAGGGGAGTTTACAGAAGTTCATTTAAGAACGCATTGAGATTAACCAGAACAGAGGTTAATGATGCATATAGATCTTCTGATTTCGAGCGATGGTCCACAACCCCCTTTGTAATTGGTATTGATATTATTCTGTCAAATAATCATCCTAGGTATGATATCTGTGATACTCTTGTTGGTCCATATCCAGCCGGTTATAAACATCGAGGTTTTCATGCTCAATGCCTATGTCCAGCTGTTCCAAGATTAGCTTCGCCAGCTGACTTTGACAGATATGAAGATGCTGTTTTAGCAGGTAAAGAATCTGGATTTAAGTTCAAAGGAACCGTTAATAGTATCCCATCATCAGCTTCAAAATGGGTTGAGGAAAACAGAGAAAAGATAAAAGGATGGAAGTCTTTACCGTTTTTTATTCAGGATAATAAGAAGTTTTTACCTAATCTGTAATATTAGCTCTTATATTACAGATTTCAATTCCCTCAATACTCCAATACCTTTCTTCTCATAGTAATTTTAAGCCTATTCTAACAATAGCTTAAAAAACTACTATGCGTAAAATCATTTTAGAGAAACTCCAAGCAAAAAAAGGCGGTTCTCTTAAAAAACTCACACCGAAAGGATTGGATCTTTTACTCACTAAAATTGAGGCAAAGATTAACACCGAAGATGATATCGACAGCACTATAGATGATCTCGATACAGGTGTTTTTTCTTTTGATGACATGGTTGAACTGGTTCAAAAAGAATCTGATCGCAAATCTCGTTCCGTTAGAACAAATCTTGAAAAGGAATTTGATTTCATCGCTAAGAAAAAAGTGGATGATGATGACGATGATGATGATGAGGCGTCAAAAAAGAAACCCGGTCAACAAACAGATGTTGCAAAGTTAGTTGCTGATGCAGTTAAAACCGCTTTAGAGCCGTTCGCATCCTTAACTAAGCAAATCCAGTCAAATGATGTTCGAGGAAAATTAAAGGTTGCTCTTAAAGAAAAGGGTATTCCAGAGGACTGGGCTGATGATGTTATGATTTCTGATGATTTCAATCAGGAGGAAGTTATTACTAAACTGGATTCCAAATGGACATCTGCAAAACAATTAGCAGTTAATCAGTCTATTGGTGATGGTACTGTCCTTAAAGGCAGCACATCTTCACCAACGGCTTTTACAGAAGCTATCAAAGAATTCGGTAAAACCATTTCACCTAAAGATAGTGGTATCAATATTCAAGAAATGTAAAAATGGGACTAGAAATAGAAAACCAATCAGACATTGCAACACCTCCAGTGTTTATAAAAGTCACCTCTGATTATGCAGGAGGCGGTACTTTAGATAATACAGGTCTTGTTGACAAATCCTTATTAAGGGCTGGTACCTTTGTTAATTTTGACGAAAGCACACGCTTGGTCAAAATTCTAAAAACCGCAACCATAGTTGAAGCCGCAGTAGACGGATCTACTACTTACAAAATTGCAAAGAGCGTAAATAATCAAGCACATTTAATTGTAGCAAGTGACGTCGTTTCCCCAGCAGTAGGTGGTAAGTCTTATGCTATTTCAGGCATTAATACCTCCAACGCTGATTATGACATAATCACAGTTGGAACATCATTAGGGGCCGTGAATGTTGGAGATGTGCTATTTCATTCTGCTGCGAGTGGAGCAGCCGCTGGAGCATTGAAAGTAGAAGTTAATGGCCAGCTAAGGAACGACACAGAAGTGGGTAAGAATGTATTTGTTGCCGTTGTTCGTGAGGGAATAACTTATAATAGACGTCTGCCTTACACAACACCTCAGGCGGTGAAAGATGCCCTGAAAGGTTTAATTATTTTTTCTGAACAACGCTAATAGGAGGCTAAAAAATGTACGGAACAGTTATTAAAGAGATTGCAAAGGAAAAGAATTTGCAATCTTACATTGACGAAACAAGAGCACGTTTCGCAGCCATTTTCTGGCCTTCTTTGGTCACAGTAAATCCGGTAGATAGTCTGGAATGGAAAACCGTGATCGGTGACCGTAAAGCAGGTGTTGCCGGTAACGTTACCGCATTCAATGTGTCAGCTCCTGAGCATACTCGTGATGCTTTGCGTGACAAAT
The DNA here is from genome assembly GCA_946480915.1 of uncultured Sphingobacteriaceae bacterium. Next base: position 67,563 of record CAMLLO010000013.1, on the reverse strand, counting down.
CCGGTAAGATTCCATCGATCCGTGGTAAACGCACAATGGATGAAGATTTGTTGATGAAGTACATTAATCTTACAAAGCAGGTAGATCCAAACATGCAACGTGTGTTAGCTTTGATTTTTGATGATGTTGAGTTTTGCTCAATAGCACCTCACAAACGTATCGACTGGATGCTTGGACAGATGTTATCGAGCGCCGGTAAAATCAGTTTTACAGCCGAAAATAACGTAGGTGTAGTAACACAATACGATGTTGATTTCGGAATGCCAGCTTCTCATAAAACAGGTACTACTGGTGCCATTTGGAGTGATACCGAAAATTCAGATCCTTTATTGGATTTGAGAAAATCATTCTTTGAGCCGATGGCTGATCTTGGAATAACCGGAGGTGTTATAAGAATGCATCCTACAAAGGTTTTCCAAATATTGGAATCTAAAAAGGTGTTGACAAAATTCGGTTTACTTTCAAAAGGTACAACTGACAATATTGATATGAATATCAGTAAGGTCAACAACTTCTTGTCATCTAACAATTGGCCTCAAATACGTCCATTCAATGCTTCAATCGGTATCGAAATAGATGGAAAGGTTACTTATGCTAACCCATTTGGATTAGATAACGTAATCTATACTCCTGATGGAGCGGTCGGCCGTTTACACGTTGCACCGATTGTTGAAAAAGAACGTCCGCAACCTCAGGTTTCCTATGCTGAATATCAGGGAAATCTGATTAAAAAATTCAGCACTGTGGATCCTGTTGTTGAAACTACTGCTTATGAATTCAATGCTTTCCCTTCTTGGGATACAATTGATCAATCATTTGCATTGAATACCAATAACACAGGCACTTTCGCTTAAAACGTTCTTTGAAATGACTATAAGAGAAGCTATAAAGGCAGAAGTTTTAATACCAGGTATACCGGAAGGAAAGATTAATAAGTCTGCTGAAGACTTAGGGTTGGATCCGGACTTGGTATATAATTCAGGTAATCATAAAGACTCTGTGACTAAAGCTTCTCTTGCAGTTTTGTATAGTTTGAGAGGGTTGACAAGTATTTCTGAAGGTGGTTTTTCTATTTCACTAAATCCAGCTGCAATTGAGCAAAGGATAGCTAATTTGGTAAATGGTTCTGATGCAAAACCTACCGTAAGTGATGCTTCAAGTTACTGGTAATGTATTATCCGGACACACTGAAGTTTAAAATAGTTTTAGAGCCTATCGCTTCCTATCAAAATGAGGCTGGTGATTGGATAACTCCAGAACAGTCGGCAGGTGAATCAGAAATCCTTATTCCTTGCAGATATGAGCCTAACGATGCCGGAAGGACCACAACCAGCAATGACGGCCAGAGGATTGACTTCGGTGGAATGGTTTATATGTCTAATGAGAATGAAGATATATCGACAGGAACATCGGTTGAGGTTTTTAAGCTTGATAAGCTGATTGCCGCCGGTACCGTGAAACGATTTCACAGAGGTATGATGAACGCTAGGATATGGGTATAAAACCGCGTTTCTCGAATGCAGATGTCAGACAGATGTTTGCTGTTAAACTTCAACGTATTGAGCAGGTTATTTTAAACCGGCTTATTCTTGTTGGAGAAACATTTGTGAGAAATGCCAGGCTAAACGGATCCTATCTCGATCAGACCGGAAACCTCAGAAGCTCGATCGGTTATATCGTTTTGAAAAACGGTAGAACGGTTCATGAGAATTATGAGGAAGCTCAAAGTGGTACCGATAAATCAAAAGGTGTTCAATCAGCAAAACAGTTTATATCCGAATTAAAATCAAATTTCACTAACGGATATACGCTCATTGTAGTTGCCGGAATGGATTACGCTGCAGCAGTTGAAAGTCTGGGTAAAGATGTGTTAACATCATCCGGAAAACAGGCTGAAATTGATCTGAGGTTTGCCCTCAAGGAGATATCGAGAAAGGTTAAAAAGTTATGAGTAAAACATCTTTAGGCGTTGTAAATATACTTGTATCATACATTAAGAATAAAGCTGATTTTTGGAATGATGCTAAAAAGCCAAACGGTGGATTATACAAGTTTCAAAGGCCAAATAATTCAGTTTCTGAAGATATTGTAGTTAACTCATTGCCGTTGAATCGTGAAGCTGTCCAAGAAGGGATTTTAAACGTTAATCTGTACGTTCCGAATCTGGTTTTCGCCGATAGGCCCGATGATAAAAGCCAGCCTGATACTGCTCGATTAACTTACCTGGCAAATCTTTTCAATACTCATTTTGGAGAGTTCGATGGTGACAACGGGAACTATACATTCATAATTCAACAGGATAACATTTTTCAGGACGAGAATAACCAGCATTACATCAACTTCAGAATAGAATTTTCATCAGTTAATATTTAAAAACATTAGATATGTCTAAACCATTAAAAGGTTACAAATCCTTCAAAATTGGCGCAATAGCAGGAGATGGTGGTATGGGTACTGCCTTAACTGCCTTAGGTACAACCGTAAAAGGGACTACCAATGCTACTTCCAGTGAAGCAACAACTCAGGACTTTTTTATAGAAGAGCAATCCGAGGCATTTGAAAGCACCGTTACAGAAGAGCCTAAAATGTCAGGTACGCTTGAGATTTATGATGTGGATCCTGATACAGCTGTTAAAGTATTCGGCGGTACAGTTACTACAACTGGAGCCGGAGCTACAACCAGAAAAGTATTTACCCCTCCGGCTGTTTATACACCACTTGAAGTTTCAGGAGAAATTGAGAGTAAAAACGGGGCGATTTTAGCAGTAGTAAGAATGCAACTGTTACCAGTATGGAATCTATCTTTTCAAGATGGTGAACTTGGTAAAATTGTTATCAATTGGAAGGCACTTGCGCCTACAAAAGCTGATACTGCACCTTATACTTTCTCGGTTGCTACACCAGCTTAATAGTTTCACTGTTATCATTTTAAGTAAGCCTCAATTATTAGAGGCTTTTTTGTTATTTAAAACTTCAGCTACATCATTAAACTCTTTGAGGTCCCAAACGTACACCTTTCCGAATTCGCCTTTATAATCTACCGTGGCTTGGAATCTTTTTAGCTTATCTTCTTTGCAATTGTAGAATATTACTTTTTCACCAGGCTTCAAAACGGTTATTTCACCAGTTTTATCATTCTTAAAATAAGATTCATTATCAATAGTAACTAGTTTAAAACTGTATTCCTTTGAACGTGAAGAAACTATATTTCTAACTTTTATTTCTTCATATAAGGATATATCATGCCATTTAGCATATTCATTCATTTGCCAAATCCATACACCGAAAGATATTAGTATATATACTCCTAAAAGAGTGCCGATTACTATGAGAGTAGTCTTTACTGTTTTCATTCAGTAAAATTGGAATAAAAAATCTAAGGAACGAAATGCTAAATACGGTTTGTCTTGGTAGGTAAACAAAAATATACGTATATATAACATTAATAATAATTTTGTACTTTTAAACCATGATTGAAAATGAAGTGCTTACCAAAGAAGTTGATGTTCTTACAAGCAAGGAAGTCATTATTAAGATCGATGTCAATGCCCATAACGACAAACTAGGAGGCGGTGTAAATCCTAAGGAATATAGATTTAAAATTCGACCAATTGTAGTTGGGAACATTTATAGGATTTCATCGAGAATATTGCAAATACCATCAGATGTTTTTGACAAAAGCTTATTTGAAACATTCCTTTTAACGTCATCAGCTCATCTTGATGATCTTATATATATCATAGCAGTAGCTGTCCAAAACAATCATAAAGAACCCTCTGATGAGCTTTTAAATATAATTAGGTGGAATTTTACACCAGAGGATTTTAAGCTTGTTTTAGAGGTTGTATTGTCGCAAATACAAGTTGAATCTTTTTTAAGTTCTATCATCTCGATCAAAACAATGAACGTGATCAGGATGAGCCCGAGAGAGAATGCGGAGATTATAGCCCATTCAGAATAATAAATAGTTACAGGAAGTATTTTAGATGCAGTAGGGATTTTGTCTTATGGAAACTAAGTTGGGCCAATTTTATGATGGATATGGCCATGATTCCAAATTCAAAGACATCAGATAAAGAGGAATCACCTAAAAATACTGTTCAAAAAGAGATAGAAGATCTTGGATTTTAATTATTAAAATATGGCAGTAAGTATATCTGGAGGTGAATTAGATTGGAAAGCGACCATTGACGATAGGGATTTTATGTCTCGCTTCGATCAGATGGAAAGAAAGATAAATAACTTTTCGAATAATGTTCAAAATAATGGCTCAAAGATCGACAGCTTTTTTAAAACTGCTGGCGCTGCCGTGGCTGGCTACTTATCCCTTCAGGCTTTCGGAGATTTCACAAGAAAAATAATTGAAGTTTCCTCTGAGTTTCAAAAGTTTGAGGCTGTCTTGACCAATACTTTAGGATCTAATGCTCTGGCTAATTCTGTAATGGATCAGATACAGGATTTTGCTGCAAAAACTCCTTTTGGCGTTCGCGAACTGACTGATGCATTTGTAAAGCTAGCTAATCAGGGATTTGTTCCATCAGGTAAACAAATGAGAATGCTTGGTGACTTAGCAGCATCAACAGGTAAATCTTTCAACCAGTTAGCCGAAGCGATCCTTGATGCGCAGACTGGCGAATACGAGCGATTAAAAGAATTTGGCATCAAAGCCAGAGATGCCGGAGACAAGGTGATCTTCACATTTAAGGGTGTTAAAACAGAGGTTGACAAATCGTCGACAGCTATCCGTAACTATATCACGAACCTGGGAGATGCAGAGGGCGTGTCTGGTTCAATGGCTGCTATATCTAAAACATTGGGCGGTCAAATATCCAATCTTGAAGATAACTGGGATAAGCTTTTAAAAACTATTGGCGAAGGTACAACAGGCGTATTTTCTGATGCGATATCTGTTTTGTCTCAAATGTTAGAGGCTGTAACCGAATATATTGAGAAAGTTAATATTGCTAATGAATATGATTTAAAGCCCGTTGAATCTTCTTCAGCCAAATTCTTTGCCGGTCCACTTGGAGGTTTACTTTCCACTATGGAATCCTTTAACGCAGAAGGTCAAACTGATTTTATTCAGAATTTGCGCGAAGGATTAACCAAAGAGAATAATCTCTTTATTGCTGGAGCTAAAAGTTTAACAGCTTATAGAGATCAATGGATCAAATTAGAAAAAGATCGAAAGAATTCAATAGCAGGAATCAAGGACGATCGTTTACGTAATGCAATAAATTCTGAATTTGAAAAAGTAAAGGTCGTATTAAAAGATCAGTCGGCACAGATCTTAAAAGATCGTAATAAACCTAAGGATGCTGGTTTCGGAAAGAATAAAACCGGCAAAACGGACGCTGAAAGACAAGCTGATAATATAAAAAAGGCCTATAAGAGTTTAGATGATGAGCTGAAGTTTTTAAGTATCGATAAAAAACTATCATTGGAAGATATTGATAATAGAAAGGTATCTGCTTATGAGGGGCTAATTAAATCATTAATCAGCAATGGAATTGAACCAGGTGACAAAGCTATTCAAAGCCTTTTGGATAAGATTTTTACACTTAATAAAGAATTAAATGATATCGAGGGTAATAAGTTTGAAGCGAATTTATTTTCTAAAAAAAGTGAGCAAAGTGCAAAACAAGCCGTTCAATCAGCAAAAGATCTACAGAAAGAATTAGAGGAACTTTCATCACTTCCATTTCCAGACATATCGAAGCCTTTAACTATTCCTAAAACAACCATTCAGAGAATAAAGGAATTTGCAGGCAAAGCTTATGCTGTTTCAGATGCTTTTTATTCATGGAGTGATTCGTTAAACGGTGTTGACGATGATCTATCCAAAACAATGGGTCAGATCAGCAATATAGCCAACGGAGTTGGAAATGTAGCTACTGGTTTTGCTTCTTTAACAGATAAGGAATCAAACCCCCTTGAAAAAATACTTGGCGGCGCCGGAATGATTGGTGCAGCACTAGGCGCAGTGAAAGGTATCGTTTCTCTTTTTGATAATTCGGAAGCAAAGAGAAGACAAGCTCAGGAGCAACAGGCTTACAGTCAATCATTGCAATTAAAAGCGATCAATGCCCAAACAGAGGCAATGGAACGACAATTGGCCCTAATTAAAGACTTGTACGGTGCCGAAAGACTTCAAAAGTATGGCGAATCCTTAGATACGATCAGCAAAAAGTTCCAAGAACAATCTGTAATAATTAAGGATAAAATCATAAACACTGGGTTTGATGATATTGATAAACAGGTCAAAAAACTTAATAACGGTGAGCAAATTGGACATCTCTATCAGCCAGTTGTTGCGATGTTTCAAAAAGCAGGTAAATTCAAAACCGTTGGCAGCGTTCTTCCTGAACTTGATGATATTCTTAAAAGCACCGAAGCTTTAGGAAAATTAGAGGATTTAGTAAGCGGAGGATTGCTTGATGAAAAATCAGCCGCTACAGCTCAAAGCTTAATTACCCTGGCTAAACAATATCGTGACACCTTAAATGAGGTTAGGGCTGAAACTACAGGCACTACATTCTCCGGAATAGCCGATGAAATAGTTCAGATGTTTGAAAATGGCACTACAGCCGCGGAAGACTTTGGTAAGAACTTCGAGCAAATAATGAAAAAGTCTATCCTCAACAGCTTCAAAAGAAACGCTTTAGAGAAAGAGCTTCAGAAGTTTTATGAAGACTTTGCTGCAAAAGCCGAAACAGGTGGGGGATTGGATCAGGGTGAGATAGGTTCATTAAAAACCATGTATGATGCTATCATAGCTAATTCGCAAAAGCAGTTTGAAGATTTGCAGAAAGCTACGGGAGTGAGTTTTAATAATCCCAATGCAGCCGGGGCTTCAGCTAACTCATTAGCTGGTGGAATTCAACGCTCAATTACCGAAGAAACAGGATCCCTAATTGCTGGCCAGTTCAATGGCATGAGAATGACAGCAATGGAGCAATTAACAGTTGCAAAACAACACATGGACATTGCTTTGAAGATTGAAGCCAATACTTTCAGGACGGCAAATAACACTGATCATCTTTCTGAAATAAAAGACACTCTAAAATCGATGGACACAAAAATTAGTAGTAACAGTAACGCTTTAGTAGCAGGAGGTATAAAACCATGATAGGAAAGTACTTTATCAATAATGTTGACATTTTCTTGCAATGGGGAATTATTATTAAAAAAGGTGTCTTTTCTGAGTTGCTTCGTTTTCCTAAAAGAAAAGAGCTATTAACCCATAACTGGAATGATGAACACGGAACAGAGCGAGATGATACGCCTTTGTTCGATTCTATGAAGGTTTCTATGGATATCGTATTCATAGCGGCTAATGAAGCTGATTTTTGGACAAAATACACTGACTTCTATAATTTTATATTAGCAAGCGGTTATTTCGTTTTTCGATCTGAAGACTTAAATAAGGAGTTCATCTATTTATACGATGAAATGACCCCGTTTAAAAACCTCACTCCTATAACCCAGGGAAATAAGGTTTATTCCGAATTCACCATCACCTTCATAAACGACGACGTTGGCAGCAATGAAATCGTTATCAGTGAGCATACCGTTTTTGTTAATCGTGGCGAAAAAGGTGAAACGGGTGATCAGGGGCCTATTGGACCTGTTGGCCCAGCCGGACCTGCAACAATGGAATGGAACGGCCAGCTGTATACCGGGGCTGCTAATGCGAATCCATCAGGTGAGATTATTGCTTATGATGCTACGAATGGGGATTGGAGGCCAACGACGCTGGAGCAATTGGGGCTGGGTTCTGCGGCGTATTTGAGCCCTTCAATTGCAGGTTCATTAGCACAAGATTTAGAAGTAAGTAAATATTTACGTTGGAAAAATTACGGCACAAATCATGTTATTATTGATGCCTCTAATTCATTATCACCTACAGGAACAAGTATAAATAATACAAATTCCGATTCCGCGTGGTCGCCAACTTATCCAACTTTAGTTGGATGGAACGGCAGCAATACCTACGGCGTTCGGGTAGATAGTGCTAGGGCGGCTGATCATTCAACTTATTGGGGAGGCCTAACATATTACGGCGGCGGCTTGGCTGCTAATGTAGCTTATGCTATGGTTTATGATTCTATAAACGGACGGCAAGGCGTTGCTTCAGTTGCTCAAATGCAAGGGTTTTTAGGGCTTGGCTCAAACGCTTACAGCTCTATTGGTTATTTGCCGCTGACAGGGGGAACATTGACAGGAGCGTTAAATGGAACGATATCAGAATGGAACGGTTTAGTAACGTTTAACGCTAACCCTTCCGCAAGGGCAATAGATATTATTGGAAGAGCGACTGACGATGTTGCTTTGCAGATATTTTGGAATAATGCAAAAACGGTTCAAAATGCAAAGTTTACAAGTTCGTCAAGTGGATTGCTGATTGATGGAGCGCTAACACTAGCGAATGCATTAACCGGAACATCTGCAAGTTTCAGCTCAACTTTAGGGATAGGCAGAGCAGACCTTAGTGGTAATTTAGGTTTATTAAATGTGTCCTATCCTTTTGCAAAAACAGATGATACTGAAAGAAATATAGCATCGTGGACAAGTAATGAATCATCTGGATCTACATGGAAGTTATTACTTACTTCAAAAGGTGGTGCAACAACAGCAAGTAGATTTTTCTCTCTACAAACTGGAAACGAAGGTGTAGCCAATGAAGGGATATTAGCTTTACAAGCGGGGGGTGGTAGCGTCCTCATAGGAACCGCAACAGATAACGGAACTGATAAGTTACAGGTGAATGGGAGTATTGCAGCTGGATCAGCTAATTTATCAGGCTCACTTTCCGTTGGGGGAACTGTTTTATCAGGGGTAGCCAAATTAGGAGCTTGGGCTTCAAGTGGTAATTATGCAAGATTTGGGCATTATTCTTTTGATGGAGGCAGCAATTACGGATTCTTACAACATAATACGGGTTCTTTACACTTAAACGGCACAACTCTTAATGTAGAAGCTACTTCTTCTACTTTCTCAGGCACAGTAACCGCCCCAACTTTTTCAGGCAGTGCAACCAAATGGAACAATCAAATCTATACCGGCGGCACAAACGCTAATCCGTCTGGTGAGCTTATGGCTTATGACGCTACCAATGGAGATTGGCGACCAACGACAAAAGCGCAATTAGGCATCGCTGCCAGTGCCAATCCATCATTTACAGGGTTCGCAAGTTTCGCAGGCCGTGCAGCCGTTACCGCTCTTTCGCTCGATGGAACCGACACCGACAACTGGAGTATTAAGAAAAACGGAACTAACATCGACGTAACGCTTAACGGTGTCGCAGTTGGCCGTTTCACGCAGGCAGGCGACTTATTAATAAAGGGTGAGGTTTACCGTAATCAAATACTGTAATGGCTAGGGAGGCGGGACAACTGGTTACATTTTCGGACTTGCAGTGGGCGGTTAGCAATAACAACTTTACTGCTATTTACGCCTTTACCGAAAACACCGAGGCTTACGCAGATAAGGCGGCAATTGAGGCCCGGATAAATGTCGATACTATGGCCGGAGCTGCCGACAGGCTTCCTTCATGGGATGAGTTGGTTGCTTCGCTTCCATCATCAATATCCATTCAGGTGAGCATCCAATTCGACAGTTATGTAACTATAACCATGTACGACGATATCGGTCAACCGTACAGCCTGCCTATTGATGTTATGGTCGAAGTTTACTTTGATGTGCTCGATACAATCAATTCAACGTATCGCTATCCAATGGAGCAATTTCCAATACTGGCAGGCAATACAGAGCAAGACTGCTATCCTACTTTAAGTCCAGACGAGCTAATTGATAATTCTTACACTGGACTTGCTGATCCTAACAATTACAATGGTGTACCAATAAATTAAATTTTAATCTGAAATAAAGAACATGAATTTTTCAATCTCAAACGAACCAGTAACTGGCAAGGCTAGAATACTGGAAATTACAGCCGTAAACCTGACTGTTGGCCATCAGGTTAAATTAGTCGACGCGGATAACGACAACGCACTGATTTTAGCTGGCGAAGTGAAAAGCTTCTCATTGGGTAATACTGCAATGGCAGCAGCAGAAGCGCCAACACAAGCGGTTAAAGATGCTCAGGAAGTTTTGAAAGGCAAAATTGAGCAGGCTTTTGCTGAGTACTATTCATTAATTGAGGCGTAATGGGGAAAGTGACTAAAATCATTGAAAACGGCATATCCTTCGGGAATGCCGCCATTTTAGCCGGCATGCTTGGCCAGTGCGTAAATGTGCCACTAGCTCACATGGACAGCTTTTTAAAATATCTTGAATTGCAGGATAAGCTAAATGATCTGAAAGCTGATTACGGCAAACAGCAGTTGGCTGTATTGAGAGCGTATGGAATCACAGAGGCTCCGTATAACTTCAGTGATCACCCAGACCGCCCAAAAATTGAAGAAGCTTTAACCGCTTTGCAAAACAAAGAGATTGAAGTAAAAGGAATCAAAGATATCCTGATTTCTCCTATAGAGCTGGCACAGATCACCGTTGGCCTTACTAACAATGATCGCAATTTTATCAAATCATTTCTTGTAAAAAAATAAATGAACCCATTTCAATTAGTCCGTAATGATGTTGTAGTTGCCAGTTTGAAGGTAACGGGAACCCAAACCAAAAAGATAATGGGTGAAAATGTTGTAGACCTTCAGGTTTCTACGCCCGGATATATTGATATTTTAATGGGTACAAAAATCACCGTTCATGGCGAAGATTATATCTTAAACAAATTGCCTGATTTAAAAAAGGTCAGCAATCTGCAATATGATTATAGTCTTCATTTTGAATCGGTAAGTTATGAGCTGATAAACTTCCTTTACCTGTTTTACGATCCAAACAATCAGCCTACAGAAGCGCAATTTAGTTTGATGGGTAATGCAGAAACGTTTATCGATTTGCTAATCATTAACGCCAACCGTGCCGGATCCGGATGGACAAAAGGTATTGTGGATGATACTGACTTTAAAAACCTGTCTTTTTCTGATGAAAACTGTTTGCAGGTTCTAAACCGTTTAGCTCAAGAGTTCGAGACTGAATTTTACATCACAGGCAAAACAATCAATTTCACGAAGAAGGGCGTAAACACCGGCCTGACATTCGAATACGGCAAAAACAAAGGCTTATACAATATCGGCCGTACAACGGTAGACAGCAAAAGCATTGTTACCCGTCTCTATGTTTACGGGTCTGAAAAGAATATCCCCGGCGATTATCGAGGCAGCACGTTCAATAAAAAGCTTAAAATGCCGGTTGCCATTGGCAATTACATCGATAAGAATATTGATAAGTACGGCATTATTGAAGCGGTTAAGGTATTCGATAACATTTACCCGCGTTATACCGGAACGGTTTCGGCTGTTGGGGATGAGTTTACGTTTACCGATGCTGGCATTGATTTCAATGTAAACAATTGCAAGTTACCTGGTACCGACCGACCGCCAAAGATTGTGTTTAATACCGGCCTGCTGGCTGGTTACGAATTCAGCGTTCATAGTTATAACGATGTTACTAAAACCTTCGTCATTAACTTAAATGATGATGAAAAGGCAATGGTTGTACCGTCGCCAACTTTAAAGGCTGCTATTGGTGATAAGTATGTTATCATTAACATCATTATGCCGCAAACGTATATTGATCAGGCTGAAACGGACCTGCATACAGAGGCTTTACAATACCTCGACCAAAATGCTGATCCCCATGTTCAGTATACGGTTCAGCCTGATCCGTTGTATTTCAAAAGGAATTTGGTTGATATCGGACTGGGTGATTATATAACGATCGTTGACACGGCTATCGGTATCAATAAAAACATTCGCACGATTGGATTTACCCGTGACATAAACCCAGAGAATCCGTACCTGTACACTTCGCTTGATCTTGCGGATAGCGTTTCCGTTGCTTCAATTGTTCGTCAGTTTAATAAAACGCTGGATATTCAGAAGGCTGTTAATATTAATAAGCTTTCGGATGTAAACAGAGCTCGTCAAAGCTGGAAGACACAAAAAGAAGTGTTGGATATGATGTTTGATCCGACTACCGGATTAGTGCGTACAGATAAGATGGACGTTGGTTATTTGAATTCATTAATCATTGATTCGAAGGTTGCCTCTCAAAACTTCGCCCTACAGGTTCAATTTTCGCCCAACGATCAAAGCAATGTAAATCGCCTTGCATGGTCAGCTGGTCAATTGGCACACCGGGAGTTCATAACCTATCAAAACGGTATTTGGACTTTTGCCGCTGGTTTCGTTACCGGATTAGACCCGGCGAAAGCTTATTACATTTATCTTGATTCGCCTCATAATTCTGCAATCGCTACGGTTGTGATTTCAGATCAGATGTTCGCTTATGATTTTGAAGCTGGTAAATACCGCTTCTTACTCGGTATTCTTAGCAGCGTTATTGATGGCTATAGAACGGTTACCAATACGTTTGGAAGTACCAGGATTAACCTTGGGCAAATCTCATCCGGAGTACTTGCTAATCAGTCGGGCCAAACTGTTTTGAATTTAGATGAGCGGAAGTTCTACGGCACGTTCACTTTTAGCAACGGGGATGATGTTTCTACGGTGATCGCTACCGCCCAGACAGCTGCCAACAATGCTAATAATGCAGCTTCGGCAGCTCAAACAACAGCGAACAATGCAAGTACAGCAGCTGGTGCAGCTCAGACAGCAGCTAATAACGCGGCAACAGCTGCCTCAAATGCTCAATCTTCAGCTGATTCGGCTAATAACGTACTTACTAATATTGCAAGCGATAACGTGCTCACGCCAAACGAAAAGCAATTGACTAAAAAGGAGTTTGATGCTATCAATGCTGAATATACCACAATAGTTAATCAGGCTGGAACCTACGGTATTTCAACTGCTAATTACGGGACGGCTTACACCGCACTGAGTAATTACGTGTCGCCTTTGTTAGTTGATTTGACAACTAACAGCGCAATAGTTGGAGCTGATTTCAGATCGACTTTCGCCACGTATTACGATGAACGGACTAAGCTTTTAAAGGCGATCAGTGACGCGGCAAAGGATTTGGCTGATGCAGCGCAAACAACGGCGAATAATGCGCAGACTGCTGTTAATAACCTAGCCAACTCATTGGGCAATATGGCTTTCGAAGATGCCGTTGAATTGTCGAAGCTTGGCACAACGGTAATACAGGGCGGGTACTTAAAAACTGAGCTTATTGATGTGAGTTTATTAGTCGCTCGGACGATAAAAACGGCTGATGCTGGAAAACGGGTAGAGGTTAAATCGTCTGACAATACATTAAAATTCTATGATGTCGATAATAACATTGTTGTAGATATTGATGATGACAGCACTATTGTCGGATATAATTTAGCTGGTGATCCTGTTTATGGAGCAGGCGTAAAAGTAGGTAACACGTCAATTGCGACAACTGGATTGCATCTAACCGGAGGTGCGAAAATATATGGACTTACTCTTAGTATCACAACATTATTTACGACGTCAGATTACTATTTAAAGCTTTCAAATACGGTTATTAGTGTCAGGACTAATTCAGGAAGCGTAAACGTATTTTTGCCTGATTACACCATTGCCCCTGTCGGAAAGGTTTATAATATAATGAAAAACGCAGGCGCTAATGTTGTTATCAAACTTTCTAATGGAACAACCATTGTTACATTGACAGGAACTCGAGGGGTAACATTTGCAAACGACGAGTACGGGTGGGTGATTATGGATCAGATCTAATTATTTAATTTAACTGTATGCTTGCATACGCTGCATTGTCGATGTAGCTCACAGAAATTCGTTTGTCAGTCAAGTCCCATCGGCTATGATAATAGTTGCCTTCATATCCTGTTTGATTCACAAACGCTGTCATTTCATTGTAGGATTGAAATTCTTTAATAAATGTATAATCAATAAAATAAAAGTTAGTGGCTTCACCATATATCGACTTAAAGCCATTATATAAAAAAGGCATTAATCCATGCTGATCTGCAGGGTTAGTTTTTGCGTCGGTTACAATAGTTATTTTTTGGACATTTGCACCTGTGGTTTGTAATTCGATTCTGTAATTCACACCATCTTGTGATTTAGCCAGAAACAGAAGTATATCGGTACTGCCTTGTTTATATTCTCTTTGTGTATTCTCTCTTACTATTCCTTTAACTTCGGTATAGCTCTTTAGAAAGAATCCATTAATCTCAGCAAAGTTAAAAACACGAGCAGTAGGATTTAATAAATCAGGTTCAGTATCTTCCTTTTTGCAGCTGGTAAAAGTTGCTACAAATGCCAATAACAATGCGAATAAGTAAATTTTAGATGTTTTCATGAGTCGTAAAAATATATGATTATTTGTAAAATCTAATGTAATAATATTTTTATACTTAAACATAACATTTATAATAATGTAATATTAGCCTTTATATTACAGATTAAATTCAACTAAACATATTTAAAGCCTGAAATTTGAGAGGTTCCGTAAGTAAAAACTCATGGAAAATACTACAACAAATTTTTCAATGGATTGGAGTAATCTACAATTTAAGGCTAAGGACATATTACTTTATTCAGCGTATCTATTGCCAGCCATCTTTTTCATTAATCAGGTCACCAACGCAGTAGAAAGACAAGGTGAAAAAATAACCGAGTTACAAACGCAAATCACAGAGATGAAGAATGATGATAAAGGAGCTAGTAAAGATTTTCAGGTTTTTATACAGTCTGTCCAGAACCAGGTCAACGCCACTAACACGCAGGTAAGATTACTAGAACAAAGGGTGGATTTAATTGAGAGGCTAAATAATAAGTAAAATGCTAAATACTACTTCAGCAACTAAATACTATGGCAAACCTAATCCAACAGGTAAGGGCTACCTGGTAACAATAGATTTGCCATTTCCGATGATCACCTCTTGGAACAGATCGGAAATCGTAACAAGAATTCAATGTCATAAATCAATTGCTGACAGGCTAAAAAAAGCTTTATCTGATATTCTTTGTCATTATGGATTGGATGAAATTAAACGCCTTGGCATTAATGTTTATGGAGGCTGCTTTAATTACCGGTTAATGCGTGGAGGTACCGAACCATCAAAACACAGTTGGGGTATTGCCATTGATCTTGATCCGGAAAGAAATTCTCTACATGCTACCAGCGACACTGCTCAATTCGCCCGCCCTGAATACAAGGCAATGATTGATATCTTCTATTTAAACGGATTTATCAGTCTGGGCCGTGAAAAGAATTATGATTGGATGCATTTTGAAATATCAGATAAGATCCAGCCTGTAAATAATTCCCTTAAAGCGGTTCAAATCGCATTGAACGAATTAGGATATGGTTTAGTGCCTGATGGAGTTGACGGCCCTAAAACCCAAAGTGCGATCAAGAATTTTCAATCGAAGAACCGGCTAGTTGCCGATGGAATTATTGGACCGAAAACATTAAAAGCGTTGGGTATATGAGCCTAATCAACTGGATAAAACCATCCCTTCAGGGAATAGACGGAAAATCTTCCGCAAGGGCTCTCACAAACTTTTGGTATGTCTTCCTGAATTCCTGCATTTCGATTGCAGTAGTCGTTTTGGCTTACATTATAGTTTATCAACCAAAACCAAATGCTGAAGCTATAGCAGCTTTGAAGATCCTTGTTTGGTTAACTGTAATTTATAACATTACGATATTGGTGATTTTCGGTATTGTGAGCATCCAACAGGTAAATGATGGAATAAGGGCATTTAGGGGCCAACAATCGGAGCCGATTAAGGCAGGGGATGAGGTAACTGTAAAAGGTAAAATTGAACAGCCATGAAATTATTCTTTTCCATATTACTTATCATTTTCCTATCCGGATGCATTACAAAAAATGGCTTTCTTACTTACGGAAATAAACATCCGGAGATAGCTGCAGAATTTTGCGCGGAGGAATATCCTGCTAAAGACTCTTTGATCGAAGGCAAAACAGATACTATTGTTAAAACCGATATCAGGACCGACACAGTTACTGTTACTTTAATCAATACTGTTACCGGTAAACCTTCATTAATTAAGGTTCCATGTCCCCCATGTAAATCAACCGTACGTACAATATATCACACCGATACAATTATTAGGATAGACAAAGCCAAAGAGGCGGTTCTTATCAATAATTTCAATAACGAGCATGATGCTAAGACTAAAGCGGAAACTGAGCGAGATAATACTAAAAAAGAAAATAAGAGCTTACGTATTATGTCGGTTATAGCTATTCTAGCATTCTTCATCTGTCTTTTTCTTCTAATCAAAAGGTAAATTATCGGTTAAAAAGCCGATAAAATGAAATATCGGTCATTTGTCCGATAAAACTTTTTATTTTAGTCTAACGTTATGATTTTATGAACTTTAGATTGAAAGATTCCCGAAATGGGAGAAGTCTTCACACCTTCGAAGCTTCAGTTGAACCTACAGGATCCGTATTGGAAGAATTAAAAACTAAAATAGCGATCAAAAAGAACGCACCTATTGATGTTATTTTACTTGAACCTTATACACCATACAAAAGAAAGAAAAGGGCTTAAATAGCCCTTGATTTGATTGGTTCTTTCTTCTCAAGTATCACACCCATATCTTTTAAATAATCCATCAAATTCGCCAACGTTAAATGTCTCGTTATTTGCTGGATCCGGTACAGGTGAACACCGTCTTCCGCTAAGTGACAGGCACGCGTATGCTTGAAGCTATAAAGGGTGTTATCTTCAGGCAGATTTAAGTTCTTTTTCAGTTTCCTGAATTTCCGGCAATATCCCTTCGCATAGATAGGAGTGGTGTTTGGTTTGAATGCCTTTCCAAAAAGATACATATCATCGTGCAATCTTTCAATTTTAAGATCATTTACCAGAAACTTATAAAACTCGTCATCGATAGGAACGTATTGAGTAATCCCGTTCTTACTCAGCTCAGCAGGTACCATCATTGTAAGGTTGGGTAAATTGAAGTATCTTCTCTTCATAAACCTGGCTTCAGCATCCGGCCGGCAACAGCTATAATACAAGAACTTTACAAATTGAAGCAATGATTTGTCTTTATCACTGATCTCTTCAAGAACCTTTTTAAAGTCTTCGTTGGAAAAAGGCCGGTTTCCTTTTTTGAGTACCCTCAATTTTTTGATGTTATCAGCCGGGTTCTTATCGATATAATTTTCGTAGTTCTTAATGAAGTGATTAAAGAATGTCTTGATATCAGTCAAATAATGATTGTAGGTTTTATTCGACCATTCCGGATTATCTTTTTTGCAGTCCGTTAAAAAGTTCATGATATCCGTTTTGGTGATTTGGAATATCATCACATCTTCACGCTTCTGATCCTTAAACCATTTCTTTAAACATTCAGTACGGCCTTTGTAATGGATAGTAGTTCCTTCAGATAGAATTCCTTTGATATCACTTAGATATTTTTCAATGCAGGACTGTAAAGAATATTCATGATTGAGAACCTGATCTTTTTGGTATAATGAATCAAAAGGGGAAAATCCTTGTTCAAGAATGATTTTTAAGCCACTGAATACGATTTTAAGTCTCGCCCGACGTTCACGTACCGTATGATAATTATTGATTGTTTTCCCGACCTTAAAACGCTGGTATTCGGGTTTACCAGACTTCCACTCAGTTCGGGGTTTCAAGTAATGATACTGGACGAACCATTCTTTCGAAAGGTCGCCTCCAGCATCATAAGCTTTAAGTAATTTGAATTTTGCCATAAAAACTGTCCGGTTATTGTCCGGCCGTTCCATATATGGCTCATTATCAGGGGATATTTTGCGGAGAGTTAGGGATTCGAACCCCAGGAACCTTTAACAGTTCAACAGTTTTCAAGACTGCCGCAATCGACCACTCTGCCAACTCTCCGGAGGCAAAAGTACAAACTCCGGCTAAATTTGCAACTATGATTGTTTATTTTTTTAATTATTAGAGATAGCCCTTTGAATTCCAGTAGAATAAATTTTTTCATCAGGCTTTTTTATGCAGTTTTTCCTGCACAGGCTCGTCTTTAAACGTATTAAATTTAGGTTTTACGATCTTAATACTGCGTTTCGAGAGGTCAATACTTGCGTTTAATTCAAAACCTATCAATATTATCAACGAGTTTAGGTATAACCAAATCATGATTACTATCAAGGTTCCGATGGAGCCATAAACCTTATTGTAATTTCCAAAATTATTAATGTAATAGCCAAATCCCCAAAACGTCAAAATAGCTAAAACAGTAGCCAGCCAGGAACCGGGACTAAAAAGCTTCCATTTTTTTGTATTTGATGGACCGTAACGGTACAGTATTGAAATGGTGATAAAATATACCGAAATCAAGATCAACCATCTTAAAAAATCGGCAATATATAACCAGAAGGAGTCTTTAAATTCGAGTTGCTGTTCCGCAAAATTAACAGCAAAAGTACCCACTGTCATAATCGTCAACCCGATTATTAAGGCAAAAAACATAACAAATGTTAATGTAATAGCCACTACTCTTTGTTTAATCCACCCTCTGGTTTCCATAATTAAGGATGACTTATTAAATGCCTGCATAAGGTTGATTACACCATTTGTTGCAAAGAAAAGAGCAGCAAAAAAACCAAACGATAACAAGCCTCCGTTTTGTTGTTTTATAATTTCCTCTAAGGTGCTTTTTACCGCCCGATATGCCTCTGAAGGTAGAACCAGCGCCAATAGACTTATGAGTTGATCTTGAAAGCCTGTAATGGGTATGTAGGGAATAAGTGTAAAAACAAAAATTATTCCAGGGAAGATTGCCAGCATGAAATTATACGCCAGCGACGAGGCCTTATTAATCAATGAATCTTTACCTATCTCCTGAAAAAAGAATGTGCCAACCGTATATAGAGGTAAAGGACTGAATCCTGGCACCACGACCACTTTTGTCCAGTCCATAAACAAAGCATATGGACGAGTTTTTAAAAGCAGTTTATGAAGCCAATTCATCGTTGTTAATTAAAAAAGGTTTTTAAGCGGTTTTGAAAATCGACAGGTGGAGCGCAAGGACGATTTCTTTTCATGTCTATGAAAGCCAGCGTAGTTTCTCCTTCATGAATTAATTCGCCAGTTTCGTTAAAGAACTCATATTTGAAATGAATTTTTACGCCCGGCATTTTTTCCAGAATTACGTTTATCGTTAGCTCCTCATCGTATAAGGCAGGTTTTAAATATTTGCAGCGCATATCAAGCACTGGCATCATAACTCCCTGATCTTCCATCGATCTATAAGTCATTCCCAAACTTCGAAGCATTTCCACGCGACCTACTTCGTACAGTTCAGCATAATTGCCGTAATACATATAACCCATTTGGTCGGTTTCGCCATACCTAACCCGAATCTTTGTTTGATGAGTATACATCTATTTCTTGATGTTTCTTTCGTTTAATGCTTTTTGAAACCTTCTCGCATTGGCCTGATGTTCGGCTTGAGTTACTGCAAAGTTATGATAGCCCGAAAAATCTTCTTTTGCACACATATAAATATATTTATGCTTTTCATAATTCAGTACAGCGTCTATTGCTTTAATACTAGGCATCATTATAGGTCCCGGAGGTAAACCGGTGTATACATAGGTATTATAAGGAGAGTCTTTTGTTAGGTGACGGTTTAGAACTCTCCTGATGGTGAAGTCGTGATTAGCATAGATCACCGTTGGATCGGCTTGTAACTTAATGCCGTTTTTATACCGGTTCATATAAAGGCCAGCAATTCTGGGCATTTCACTATCGTTTAATGCTTCGGCATCAACTATCGCAGCCAATACGCTAACCTGGGTCTCTGATAATCCAATTTTCTTAGCCTTGGCTTTACGCTCATCTGTCCAGAATTTTTGATATTCTTTGTACATTCTCTCGAAAAACTCTTTAGCCGAGGTGTTCCAGTAAATCTCATAAGAGTTTGGAATGAATAGAGAATATACATTATCTGTAGTGAAGCCATATTTACTCACAAACTCAGTAGAATCAAGAAGATTGACGATTGATGCAGAATCTGCTTCTATTTGAGTTGAAATATAAGCTGCCATATCCTGCTTTAGGCGATGGTTTTTGAATTTCAATTGAACAGCTTCCTGATTTCCCGATTTTAGCATGTTTATTAAGCCCCGGTTGCTCATTCCTCCATGCAGTCGATACCGACCTGGTTTTACGGCTTGCGGGTAATCCATTGCTAAAGCTGCCTCGTGAAACGATGCAGTATTATTTACGATCTTTTTTTGTTGGATAGTTTTATAAACATCGTCAAAATCTGATCCCGTTCTGATATATAAATACTCTTCTTTATTGGAAACATTTGGTCCAAAGTATTTCAAATAAAAAGAAAAGGCAGTTACTCCGAGCGCAACAACGATAAATATCAATAAGGCAATTACGACCTTTGCTTTTAAACTTAATTTGCCTGATTTGTTAGTAGTCATTTTAATTAAAAAATTAATTAGTAATTCTTCTGTAGGCTAATAATCCACCTGTAAGATTCCTTACATTTTTGTAACCTGCCGAAACTAATAAACGTCGGGCTGTTTCACTTCTTATTCCTCGTTGGCAGATAACCACAATATCATCCTCCTTTGAATAGTCTAAATCTCCAAGGGTTTGGGACAGCTGGCCCAATGGGATATTTTCACCACCAATATTAAAAGTGTGATATTCAAGTTGCTCTCTAACATCAATTAAAAGAACAGAACCACCCTGAGACAGTTTTTCTTTTAGTTCGGTAGCCGATATGTCCTTATTGAACTGGTGTTGTTCCATTTGATAGAATTAAATCAACGCTGCTGCCAATGCTAACTTTTGTTAAGGAATCGCTTAATGCAGGATATTGCTTAATTACTCTTGCTGTAGTAGAATCGGTGACGTTTTCGTAGGTGATCATGCCCGGATTGAGCGAGGATCCCTTTAAGGAGAATATAGCTTCGTTTAATAAAAGCCCGACAACATTTGGTAGATCCACTTCGCTGGCACCTTTACCATCGCCTAGTACCAAACTAATCACCGATCCTTTAGGTATTTGATCGCCCTGCCGAATTTGCTTGCCTCTGAATTCTACCTGAAGCACCCTGTCGCGGGCAATATCAGAGATGTATGACGTGTCGCCGATTTTAATTCCATAATTGCTTAATACAGCCCTGGCCTCTAAATATGTTTTCTCAAAAATGTCCGGAAATCCAACATCCGGAGCGGTGCGGGTGATTATAGTTAAATATATTGTTCTGTTTAATTTGACATTCGTATTTGCATCTGGGTCCTGCTCTACAACCATTCCAGGTGGCTTATCCATTTCATATACCGAATCAACTTGATATTCCAAACCTTGCGCTTCTAATAACTCAATAGCCTGCTCAACAGCTAAACCCTCGAGTTTAGGAACAGGAACTCCTTCGCCATGACGTGTATAATACCTGAGGCTGAAAAATATCAATAAAATAAACGCTATAACTGCTATAATAGCTATAATTAGGTTTTTTCTAAAGGTCTCTGTTCTAAGGTATGCTAAGAATTTATTCATTAATTGAAATATTTCTGCTATGAATGCCCAAACTTAGCGTAAAAATCATGATTTTCGAAGAGAATATTCTTAAGGTTCTTATAACCAAAATTAAAATTTATGTTAAAGAAAATCTGCATCTGCCTGCTGGTGTTATTTGTTGTGCTGCCGCTTGGTTCGGTTAATGCTCAAAATCCCGAGCGGTTTTTTAAAAAGAATGATTTAATGACCATTGGTTCTTATTACTATCCCGAACAATGGCCTCGGTCTCAATGGGAGCGGGATATAAAAAAGCTAGCTGAAACTGGTTTTGAGTTTACTCATTTTGGAGAGTTTGCATGGGCTTTTGTGGAACCTAAAGACGGAGTATTTGATTTTAAATGGTTAGATGAAGCTGTAGAAATTGCGCATAAAAATGGAGTGAAAGTAGTGATGTGTACCTCTTCGCCGACGCCACCGGCCTGGCTTGCGCAAAAACATCCTGAAATTCTAATGGTAAATGATAACGGTAGAACTCTGCAACATGGTTCCCGTCAGCATATTTCATGGTCCAGTCCGGTATACAGAAAATACGTTGCCAGAATGGTTGAAGCCTTAGCGAAACATTACGCGAATGATAAAAGAATATGGGGCTGGCAATTAGATAATGAACCATCGCATTATGGACAAGAAGATCACAGTCCGGCGGCAAGATTAAGCTATCAGAAATGGCTGCAGAAAAAATACAAATCAATTGATTCCTTAAATAAAACCTGGGGAACCGCATTTTGGAGCATCCGCTACGATAATTTTGCACAAATACGGACTCCAAATCCTAAAGAATTGATCGCTCAGCCCAATCCTCATGCTGTATTAGATTTCAAACGCTTTTCCGCGGATGAAGTAGCAGATTTTATGTATTTTCAGGCTGCTATCTTACGGAAATATATTCCTGCCGATCAATGGATCACTACCAACCTCATGCCCGAGCATTCACCTGTTGATCCAACCAGGATGCCGAAGCTTGATTTTGTAACTTATACAAAATATCTGGTAGCTGGTTTCGATATGGGAATTGGAGATCAGGGATTTAGAATGGGTTCTCCAACCAGTATTGCTTTTTCAACTGATTTGTTCAGACCTATAAATGGTGTCACAGGTGTTATGGAGTTACAACCTGGGCAAGTTAATTGGGGGAAATTTAATCCTCAAACAATGCCGGGTACAGTTCGGATGTGGATATGGCATGCATTTGCAGGAGGAAATAAGTTTGTTTGTAATTACAGGTTCAGGCAGCCTCTGTTGGGTGGCGAACAATACCATTATGGCATTATAGGGCCCGATGGAATAAGCCCTAGTACAGGCGGACAAGAGTATATTAAAGTGAATAATGAAATGAAATTTTTGAGGAGAAATTATGACCCGAATGCTCAAATACCGGCAGATTATAAGGCTCGTCTCACAGCAGTTTTATATAGTCCTGAGAATCGGTGGGAGCAGGATAATCAACCTCAAACATTTCAGTGGGATTATATGAAGCATTTGATGCATTATTATGGTGCTCTTAAACAATTCGGTGCACCGGTAGATGTAATCACAGAAGATAAAGATTTTAATAAATACCCCGTTCTTATTGCACCGGCCTATCAGCTGTTAGACGCCAAACTGGTTGAAAGATGGAGACAATATGTTGAACAGGGCGGACAGCTTGTATTAACAACTCGCACCGGTCAGAAAGACAGGAACGGTAAAATATGGGAAGCGAGCTGGGCAAGTCCGATACAAACTCTTATTAGCGGGGCTGTATCATTTTATGATCATTTACCCGAAAATAGAACCGGAACAATTAAATCAGGTAACGAAACTTATAACTGGAACAATTGGGCAGATGTTTTGGAACCCTATCCTAATATTGAAATATGGGCAGCATATACCAATCAGTATTATGCAGGCAGACCTGGTGTTATCCATAAAAGAGTTGGAAAAGGCTCAGTTACTTACGTTGGACCCGACACGGATGATGGCGCTTTAGAGAAAGCCGTTTTAAACAGGGTTTATAAGGAGGCCGGAATCCCAACAAGAGATTTACCTGAAGGTGTAATTATTGAGTGGCGTGATGGGTTTTATGTAGGCGTGAACTATGGCGAAAAAGCATACGAAGTACCGTTACCGGCAAAGGCCAATATTTTAATTGGCTCTAAATCTTTAAAGCCAGCTGATGTAATTATCTGGAAAGAATAATTAAAATGCTCGAGTATTCTACAATTATTTTGAAGTTTGGCGAGCAGGGTGAAAAAACAGGATGGACTTATATCGAGGTTCCTGCCGATATTGCACAGCAGTTAAAGCCAGGGAATAAGAAGTCTTTTAGGGTTAAGGGTTTTCTTGATCTTTTAAAAGTTGAAGGTTTGGCCCTGTTGCCGATGGGAGAGGGGAACTTTATAATCGCTTTGAATGCGGATATCAGGAAGGCGATCCGAAAGTCTGATGGTGCGATGTTGCAGGTAAAGCTAGAAGTGGATAATGAATTTTCCATTGAGCCACCGCCAGAATTACTGGAGTGTTTAAATGATGATCCTGAAGCGATGGATTTTTTTAACAGCCTTGCAAAATCGCATCGCGATTATTTTATTAAATGGATAAATTCTGCTAAAACAGAGGCCACCAGGGCAAACCGGATTGTACAGATGGTGAATGCGATGGCGCAAAAATGGAATTATGCACAAATGATCCGGGAAAACCGAAAACTTAAAAATGTATGAAAGATTTTAAAAAATATTACACCTTACCAGCTCCGCCAGAAGAAGTATATATGGCGCTAACGGTGCCTGCCACTATTTATTTGTGGACCGGTGATGAAGCGGAGATGTCTACAGAGCCTGGGTCAGAATTTTCTTTGTGGGATGGAAGCATTGTGGGTAAGAATCTGGAATTTGAAGAAGGGAAAAAAATTGTTCAACAATGGTATTTCGGTGAGCAGGAAGAACCCTCGATTGTAACTATTAAACTTCATCCTTTGAAAGAAGGGACATCGATTGAGTTGAAGCATACAAATATACCCGACGTAGATTATGAAGATATTGTTGAAGGATGGAACTCTAGTTATTTTGGTTCATTGAGCGAGTTTTATGAATAAGTTCTTTTAAACAAAGGCCGTTTACCGGCCGAACCTCGGGAGGTGGAACTCTCCGGATAGTCGAACGCGTAAACGGCCTCATTTAGAAATGTTACTTATTGTTTGCCTGTCGTTTTAAGCTTTGCATCTCAGTCTTTAGTTTTTCAATCTCAGTTTGTTGTTCTTTAATAGAACCAACCAGCAGTGGTATAAGACTTTCAAGATCCACTTCCTGTGTTGCCACCGTTTTAAAGTTGTTTTTACCTGCCGGAATCATTTTATACCTGGTTTTAACTATGCCGGGAAGTACTTGTTGTAATTCTTCCGCATTAAAACCATACATCAGTCCGGAGGGTAATTTAGTTGCCTTTGCCTCAGATTTGTTGTATTCGTAAGTAATAGGTTCTAACCTGGTTACGTATGAAAGTGAATTGTTTATCGGGTTTGTGTTTTTAACTTGCTCACTTTTCTGAGCCGATGCAGTATTCGAAAAAAACATAATAGCAAGCGCTGCCATTATAGCTGGGTAATTCATTTTGATATTCATCATGGTTTGTTTAGTGTTGTATTCATGCGAAATATTCGCATTTAAAAGATAATAGAACTATTTAAACAGTTATGATGTTCGGCGGTGGGGTTGGTACAGAAGGGTAGAAATTATGTTCAGTATTGATACTCTTGATAAATTTTT
This sequence comes from uncultured Sphingobacteriaceae bacterium, assembly GCA_946480915.1. Next base: position 42,262 of record CAMLLO010000013.1, on the reverse strand, counting down.
GACTACGATTAACCCTGGGGGCCGGTTTTAATAAAGATTGATAAACTGCACAAATCCAAAATTCTTTTATTGATTTATCATCATTTTTTTCAGATTCTTTTGCGGCAGATTCAACTTCAAATATGCTAATGCTTTTTTCAAATTGCCATTGAATTAACGAAACTAAATCTCCACCGGTTCTTTCAAGAACAGCAAAAAGGAGTATGAAAACAAATAGTTTCTTAATGGATATAGCGGGCATTCTTACTAAAATAGAAGATTCGATCCTGGTGCAAAATAAATATTTATGCATTAAAGAACCAATGGCTTTCTTGTAAAAGATTTGTGATCGTGAATTGATTCCAGGAATCCAAACCTAACAATAACTATCGCAGCTCAAAAAAAAACTCCCGGGTGTCTAGGCCCGGGAGCTAAGCAAAAAACAACGCATTAATCATTCCACTTTATCGTTTTCACGGCGTCTATCTCGTTTATCATCATCATCGTTCCAGCGGTCATCATCGCTGAGACGCTCAATTCTATCATTTTTCACTGGTGATCATTACCCCCAGCTCTTGTTTGTCAGAATGACCATGCTTACGTTGACCAGGAGACATCCCATGGGATGTTGCCCTTTAGCAGAATACCGATCGTTATCATTATAACGCTTAGAATAGTGATAAATTTTAACCACTGCTGCGCCGTTCATAAGGTCCGGGTATCTGTCTTGATTCAAAGGTTCCACCATCCCGTTGTTTCGGAATCAAGGCCTCTCTGACGATCTCCTGCCAATGATACTCTCCCGGTAAACTCGCTTTTTATCATAATGGGAATAATCGTATCCCAGCCGGGATATTCATTTGTCTGAATGATGCCTGCACCCAATGCAGCAATGAAAGCGAGGTTTAATAAAATTCTGTTGATGTGTGGTTTGAGTGTTTAATAATAATTGGGCCCGGTCGTTTTTTGTATGAATTATGACCTGTAAATGATAGAAAATGAGTGTGTATTGGGATTGCACATTTCCGGCTATTTTTTATTAAGAAGGACATAAAAGGCTAAAACATATTTTCCCGACACAGGTTAAGCTAACATGAGCGATTTTTTTACAGTAATGATTGATGATAAGCCAACTCGATTTGAGAAAAGAAGGATTCTGTCGGTGGAGCCTTATGAGTTCGGGACAAAAATTACAATGGAAGCTTCGCACACAGATGAAGAACCAATAATTTATTTCACAACCGAAGCCCATGAATTGGTTATGAAATCATATTTATCCTAAAGTTTGTCTATTTATTCTGAAATCGTCTATCCTAAAGGTCTTAGTTCTTATATTTGTGAATTGTTCACTGATTTATTGACCTCCGGTTAAACCTTTTGAGAGATTATTTACTATTTCTAGACACAGAAGCTTCGGGCTTACCCAAAAAATGGAATCTTCCATATTCAAATTCATCAAATTGGCCATGCGCTGTTCAGATTGCATGGGTGGTTTACACAAAAGATGGAAATTTGGTTAAAACGGAGAACCATTATATCGGAGATAGTGATATCAAGATTAATCCTTCGGCTATTAAAATACATGGAATAACAAAGGATTTTCTTAAGGAACGGGGCGAGGGCCGCAATACGGTTATGCAGCTTTTTGCCGACGACCTGCTGAATTATCAGCCTTTGGTTTTGGGGCATTTTATGGAATTCGATTACCATATCGCTTCCGCAGATTTTCATCGTGCCGGTATTTCTAACCCTCTCGAAAATTTACCCACCTATTGTACAATGCGGGCAACTTCTTTTTACGTGAGAGACCCCTCTGTGGGACATCTTCGATTAGGAGAGTTGTACTCAATGTTGTTTGATGATAAGTTGGAAAATCAGCATAATGCCTTAGTCGATGCAAATGCAACTGCGGACTGTTTTTTTGAATTGCTTAAACGCGGTGATGTTAACGACGAGAAAATAGAATTACAACAATCAGAAATCAAACAACCTCAGGGACATAATGATTCCCCATGGTTTATTTCCTTTTTTGTGGTACTGGTAATGGCAATTTTGATTAGTTTGTGGGTATGAATCATCGTCTTGAATTTTTAAAAACAGTAAAACCTTTCAATTTACTGCCTGAGGATGTGCTGGCGGGTGTAGTAGATCTTTTGGAAGTTGTTAAATACAATAAAGATACTCTTGTTTATCAGCAGGAAGTTACAAAGATGAAGGGGGTTGATCTTATTGTTAAAGGAGAATATGAATCATTTTTTTATGATAGCTCACATAACAAACGCTCGCTCGAAATACATCATGAAGGCTATTGCTTTGGAGGTATTTCTGTACTCTTAAATAGAAAACGATCCTTAAAAACAGTACTGGTTAAAAAAGGAACAGTGGTTTACTTTTTGCCAAGAAAGGATTTCAGGGCACTTTGTAAAGCTTATGAGGAGTTTTTCAAATATTTCACAGGCGAATTCGGCAAGAGAATGCTTGATGACGATTTTGCCCATTTTTTTAAGCGACCCAATTCATTCGAAGAAAGCTTCATTGCCTCCGACCAGTTTTATTCCCGAAAAATCGAGAGCATAGAATATCGTGAGATTATATCATGCCCCGATTCAACGCCCATTTATGAAGCTGCAGCAGTTATGGCTCATAATAAAATAAGCTGCTTATTTGTAAAGGATGGTGTGGGAGAAATTGTTGGATATATAACAGATATAACCTTACGGGATAAAGTTATCGCAAAGCAAACAGATCCGGCGAAAGACATCGGCTCTGTTATGGATAATCCAATAGTTTCAATTGATCAGCAGGCTTATGTATATGAGGCTGTTTTAATGATGTTTCAAACGAAAACTCGTTATCTGCTGATTAAAGCGAATGGAACATATATAGGATCAATCAGCAGAAATAAATTATTAAGCGAACTTGCGCAGTCGCCTTTAGTATTTATCCAGTCGGTAAAACAGTCCCTGTCTGTTCAGGAATTAAAGCGAAAGTGGGATACCGTGCCGCAAATTGTCACTCAATTGATAGGCAGGGGGGTGCATGCAGAAATTGTAAATCAATTAATTACAACTATTGCCGATACCATTGCCATTAAAGTAATTGAAAATACGATTGCCGAAATCGGGCAGCCTCCGGCAAAGTTTGTGTTTATGGTTTTGGGAAGTGAAGGGCGAAAAGAACAAACATTAAAAACAGATCAGGATAACGCGATTATTTATGAGGATAAAGCCAATGAGCAGCGGGAACTCGTTAGAGAATATTTTTTAAGGTTTGCAGAAATCGTTTCAGAGCGTCTGAATTTTATTGGCTTTAGCTTTTGTACGGGCGATTTAATGGCGAAAAATCCTAAATGGACACATTCTTTATCACACTGGAAACGGAATTATACCAGTTGGATAGCAGAGTCTGTTCCAGAAACTGTAGTCAACTTCTCAACGTTTTTCGATTGTCGTTATATTTATGGAGAGAAGCCCATAATGGACGAATTACAAGCTTTCCTGGATAAAGAACTGAAAAAGCCTTTAGGCAAGCTGTTTTATATGCTGGCGAAGAATGCTTTACAATACGAACCTCCTTTGACCTTTTTTAAGAATATACGTACACAAACAGTCGGAAAGCTGGAAGTCTTTGATATAAAAACAGCCATGACTCCAATTGTCGACCTTGTGCGGGTATACGCATTAAAAGAAAGAATATTTAAAGTAAATACCGGAGAACGACTGAAAGCTTTGAAAGAGAAGGAAGTTTTTTCTGAAACTGCCTTTCATGAGCTTTCGCAATCGTATTATTTTTTAATGGGGATGCGATTAAAAAGCCAGGCAATGCAGATAATATACGACAAGCAGTTGCCCAATAACTATATCGAGCTTAGAAAGATTACTAAAATCGAACAGGTCACCCTGATAGAGATTTTTAAGACTATAGAGAATTTTCAGGCCAAAATTAAACTAGAATTTACAAATAGTCTCTGGTAATTTCTTATAATTGATACAGGCTTAAGGTATATTTAAAAACTTTGCATAAATTAGGTTTGTTATACTAATCAATTTTGAAGCCTATGAGATTATCTTTTCTCTTAATCCTTATATTAAGTCTTTCAATTGCTGACCGCTGCTTCGCTCAGGTGTACGTTTTTGCCCGCGAAGATAAAGCTGATATTGTTCAGAATTTTAATATTGAAGAAGGCGGAGCTAAAATATTAAAACAAGTAGCAGAAAAAGAAGGGAAATGGTTTAGTTTGCTTGAGACGGATGTACCTGGACATGGTGCTGTATTTTGCGCGGCTAATTCTGATGGTGCAAATCCCAGGTACTTTTTTAGCTTCGGAAAACCAACCCCTGCCGAAGCCATAGTAGAAGCTCGTTCTAAAGCCCAGGATTTTGCAAAAGATAAATCCAGGTTAAATGTATTTATCATGCGGACTTTTAATAATCAAAACAAATATCCGCTGAAACGTACTAAATAGCTTGCTTTTATTTTCTTTTCTCTTAACATTATCCTGATCTTTCTGTTATCAATCAAAAATTTCATTATGAAAACCTTAAAATTTAATAGCTTAATAGTGCTCTTTGCACTTGCGGTCACACTATTTACTTATTCATGCACTAGCATGAGAACTTCCCGGAAACAAGCAACTGCTGCTATTTCGGCTACAAAGGCAGACATCCCCGGAAACGGTACAATCAGGTTCGTTCAAGAAGGAAATGAAGTTGAGATGAAACTGGAGCTTGATTTTCCTTCTAAAGCTGGTCAGACGGTTGCTGTCCATATTCACGAGCATGGTGATTGTGGCAATGCTGGCAATGATGCTCACGGACATTGGAATCCAACCAAAGCCAATCACGGAAAATGGGGCGAAGGACAATTCCATTTAGGAGATATAGGCAACGTGAAGTTAGATGCAAGTGGAAAAGGAAGCTTGAATTTAGAGACCAGCCTTTGGTCGGTTGGAAGTGGTGCGGTAAATGACGTTGTAGGAAAAGCGATAATGGTTCACGAGAAAGCAGATGACTTTACCACACAGCCCACCGGAAATGCAGGTGGAAGAATCGGATGCGGGGTAATTCAGGTTTCTTCAATGTAATTGATAAAATTAAGCATAAAAAAACCCGCGATGAGCGGGTTTTTTTATGCTTAAATAGCTTTGTTATATTAGTTGAACGCTTCTCTTAACAAATTCGGTAAGGTCTGCACCCGTAAGCATTCCCTGCGAAAGTAAAGCTAAGTCAAATGCCTGCTTGGCAAGTTGAGCTTGTTCTTCTTCGTTTTCTGTTTGTAAAATACGATTCACAAGTGCGTGATTTCCATTCACTGCAACTTTATAATTTTCGGGTAAAGAACCGTAAAAACTCATTCCACCACCCATCTGGGCCATGTCCTTCATTCGGCGCATGAATTCGTCCTGCGTAACACTCACCGGAAATTCTTCCGGATTTAAACTTTCGATTTCGACTTTCATGTTGGCTTTATTAATCGCCTTTTCGAAAATGCTTTTCACTTTCGTTGATTCTTCTTCAGTTAAGATATGAGGTGGAGTATCATCTTTTTTGATAAGCTTGTCTACCACATCTGCATCAACCCTTTTTAGGGATGTTTTTTCTAACTTTTGCTCCAGTTGATTTATAAAGTGATTATCAATAGGAGTATTCATTTCTAAAACATCGTAATCCTTTTTATTTGCTGACTCGATGAACGAATGTTGTTTTGCCGTATCAATAGTGTACAAATAAACCAGATTGCCATCCTTGTCGGTTTGTAATGGTGCTACCTTTTCTTTATATTCTGCAAGAGTAAAGTATTCGTTGTTAGTGTTTTTAAGCAAACCAAAATCTTTCGCTTTATCATAGAATTTCTCTTCGCTGATCATGCCATATTTTACGAAAATTCCGATGTCATTCCATTTCTCTTCAAATCCTTTGCGGTCTTTTTTGAAGAGCTCTGCAAGTTTGTCAGCAACTTTTTTGGTGATGTAGCTGTTGATTTTCTTTACGTTGCTATCTGCCTGTAAAAAGCTTCTCGAAACGTTAAGAGGGATATCTGGTGAATCGATAACTCCATGAAGCAGCATTAAAAATTCTGGAACGATATCTTTTACCTCATCAGTAATAAACACCTGGCGAGAGAATAACTTGATCTTATTTTTTTGGAAATCAAAATCGTTTTTCACCTTCGGGAAATATAAAACGCCCGTAAGATTAAAAGGATAATCAACATTTAGATGAATCCAGAATAGAGGATCTTCCGAGAAAGGATAAAGTTCTTTGTAAAAATCAAGATAGTCTTCATCTTTCAAATCAGCCGGAGCTTTTGTCCAAATCGGACTGGTATTGTTGATGATATTATCAACTTCAACCGATTTGTATTTTGGCTTCCCTTCTTCGTCTTCGCCGTCTGGCTCTGATTCTGTTTTTGTTCCAAATTTAATCGGAACCGGCAGAAAGCGGCAATACTTATCTAATATTTCCTGAAGTTTATGTTTACTTAAAAACTCTTCAGAATCTTTATTTATGTGAAGGATAATATCTGTTCCCCGCTCAGTTCGGCTGCCTTCCGTTATTTCAAATTCAGTGCTTCCATCGCAGATCCAGCGAGCAGGTTCAGCACCATCCTGGAACGACAAGGTTTGAATTTCTACCTGGTCGGCTACCATAAAAGCAGAATAGAAACCTAACCCGAATTTTCCAATAAGCTCGTTCGCATCCTTGGCATCTTTGAATTTTTCAACAAATTCAGTTGCTCCTGAGAATGCGATCTGGTTGATGTACTTTTTAATTTCTTCTGCCGTCATTCCCAAACCTTTGTCAGAAATGGTAAGGGTTTTCTTTTCTTCATCAAACGCTACTTCAACTTTTAAGTCGCCAAGTTCGCCCTGATATTGTCCTAAAGAAGATAATCTTTTTAATTTCTGGGTTGCATCAACCGCATTTGAAACCAATTCACGAAGGAAAATCTCATTATCGGAGTATAAAAACTTCTTAATGATAGGAAAGATGTTCTCGGTGTGAATGGATATGGTACCTTTTTCTTGCATAGTATTATAGATTTCGAATTCTTTGACAAAGCACCTATCAATGCCTGTTCCAAAGTGATAAGCTTGTCAAAATGACAGATAAGATGGCTGGTTAAAACCGATAAGTTGCAGCGTTAATGTTCATCCCTGCACCAACTGATGCGAAGACTATAATATCATTTTCTCTTATCTGATGATTCTCTAATTTATTATTCAAAATCAAGTCGAGGAGAGTAGGAAGGGTTGCCACCGAACTATTACCTAGCTTGGATATGGTCATAGGCATAATATCCTCAGAGATCCGGTCTTCTTTATAGAGTTTATAAAGCCGCTTCAAAATAGCCTCATCCATTTTCCCATTGGCTTGATGAATCAGGATTTTTTTAATGTCTTTAAGCTCCAAACCTGCTTTGTCTAGTGTTTGCTTTATTGCGAGCGGTACATTTGTAAGTGCATATTCATAAATTTTGCGGCCATCCATTTTAATGTAAAGATTATTATCCGCGAAACCTGCATTACTGGATACTCCTGAAAATAGATAGTATGCTTCCTCGAAGGTATCGGAACGTGTTTTATGGCTTAGTATTCCTCTATCATTATCCTGCCATTCTAAAATAGCGGCTCCTGCACCGTCAGCATAGATCATGCTATCGCGGTCGTGTGGATCGGTTATTCTTGAAAGCGTTTCGGTACCAATAACCAAAATACGTTTTGCATCGCCTGATTTTAAGTAATAATCAGCTTGTATCATGCCTTGTAGCCATCCCGGACACCCAAAAGGAATATCATAGGCAACGCAGTCAGGGTTTTTTATTTGAAGTTTATGTTTAATTCTGGCAGCAAGTGTAGGCAATACATCAGGATGAGATTTCAATGACGTAACATCTCCAAAATTTTGAGCAACAATAATATAATCTAAAGTTTCGGGGTTAATTCCAGACGATTTAATAGCTCGTTCTGCCGCAAATAATCCTATATCGGATGCAACCAGATCATCTGAGGCATAAAGCCTTTCTTCAATTGTGGTGATTGCCTTAAATTTGGAGATAATCTCTTCATTATCCTTCACAATTTCCACTCCGTCTTTTTCGAAAAATCGATGTTTCAGGAAGTCTGCGTTTGAAACTTTCTTTGTTGGTAAATAACTTCCTGTGCCAATTATTACTGATCCCATCTGTGTGTCTATGTTTTGGACCGAAAACTAAAACGGTTCGAATGTAAAAATACGAAATCAGACGGTATTATTTCACAAGGTTGTTTCGTTTTTTCATAGATGTTCGGAAATGTTTATCGCCATTAATGAGACCTGATTTTTCAAATTTCAAAGGCGTCTGATTTTATCAATTACTTCCCCCGGATCTTCGCCTAAACCCTCTTGATGGAAAGCTACGGCTCCCTTTGTATCGAGCAATGTGAAACCGCTTGAATGAGTAAAGTCACCGTTTTCCTGTTTTTTGTATTTTACATTTAATAACATAGAAAGTTCTCGTACGTCTTCTTCATTTCCATGCAATATCATCCAGTTTCCATCAAGCTTCATTTGTTTTGTAAATGCTTTGAGCTGATCTGTATGATCCCGGCTAGAATCAAACGAAATCAATACAAAAACAACTTTGTCTTTTTTATCGGCCGGAACTGCGCGTTCAATTGCTTTGAGATCTGCAACTATGCGCGGACAAGAAAAAGTACAACGGGTAAACACCATCGATACTACTGGGATTTTACCTCTAAGCTTTGATAGTGAAATAGTATCACCGTATTGATTATCCCATTTCCCTTCTGTTTGGTAAAGGGATTCGCTCTCACTTTTTTCTACGGAAACGTCATTGGCTTTTTTCTGTTCATGTTTAACTGATTGCTTGCATCCGGTAAGGATGGGGGCATACAGAGCTATAAATAGTGCGAAGTAGAAAATCGTTATTTTTTTCATGTTAATTTTTTATATCACTGGCACACCTGAACCCCAGGTTATTTACCGTGTATTTTCCCTGTAAACTGCTTCTAAAAGCGAAACGCATAAAGGCAGCATAATTCTCTTTATCAACTGCACCTAAAGCTCCCGAAGCGCAAAACAGGTCACGATTTATGGCAGAATTACTGCGCGAGTCGCCTGTCATTATAATGCTGTTGAAATCAGATACCCACTCCCAAATTAAACCATGCATATCATATACGTTAAACTTGTTTTTAAATGTGCTTCCTACCGGAGGTAAAACAGCAGGGGTGGGTTTGCTGTACCAATTGAGGATGATTTTCTCTATGGGCCGTTTATCGTTTGCTGCCGCAATATTTCCAACATATTCCCATTCATTCATGGTTGGAAGGCGTTTGCCTTTCCATCGGGCGTAGGCCGTTGCCGCATACCAGGATATATTGGTTACAGGACTGTCTTTTATTTTGTAGAAGCTATTTTCACTTGGAAAGTCGCCTTTCCAGTGCTTTAGATAACCATTATCAGCAAAAAGCATAGATACTTTGGATTTAGTCCATTTTGGGTTGGCTTTAACAAACAATAGAAAATCGGCATTAGTCACCGCTTTAATATCCAAGTAAAACGGCTTTACAACAGCTGTTTTGCCCGGGGTTTCAGAAAAGAAAGGAATATACTTGCCTCCCGGAATTTTAACCATAACTTTCTCCGTGCCATATAGAACTGATGCTGAAATCAATAGAATCAGCACACTTGCGAAGGTTGTTTTATGAAAATTACTACTTTCCATCTCTAGCCTTTCCTACTTCGGCTGCCGTTACTAAATCACCTTTGTTCTTCCAACTATTACGCACATAAGTCAATATACTGGCAATCTCGTCATTCGTTAGTTGAATTTGCGGCATAACTCCGTCGTATTGTTTACCGTTTACTTTGATTTTTCCGGTTAAACCATGAAGAGGGATGCTAACACCTTTATCTTTTAAAGACATTAAATAATCAGAATTTGCTAAAGGCGGAAAAGTACCGGGTAAGCCCTCTCCATTTTTCTGGTGACAGGCTGCACAATTAGCCTCGAATAAAATTTTGCCGGTTTCCATTCTTTGCGCCATTGATTTTTCGGGAATTGCCATCTCTTTCGGCGCTTTTGTTATGGATTGTACTGCTGATCCTTCCGGTTGATAGACCATGTCTTTCTGCTTGTGAGAATAAATGGATTCATCTCCCTTACCAGAAACTTTAATCTGTGCTAATGCACCTTTATTAAAAGCCCTGAAGATAGAATGATCGACTAAGGTTAGAGAGCCGGGTGTTTCGCATTTAAATTCAACAATTGCTGCACCACCTGCGGGTATCAACGTGGTTGCTACATTCTCATTGATAAACTTACCCCCTTCAATATGCACTTTATCGAAAATCTCACCGATAACGTGGAAAGAGGAAGCAAGTGAGGGACCTGCGTTTCCAACGTATAAACGAACCGTTTCACCAACATTAACCTTTAATGCCTGATCTCCCATAAAACTTCCGACGGCTCCGTTAAAAACAACGTAATCGGGTGCTTCATTAAATGCTTTTTCCATATCGAACGAAGTTAAACCCGCAGCTCCAAATTTGGCTTTGGTGTAAAATTCGCTCTGCATGATATAAAATTCCTTGTCAACAGGAGGTAAACCTTCTTTAGGCTCTACGAGAATAAGGCCGTACATGCCGTTTGCAATGTGCATTCCTACGGGCGCTGTGGCGCAGTGATAAACAAATAAACCCGGATTAATGGCTTTGAAGGAAAATTGTGAAGTATGACCCGGCGCAGTCATCGATGCTTCGGCGCCACCACCAGGGCCTGTGACTGAATGTAAGTCGATATTATGAGGTAATTTATTATTAGGATGGTTACTCAAATAGAATTCAACCTCATCACCTTCACGAATTCTGATGAATTTCCCGGGAACTTTACCCCCAAACGTCCAAAAATTGTACTCAACTCCGTCAGCTAAGCGCATCACGTGTTCCAATACCTCGAGCTTAACTATAACTTTTTTTGCGTATTTATAATTCCCTGAAACGGGAACAAGTGGCGCATCTGTTAACTGAGCTTCATACTGTCCCGAAACAGAATCGTCATCTTTACCACTCGATTGAAATGTACAGCTGCCAAATGTAAAAGCAGTTGCAATGAGAAGGGCTGTTGTTTTTAAATGCTTTATATTCATTGTGTTATTATTTAGGAGCTTATTTAATTCGAATGTACAGTCAGTTATGCCTGTTTTCTATGACCTATATCATATAAAAAGGTGAGTTTCCGCGTGAAAACCTCTCGTTTATCTAATCTTTCTTAGGTTTGAAGAAAGATTAGCGAATACAACCGGCAAATAGTTTAATTTTGCTGCCTTTAATGGTTGCCGAGAATACACATCCTATTTATAATCGTCAGTTTTTATTACTCTGTTTAAGTTCGCTTCTATTTTCTGCGAGCTTTAATATGATGATTCCTGAGTTGCCTGCTTATTTAAGCTCTTTGGGTGGTGCAGAATATAAAGGATTAATTATTGCGTTATTTACTTTAACCGCAGGTATTTCCAGACCTTTTAGCGGAAAATTAACAGATACTATCGGACGTGTTCCTGTAATGGCGGTAGGGTCTGTTGTTTGTGTTATTTGTGGTTTTCTATACCCGCTTCTCGCGAGCGTTTCAGGATTTTTGTTCATTCGGTTAATCCATGGATTTTCAACGGGCTTTAAACCTACCGCGACCTCGGCTTATGTAGCAGACATCGTTCCCCCGGGGCGTTGGGGTGAAGCAATGGGTGTACACGGCTTAGCATTTAGTACAGGTATGGGACTCGGACCCGCAATGGGTAGCGCTATTACCTCCGAATATTCGATTAATGTTCTGTTCTATTTTTCGTCTTTCCTGGCGCTTTTATCGATTTTGATTGTGCTGAATATGAAAGAGACCGTAAAACATAAACAGCAATTTAGTGCCTCGCTGCTCAAAATATCTCGCAATGAAATCATAGAGCGGAGAGTTTTACCTTCTGCATTGGTTACTCTTCTTTCATACATGAGTTATGGAGCTTTACTTACGTTGATCCCCGATTGGAGTGAATATTTGGGCGTCTCAAATAAAGGCGTGTTTTTCATGACATTCACCATCTCTTCTATATTGGTTCGTTTTATTGCCGGAAAAACATCAGACCGATATGGCCGAGTTGAGGTGATAAAAATTTCGCTGTTAATAATATGTATTTCCCTGGTGCTTATCGGATTGGCTAAATCAGTATTTCTTTTATTGCTGGGTTCGGTTTTATATGGAGCAGGCACCGGAGTTTTGTCTCCCGCCAATAATGCATGGACGGCAGATTTAAGTCATCCAGAATTTAGAGGAAAGGCGGTGGCAACAATGTATATTGCCTTAGAAGCCGGCATTGGACTGGGGGCATTGTTTGCCGGTTGGATATTTAAAGATGTGATCTCCAGAGTGCCCATGCTTTTTTTTATTTCTGCGGGCACTGCACTAAGTGCAATGGTATATTTGTATTTTTTACCAAAATCTAAACAAACTTTATAAGTTTTAATACTCGAAAAATTAGAATGGTTACTTTTTTTGAAGCGTCACTTGCTCAGCTTTCTATCCACCGTGTGGGAAATAAATTACAGGATGAATTTTATGTTCTGTCCGACAATTCATTGCAGATCGAAGATGAATTATTGTCTACCCTGTTGATGCAATACTATCTGAAGCCCTTCGAAAAGGTTAATGAGGTATATCATTTTATGCATTCGAGCGACATGAATCTGAATGAATTGTTCCACTTCTCGACAGAAGTATTTAAAGAAAAAGGACGGTTTCATGAGGTCAGTCAGCAGATAACTAAATATCTGTACGATCTGACGAATCATCCTAAGATAAAATCAGGCGAACTGTATGTTGCTTATTTTAATAATGTTCAGATAGAAGGAGAATTGCTCGATGCGATCGGGATTTTCAAATCTGAGACGAAAGAAACATATCTGAAAGTTTATCCTGAAGACACTGGATTCAATTTAGGATATGAGCAGGACGGTATTAATATTCAGAAACTTGATAAAGGTTGCTTGATATTCAACACTGAAAAAGAAGACGGATATAAAGTTTTGGTGGTTGATCAAACAAACAGGGCAGGAGAAGCCGTCTATTGGAAAGACGAATTTCTGCAATTAAAGATCAGAAATGATAGCTTTAATCAAACCAATAATACTCTTAGTGTTTACAAAAGCTTTGTAACTAATAAGCTGGAAGATGATTTCGAGATGAACAAAGCTGATAAAATAGATTTGTTAAATCGTTCGATGAAATACTTTAAGGAGAAGGAATGCTTTGAGCTGGATGAATTTTCCAATGAAGTTTTAGGTAATCCGAAAGCAATTGAGTCCTTTAAATCTTTTAAACAGAATTACGAGAAAGAATTCGATACAGAAATAGCTGACTCTTTTGATATTTCGTCTCCGGCCGTTAAAAAACAGGCGAAAGTTTTTAAAAGCGTATTAAAGCTTGATAAAAATTTTCACATCTACATACATGGCAATAAGGAGCTAATCGAGAAAGGCTTTGATGACGACAAATCCATGAGCTACTACAAAGTTTATTTTAAAGAAGAAGAATAATATTTTCGTATCAACTAATAAAATTATATATTTGATTTTCAGCTGTTTTCGATACTTAATAATAACTGACCATTATTTTTAAAAAAAAAAGTATCAGAAGCTAAGCAGATGAATCTAAATCTAAAACGTATTATTTTTTATGGAAACTGGGAAAGTTAAATGGTTTAATGCCGAAAAAGGCTATGGCTTTATTATTAAAGATGATGGTAAAGAAATTTTTGTTCATTTTAAGGACATTCATGGCGGGGTAACAGCTCTGCGTGACAATGACAATGTTGAATTTGAGGTAGAAGAGGGTCGTAAAGGTCAACAAGCAGTCAATGTAAAGAAGGTTTAGGTAATAATAAACAGCCGCATTGTTAAAAAAAGAAGTCCTGATAAGGGCTTTTTTTATGTTGGAAATTTTAAGCCCATGGAATAAGAGCCTATCACAGGGCTAGAAACAAAAGAAGTTCCGGCGCTTGCTGCTTGCTTAGAGATAAATTTATTCGGAAGTTTTTTCAGAGTTTAACGGCCTTTTGTTTTTTTTTGAACGGGTACTTCCTTTTCTTTTTTATCGGCATCAACTAAAACTGTTGTAGAAGTGGATTTGGTTGAACCCGAAGCTTTTTTTTCTGTAGCCTTAATGGCGGATTTAGTTTTTGCTTTCGTTAATTTTACATTGGACGCCAATACCACAGTATTTAACTGTTTAAACAAGGCTGCATGTTTAATTTTAGCTTTCTTCATTAGCGGAGCATAACTACTGTCGCTTTTTATGATCAGTTCGGCTTCATTAATATCTTCTTTGGCCAAAGCTAAATCTCCAATCAAAACCTTAACTAAACCTAAATTAATTAATGAGGTAACTAAATTTGCTGTGTCATTAGACAAGCGGGATTGATTGTTAGCTTGTAAATAAAACCATTTTGCTTGAGAATAACGTTTTTGATCCTGGTAAAGGTGGCCTAAAAAATCAAAGCTCTTCAATCGTCCTTCCATATCATTAGAAGACCGGTAGTAAGAAAGTGCCTGATTAAGAATATAATACTCGGCCAGTTTCGGACTGTTAACTTTGTTCTTTATATGAGCTATTTTATAATAGATTGACCCTAAACTATCTTTTCTGCATACTTTATAATACGCATTTTTAGCAAGGTCGGCATAATGAAAAGCTTCCGAATAATTTTGCTTTTCGATAAAAGTATCTGTTAAATGTGATGCTACGTTCCCTGCCAGTACTGATTCACCTAGCTTGTTCAATATTTTATACAGTTCATTGTAGGTATTTAGAGCTAAGGTAAACTGTCCGGTCGATTCGTACAGCCTCGAAATTTCAGTCAATGCGTTCGCTCTCCCCGCGAGATTAGCTTTCTTTTTATATAAGGCATTTGCTTTTAATAATTGCGGTAGCGCTTCCTTATTTTTAGCTAGTGCAAGTAGCTTTCCCATTTCCAAACGAATGCCTGCTTCCCATATGTCATCTTTTACTTTATTGGTAACCAACGCTAAACGATAACTTTTGACAGCATCGAGCGGTTTCTCAAACGACAGTTCCCGTGCTTCTATTAAAAGTTCCAATACTTTTTTGGTAATAGAATCCGGCTGGTTTTTTACCAGCGTTGTGCTATCTGTAATGGTGCTGCTATCTCTTAAACCCGAAGCTTTTACAAAAGAAAAAGGCGCAAAAAATATAATAAGGTAAACTAAAGCTTTCATCATGTGTGTTAGAAAGCTTTGAAAAAAGACTTTCATTTAATTAGTGCTCAAAACACGTACCAAATTGTTTTAAAAAAAAAGATATTTATTTTAACTGCTCGTGGATTTTTTCGTTTTCCATGATTTAGATTTGAATTTCCCCTTCTTTTTTGGTTTATGAGTTAACGTTTTAAATTCAGGAGCCTCACCTAAATGTTCCGGTAATATATGGTTGTTAATCTCGCGGCCGATTAGCTGCTGTATATTGTTCAGCTTGCCCTGATCACGTTCATTTACAAACGTTATAGCTGTGCCTTTGGTTGCAGCTCTGGCTGTCCGGCCGATTCTATGAATATAATCTTCTGGATCGGAAGGACAATCGTAGTTGACAACCAGGTCAATTCCTTCAACATCAATTCCTCGCGAAAGCGCATCTGTTCCAATAATTACAGGTAACTGTCTGTTTTTAAAAGCCCTTAAGATGTCTTCCCGTTCATTTTGCTCCAAATCTGAATGAAATGCTTTTACTTTTATTCCTATAGCCTTTAAAGCTTTATAAAGAAGTTTGACTTTTTCTTTGGTAGATGCAAATATTATCGAACTGGAATATTGACTCCCTTTAAGTAGCTCCTGAATCAGAGGCACCTTTTGATGATCGTGGAGTTTATAAACCTGTTGATCTATACCTGCTGCGGGCTGAGAAATAGAGATGTTGATCTGCTCGGGATCATTTAAAATTGAATTTGCCAAAGAACGTATGCGATTAGGCATAGTTGCCGAGAATAATAAGGTCTGGCGTTCTTTTGGAAGATGACTGATAATTCGCATAATATCATCCATAAATCCCATATCAAGCATCCGGTCGGCTTCATCCAGTATCAAATGTTTGACGTTGTTAAGCTTAAGAATTCCCGACGACAGATGTGCCAGAAGCCTGCCTGGAGTGGCAATTATAATATTTACATTATGTTGAATCGCAGTCCGCTGTTGTTCATAAATAAAACCATCACCTCCTCCAAAAACCGCAACGGAGCTGATATTTACGTAATAGGCCAGGCCTTCAACCTGTTGGTCTATTTGCTGTGCTAATTCGCGTGTCGGAGCAAGAATCAAAGTACTTGTATGCTTTTTATCTGTTTTGCTGATAAGGTCCAAAACCGGCAAAAGGTAAGAAGCTGTTTTTCCTGTTCCTGTTTGAGCGCAGGCTATCAGGTCATTTCCTTTTTGTACTACCGGGATAGCCATTTGTTGTATTGGAGTAGGCTCTTTATATCCCATACTTAAGAGCCCTTCATAAAGCTCTTCGTTAAAATTAAAATCTTCGAATGTCAAATTGTTTTTATTAATTAAGGTAAGCAAGATAGGCAAAATTTTTATGGTAGACACTTTTAAGTTGGTCCGGTTTTTTTCTAAGGCATTTAAATGAGGGTTTTATATAGATTTGATTCTTAATTAGTTGGCATGTCTATCAACCCCGTACAGAAATAATCCGATTGCGATAGTAAAATTTTGCGCGAAAACTTAAAGTTTTTCTATATTTGCAGCCATTAAGGGCACCCATAGCTCAGCTGGATAGAGCAACGGTTTTCTAAACCGTCGGTCTCAGGTTCGAATCCTGATGGGTGTACATCTGATAGAAACCGCTTAACATTTGAGCGGTTTTTTTATTTTTTCTATTTGTACTTTTAAGCCAAAATTTATCAAATCATGAAAAAACTTAACAAATTATTTGTCTTTACCATTTGTGTTATGTGTTTTGCGACACAAATCAATGCTCAAGGTTTAAAAATGCCACAGCCCAGCAGTACTCAAACTCTTATTCAGGATTTTGGGCTTGGAAAAATCACCTTAACTTATTCCAGACCGAGCGTAAGAGGACGGGTAATCTTTGGAGGATTAGAGCCTTATGGAAAGGTATGGCGTACAGGTGCCAATAGCGCAACTGTAATAAAATTTTCCGACGAAATTGAAATTAATGGGAAAGCAATTCCTGCAGGAGAATATGGCCTATTTACAATTCCAGGAAAAACTGAATGGACTGTAATTCTAAGTAAAGGTTCTCAGCAGTGGGGGGCCTACACCTACAAAGAAGCGGATGATTTGGTTCGTTTTAACGTGAAGCCGGCAACCCTTAAAGATAAGGTGGAGACATTTACTATCCAGTTTGCAAATGTGTATCAAACTTCAGCGCAATTGCAGCTTATGTGGGAAAATACCATGGTATCTCTGGATTTAACAACTGATATAGATAGCAAAGTGATGGCAAACATAGGGGAAGCTATGAAAGGCGAAAAGAAGCCCTATTTTCAGGCAGCTACATACTACTATACCAACAATAAAGATTTAGGGAAAGCATTAGAATGGGTTAACGCGGCAGAGGCTGCGGATCAAAAAGCACCCTGGATTAAATTGTGGAAAGCCAGAATTCAACTTAAATCCGGAGATGAAAAAGGAGCAATTGCAACAGCGGAGTCTGGTTTGAAGTTGGCTACCGAGTTAAAGAATGACGAATACATCCGTTTACATACTGCCTTTTTAGCTGAAGCAAAAAAGTAGTTTTTTAATAATGTTTTAGCCGTTGATTAATCGGTCAACGGCTTCTTCTTTTGTAAACTTTGTATTAAGATAGCCAGGAAAACAACGGTTAAACAGCCTATCACATTGAGCCATAAATAAGCCACCACTTTTTGATACCCACAAATACATACTATTATTTCTGTTAATACCGCTGCATAAAAAACGGCTTTTCCATCGACATGTTTTACATAGAAGGCAACCAGGAACACACCGAGGATAGTGCCATATATATAAGAGCCTAAAATATTCACAGCTTCTATTAAGTTTCCAAGCTTACTGGCATATAGGGCCATGGTAATGCAAACCAGGCCCCATCCAATCGTTGACAGGCGAGATGCCAAAAGATACCCACTGTCTGAAGCATTTTTATGGATCAATCTTTTGTAAACATCAATAACAGTGGTTGACGCTAAAGAATTTAATGCACTTGCTGTAGATCCCATCGAAGCCAAAAAAATAATTGCAATCAATAATCCTATTAATCCCTTAGGCAGATATTGGGTTACGAAACTTAAGAAAATATAGTTATTGTCATTAATATCGGCTTCAGGATCATTTCTTTGCATTATCACTGTTAGTTTCTTTCGAAGGGATTTCGTTTTTTCGTCCGCTACTTTCAATCTCTGTCTGCTTTGATCAATAGAGGCCTCATCATTAAGATTTATCGACGCATTTAACTGAGTTAAATCCTTTTGCTTTTCTTTAAAAGCATTATCATATTGAGCTTTTATCGTATTTAACTCATTTACATAGACGCTTTTTTCTAATTTGTTGAGCTCATAATTGTTAAAGAAAAGAGGCGGTTTTTGGTATTGATAAAATGTAAATACCAGAACGCCAATTAGTAAGATCAAAAACTGCATCGGGATTTTCACCAGCCCATTCATCAATAGACCCAATCTGCTTTGTGCTACAGACGCTCCGGTTAAGTATCTTCCAACCTGACTCTGGTCTGTTCCGAAATAAGAGAGCTGTAAAAAGAAACCACCAATAATTCCGCTCCACACTGTATACTGATTATTCCAATCGAATGAGAAATCAATAGCATTGGTTCTTCCTGTTTTACCGGCGATTTTAATCGCCTTGATAAAACCAACATCAGCAGGAAGCAAGTGTACAACCATAATTCCGGCGGCAAGTAAGCCAGAAAATATTATACTCATTTGCAATAACTGCGTATACGAAACTGCTTTAGTGCCGCCATAAACAGTGTAGCATATAACTAATCCGCCGATAAAAATAGTGGTGTAGGTAGTGTCAATATTTAAAATTGTAGATAAAATAATCGAGGGCGCATAAATGGTTATCCCGGTTGAAAGTCCCCGTTGAATTAAAAAAAGAAATGCTGTTAGAACGCGGGTGTTAAGGTTAAAGCGTTGCTCAAGATACTCGTATGCCGTATATACTTTTAGTCTGTGGAAGATTGGAACAAATGTGATACTTAATACAATCATGGCCAAAGGCAATCCGAAGTAAAATTGGACAAAGCTCATTCCCGACGAATAGGCCAGGCCCGGTGCGGATAGAAACGTAATGGCACTTGCCTGCGTAGCCATAACAGAAAGACAGACATGATACCAGGGTAACGATTGATTGCCAAGTAAAAACCCCTGGATATTTTGGGCGCCGCGACTCTTGTAGATACCGTAAGTAACAATCCCAATTAGAGTAAAAATCAGAACTCCCCAATCTAAAGCGCTCATCCGAAATATATGGTAAAGCCATAGAATGCCAGAATGAGGAAAATTAGCCAGGCAATTAAAAGAATGTAAAACTGACCCCAGCTCTTAACAAAAGGGGGCAACTCCGGATCTTGAGTTTTCATTAAATTCTTTTTTATTTTGAAATCAGGTTTACAAATAGTCTATAGGCTCCCGGTACCCCTGCCGGCAGTTGTCTGAAAAACGACAAAGATGTATAGACAAATTTTCCTTTACCATAATCAGCTACAAGTAGAGACCCATTGCTTGGCTTCTCATCTTTGTCGTTAAAGCTAAGAATTGGGGTATATGCCTTATCTGCTTCAGCTGTGAAATATAATCCTCTTTCTTGTACCCATCCCTCAAAATCCTTTTCTGTTATTTTATTCGGATAATTCAGAACCCGGTGATTAGGAGCGATAAAACTTACTTTTGCATCTTCTTCGGTAACTCTGTCGCGACTCAACACAAAAGGGAAGGGGCCAATGTTTTGAACCTGTAGAGGATTGTTTACATTGTATTGGGATAAAAGAACTCCTCCATTGTATACATATTCAAGTAGTTTTGATTGCACGGCTTTTATTTGAGGGTTCACATTATACAATCGTATTCCTGTTATAATTGCATCAAAAAGTGAGAGATTGCTGTTTAAAGCCTGATCCAATGAGAGGTGTGTTACGTCATACCCAATCTGTTTTAACGATTCTTCAACCAAATCTCCGGCACCGGCTATGTAAGCAATCTTTTTACCGGTGGTTTTTAGATCCAATTTTTCTAAACGGGCTACAGCTTTCGGAAACAGGGTTTGAGCCGGAATATGATCATACTTGATTTCTTTTATTGATCTATCAAAAATTTTGTTTTCAACTTCCACTTCCACTTGTAAATCGCCTTTAGTAACTTTCTCGCCGGGTACAAGGGTAAATGATCGCTTTTCTATACTTCCCTTTTTTGAGAAGTTGAAATTCATACTTTGTGGCGAAACGTTCCATCCTGGCGGCACATTTAGATTAAGCACACCTGATACATTATCGCGGAAGCTTTGCAACTGAACCTCAATCTTTTTTGAACCATTAGTGAAAATGAAAGCGTTTTCGGACAAGGTTGCAGTAATCGGAGGGGCAATCACCAATGGCTGATACACTTCCCCGCGCACCTGATCGGTAAATTTATACACTGCAGGTTTAACAATGATAATTGTTTCCTCTCCGATTTTTATCGAAAATATTCCACTAAAGGGGACCGTATTTTCGGGCGTACCGACGTCATATCGATTATTTACGACATACGAGCCAATGCCGTGATCTAATTGGAGCCAATAAGGCTGACTAATATTTTGGTTGGGAAATTTTATTTTACTATTTAGAGAAGTGAACTTATTAGGTTGAAGACTGATGTTATTTAGCTTTGAGAGTGACTCGCTAATAGTTACCATGTATTTGAAATTGCGAGGCACCCTCATTATCGCTTGAAGTTTTACAGGGATAGAATCTCCAACTGCATATTGAGGTTCAGGAGTGTTCATTTCAAACCAGATACCCGCGCAGGCTAATATTAGAGATTCTGCTTCTGCGATTTTGTGTTTGTTGCCAGATTTGTCCAGCAACCGCTTTATTTTTAGTAGTGACTCCACAGAGTTATATGGTACAGATACATCAAATTCTTTAACTGCTTTATCAATCAAATTAGAAATTTCCTTTCCATATTCAAATCTGTTCCAGCTCAGATCATTTCCTTCGAATAAGTCAGATTTGCTCTCTGTTCCTGCCACGTGGGAAAAGTATTCAGTTATATCCCCCCGCTGACTGGCAGTTCCAAACCCCTGGCTTTTATGGTTTGTTCGGCTTTGAGCCGCAATCTCCCCGTAACTTTTACCTAGCAGTGGATTGTATAACCCAACATTGATTTTTAACTGATCGTCGGCTGTCGTGTTATTAGCGTTATTAAAATTATAAGTATTCCAAACTATTCGTTTCGCTTGCCAGGTTTTTATGTATTGTAATTGTTCAGGAAACCTTTTGGGGTCAGCTGCTGCATAAAAAGCTTCTCTGGCTAATATTGCAGATGCGGAATGTTGTCCGTGGCCAGCGCGACCATCTTCAGGAAATCTGGTAATTATAACGTCGGGCCTAAAATTTCTAATCACCCAAACAACATCAGCTAATGTCTGGTCTTTTCCCCAGAGCTTTAGCGATTCTTCGGATGTTTTCGAAAACCCAAAATCAATGGCTCTCGTAAAAAACTGTTCAGCACCGTCTACTTTTCTTGCCGCCAGTAACTCTTGCGTCCGGATTACTCCCAATAACTCTGCCTGCTCTGTGCCAATTAAGTTCTGCCCTCCATCGCCGCGGGTAATTGAAAGATAGCCGGTTCTAACTTTTCGTTCTTTTGCTAAATAAGCTAATAAACGGGTGTTTTCGTCATCTGGATGTGCAGCGATATATAGTACGCTTCCTACTACATTTAATTGTTGCAAGCCTGCCTTTATCTCCGCAGCATTTGGCTGATTAATTTCCTGCGCCTGGCAATAAAAGGAGAAGAAAAAGAAGAAAAAGCATGACAGATATCGAGGGTAATTCATATTTATATATGATGAACGCCGAAAATAGCGAAAAACCTGTAAACACTTTTAGAAGTAATAATCAATTTACTAAGGACTTAAATAAAAATAGCCCTGGCATGCAAGTGTCAGGGCTATTAGTGTGATTAAAGAGGCTTAACTAAGAAGCATATTGCTGTTCCAGATTTTGAACATTTCTTAAACTTTCACTGATTTCGTTGCGTTGAGAATTTAATGTTTCTCTCATCTCGGGGGATATTTCAGCGTTATTTATAGCTTTGTCATAAGCCTCTATCGCCGCTTTTTCTCCGGTGATGCAAGCATCAAGAATCGCGTGGTTGTCATTGCTTGTAATAGCAGTTTTAATATTCATCCATACCCTGTGCAGGGCACCTAAAGGACCTCCACTTTCATTTTCTGAACTCGCACCCAACTGCTGAAGGCAACTTTTTAATTCCATTTCGAATTCAGAACGCTGAATGGAATAAGTTGTAAACAAGGCTTTCAGCTCTGCCGAATCTGCATCCTCTGCAGCGGTTTTATATCCTTCTTTTCCATCATTAACAATATGAAGAAGGTGTTTCAGTTCATCAACCAAATCTTTATTTTCCATAGTTTTATTCTTTTTCTGCTTTCGCTGATTCATTTACAAAGCTTTCGGCTATTTGAGTCAGTTTTTCGTCTGTGTTTTTCTCTTCTTCTAAAGTTTCTTCAAGTAGGGATGCAGCTTCTGTCAGGCCAAGCGTATTAGCTAACGTTCTTAAGGTGCCATATGAAGCAATTTCATAATGTTCAATCTTCTGCGACGCAGAAATAATAGCGGCGTCGCGGGTTAAACTACCTTCCTCGGTGTCTTCCATCATACTTTTACCTTCCTCCACAAGACCTTCCATGGCGTCACATTTTTTTCCTGTAGCTTTTTGTCCCACCATTTCAAACACTTGTTCAAGTCGGGTAATCTGATTTTGTGTTTCCATCATATGTTTCTCGATGGACGAACGCAATTCGTCAGAGGTTGCGCCTTTTGCCATTTTGGGAAGAGCCTTTAGAAGGTGTTTTTCTGCCCAAAGTATATCTTTTAATTCATCTGTAAAAAGAGTTTTAAGACCTGATTCTTGCAGACCGTTTTGATTGGATGTTGAATTCTGTTTTTTCATGGTTTTAAGTTTAGAGAGGTTAATGACCTATCGTTTGTTTCTAGATTTATAAAAAAGGTAACAGTCCCTTTCCCAAAGGGTTTTAAATTTTTAATTGAAGGGATTTGTTTAATATTGTGAAATTAAAGTTTGAAACCATTTTAAACCGTGCCCCGTAATAGTCAGTAATTTATAATCTATTATAGCTCCTAAATGCAAAAATACACTTTTAAACAACTGGTGCTCGCTGGTTTTGTAGCCACTGTAGTATGCGTTCTTATTCTCGGCATCTCTTCTTATATAAGTATAAAAAATCTGCAGAATAATAAAGAGCAGGTTTCTCGAACTGAAAAAATTTTACTTCTTAGTAATTCAGTACAACAGCAATTATTAGATGCAGAAAGTAATGAACGTGGATATCTTCTTACCGGGAAGCAGGTCTTTTTCGACCGATACACAGGTGTAATTAACCTCATTAACCCCACCATAAATAATTTGAGACAATTGGTTTCCGAAAATCGGGAACAGGTTAAAAATGTTGATTCCTTAGGCTTTTATGCATCGCAGAAGCTTTTAGAGATGAATACTATCATCGAAGCTTATAACAAGGGTGGGGTCGAAGCCTCCTCGGGTTTATTAAAAACAAGCAAGGCCAAATTCTATATGGATATGGTTTTTCAGCACATAAAGAAGATCAACGACTCGGAAGAAGCGTTATTGACAAAGAAAAAGGAAGACAATGATCAAATTGTTAATCGAACAATCGGCATAATTTTAGGAGGCATCACTGTTATCCTTTGCCTGATACTATTTTTGTCTTCTCTGATTAAAAAGACGTTCGGCTCACAGAAAAAAATCGAAGAAAAAATGTCAGAAACCAACTCAAAACTCGAATTGGTTTCGAAAGAGAATGCGCGGCAGAACTGGTTACTGGAAGGGGCGGTAATGATGGATGCGGCCATGCGTGGTGCACAAACGCTCGAAGAACGTTGCGAATGTATCATTCATGAGATGTCCAAATACGTAAAGGCCGATTTTGGCGCCATGTATACTGTAGACTCTAAGAGGCAGGTATTGAATTTAATATCCTGTTATGGATTTCCTAAAACTAGTGGTAGGAAGAATATCAGAGTAGACGAAGGATGGACCGGGCTGGCAGTTGGTGAGAAGAAAAGCATGATTTTTAAAGATATTCCTGAAGATTATACCAAGGTTAATTCAGCCTTAGGGGATTCTTTACCAAAAGCGATATTTATTCAACCCATCTTTTTCCAGGAAACACTTAAAGGTGTTATTGAACTCGCATTTTTAAACGATGTTCCTCAGGATACAGCGGCATTTTTTGATAAAGTAGTGCATAGTGTTGGCGTGAGTATAAATGCTGCAGAAGCAAGGGTTCAAATGCAGGATTTAATTGAGAAAACTCAACAACAAGCCGAGGAGCTTGAAACCCAACACGAAGAATTGAGGGCCACTAACGAGGAACTGATACGAAAAACTCAGTTGCTACAGGTTTCTGAAGAAGAATTAATGGTGCAGCAAGAAGAGTTAAAGCAAACAAACGCCGAAATCGAAGAAAAAGCTCAGCTTCTTGAAGAAAAAAATAAAGCAATTGAATTAGCCAGAGAAGCGATTGCGTTAAAAGCCGAAGAGCTAGAACTAAGCAGTAAGTACAAATCTGATTTTCTTGCTAATATGAGTCACGAATTGCGTACTCCGTTAAATAGTATTCTTATTCTGGCTAAAATATTAAAGGAAAACAAGCCTTTAAACCTTTCGGAAGAACAAATCAAATATGCGGGAGTAATCCATAATGCTGGAAGCGATTTACTTGCTCTGATAAATGATATTCTTGATCTGTCAAAAATTGAATCAGGTAAGGTTGATCTTTCAATTGAAGATGTCGAAGTAAATGAAATTCAAGTTGATTTAGAATTACTGTTCAAAGAAGTTGCTAATACAAAAAAGATAAATTTTGGATTCAATATCGCTTCTGAAGTTCCCGAGCTTATTAAATCGGATAGGATGCGAGTGGAGCAGATAATTAAGAATCTTCTGTCAAATGCATTCAAGTTCACTCCCGAAAAGGGACAAGTTAGTGTTGACATTGAGCTCGAAAAGCCGGGTCATCATTATTATAGTGATAATTTGAAGGGAAACGATTCCACTGTGATGGCATTCAGAGTCAAGGATTCCGGTATCGGTATTCCGGATGATAAGCAGAAAGTGATTTTTGAAGCATTTCAGCAAGCAGACGGTTCAACAAGTCGTAAATATGGCGGCACCGGTTTAGGTCTTTCAATCAGCAGGCAATTGGCTAATTTACTGGGTGGTGAAATACAGGTGGAAAGTATTGTTAATCAGGGAAGCACGTTTACGCTGTACCTTCCAATAGCAAATTACGTAAAGAAAGACGCTAAAGCTGAAGCTAAAACACCTAAAGAAGTTTCAACACAGATGTTTGCAGCCAAACCTGAAGTTTTTCAAGCTGCCGAATCGCTAAAGCTTCCGGATCCCAATAAGGAGTATACCTTACTTATTATTGAAGACGATACCTATTTCGCAGATATCTTGAAAGACTATGCGGAAGACCGGGGTTTTAAAACGTTGATAGCTTATCAGGGAGATACTGGTTATGAAATGGCCAAAGAACATAAGCCGGATGCTATTGTTCTGGATATTATGCTACCTGTAATAGACGGCTGGTCGGTATTAAAGAAATTAAAGGATGATGATATAACCCGCGACATCCCGGTACATTTAATGTCAGCCAAAGACGAAAAGATTTCCAAAGCCAGAGAGGAAGGGGCTCTGGGATTTCTTCGCAAGCCCGTAGAAAAAGAGGAATTGCAAACTGCCTTCAATCTGTTGATAAAAGAAACCGGAAATGTTAAATTATCCCGGGTGTTATTAGTCGAAGATCAGCAGATACAGAGTGACAATCTTACTCTTCAATTAAAATCAAAGAATATTAAGGTTGAGCAATCTTTTGATGGAGAGCAGACAATGACTATTCTTGGTAAAGATTCATCTTTTGATTGTATCATCCTGGATTTAAAGCTTCCTGATATTTCTGGATTAGATTTGCTCGAGAAAATTAAGGCCGATGAAAGGCTCAGTAAAATTCCGGTGGTTATTAATACAGCCATGGAATTGGATCAGGCGAGTATGTCAAGAGTTCTTAAGCATACCGATGTAATGGTACTAAAGAATAATAAGTCGAACGACAGGATATTGGATGAAGTTAATCTGTTTATGAACAAGATCAGAACAAACGATCCTGTTCCAACAAAGCCGCTTCCTTATCAGGTTCAGGCAAAAGCTTCCAATGATACAACCACAATAGAAAAAGCTTTAAAGAACCGATCAGTTTTAGTTGTAGATGATGATATGCGTAATATCTTTGCTCTTACAAGTGCTTTGCAAGAGTACGAATTAAACATTCAGATAGCCAATAATGGGATCGAGGCGTTGAAAAAATTAGACGAGTTTCCGGATACTGATATTGTATTAATGGACATCATGATGCCCGAAATGGATGGATACGATGCGATGCAGGCTATCAGAAAGCAATCTCGATTTGGCAAACTTCCTATAATTGCCCTTACAGCAAAAGCTATGAAAGCCGATCGGGAAAAATGTATTGAAGCCGGAGCTAATGACTATGTTTCGAAACCAGTTGATATGGATAAATTACTCTCGATGATGAGAGTTTGGTTAAGTTAATATGAACGAATCTGTGATAGACGTAATTTCTTTTGAGCAAATAGAAGAAATCATTGAATGGGTTAATAGAATTCATGGTTTTGACTTTGGGGGATATTCAAGAGCTTCATTAAAAAGGCGAATAACTCGCATAATGCAGCTTCAGCAACTTTCCATGTACGAATTGAAGTCTCTGTTGGTAAATAACCCATCTTTTTTTGAAGAGTTT
Organism: uncultured Sphingobacteriaceae bacterium; assembly: GCA_946480915.1. The sequence continues at coordinate 15,113 of CAMLLO010000013.1, read as the reverse complement.
TTAATCGAAGTTACCGTAAACGTTACAGAAATGTTTCGCGATCCCAGCTTCTTTAAAGCCGTTCGCGAGAAGGTCTTACCTTATTTATCTTCTTTTCAAAGAATAAAAGTATGGAATGCGGGATGTTCAACTGGTGAGGAGCTATTTTCCTTCGCAATTTTATTAGATCAGGAGAATTTGTATAACAGATCTTTTTTATATGGTACAGATATCAACAGAAATGTATTGAATGTAGCAAAAAAAGGCATTTATAATCTGAAATTGATGAAACAATATTCTGAAAATTATTTACTCACCGGTGCTTCCGGGTCACTTTCAGATTATTATGTAGCTAAATATGATGCCGCTACAATTGTCAATAATTTAAGGAAAAATATTCTTTTCTCGGTTCATAATTTAGTTTCGGATGGAGTTTTTAATGAATTTCAATTGATATCCTGCAGGAATGTGATGATATATTTTGATCTTGAGTTGCAGAATAAGGTAATAAATCTTTTTTATGAAAGTTTGTGCCCTCTTGGTTTTCTATGTCTAGGTGCGAAAGAAAGTTTGAGAAACGCTGAACTTGCGAAAAAATTTAAGGTGATTGATCGGGTAGAAAATATTTATCAAAAAGTTGGCTGAGATAAGATTTCAAACTGAGTTTGGACCTAAATCGGCAAAGGTGGTTCTCATAGGATGCTCCGCAGGCGGGTTTACTTTGGTTTTTGATCTAATTTCAAAATTGCCAAAGAACTTTCCTCTTCCGGTTATCGTAGTAATTCACCGAAGTAGAAAACACAAGTCATCAATAGAAGAATTGTTAAATAGTAAATCAAAGGTGATAGTAAAAGTGGCAGACGACAAGGATAAGCTTAAAAAAGGCACTGTTTACTTTGCTCCATCGGATTATCACCTTTTATTGGAGCCGGATCAAACCTTTACGTTGGATTGTTCAGAACCTGTATTATATTCGCGTCCATCAATCGACGTGACGTTTCAGAGCGTAGCCGATGTGTTTGAAGATCAGGTAATTGCTATTCTTTTATCTGGTGCAAATGCTGATGGTGCGGTAGGGATTTGCTATATTCACGAAAAAAATGGGTTTACTATTGTGCAAGACCCTGAGTTTGCAGAAGTAAGAACAATGCCGGAAGCGGCTATAAATAAATGCAGTGCAGATTTAGTGTTATCTAATTTAGAAATATATTCATTTATGGAGACTCTTGCCTCTACCATAAACCATCAATCATGACAGAGAAGGTTAATATATTGATTGTTGATGATAAAATCGAGAATATAATTGCTCTTGAAGCTCTTATACAACGCGATGATATTAAAATTATCACAACTACATCTCCCAATGAAGCCTTGAGATTATGTTGGCAAAACGAGATTTCTATTGCCTTGGTTGATGTTCAGATGCCTGAAATGGATGGCTTTGAACTGGTGGATATCATAAAAAGTAATCCGAAGACCCGTGATATATTAGTGGTTTTTGTAACAGCTATTTCAACCGAAACCAAATATGCGGTTAAAGGTCTTTCTACTGGTGCCGTTGATTATTTATATAAACCTCTCGATCCTTATATTACAAATGCTAAGGTCGATTCTTTAATAACGCTTGTTCGTACCCAACTGGAGATCAAACGGAAAAATGTCGAACTTGAAAGATACCAGGAAGAGTTGATTATAGCTCGCGATCAGGCTGAAAAAGGAAAGAAAATCAAAGAACGGTTCCTGGCAAATATGAGCCACGAAATCCGTACACCTTTAAATGGTATTCTCGGACTTGCACACCTGCTTAAAAATACTGAATTAGATTCTGAGCAAACCAGAATGTTAGACCTTTTAAAGGTTTCGTCGGAAGCCTTGTTAGGAGTTATAAATGATATTCTTGATATATCCAAAATTGAAGCTGGCAAGTTTAAAATTGTCAGAAATGAAACAAACATCGCTAACCTCTGTAAGTCGGTTATTGATTTACTTAAATATAAAGCAGAAGAAAAAGGGATTGGAATCGAAGCAGATCTGGATGATCAGATTCCTCATTTAATAATGGCCGATTCAATGCGGTTAAATCAGATTCTTTTAAACTTGCTTTCGAATGCTATAAAATTTACTGATGTAGGTAGCATAACATTGAAATTAAGCATGGTAGATGCCGAGGAAAGTAAAATCAAGCTAAAGTTTAGTGTTATTGATTCAGGGATAGGTATTCCTCCCGATAAACTTGATAGAATTTTCGAATCATTTGAACAGGCCGATGACGACACTGATCATAAATATGGGGGCACCGGACTTGGTTTATCAATCGTGAAAAAACTTGTTGAATTGAAAGGCGGAGAGATAAAGGTAACAAGTGAGTGTGGCAAGGGAAGCACCTTTTCATTTACAAATTGGTATGAAATAGCCGCCAATCAAAAACAAACAGTCCGTATTAACCCCGCAGATCTTGCGAAATTTGATAATGTGTCGGTATTGGTTGCAGAAGATAATACCATCAATCAATTCATGATAAAGAAAATTCTCACAAGCTGGAATCTCAAAGTCACGATTGTTGAAAATGGCCAGCTGGCTCTTGATTGCCTAAGGCAGAGTGTATTCGATATTATTTTAATGGACACTCACATGCCTGTATTAGGTGGATTTGAGGCAACGCGCAAAATACGTAAGGAACTTCCGGAAGGAGTTAATAATATTCCAATTATTTCACTTTCTGCAGCTGTATTAGAAGAGGAATTACAGCAAGCTTACGATGCTGGTGTAAATGACATTGTTAGTAAACCATTTGATTTAAGTGTGCTGCATCATAAAATACAGAAGTTAATTAATCAGTACCGCGAAGAATACGGAGTGCTTTAAAATTTTAAATATCTGGTAACCTTAACGATAGAAACAAAACAGTGATTTACTGAAAAAAATGTTTTGATATCTCGACAGAAACCTTACTTTTGCAGTCCTGTTGAAATCCTAATGCGGAAGTGGCGTAATTGGTAGCCGCACCAGACTTAGGATCTGGCGCTTCACGGCGTGGGGGTTCGAGTCCCTTCTTCCGCACTAATTCCCTCTGAGAAATCGGGGGGAATTTTTTATATAGATACGAACGTAATATTTTTCAATAATGAATATCACTCAGGAAAAAATCAATAAACTTAATTCAGTCCTTACTGTGAAAATCCAACCGGATGATTACCGTGAGCGCGTGGAAAAAGCAATTAAATCTCAAGCTAAAAAAGCCAAACTGCCAGGATTTCGTCCCGGTATGGTGCCATCGTCACATATCAAAAGAATGTATGGTAAAAGCATTTTAGTGGATGAAATTAACAACCTGTTAAGTGACACACTTAATAATTATATCAACGAAAATAAACTGGAAGTTTTAGGTCAGCCGCTTCCTAAGGTTGATGATAGTAAAGAATTCAATTGGGATTATAATGACGAGTTTGAGTTTAATTATGAATTGGGATTAGCACCTGAATTTGAATTAAATTTTTCATCGAGCGACAAGTTGCCATATTATCAGATAAAAGTTGATGCAGGAACCTTAGAATCGAGGACTAAGAACCTGCGCAAAAGCTATGGCAAAATGACAAACCCTGAAGTTTCGGCAGACGAAGACGTTTTATATTCAGAATTAGAACAATTATCACCTGATGGCTCTGTTTTTGAAGACGGAATATCAAATACAGCTTCAGTAAGAATAGATTTAGTAAAAGACGAAGCAATTAAAAAATCATTAATCGGTTTAAAAGTTGGTGATGTTGTTGACTTAGATTTGCAAAAAGCTTTCGAAAATAATGAAACGGTGATTGCGAAGCTTTTGAATATACCTGAAGGAGATGCTAAAGATTTACAGTCCAAGTTCCGTATAACGGTAAAAAATATCAACCGTTTAGAGGAATCTGATTTGAATCAGGAGTTCTTTGATAAAATATTTCCGGAAGGTAATATAACAACCGAAGAGGAGTTTAAAAATAAGATCACCGAAGAACTTGAAGGAATGATGGCTCAAAATGCGGATCAAAAGCTTCACAACGATTTAGTGAATTTTGGTCTGGAAAAGGTGCAGTTGGAATTACCTGACGAATTCCTTAAACGTTGGTTGAAAGAAACCAATCAAAATATATCGGCAGAAGAGCTTGAGAGTGGTTATGGAGACTTCGCCCGCAATTTGAAATGGACCCTTATTGAAAATAAGATCATAAAGGAAAATCAAATTGAAATAAAATACGAGGATGTTTTGGCTTCGGCTAAACAAAAGTTAGATGCTCAGTTCAGGATGTATAGTCCGCAGGCACTTCCTGAAGATCAATTAACTCAGTATACAGTTCAGTTTTTGCAGAATAAAGAAAATGCAAACAGAACTTTTGAGGAAGTGAAAGGACAAAAAGTGTTTGAATACCTGAAAAGTGTTATTACTTTAGATAAAAAAGAAATAGAATATAATAAATTTATAGAGTTGAACTAGTGGTGATTGTAGCGGATTGATGTCATTCTGTAGGTAAATTATTGAAACTTATATTAAACTTTTCCACTGTTAAAACTGTATAACTATTGACTATGAATATTGATAAAAACGAGTTTCGTAACTACGCTGTAAAGCATCACCGTATAGGTAGCCAGCACGTTGATAAGTTTATTGGACGGGTAGAATCAAACTATCCAAAGTCAATGACACCATACATTATAGAAGAACGTCAGTTGAACGTAGCTCAAATGGATGTTTTTTCAAGGTTGATGATGGACCGTATCATCTTTTTAGGTGATGCCATTTATGACCAAAATGCAAACATCATCCAAGCGCAGTTGTTGTTTTTACAATCAACAGATAACAAACGGGATATCCAGATTTATATCAATTCCCCGGGAGGATCCGTTTATGCTGGTTTAGGTATATATGATACGATTCAGTATATTACACCAGATGTAGCAACTATTTGTACCGGAATGGCGGCTTCAATGGGGGCTGTGTTATTGTGTGCAGGTGCCGAAGGAAAAAGAGCGGCTTTGCCACATTCAAGGGTTATGATTCATCAACCGTCAGGTGGGGCACAGGGTGTTGCTTCAGATATGGAAATCAACCTGCGTGAAATGCTTAAGTTGAAAAAAGAATTATACGATATAATTTCTAAGCATTCTGGCCAGACTTACGAATGGGTAGAAAAAGCTTCTGATAGGGATTATTGGATGATTGCCAGTGAAGCCAAAGAATTCGGAATGATAGATGAAGTTCTTGGTGTAAGTGGGGGTAAAGAATAAAGGTAATGAGTAAAAGTAAAGATATCAAATGTTCTTTCTGTGGATCAGGGAAGCAGGACACGCTGATGTTGATTGCTGGATTGGACGCGCACATTTGTGATAAATGTGTTGCCCAGGCCAATCAGATTTTATCTGAGGAATTGTCTACCAGAAAAAACAAAACAGCGCAATCGGCTCTAACGCTGATGAAGCCAATGGAAATAAAAAGTCATTTGGATCAATACGTTATTGGCCAGGATGATGCAAAGAAAGTGCTTTCTGTTGCTGTCTATAATCACTACAAGCGACTTAATCAAAAAGTTGATAAAGATGAGATAGAGATTGAAAAATCAAATATCATCATGGTGGGAGAGACAGGAACTGGCAAAACTCTTCTAGCAAAAACAATAGCCAAAGTTTTACATGTTCCTTTTTGTATTTGCGATGCGACCGTATTAACCGAAGCCGGTTATGTTGGTGAGGATGTTGAAAGTATTTTGACTCGCTTGCTACAGGCTGCTGACTACGATGTGGCTGCTGCAGAACGAGGCATTGTTTATATCGATGAGGTTGATAAAATTGCTCGTAAAAGCGATAATCCTTCTATTACCCGGGATGTTTCCGGCGAAGGCGTTCAGCAAGCTTTATTGAAGATCTTGGAAGGAACAATGGTTAATGTACCACCTCAGGGTGGGCGTAAACACCCTGATCAGAAAATGATTGCTGTTAATACTAACAATATTCTGTTTATCTGTGGTGGAGCATTTGATGGCATCGAGAAAAAGATCGCTAATCGCCTGCGTACGCAAACTGTTGGTTACAAGGTTAATAATGAGGATGATAATATTGATTTAAAGAATCTATATAAATATATCACCCCTCAGGATCTACGTTCTTTCGGACTCATTCCTGAGTTAATAGGGCGTTTGCCTGTAATAACTAGCTTAAATCCTTTAGATAGGGAAGCCTTGTTAAATATCCTTACCGAACCCAAAAATTCACTAACTCGTCAGTATACCAAGTTATTTGAATATGAAGGTGTGAAGCTGGAATTTGAAAAAGAAGTTTTAGAGTTTATCGTAGATAAAGCGATGGAATTTAAACTAGGGGCCAGGGGCTTGCGTTCGATATGTGAGGCAATTATGATCGATGCTATGTTTGAAATGCCTTCGGAAAAGCATCATGATAAAGAACTTTATATAACCCTGGATTATGCGGTTGATAAGTTTGCAAAATCGGATATTAAGAAACTAAAAGTAGCATAATAAAAACCCCGATTTATCGGGGTTTTTTGTTTTGTATAAGAAATTATGAACGAAGAAAAAGAGATAAAACAAGATCCGGAAATTGTCGAAAGTGCCAAAAATGTTAAGGAAGTAGAGTCTCCTGTAAAAAAAGGTCTTAAAACTAAAGAAGAGATTGTAAAAAATTGGCTTCCGCGATATACGGGCCGCCCTCTTGATCAGTTCACTGATTTTATTTTGCTTACAAATTTTTCTAAGTATTTGCAGCTGTTTTCTGAATGGAACAACGATGCTCCGATTATGGGTTTGGATAAACCTATGCAGAGTGTGTCTGCTGCCGGAATTACAATTATAAATTTCGGTATGGGTAGTCCTCTGGCTGCTACCATGATGGATTTACTATCAACCATTCATCCAAAGGCCGTTTTGTTTTTAGGAAAATGTGGGGGTATAAAGAAGAAGAACAATATAGGGGATTTGATTCTTCCGATTGCGGCAATACGCGGGGAAGGGACATCGAATGATTATTTTCCTCCTGAAGTTCCAGCTTTACCTTCTTTTGCTCTTCAGAAAGCGATTTCAACCACAATTCGAGACCATTCGAGAGATTACTGGACCGGAACCGTTTACACCACAAACAGGCGGGTTTGGGAGCATGATAAAAGCTTTAAGAAATATTTAAAGACCCTGAGAGCAATGGCTATCGATATGGAGACAGCCACCATATTTTCAACTGGCTTCGCAAATAAAATTCCTACCGGAGCTTTGTTACTCGTTTCAGACCAGCCGATGATCCCCGAAGGCGTTAAAACCTCTGAAAGCGATTCTAAGGTTACTGAGCAGTATGTAGAGACACATCTTAAAATAGGTATCGAGTCGCTAAAGCAATTAATAAACAACGGACTTACGGTTAAACATCTTAAGTTTTAGCTGGCTCTCCTTGATTTTTAGTTTTCACTTTTTGATTTTTTCTCTTCCATTTTTTTAAATTTATAGAATGTGGTACAATAATATTCTTGAAACTATTGGCAATACGCCCTTGGTTAAGTTAAACAAGGTTACTAAGGATGTTAAAGCAACAGTTTTGGCAAAGCTTGAAATAACAAATCCAGGTAATTCCATTAAGGACCGGATGGCTTTGCAAATGATAATAGATGCAGAGAGCGAAGGGAAACTTAAACCAGGAGGAACTATAATTGAGGGTACGTCTGGTAATACTGGTATGGGCTTGGCTATCGCGGCCGCTGTTAAAGGATACAAATGTATTTTTACCACGACTGATAAGCAATCGAAAGAAAAAATTGATGCATTACGAGCATTTGGAGCAGAGGTTATTGTTTGTCCGACTAATGTTGAACCCGAAGACCCGCGATCTTATTATTCAGTTGCAACGCGTTTGCAAAAGGAGATTCCAAACTCCTGGAAAGCGAATCAATACGACAACCTGTCAAATACTAAAGCGAATTATGAGCAGACAGGCCCTGAGATTTGGGAGCAAACTGAAGGGAAAATAACGCATTTAGTTGTGGGTGTAGGAACAGGAGGAACCATATCAGGTGCAGGGAAATTCCTGAAAGAGAAAAATCCAAATATTAAGTGTTGGGGAATCGATACCTATGGATCTGTATTCAAGAAGTACAAAGAGACTGGTATTTTCGATAAGAACGAAATTTATCCTTATATAACCGAGGGTATCGGAGAAGATTTTTTGCCCAAAAATGTTGACTTTTCAGTTATCGATCATTTTGAAAAGGTGACTGACAAAGATGCGGCGTTATTGACAAGGGAAATTGCTTTAAAGGATGGAATATTTGCAGGAAACTCTTCGGGGGCTGTCATCGCCGGATTGCTTCAAATGAAAGATCAGTTAAAGGAAGATGACTTAGTTGTTGTTATTTTCCATGATCATGGAACTCGTTATCTGGCAAAAATGTACAACGAAGACTGGTTGCGCGAACGCGGCTTTCTGAAAGATGAAAAAGTTACAGCGAGAACCATTCTGAGTAAGCGTCAGCGCCAGGAAATGATAACGATTGAATCTGATAAAACAGTCATAGAAGCCATAAATACTCTTAAGGCTTTGAACATTTCTCAGCTTCCTGTAACAAAAAATCAACAAATAATAGGCAAGATAACGGAGAACGATATTTTCTCGTGTCTTTTTGAGGATCCGTCTATCAAGTCGAGCCCAATAACTTCAGTCATGACAGATCCATTTCCAATTGTGGACTTAAACACTTCAATTGATAAGATCTCATCATTGATCAATAAGGAAAGTACCGCGGTTATGGTTGTAGATGAGTTTAATAAATTGGAGATTATCACTCAATTCGATATCATTAATGCGATATCTGTTTAGATTTTAATTCATCGGATGAGTTGAATTCATCCGATGACTAAAAGTTTAATGCGATTTTGGCATGGCATCAATTCTCTTGATCTCAGCCCCTAATGCTCTTAAGCGAATGTCAATATCCTGATAACCGCGCTCAATCTGCTCAATACTGTGAATAATTGAAGTGCCGCTTGCCGAAAGCGCCGCTATTAATAACGATACTCCCGCACGAATGTCAGGTGAAGTCATTTCTATGCCGCGCAATTTCACTTGTTTATTCAACCCCATTACCGTAGCTCTGTGTGGATCGCATAAAATAATCTGTGCGCCCATGTCGATTAGCTTATCTACAAAGAACAAACGGCTTTCAAACATCTTTTGATGAATCATTACGTTCCCTTTTGCCTGGGTAGCTACTACTAAAATGATCGAGAGTAAATCGGGTGTAAATCCTGGCCAGGGAGCATCAGCAATGGTTAATATTGATCCATCAATAAAAGTGTCAATTTCGTAATTAGATTGAGACGGGATATAAATATCGTCACCACGCAGTTCGAAATTTATTCCAAGTCTTCTGAATACATTGGGAATAATGCCGAGTTCTTCAAAACAAACATTTTTGATAGTGATTTCAGATTCTGTCATTGCGGCCAAGCCGATGAAGGACCCGATTTCAATCATGTCGGGTAAAAGTCGGTGTTCTGTGCCACCTAATTCAGAAACGCCCTCGATAGTGAGTAAATTTGATCCAATTCCGGATATTTTGGCTCCCATTCTATTGAGCATCTTACACAGTTGCTGTAAGTAGGGTTCGCAGGCAGCGTTGTACAATGTTGTTGTGCCTTTTGCCAAAACGGCAGCCATAACAACGTTTGCTGTTCCTGTTACTGAAGCTTCGTCCAGAAGGATATAAGTTCCTTTTAAATCTGTGGCGTCAACATTGAAAAAACTCGTTTCGGCATTATAATTAAATTTTGCTCCAAGTTTTTCAAATCCTAGGAAGTGTGTGTCAAGTCGTCTTCTTCCAATTTTATCACCGCCAGGCTTAGGAATCGCGGCTTTACCGAAGCGTGCGAGCAGTGGGCCTACAATCATGATAGAACCTCTCAGGCTTCCTCCCTTAGACTTAAATTCCTGCGACTGGAAGAGATCAAGATTTATGTTCTTAGCTTCAAAAGTATAAGTGTCTTTGTTTATACGGTTAATAGTAACCCCTAAATCTCCCAACAGAACAATCAACTTATTTACATCAACAATATCGGGTATATTGCTTATCGTGACTTTCTCTGGTGTCAGTAAAACAGCAGCAAGTACTTGTAAAGCTTCATTCTTGGCTCCCTGAGGAATAATTTCTCCCTTCAGCGGTTTACCGCCGTGAATTTCAAATGCATTCATGGATTAAAAAGGTTTAAAGCTGTAAAAGGTTTAATTTAATATCGTTTTCCGCTGTTTTTAGGACGGTTTCCTTGATTTCGAGAAGGATTATTGTTGTTTTGCCTTGGTTTATTGTTGTTTCCATTGCCCGAAGAAGCACTTTTTTGTCTAACCCCAGGAGCATTTGGTCTTACTTCAATTTTATGTAAGTTAAAGTTTTCATCTAAAACTAATTCTCCGTTTGATAGGGCTTTTAAGTCGCTGATAATGGTTTCATCGGCAACAGTATCTTTATTCCAGGTAACATAAGCCATTTTCATGAAGTTGGCGATAGACTGAATCATAGCTTGTCTTCGTTGTGGATCTTCAATCGATTTGGCTTTTTTTATCATTACCTCCACAGTTTTACCATAGTGTTTAAACCTTATTCGATGTTGCGGATAGTTTAAGGGTGCAGGTTTAAAACGAATTGCATCTTCAGCCGGTTTCGGATAGCTGGAATCAACATCAATCTGAAAATCTGAAATGATATGAAGGTGATCCCATAATTTGTGTTTAAAGTCGGCAACATCACGTAGATGCGGATTTAAAAAGCCCATTAGGTCAATAACGACTTGTGCGTGTCTGTTGCGTTCTTCTATCGTTGGCAGGGTGCAAATATAGGCCACCATATTTTGAACATTTCGGCCGTATTCTGCAAGGATTAATTTCTTCCTTGATGTATTATAATCAAATGTCATGTCTGTTTGTTTTTGCCACGAAAGCTCTAAGACAATATGGGTCTCAGCCTTGGGCGTATTTTATATTTCAAAGTACAATAGTACTTTTTTAGCGTTTTCGAGCCTTCGTGGCTATTTTACATTTGGGAATTTCCCAGCCGGAAATTGCTGTTTTCGGTAAAGTTCGGGAATTTACGATACTATACGAAGTTTTGCAAATTTAAGTAAAAGTTGTTTCTGTCCAAGCTCTTTGAAAAATATTGTTGCTTTTATATCAGGTTTGTTTCCCTCTAACGTTAAAACCTTGCCAAAACCAAATCGTTCATGCTCAACATCCATACCAACCTGAAGGTTCGAGGTATCGGAAGGCGCAAATCCTGCGCTTGGGATATGGGCCTTGGGCAGTATAGAGGTAGTTTTAGGTGCAGTTGCGGGTTTAGGTTTCGAAAATGTGTCGCCGCCCGACTGACTGCTCCATGAACTTTTTTCCTGATTAAAGAAGGGATTTTCAGACCTTTGTTGTGGCTTGAAATCAAGTTCTAAATACTGCGGATTGATTTCGTCGATAAAACGACTCGGTTCACAACTTGTGAGTGTTCCCCAGCGATAGCGTGAGGTAGCGTACGAAATTGTTAATTTCTTCTCCGCTCTGGTTATTGCTACATAAAACAGTCGACGTTCCTCTTCTAAATCCGCCCTGGAGTTTAATGACATTTGTGAAGGGAAAAGATTCTCTTCTAAACCTACGATACAAACATTTTTAAACTCTAATCCCTTTGCTGAGTGAATGGTCATTAGAGAAACCGTATCAGCATTTGGATTTTTGTCATTATCATCGTTTGTTAAAAGGGCGATATCTTGCATAAAAATATCCAGTCCTTTTTCTTCAATATCTTCCCTTTCGCTGAACTCTTTTATACCGTTTAAGAGCTCTTGTATGTTTTCGTACCGGTTTAGGCCTTCAACCGATTTATCATCATATAAATCCTTTAAAAGTCCCGAATGCTGAGCAATATGTAATGCGCAATCGTATGCGGAATGTGTTTTTGCTAAAACCTGGAAGCTTTGAATAATGGTTCCGAAATTGCCAACCGAAGCTGCGCTTCTTGCATCAAGGTATTTGCTTGCATCAACAATTACTTCCCACAAAGTGAGATCATTTTTATCCGCAGCAATAATTATGCGCTCTATTGTCGTGTCGCCTATTCCTCTTCTTGGATAATTAATAACACGCTTTAATGCTTCCTCGTCATTTGGATTAAACGTAAGACGAAAGTAGGCGATAAGGTCTTTTATCTCTTTACGTTGATAGAAGGAAAGTCCTCCATATATTTTGTAAGGGATATTTAGTTTTCGCAAGGCTTCCTCCATCGCTCTCGACTGTGCATTGGTACGATAAAGAATAGCAAAGTCATTGTAATTATATCCTTTGGATGCTCTTTCCTGGGCAATACCTTCGGCAATTATTTTACCTTCCTCATTATCGCTGAATGCCCTGGCAATCTTAATCTTATCACCAGTTTCATTTTCAGAAAAAACAGTCTTTTTAAGCTGATTTTGATTGTTGGCGATAATACTATTGGCCGCGTTTACAATATTTTGGGTAGAACGATAATTTTGTTCAAGTTTAAATACCTTTAGATCAGGATAATCTTTTTCAAAATTGAGAATATTCTGGATGTTGGCTCCCCGGAAAGCGTAAATACTTTGGGCATCATCCCCAACCACGCATATATTTTCGTTAATAGCAGCCAGCTTTTTTACAATCAGATATTGCGAATAGTTGGTATCCTGATACTCATCGACCATCAGGTACCTGAATTTATTCTGATATTTATATAAGACATCGGGATGTTCGCGCAAGAGAACATTTGTTTTAAATAGTAGATCATCAAAATCCATTGCGCCGGCTTTAAAACAGCGTGCAGCATAAATCTGGTAAATTTCTCCGAGTCTTCCACGGCCAGTCGAAAAATCTTCCGACTGGATATGTTCATTTTTTAAGTATTCTGCCGGAGAAATTAAATTATTTTTAGCCGAAGAAATTCTGTTGTAGACGAAGTTTGCATTATATAATTTATCGTCTAATTGCTGTTCTTTTAGAATTGCACGGAGTAGGCTTTTGCTATCGTCCGTATCATATATTGTGAAGTTATTAGGATAACCGATTTTATTAGCCTCGACCCGTAATATCTTCGCAAAAACTGAGTGAAAGGTACCCATCCAGATATTCTTAGCCTCTGCGCCTACAGCTTTCATAATACGTTCGCGCATTTCTTTCGCGGCTTTGTTGGTGAACGTAAGTACCAGAATATTGAAGGGATCAACTCCCTGTGTTATGAGGTGAGCTACGCGGCAGGTAATTACACGTGTTTTACCCGAGCCTGCACCGGCCACTATCATTACAGGTCCGCTCGTTTGCTCTACTGCTTCTTTTTGTGAAGGATTTAACCCTTTTAAATAATCCAAACCTATTCCTTTTCAATAATATCTAAATGTTTTTGTCGGCAATGAAGCTTGCGTAGGTCAAGTAATTCCTCGTTTTTAGGGGAGAAGACTTATGCAGGTTTCAAAAGGCTAAATTAAAAAATTGCGCAGGAATTTTCGTTTAGGATTTGCTTTCTTTATCCACAGGTTTTGGAATTAAGCCAGGTTCGGATAAATTATGCAATACATCATTGATGTTAAGTATCCGATCGTCTATTTCATTTACACACTTACTTATTTCAAGAATAAAGTCTTTTTCTTCAATTAGGGATTCTTTCTCCAGGATCATCAATCCCTTCATCGTTGCTATGGGTCCTCGGATTTGATGAGATAGATGTGCAGAGTATTCTGAAAGTTTTCTGTTTTTAACCTGGAGGTCTATTGTTCGTTGATGGATAATGCCTTCGAGGTTTTGGTTCACTCTATCAAGGTTCTCTTTTTGAAGAGAGACTTCTTGGTTTAGGATGTTGAGTATTTTGTTGGTTTTGGCTTTCTTTTTGATATTTAAATAGAGGATAACTATCAGAATGATAGCCAGCAATGAAACCATTATCGAGGCGAGGAAAATTATTTTATTAGTCTTTGCTTTCTCCAGTTTTATGGCACTTTCTTTTTCTCTTGCAGCGAACTTAGACTGCTCTTCGAATAGACCGAATTTTTTTGTCACGGTGTTTTGTAATTCTATACTGTCTTGAGTATATAGTTTCTGTAAGTAATATAAAGCTTGTTTATAATTTTTTCGACTATTTGCTAATTGATATGATTTCTTTAAAAGATCACTTTGAAGTTTAGTGTCTTTTCCGATTGTAGCATAATATTTACCCTCATTTAAAAATTCTTCTGCTTTTTTAAAATCTTTTTTGTCTTTATAAATTTCAACTAAAGTAAGGTTGATACTTCCTATGACTGTGTTTAAGTTTGCTGATTTGGCTCTTTTATTGGCTTCTAATAAAAAAACTTCCGCTTTTTTCAGCTGGTTTAAACTTTTAAGAATGACACCTAGGTTTTGAAGGGACAATGTGACACCTAGCCGGTTGTTCAATTTATTAAATAAGTCGTGACTTTCTTGGGTGTATTTTAGTGCAGTGTGAAAATTTTCTTTTCGGTAGTAAATAATTCCAATATTCAAAAAATATCCAGCTTTTTGTTCGGGATCATTTAATTGATTGGCGATATTTAAAGCTTTCTTAAAATATTCTAAGCCTTTATCATAATTAACCTCCTTATATAAATTGCCGATATTATTATAGATTTTAGCTTGTCCGGAGATATTATTAGTTCTTTTAAAATTTGATAATGCAATAAGGTAGTTCGCTATTGCTTTATCATTTTTCCCAAGATAGTAATAACCGATCCCTATAACTCGATAGGCTTCGCCCATGCCATTATTAAACTTGAATTTTTCGGCAAGTCCGAGCGCCTTATATCCATAATTGAGGGTTTTTTCAGGGTTGGTTAATCTTAAATCATAACCAGATCTATTGAGTGATTCAATCCTCAGACTGTCTTTTTGGGTATATGATTGAGATGAGACAGTGAAAGAAACCAGTAATAAAGAAATGTGAATAACTAAATGCCGAAAATCCATGATTCAATAAGAACGAAAGTAGGCATATTTTATACTTTTATATTTATTAAAAAGTTACATTTTTTTATAATTAAGACAAATTATTCACTACAAGACATGAAAAGAATTTTATTAGTACTAGCGGTTGTAGCCATCGGAATGGTATC
>CAMLLO010000012.1 GCA_946480915.1 uncultured Sphingobacteriaceae bacterium | reverse complement strand
TATCACCCGGGGTGACAAAGAGAATAGTTTTGTTTTGTTCATTAGTGTTGTTTATGATTTTTCAAAGCATTGTTCTGTCGACACAAACGTGCTGTCAACGCCTTAATAGCTTAGCCGTTGTATTAGAGCTCCTGTAAAGATAAAGATGAGATGAAAGAGCCAAATGCTTCGAATGTTTAAACTGAATGCACGAATGTTCAAAAAATCCCTATAACATCATTTTGACGGTCGACAATTGAAGGCTCCGGGCACTTAAACAGATATTCAAGGCATCGCATTAAGATCAAGGAACCATAATCGAACAAGCTGAAACGGTTAGCCACACATGGTTTTGGCATCTAAACAGACCAAAGCGATAACCCATAAAATGAGGTATGGTATAAGCCGTTTTAAGTGGCGAATCTATTGCAGCCAGAATCTACCATCTAAGCTATACAGAAATTAGCTAATGCCCTACGCTCTTGGAAATAGCATTCAACTTTGAAGTAACTTACCCGAATAACCGACATGTCGGGAACATCGACAAAAATAATCGGTTTTTGTGGCTGCTTTACTTATGCCAATGATGTTGTAGCGAGGCCTGCGAATGCCAAAAGTCTTGCGACAAAACTTCTCATATTGCTTTTTTAAATACAAGTCAATCAATTGTTACCTCTTCGGTCCCATTACCGATGGAGGTATGGTAAACCTTTAACTGTCTGTCGAAGCGTTCCTTATAACGAAGTTTTGCTGTTTCGATCACCTCCTCTACTGCATCACTCTCAATAAGATTAATTGTACATCCGCCGAAACCTGCACCCATCATTCTGGCACCCAATACTGCTGGCATCTGTTTAGCCAGATCTACCAAAAAATCACACTCATCACAACTTATCTCATAAAGGTTTTTTAAACCTTCATGACTTTCGAAAAGACGCTTTCCCACTGCCCGGAAATTGTTATTCTTCAAATCCTGGCATACATTTTCAAGGCGCTCAGTTTCCTGAACAATGTACAGACACCGTTTATAAGCGATTTCGTTTTCAGGTTTCACCAGTTGGTCCAACATCTCTTGTTTCACCTCGGGTAAGCAGGTAATATGCGGAGCGTGTTTTTGTATGATTTCCAGCCCATTTTGACATTCAAGTCTGAGGGCGTTAAAAGCTTCAGACAACTTTATAAAATTGTGGCGAATACCGGTGTCCAGTAGCACAATTCTGACCCCATCTGCTTTGAAAGGTATATATTCATGCTCTTCCGTTTTACAATTTAATTTAACCAAATTACCTTCCTTACCAAAGAGATTTACATATGGGTCCATGAGACCACATTTTACGCCCAGATAATTATGTTCGGCAGAGACCGCTATTTTCGCGAGTTCAAGCTTAGAAAGCCCCCACCCGAACAGTTTATTCAGCGCGTAAGCTGTCCCGCTGCAAATTGCTGCTGAAGATGACATTCCCGCGGATAGAGGGATATTTCCACCAAAAACAATATTTACGCCATAAATCTGTCTACCCAAGTTCTTGAACTCATTTATTACTCCAAGGATGTAATTGGGCCATAGTTTCCAGGCTGGTTCGAGGGTATTTAAGGCTGCTGTAAATGTGTAATCAAAATCAGCGGATACGAGTTCTATTGTTTGATCGGTTCTCGAACCGAGTGCTAAATAAATACATTTGTCGGTGGCGGCGGGCAAGACACAGCCCAAATTATAATCAGTATGCTCACCGATCAGGTTTATGCGGCCGGGCGAGCGGACAAGCAGAGGCGCCTTGCCAAACAATTTTTCATACCTACTGCTAACTTCATTCAAATTTGCCATAAAGCATTTTTTTAGTATTTGTTAAATTACTCGCGGCCTAGCAGGGTATAATGCTCCGATTGTGCTACATAATAGAACAGATCTGCATAATCATGAAGAAGCCTAAAGCCACAAATAATCAATAGGCCGTAATACGACCCCTCACTCTTTATATAGATAAAGCGGGTGTACAGACTGAAGAAACTTCAGATCATACACGGGCCTTTCGAGTTCATACGGAATTGGTCTTTTGCTAAACTGTTGGAAATACAACAAACATGCGTCTTTCCAAACCTGGGCATCACGAGCCTGCCGTTTCAGCCTGCTTTGCACATCTTTAAAGCGTTCCTTATCAAGGTAATTCTGTAACCTGTCCCAAGTCTTTTGAAAATCCCTTACCTGATTTACTCCCTTATCATAGTGGTAACACAGTTCATCCCATAAAATTCTGCCGCTTTTTGTTTTGTAATCCCATGGCAAATGATGGAACCAAAGAAGATAAATTTCTGGACAAGTTTGAACGGAATTAAATTGAGATGCCAGAGGTTCGTGATATTGACTCACTGCATTACTGCCACTCGGAGTGCGGTCAAATCCGATGCCGTTAGTACCTGCATTATGATAATAAGGAGGGGTCCAATCCGCACGAACACCTTTCGGGGCCCACCATGGCCCGGGGCCATAATGTTCGTTTGCCGAAAAAATATGGTGCAGCCCCAGCGGCATGGAGTAGTTTACCACAGCTTCCCTGCTCTCCATCATCAGTCCTTTTACAGGCTTAAGAAATTCATTCTCCCATTTTGAATCTACTGAGTTTGACTCCAAAAATGTTAATCTAATCCACTCATCTGCAATTTGCTCGCTGCTTAACTTATGGTTCCAGGCAAGGCGACCAAACGCATACCAGTTGGCCTGCGCAAAGGGATGCCCGCACCAATTGGTGTCGAGCCCGATATTTGCTACCCCCGCAACAGCGGTATACTTTTGAGGAAAAATACTGCCGTCGGTTACACGCGCTACTGTACTGCCTTCGCCTTCCTGGTAGGTATCGCTTTTTAAACATTCCTCCCACATGGTTGATAAAAACACCAATTGGTACGAATGTCCCAGATATTCCTGTGTAATTTGAAATTCGGGCATAACGGACGTTTTTTTCATTGCGCCAAACAAAGGACTAAAGGGCTCCCGAGGCTGAAAGTCAATCGGACCGTTTTTAACCTGAACAATAACGTTGTCTCGAAATTTCCCGTCCAAGGGCATGAATTCAGAATAAGCCTGCCGCGCACGGTCTTTATCAGTAGAGCTGTAAACAAAAGCTCTCCACATTACTATTCCTCCATAGGGTTTCAGCACGTCGGCCATCATATTAGCACCCTCGGCGTGAGTACGGCCAAAATCCTGTGGCCCTGGCTGACCTTCGCTATTTGCCTTTACAAGAAAGCCTCCGAAATCTGGGACCAGTGCGTAAATCTCCTTGGTCTTTGTCTTCCACCAGTTCATTACGTTTTCATCAAGTGGATCAGAAGTCTTCAAGCCCCCCAATCGCGCAGGCGAGGAAAAGTTTACGGAGAGATAAGTTTTAATACCGTAGGGACGCAAAACATCTGCAATGGCCTTCAAACGTTTTAAATTATCGGACGAAAGCATTTTTGGCGAAGCGTTTACATTATTCAAAACACTTCCGTTGATGCCGATTGATGCATTTGCCCTGGCGTATTCCTTCCAGATTCTTTTGTCGGTTTCGGTTACAGAGAGATCCTTGTCGCGCCAAAAAATCGATTGTCCCGCATATCCACGTTCTATTGAACCATCCAGGTTGTCCCAATGATTTAATATTCTATTCTGATAAGTAGGATTTGAGAGCACGGAAAGTGCCTGACCTGTTCTTTGCCGGCGCAGTAACTCGTAAACTCCGTATAAAATTCCCAGATCGGTAGCAGCATGAACACTTTGTGCTTGGATTTTGAAACCGTCAGACTTTATCTGTTTATCGTCAACGATCCGCAGGTTTATGAAAGAATTGGGATTTCCTGCCCAGTTCTGCTGTAATTCTTTTATGGCAATATCCAGCACCGGCGATCGCTTTTTGCAAATCACTTTAACAGGATTTGCGGGAAACTTACGAAGCCATAAGTCATGGCCGTCCTCTGCTCTTATAGAACTGGTCACAAAAGCCGCAAGTAGAAAAACGACAACTATATTAATTCTCATTCGCTTTGTAAATTACACTTATTTGATTAAAAGAGTATTTAAAATAACATTCCCGCTCTTTGGATTAGTTTCATCCGGCTGACTCCCGCCAATACTGATTCCAAGCCTGCCTTTAAACTGTCGGCGCGTACCGTCTGCACTAACATACGACAGGTCATCGGGTGTAAGCGTAAATTTGACAACTCTACTCTCGCCTGGTTTCAAACTAAGTCGCTGAAAACCTTTCAAAGTCTTTAATGCTGCTTTGATAGATTTATCCTGATTAATCAGGTATAACTGAGCAACTTCATCCCCGGCCACTTTTCCTGTATTAGTAAGCCTTACAGAAACAGTAGCGTTTTTTCCACGTTGAACAGAAGGCGGCACAGTAAGCTGGTCGTACCGAAAATTCGTATAACTTAAACCATAACCGAAACTGTACAATGGCGTTCCTTTAAAATAACGATAGGTTCTATTAGTCATGTCGTAGTCAGTGAAAGATGAGAGATCTGCATCGCTGCTATAGAAGGTCACAGGCAGTCGTCCAGCGGGATTATAGTCACCGAAGAGAACATCTGCAACTGCAGTTCCAGCAGCTTGCCCGCCGTACCAGGCATTAAGAATAGCAGGCACATTCTTTGCCTCCCAGGGGGTAGCGATGGCGCTGCCCGTCATCATTACAAAAACAACCGGTTTTCCCGTGGTGGTCAATGCCTTCATTAATTCCGTTTGTACTGTCGGGAGCATAATGGAAGTCCTGTCGCCGCCATCAAAACCAGGATAATCAACACGCATTTCTTCACCCTCCAGTTGCGGCGAAATACCTCCGGCGAAAATAAATGCGTCAGCATCTTTATGTTTTTCTGTCAGGGCTGCGAAATTAGTCCGCTGATAATCACCAACACTCAGCCTTACATTGCCTTTTCCTTCTCCCTGCCAGTATTCCAGCACTAATTGATAAACGGAATCTTTTTGAGTTTGCAAGCGATAAGTCCTTGCTCCCCAGCGATTACGGGTCCAGGCATCAACTACAGTTTTTCCATTGATCTTGAAACGGTAAGCATCATCGGCTTCCAGCTCGAAGGTGACAATACGGGAAGATGCCGCTTTAAAATTGGTGGTATACCGTGCTGAGAAGTTATTGGCAGGCAAACCTGGGGCTATCTGTTCACCTTCCTGCCACAAATGGTTCAAATTTGCTTCCATCCTGGTAAATACAGGTGCGTCCTGAAGTTCTCTATTTTTATAATATTCTGCATGAAAACCCTGCGTTCCCCCGAATGAATATTGCTGACTAACATCCTGATATACCAGGAGCGTGTCATTAGTGAAATTTATCGCCTTTTCGTAAACAACTTTGGTATTTTTTCCAACTTTATTTTTTATACCCTGCAATATCGTAGTGATTTTAGAAGGCGTACCATTATAATTACCAAGTACAGAAATCGGATTATCTGCATTAGGCCCCAATATCACAATTTTTTTAAGCGTTTTTTTCAACGGAAGCGTGTGGCTTTCGTTCTTCAGCAAGACGATAGATTGGCGGGCCATTTTCAAAGCATGATCGCGATGAGCCGCACTTTCCAAAACAGAAAACGGCGTTTGGGCATATTTCACCATCGATGCAGGATCGAACATTCCCAGTCTGAAACGGATCATAAATAAACGTTTAACCGAAACATCAATTTGTTTCTCTGTGATTTTCCCTTCTTTAACAGCTTGCACTAAAGCTTTATAGGCTTCTGTTCCACAATCGATGTCAGTTCCATGAAATACTGCATCGGCGGAAGCAGAAGCTGCATCTGGATGTGTTTTATGGTTCTTATAAAAATCGTCAATCGCCCAGCAGTCAGAGGTAACATATCCATCAAATTTCCATTGCTTTCTGAGGATATCTGTCATCAAAATATCGCTTGCACAACAAGGCTGAGTTCTGAAGGCATTATAGGCACACATAACACCGGCTACTTTCGATTCAACTACCAGTTTCCGGAAAGCCGGCAGATAGGTATCCCAAAGATCATAAGCACTAACATCCGCATTAAATACATGGCGTAATGGCTCGGGACCGCTATGCACTGCATAATGTTTTGCGCAAGCGGCGGCCAACAGATATTTAGAGTCGTTACCTTGCAGACCACGCACGAAAGCGTCGCCCATACTTCCGGTAAGAAAGGGATCTTCTCCGTATGTTTCCTGTCCACGCCCCCATCTGGGATCCCGGAAAATGTTAATGTTCGGAGTCCAATAGGTTAAGCCCAGGTAACGTTCATTCGTCCGGCCGGTTTCTACTGCTTTGTTATAAATTGCCCTTCCTTCGAGCGCGCTATAACCCGCCATTTTAAATAAAGAATTCCGATCAAAGGTAGCTGCCATACCAATGGCTTGCGGGTAAACGGTAACCTTAAACGGCGTACGGGCAACACCATGCAGGGTTTCATTCCACCAGTCGTAAGCCGGTATGCCTAAGCGGGGTATGGCGGGTGAAGAATTCAGCATTTGAGAGACCTTCTCCTCAAGCGACAGTCTTCCTACAAGATCATCAACCCGCTTCTCGAACGATAAGCTATGATTATTAAAGGGGAATTTAGTTTTTTGAGCCAACGTTGATTGACAAACAAGTAATTGAGCTATTGCAGGCAATAGAATGCACAGGGCCTTAAATTTCATATAAACAGGAGATCCTTTTTCGATTTGTAAGAGTATTGATGATTTATTGACCTTTTTTACCATAAGGATCAATGGTAATAATTTTACCCTCGGGCGTGTATTTTAGTTCAGTGACCTTAACGTTCCGCAAATGTGTTTTTCCTTTTGATAACTGTGTATCATGATAAAACAGGTACCACTTATCTTTAAACTCGACGATAGAATGGTGGGACGTCCAACCAATAACAGGTTTTAAGATTACACCCTGATAGGTGAAAGGACCGTAAGGACTGTCTCCTATGGCATAACAAAGATTGTGGGTATCTCCCGTTGAATAAGAAAAATAGTATTTCCCGTTATATTTATGCATCCATGAAGCTTCGAAAAAGCGTCTGTCATGGTCGCCGCCTTTAAGAGGGTTACCCTTTTCATCTAGTATAACCACATCTTTCGGCTTCTCGGCAAATTCAAGCATATCAGAAGTCATTCTGGCTATTTTGGGAGTTAATGCTGGTTGGTCATCCTTTCCCAAATCGGTTTTTGATCCATTTGGATTAAATTGCCCGCTCGCCCACTTCTGTAACTGGCCACCCCATATCCCTCCGAAATACATATAACTTTGACCATCTGCATCGGTAAAAACAGCAGGATCAATACTAAAGCTGTGCTTTATTGGTGCTGCTTCGGGCTTAAATGGTCCCGCGGGTTTATTGCTTACCGCCACGCCGATACGGAATGCGTCTTCCTTGTCTCTAACTGGGAAGTATAGATAATATTTACCATTTTTATACGCTGCATCGGGCGCCCAAAGCTGTTTGCTGGCCCAGGGAATATCACTTACTTTCAGGGCAACTCCATGATCCGTCACCTTCCCTCCAACGCTATCCATCGAATAGATATAATAGTCGTTCATTGCAAAATGATCTCCGTTATCATTCTCAGGTACACCTGCGTCGAAATCGTGCGAAGGGTAAATAAATATCTTACCCTCGAAGACATGAGCAGACGGATCGGCGCTGTATCGCTGAGTTATTAGTGGTTCTGAAATCGAATTTTCAAAGCCTGTCTGCTTTGCTGTATCTTTTAATACAACATTATTGGTTACCCCTGAATTTCGCCCCTGCGAGCACGATGAAAGTCCGATTACGGCAGCTGTAAATAAAAGCCCTCTTATTATCATATAATTTATACTTAATTAACTTTGGTTATTACGGTGTTGATTACGGGCAAAATGAAAAATTTGAATCTAAAGGTCCAAACTGCTTACTTATCAAGGATCCCTTTTTTCAATATACAAGACGATCGAAGGATAAGCCTTTTTATCTATTATACCTTGCAGTAAAAATAGGGGAATGAAATCTCACACTAGTGGTATAATTGTTAAAGTTTCTGCATCAAATGTTCAAATCCTCTTTTATCTTTCATAGATGAATTTTTCCGATTGTGCAACAAAAGCAAAAAAAACAGAGTCTCGGGGAAAGACTCTGTTTTCATAAACCAATTTATTAAAGAGGAAAGGTCATTAACCAACAGTGACCTTCTCTCTGTTTGCCCGCATCTAACCGAATCAGCAATCGGACAGTACAAATGTAGCGAAGCGGGCGGTTGTCAAATGCGAATAATCGCCAAGATGATAGCACAAATGTAAAGTGAATGCAAAATAACGGTTCCGCTGACGTAAGCTGAATGTTTACTTTACTTCGATAAGCTATTAATAACAATATATTTGCATATATGGTCGATGAGTTAACAGTGTCCCAATATGTCAACCAATTCTTTCCGCAATTTGAGCCTGCTTTGAAGGAAAAATTAATTTCTGACTGTTCTATCAAAAAGTTTAGAACCGGAGAAGTGCTAATGTCTCCTGGGCAATACTTTCGTTCCACCATGCTCATTGTTGAAGGTCGGGTGAAACTGTACCGTCAGGGCGAGAACGGTGAAGAGTTTTTCATGTATTACATCGAACCCGGCGGAGCTTGCGCTTTATCCATGATCTGTGCCGCAAAACAAGAAACAAGTGAAGTGATGGCAAAAACAGTGGAAAATACCGTCGCTTTACTTATCCCGATACAGTTAATGGATGAACTGATGAAGGACTATAAAACATGGTATTACTTCGTGTTGGAAACGTATCGAAAACGCTATGAGGAGCTACTGCTATTAGTCGACAATATCATTTTCAAAAGCATGGATGAAAGGCTCGAATTCTATCTGAAACAGCAGCACGACAAATTGAATACCCGACACTTGAATATCACCCA
This sequence comes from uncultured Sphingobacteriaceae bacterium, assembly GCA_946480915.1. The sequence goes on along the minus strand of CAMLLO010000012.1, from coordinate 130,126 downwards.
TCAGGAGATCGCCAACGATCTAAGCACTTCCCGTGAGGTAGTTTCCCGATTATTGAAGAAAATGGAACAGCGGGGAGATATACTTTTGCACCGGAACTATATTGAATGGAAAAGATAAGGTTCTTTTAGGCTATCTGTAACTCCTCTAACCGCTGTGTAACAATTGTCACACAGCAGTTTTACTATAGTGTCGACCTTTGTGACGATATGAATAGAAACATTAGAGAAAAAATATTCAATAACTGGAATTTTATAAGATGGTTTCGGTTGGCGATGGGTTTAATTATTGCCTACCAAGCTTTCGAATTACAGAATGGACTAATGGGTCTGCTGGCAGGTTTGTTTATTTTTCAGGCTTTAGCAAATGCCGGATGTTGCACCTCAAATTCCTGTAATACAGCCCTTGAGAAGCAAAAATCTGGCAAAGCGGAGGACATTAAATTTGAAGAAATCAAGGGTCGATAAAAAAATCACGCGAACTTTTTTTTGAACTACCTCCTATTGGCAAACATATTCTGAGCCCGCAGGAAAATGGCAGCCCAATTCGCGATCAATACTAAAGGCATTGATGCTTAGGAATACTTAATCAACTTTTGACCCGTTAAACTTAGGCAGGTAAAGAAATATCTTCAAGAATCAATGATTAAACGGATTAAAGAGTTTTCTGGCATTTCTAGCTCATTATCTATATTCGTATTGATAGTGAGTTTCCTTCTGCTCGGCTCCTGTCCCCTAAAGAAAGCATTTCAAGTCTTACTCAAGGCCCCTGTCGAAACAGGGCATACGAATTCAGGAAACGGCAAAAGTCTTGCAGCAAAGGTTTGCTTTGCAGCAGAGAGTAATTTCAGTAAAATATTATTACCGCAGCGGAAAACAGGAGCGAATGCACCCCTGTTTTTCACTATACTTTTTACATCCTTTTGGGATATCCAGTATTTATTTAAGTCAGGTACCCAACCTTTTTCATTTCGCGAACCCAGTCCCATCCACCTCCATTTTGTTCCCGTTTATCTCCGGAACAGAACTTTGCTGATTTGATTTCAGTAAATCACTTTTAGCTGAAAACACCTGGTTGCGGCTTGCAATGGTTCTCCAATTTTTCTTAAATAGCTCAACAAGAGCTTCAAACAATCTAAAATGAAATCTAAAATCTTTTCTAAGACAGGAATTATTTCTGTTATTATCATTCTTATTACAGGTATTTTGTTGATAAATCCTGATAATGCAAAGGCACTTTTATTTGGCAGGGTAAACGACCACTTTAGCGAATCCGCTGCCAGTACTAAAAATTAGTCAGCCTCCCCAGATCAATCCGTTAACAAGGAGTATACAGACATAAAAGAATATCCCCTGGCGCCCTCAGTGACATTCAAAGATGGTAGCGGCAAAACTATTGATATCTCAAAGGGAAAGTACTCTTCATTAACTTTTGGGCCACCTGGTGTCCTCCGTGCATCCAGGAAATGCCCTCTATCGCTCGGCTGAAAAAACAGTTTGCCGGGAAAGATATCCTCTTTTTAATGGTAGACGTAGATGATAACTACAAAAAATCAAGTAAGTTCATGGAAAATAGAAAGTTTGACCTTTCTGTCTACACGGCGGCCAGTTCTATTCCGAAGGAATTTCTCTCTGGTTCGATTCCTACCACGGTTGTCATCGATAAGGAGGGCAGAGTTGTGGCCCGTCAGGAAGGTGGAGCAGACTATACCCATCCGGAAATAATAAAATTCTTTACAGATTTGACAAAATAGTCCAGATCACCGAATTAAAACTTCTGCATAAATGGAACCGCATGGGCTTACCCAAAACCGGGAATGAATAGGCTCATGCAAACTCCAGATTTCCTCAGAAGCTCCACTTAAAACGCAGGAAAGCGGTATGGTTCAAATCATTTAACCCACCCTCTATGCCTGCCAGAAACGATTGCCACACCAAATCTACATCGAGGTTGGTGGCAAGATTGTACCGAAGCGAAGGATACAGGATTATTAAATCAGGTCCCGGCGAATACGTTCCGGTAAAGCCAGCCTGCAAAAGCGGATTAATCGGTTTGTTCGCAGTTATGGCGAGCGTCCACTTCATCGGAATCAAATTTTTGGGAGACAAGCGAAAATCCAAACTTTCGAGACTAGGAATTTGCTGATTTATCCCTCGCTTATTATAGAGCCCTGCCAGATTAAAATACCATTCCTTTTCAAACATATAGTCGAATTCCAGACTGACATTCAACTGGTCTTTTGCCTTAGGAGATTTGAAAAAATACAGAAGTTCTCCCTTGAAACCGGCATCGCGGATACTTCCTGCCCAGCCAGATCCTGCCGCCCATTGTTGCAGATACCATGCACCTACCAACTGGAAGTCGTAGCTCCACTTATTGGTAAATAACTTCATAGCCGCAATCTGTTCCTCCTGGCCGGTGCTAGCCGCGGCGACTTCCAGGTAAGTATTAAAGCCGAAATTATACTGCCCCTTTATAGCATCAGAACCAGGACGTTCCTCGTAGTCGAAATCCAAAAAGTTATAGGTATTAAAAAGGTCGTTTGGATTCCAAAGCGTGTTGATTCCCCAGTTAATGCGTTGCCTGCCTATGCGGAAATTCAATTGATCGGTATGATATTCGGCCCACAACCGCTCTACATTGGTGTGAAAGATTACCGACCGGCTACCGGACCAGACTTTTGACAGGCTGATAGCTTCCGTCGGATTCTCCAAAAGTTCTTTAAAAACCGGATTGTTTTTTACTTCTTCGCCCCAGAACAACCGATTTCGAACCTCCAGCGCGGCAGTGAAATTTTCTGCCGGTTTCCATTTCATATTGATCCTGTTGTGCACCAGGTTATTACTCATTGAGTGGCTAAAGCCATTGCTGAAGCTAATATATTCCAGATTTTTCAGATAGCTCTTTAGCTCAAATCTTTTCTGTTTTTCAATGGTATCAGTAGCAGGAAGACTGTCTTGCCCATGACTATCAGCAGCTGCACAGATCTGAAAAAACAGCAAAAGCAGAAAATAAAGCGCTTGGTTCATACTAGTCAGGATTTTGCTTTTTCGGCCTGATGCGAGGTGTCTACCACGGCGGTATCAGAGATTATTCGTCCATCGGTGAGCGTAATTACCCTTCTGGCCCGTTCGATTACCCGCGGATCGTGCGTAGAAAACAGGAAAGTGATATTTTCCTGACGGTTCAACTGAGACATGATATCCAGCAGGGTTGCGGCCGATTTACTGTCAAGATTGGCGGTAGGCTCGTCGGCTAATACAAACTGCGGTTTAGAAGCAAGTGCCCGTGCCACGGCAACTCGTTGCTGCTGACCGCCAGACAGTTGTGAGGGCCGGGCGTCCATCTTATCTTCGAGTCCTATTTCCTTAAACAAAGCGAGCACCCGTTCGTCCCGTTGCTTTTTCGGAAGACCCTGCAACTGCATGATGAATTCCACATTCTCTTTTGCCGTTAATACAGGAACCAGGTTGAACGACTGAAATACAAAACCGATATTATGAAGCCGAAAATCAATCAGCTGGCTGGGACGTAGTTGTGTGATGTTCACGCCATTGATGATAATTCTTCCTTCATCCGGACTGTCTAACCCTCCGATCAGGTTCAGCAAGGTAGTCTTTCCGGATCCGGAAGGACCCACCAGCGCTGAGAATTCTCCCTGCTCTACATGCAGGTGCACATTGCTGATGGCATACACGGGAATGGTACCCTTGTTATAGATCTTGCTGATATTATGTGCATCTATTACTGTGTTCATTGTTTATTTTTTTAAGGCCTCTACAGGAGGTATACTCAAAGCCTTTATGGCGGGAAATATTGCAGAAAGCACCGCTGTGATAACTACAATGAGCAACACAGTTGTTACATATTGGAAGGGGAATTCAGGGTAGATAATGCTTCCGTAACCAAAAGAGGACATTGCCTCCTTGGCAAAGGAACTAATGTTAATGCCATAGGTGCCAGTATACAGGCTCAATCCCCAGGCAATAAGCAGTCCCACAGGCAGCCCTGCCAGGGTCAAGAAAATGGTTTCTAAAAGGATGACTGAAAACACTTTCGGCTTATTCATGCCAAGAGCCATCATCATACCGGTTTCACGTCTGCGCTCGAGTATAGCCATTAACATGGTGTTAACGATGCCGAAGGCCAGTGCGAGCATGATAATGATAATAATGATGATCGAGAACTGGTTCACCGTAGCCACACTCATTTCCGTTTCGGGCGATAGTTCTTTCCAGTTTTGAACGGAAAGCTTAGAATATTTTGTCTGCAGCCGCGATTGCAGGGCATCGAGGCTGTCGTCGTTTTTTAGAAGCAAGGCTATTTCATGTGCGCCGCCACCAATATTTAGCAGTGGATTTAAGTCTGATCTCTTTACGTAAACAATCCGTTCGTCGAGTGGTGTATTTGTAGACCGGTAAATGCCTTTTATGCGGAAGGCTGCCGAAATTAAATTATTATCCTTGTCGGTGAAAGAAAGCACTACTTTATTGTTTAGCTTTAGTTTCATCTTTTCAGCAAGCTTCCCTCCTATCAGCAGCTGATTTTTTAACCCTGTATCAAAATAAGCGCCTTCAAATATCTTTTCATCCAAATTGGAAACCTCTCGTTCATTCACCGGATCCACTCCGCGTATTTCTACCCCATTGCTTCCTGTTCCCGTAGCCAGCATTCCCTCCGCTATGCTCCGGGCGGAAAGTTGTTCAATCTGGCCGACGTTCTGCAATTGTGCTTCCAGCTTCTCCATCTGCGGCAACGTATAAATGGCTTCATAGTCGTTTCTGAAAAGAGGATGATGGATTTGAATATGCGATACCTCATCTCTGATAACCGTTCTGACCCGGCTTTTAAGCATTCCCTGATAAATGGCCAGCACAAATACTCCGGCAAAGAGGCCAACCGCCACCGAGCAGATAAGAGTAATACTCCTCGCTCTGTTTCTCCATACATTCCTCCAGGCCATTCTCAAAAGTATCATCGCAAAAATCTATTGTTTCATAGCTTTAACCGGGTCTAACTGCAATACCTTAATTACCGGGTAAAGTGCCAGAAGCAGGGCGAGCAGCAAAATCACCATGGCCTGGTTCAGAAAAATTTCCGGATTGGTAGATGAAGGAAAGATCGGCTCGAAACCAAAGCGTTCGTAAATCTCGGCTACCCGACCACTAAATGTGATGGGATTTACCTTGAGGTAAATTACGATCGGTATGCTAGCCAGTATTCCCAATATGCAGCCACTTAGTACTGTAAATGCCGATTCTGCCAGCATGAGAAGACAAAGCCAAAGTTTTTTCATTCCTATTGCCACCAGCATTCCCAGCTCAAACCGGCGTTCTACCATCATCATCAATAAGGTGCCGAAAATCCCAAAGCATATTAAGAGGTACAGTATGGCGGTTATGATCGACATACTTGCTGTGTCTGTACGTATATGTTGATTCACATCGGGCATCATTTCTTCCCAGCTTAATACTTCATATCGATTGCCAAGTAGAGGCCGGAGGCGGTCGGTAATTTTGCGGAGATTTTCGGGTTCGCTAACCGACAATACATAAGAACTGAGTTGGTTCTCTGCCGAATAAAGCGTTTGGGCAGCTTGCAGTGGTAAAAATGCCGTTTTGTCGTTTAGCTCGGGCGAGCCGAACCGTAGTATACCCTTGACTGGAAATTTTCCGGCGGCAGTAGCACCATGATAACCCTGCCCGATTAACACCAGTGTGTCGCCCATACGGAGTTTCAGTCTCTTAGAAAGACCTTCAGATAATAATACAGCTTCATCTTCAGGTTTTAGATAGCTTCCGATAACCACTTTCTCTTCCAGACGGGTAACTTTGTTCTCTTCCTCCGGAACCATCCCAACTACTAAACATCCCTTTGTTAGTTCGGCAGAAGCGGCAAGCGCGAAAGATTCCAGTCGGGGGGCTATTCCGGTTACTAATGGATCGGAGCGTATTTTTTTTTCGGTCTCAGCGTCCTGCCGAAAGGTATTTTCAAGAGTCTGTTCATTCCAATATCCTTTTTGATGTACCTGGATGTATCCAGAATAAAAGCTTACGAGATTCTTAATAAGATTTTCAAATACCCCTTTCTGCAAACTGCTGACTACAGTGGTGAGAATGACCGCAAAAAAAACCGCCGCCATCGTGATCAGGGTTCGTTGTTTATTTCGCCAAAGGTTTTTCCATGCCAGACCGAGAAGCCACATATCAGTTGAGTTGTTTCATGTTTTCGACGGTGAAGAAGCTATCATTAATGGGTTGATTGAATACAATGGACTTGTAAATGATAACAGTCTTCTGATTCTTTTTATCTACCGGAATCATCTCCAGCCGGGAAGGTATTAACCGCCCGCCCATCATCTTAATATCGTAGGCATTCATGATGTTCAGCAAACTTCCATCTTCATCAAAGAACAGTGTATGCAGTTCGAGGAAATCTTTTTTGTCGATACTTACCAGCAGTTTACCCCAAACAACGGCAGCATCGGGTTTTGGCGTAAACCTGATGATGTAGCAGCTTCTTCCATTTATTATGGTGTCTCCGGCAATGGTATGGGTATAGTCTTCGAGTGCGGAAGATTCTTTCACCAGGTCATCATTGGTGAAATCTGTGCCCATCCACGATTGCGACATCATAGAAGGTGGCAACTTAATGGTACGTTCTAAGGACGGGAGCCAGTTCCAAACCTCCTTTTTCTTTTTCAGAAAGCTGATCCCGCGGTCTTTTGCAGGAGCGAGGACCTTTATCAGAGCAAAGGTGGTGCCCTTCATCCAGGTACGCATTTCCATTTCGCGTGTCCATGTCGGCCGAACTGTCCGGATTAGCATGAGGGACTGAGAGGTTTTTCCACGCATTTTATCATCAGCCTTTTTTACTATTTCATAGGCTGATTGCGCATGTATCCTGAGACAAAAGAAGAAGAAAAAAAGAATTAGGAGGCAGCGCATAGTTAAAGATATTTGATTAGAAAGGAACCGGTGGATGATGAAGGTCAGCCGATGTAATGATTGTTGTAAATCAGGAGGGCTCTCCCCGGGCAGCATACAAAAAGGCTCCCATAAAAAATTGCATTTGCGGGCCAGGCAACACTTTGGATAAGACTGATAGACCCTACCCGGACCGAAAAAAGCTTCGCAGGGAAGCAAGGATATGCTAGACCTAAGCAAATTATAAAACAAATACCCGACGCCTGATGTACTTTTTAAGACACAAGTTTTCGGTAGGCAAAGAGGCTGATCCGAAATAACTGATATTTAAATTGATGCCCATGGAGAATAAAGAAACTAATTATAAAAGATTCGCACTGATGCTATGTATATCCTTTATCATTATGTACCTGGTAATGTTTTTAAATATCGACACACCGGATCATTTGTATTTGAGCGCCACCCGCGCTTATATGTCTCTCCTTATGGTGGCACCTATGACCCTGTTAATGCTTTTTATGATGCCGATGATGTATCAAAATAAAAAATTAAACCAAATTATAACAGCAACTTGTGTCATAGTATTCGTATTGGCACTTGTATTTTTGAGAAATCAAACCTTGGTCTCTGACAGGCAATATATCAAAGCAATGATTCCACATCATTCTTCGGCTATTATGGTAAGCCGAAAGGCAAAACTTCAAAATCCTGAATTAAAAAAATTGTCAGAGCAAATCATACGGTCGCAGGAAAAGGAAATTGCTGAGATGAAACAAATGCTGGAGCAGATGAAACACAGATAAAAAGATTGAGCAACAAACGACAATGTGTTCAGCTAAACACCACGCTAAGGGTGTTCGGGTAAAAACACAAGCCGCTATCGGGCTATCTTTTTTCGTCAGTGCAAGTTATGCCCGGTGACTTTTGTCACAAACTCCAGAAAATTTAAGCTCGACCTTTATAATCATGGAATTATTAGGATATCTGGCATCAGCTTTAATTGGAATCTCTCTGGGCTTAATAGGTGGTGGAGGCTCCATCCTTACCGTGCCGGTAATGGTGTATCTGTTCGGGGTGCCACCCTTGCTTGCAACCTCTTACTCTTTGTTTATTGTTGGTTTCACAAGCTTAATAGGCTCAGTCGGTAACCTCCGTAAAGGTTTGGTAAATTTGAAAGCTGCTTTATTTTTTGGTGCAGCTTCCGTAGTCACCGTTTTTGCAACCCGAAAGTTGCTGATCCCAATTATCCCTAAAGAAATAATAACAATCGGCACTTTTACAGTTACAGAATCCTTTCTTACTATGGTTCTTTTCGGTATACTCATGTTGATTGCCTCCATCAGCATGATCCGCGATACGGGTAATGCCGAACCAGAGAAGGAGTGCTCTGATTGTATCAAGTTCTTTAAGCTTCTGGGATATGGCATTAGCATTGGTTTAGTTACAGGTCTGCTCGGTGCAGGTGGCGGCTTTCTATTGATACCTGCGCTTATTTTCCTGGTAAAATTACCAATGAAAAAAGCCGTAGGAACCTCTCTTATCATCATAGCGATGAATTCCTTATTCGGTTTTGCCGGAGATTTAGGACACTTCAATATCCACTGGAGCTTTCTTCTCTCAATCACTGCAATCGCCGTCGCCGGAATATTTGTTGGTGGACTGTTGAGTAAAAAAATTGCGGCAGAAAAGCTTAAAAAAGGCTTTGGCTGGTTTGTCCTTGTGATGGGCATTTATATCATTATTAAAGAAATCAGCGGATAATTTCTTGTGTAATAAAAGTCACCGTCCGGACTTTAGCAGATCCCGAAATTTGCAGTATAAATACGCTGCTGAATCCGTCTTTAAAAAGCGTAAACAACCTAACATCAGGCAGAATTAATAACAACATATACCCTCATGAAAAAAAACACGAATCAAAATATGATTATCGAACAGATTTACACCGGATGCTTAGCACAGGGTGCATACTATATCCAATCAGGAAACGAAGTTGCGATTATTGATCCTTTACGGGAAGTCAGCCCCTATATAGAAAAAGCAAAAGGCAATAATGCGACTATAAAATATGTTTTCGAAACCCACTTTCACGCAGATTTTGTTTCCGGGCACGTAGACCTTTCAAGGCAAACCGGTGCTCCCATTATCTTTGGTCCAAACGCCAATCCAAGTTTTGAGGCATACGTCGCAAAGGATAGTGAAGAGTTTAAAATTGGCAATGTCACGATCAGGGTTTTGCATACCCCTGGCCACACAATGGAATCCACTTCTTATCTTTTGATTGATGAGCAGGGCAAAGAAATTGCGCTGTTCTCCGGAGATACTTTGTTTATCGGCGATGTTGGCCGTCCGGACCTGGCACAAAAAGCGGCGCATATGACTCAAGAGGACCTTGCAGGAACTCTTTTCGATTCTTTGAGGAGCAAAATCATGCCTTTGAACGATGATATCACCGTTTATCCGGCCCACGGTGCAGGCTCTGCCTGCGGTAAGAATATGAGTAAGGAAACTTCTGACATATTAGGGAACCAGAAAAAAACAAATTACGCCTTACGGGCGAATATGACGCGGGACGAATTTATTAAAGAGGTAACACAAGGTCTGACGCCTCCTCCGGCCTACTTTCCTCTCAATGTGAAATTGAATAAAGAAGGATACGAAAGTTTTGAAACAGTATTGAAAAAAGGGACACAGGCATTAGAGCCCGATGCTTTTGAAGCGGCAGCAAATGAAAGCAGAGCCCTGCTCCTTGACACCCGCGATCCCCAAACATTCGCGAAAGGATTTGTGCCAAACTCAATCAATATTGGGATCGACGGAAGCTTTGCTCCATGGGTTGGAACCTTAATTCCCGACATCAAACAAGAATTATTGATCATTATGGATGAGGGCCGTGAGGAAGAGGTGGTGACACGCCTGGCCAGGGTTGGCTATGACAATGCTATCGGCTACTTAAAGGGCGGGATTGAAAAATGGAAAGCCGCGGGTAAAGAAATAGATTCTATAGAGTCTATCTCAACAGAAGAACTAGCCGAAAGAATAAAAAATGGCGCAGAGGTAAACATCCTTGACGTTCGGAAGAACACTGAACACTACTCAGAACACCTAATTAATTCAGAAAATGCAGCTCTGGAATATATTAATAAGAACATGGTCCAGATAGACAGAGATAAACCATACTATGTGCATTGTGCCGGAGGCTATCGCTCTATGATCTTCAATTCGATATTAAGAGCCAGAGGATACACCAATTTGATCGATATCAAGGGAGGGTTTAAGGCGCTGAAGGAGTCAAACAAATTCGAAGTAAGTCCATATCTGTGTGCAAGCACTATGTCTTAATCTTTGACTTTACGAATCAGAAAAAACAAAAATCTGTTTCCCAGTTTTCTTCCAAAGAAAAAACCCATTGAAGCAGCGAGTTTTCGGGCAGAAGTTCGAAACTACCGGAAGACATCGAACCTATATATTAATTCGCTGATGATAACTCGATAAGTGCAATTTATATCTGTAAGTATCCTTTTAGGTAACAGTCAAACAGTCTAATGCACTTTACTCTTTAAGACTCTGAAAATCCTGAAGTATGAATATACGGATTCTGTAAGGCCTTAAGCCATGAAACTCTTTACCCAAACTGCAGATAGACGAAAATCTCTATAAAGACATACCGAGAAATTAAGCGAGTGCTAGGAGCGAACCTTTCGACAGATTTAGAAAAGATGCATTTAAAACATAAAAAAAACCTGATTTAATGAAAAATCAGGTTTTTTTTCGTGGTACCAGCTGTACCACAATTAATAAATCACCAAGAAAGACATTGGCATCAAAAAACCTTGATTAAACAACAAAAAGAAAACATTTAATACCATGAACTCCCTTCGACTATATTTAATTACCACTTTATTTGCTACCTAATTAGCTACCTACTATCTTTGCCAGACATCAATTCATTGTCAAATGGGGACACTTCGATTTAATCTTCGCTCTGATAAAAAACTGAAAGACGGCACATGCCCGGTTGAATTAATATACCAGGTTGAAGGGCAAAGAAAATACTTCAATACCGGCATTAAATTGCGCGAAGAGATGTGGGATCCGAAAATCCAAAAGGCACTTTACCTGGACCGCAAAACAGCGAAGAAACTATTGCCATTAGTTGATTACGACACTTTGCCAACGAACCGAGATATCGAAGAATATAATCAGACTTTGAATTCTTTCAAATCCACTATTAAAGACATTGAGCGAGTATTTGAAATAAATAAAGAACCTTATTCATCTCAGAAAGTAATTGATAAACTCAAGACGAGTAAAACACCTCTTACCAAAAAAGAAGGCGATGAGGGAGCTACTAATTTTGTCGAGTACCTTGATAAATTTATTATAAAGTGCGAAAAGGGTTTAAGAACTAATGATTCTGGTAAGCCTTTATCTGAAAGCACAATTAAAATTTACCGTACCCTAAGAAGAAATGTAAAGCAATTTCAGGAGAAGTATAGAACCACTATATTTTTGACAGGTTTGAATTTAGAATTCTTTGAAGATTTTAAGGAATATTTAACGACGAGCTTAAAGTATTCAACCAATACATTAGGAAAACATATCCGGACCTTGAAAGTAGTTGTAAACGAGGCTAGGGAAGATAACTTAACTACAGCTGTTTTTCAAGGAAAGAGATATCGAGCACTATCTGAAAAAGTAGATAATATCTATCTGCACCAGCATGAATTAACTCAATTATTCAACTTAGATTTATCGCAAAACACTACATTGGATCGAGCAAGAGACCTCTTCTTACTCGGTGCTCATACAGCCTTAAGATTTTCAGATTGGCTTAAACTCAATCCTGCCAAGGTTAAGAATGACATTATAATAATTCAAACGGAAAAGACTGGTGTTAAGGTTGCTGTTCCGATTAATGATGTTATAAAATCAATTTTCAAAAAGTATAAGGATACTAAAACGGGTTTACCTCCTAAAATGACTAATCAAGAAGTAAACAGATATATAAAAGATGTCTGCAGCAAACTTGATGGTTTTAAAGAACTGCATGAACTTAAATTCACCAAAGCAGGAAAAAAGATTATTAAGCATATACCAAAATTTGAGATGGTCTCTACACACACAGCCAGGCGAAGCGCTGCAAGCAACATGTACCATGACAAAGTACCGGTGCTTAGCATTATGGCTTTAACAGGTCATAGAACGGAAACCAACTTCATGACTTACATTAAGATCACCCCTGAAGAGCATGCTGAAAAGATCATCGAAATCAATAATAGAAAGCGATTAAAGGTAGTCTAACATGAAGTTAATTCACAACTTAAATGATCCTTCAATAAACGAGCAGCACTTCAAGGCAAAATCAAAATTGCCTTTACATAAGGATCCGAAATATCTGGCCAATCTTAAAAGAGACCTTGTGGCAATGCACAACGAGAAAATAAGGAAACAGAAATTAATGCCTAAAAAACGTTAAACTTTCTTTGTTTTAGACTTGATAATTCCATTAGTTTTTTGCATTTTTATAATGCAAAACAATCAACACTTATTATTCACATCATGGCTTTAAGCTTTTGATTTTCTTATTTAAAATACTGAAGGGAAGCCGTAGTCCGGCAATTTCTATATGCCATGAAAATGGTGTCTGGTTGTTTTGCGAGCCCTTCAGTTCTTTATTTTTTAACCATAAGCAAAACAACCAGATGGACACTAAAGCCAAAAAAAACAAAACTCAAGAAGTATTTGAACTTTACTTATCTACCGATCAAGAATTACTAGCAGCTTTTGATGACCTTGATTCTCTGGCAGATGTTTTTATTCACCATTCTGAAAGAGATCCAGCAGGAATTGCAAATACCATCTTTTCAGTTAACATTATTAAAAAGCTATTGCTCGCTGTAAAATTAGATCAAAGCAAGGATTCTGATTATTTATCATGACTTCATCCCCATTGAAAAAAGGTCCTAGAATTAAATATGAGTTGCTTCCAAATCCGGAACGACACTTTGATTTTTGCTTCAATGATTTATTCCATGACGAGCTTTATAAAGAGAGGTATGATATTTCTCATGCTTGGATAGAAAAAGAGCTCTATGCCGGTAGAGCTCTTAACCATGGCCTCTATTATATCTTACAAAACTCCAATATTCCAGTTGATCCAGGTAAATGGTCGAACGTAGATATGATTAATGGATATGATCTTTTATCGCCTTACTATAAAGGCTTTAAAAAAGGCAAGAAATACTTTAAAGATGCTTATCCTATTCCGACCGAAGATATTCATAGACCGATTTCTAAATACGTAAACACATTACAGCAAAAGTTCTATCATCATGAAGAAGAAACCGGAGGTGAATTAGGCCCCTGGGCTTCTTGGATTGAAGTATTACCACTTATAGCCGATGAATATGATTTCGTGCAATTTGGCTTTAGAGCCGGAATATTATCCGGCCTATACGATCTTATAAAATTATATCCGCAAGCCTTTGAAGGCAAGATCAGCTTTACTGAGCCTTGCTCCTGCTCTAAATGTAAGCAACAGCTTGAAAGGACCTCTATTTCAATTCCGACAGATCCTCCTCAGCCACCATTAAGTTTAGTCTTTTTAGACTCGAAAAAAAATCTTGCACTTCGCATTATGTCAGCTTTAGAAAACAGTAAGATCATTTGGCCGGGCGGGAATTGGGTAGACAAAGAAGATTCTGCTTTAGATCCACTCTACATCGAGCCTATCCATTTATATGCAGTGCTTAGAGACTTTAACTTATTCCACAAACCAGGCACCAAAAATGGTAGTCGAAAAATGCTTGCAAAAGTGTTTAATGAAACCTTTAAAACAGATTTATCCGAAGATGACTTTAGGTTAAGGAGAATAGATTTAGACCCCGGAAAAAAGGTTATTAAAGAGTGTTTAGCAGATTTGCTTAAATAATAATATTACCAAATTACCAAAATGTTCCCAAACTGGCAGTTTGGGAATTTCCTGTTTTTGACCTGCTGATATTTGGACTAAACAAAACAGTTTAGTATGCAAATACAGCTAATTACTACACCTCAAGAGCTCCAGTCAGTTATTGACACTGCAGTCCAAAATGCATTTGAAAAAGCAAATATTCCTACCTCAAATTCAGTCATAGAAAAACCTATCACCGTTAAAGAGTTATGTGAGTTCTTAGGAGTAGGCGAACAGACCGTTATCCGTTGGAGAAAAAAGAAAAAGATCCCTTTTCTTCAACTAGGAACCAGGGTATTCTTTATGAAGTCGGAGGTCATATCAGCTCTTCAAAACAAAATAAGAGCAAGATGACTGATGCTTCAATAAACTATATGGAGCAAGTTGAGGCATTCTTTCAAAGATTACAGGAGCCACAAACATCTTTGAAGTCTAACAGCATTGGAATTTACTTCGTACTTCTTCTAATTCAAAAGAGAGCTGGGAAAGAAATTTTTAAAGTTTCGTATGGTGAAGTATTGCAATTAACTGGAATTGCAAGTCCTACCACATACTATAGTTGCATACAGCAACTTCATGATAACGGTTATATATTCTTCACTCCAGGTTCTGCAATGTATACACATTCAACTGTTCAAATTGTCCGTTTGCGTGAGGCTAAAACTTATGACACAGATTGTAAACTACGTTAAACTACATCTGGCCTTCCAAGACAAAATCCTGGAACATATAGACATGCGCCCCACTCACATAGCCGTTTACAATGCACTGTTTGCTATAAACAATGCACAAAATTGGATTAGGGTTTTTCCAGTAGAATTTGGAGAAGTTATAGCTAGGTCTAAAGTTGATAAAGATACTTACTATAGAGCACTTAATTATCTTAACCAAAACGGATTCCTGGATTTATATGAAAAAGGTAAAAGTAAATATTCAAGAGCTCGTGTTTCGCTTAAGCTACTATACGAAATTTCGGAGGGTGAAACCGATAGTGAGCGGGATACTTATGGGGAACTTAATAAGGATGGTGAAAGGGAACATTTAATAAAACCTTTAAATAATAAACCTTATAAACATGAAACTTCTAAACCTATCGAGCTTTTCAGCTCTGAGAGTGATCAATACTCTTTTGAAATTTTTTGGGACTTGTATGATAAGAAAGTCGGTGACAAAAAGAAGCTCGAGAAAAAATGGGCTACAGTAAGATTAGAAGACCGAAAAAAAATATTCACTCACATTCCCCTTTATAAAAAATCCCAACCGGATAAAAAGTTCAGAAAACATCCTGAAACCTATCTCAACAATGAGTCATGGAAGGATGAAATAATTAAACAATCAAATGGAAAAGAAAATCGATCAATTACTAAAGTCATCAATCCAGCAACCATCTCAAAAGAGCGATACTTCGAACCACTCTAATATTCGTTTCACAGCAGAACAATTAAAAGTTATCATTCTAAAATCCTATCCAGGATTCAAGATCGATGAATGGAATGAAAAAATCTTTGATCTGCTATTATTTTACTTCACCGGTGATATGCGATTTGAAGAAGCAGGTTATAGTTTCAACAAAGGTATTCTTTTGAAAGGTCCTGTTGGTTGTGGTAAAACCACAATGATGCAAATCTTCCATGATAACCAAATTGCAAGTTATAAAGTTCAATCATGCATGAAGGTTGTTAATTTCTTCAATAAAAAAGATGAAAAAGGCAATCAATTCGGATACAATATCTTCGATAAATATGATCGTTTGAAGAAAGACAGGCTCAATGATTTCGGACATACCTTTTACGGAATGTGTTTTGATGATCTGGGTATTGAAGATCTGGGAAATTATTATGGACAATCTGTCGACGTACTAGCGCAAATTCTCTATTACCGATACGATTCGGGAATCAAAGCATACACTCATTGCACAACTAACCTTGATGCTCAAGAAGTAGAAGAAAGATATGGCACCCGTATTCGCGGCCGCTTCCGTGAAATGATGAATCCACTCTTCTTTGACCCAAACTCACCAGACAGAAGAAGATGACAAACCTTATAATTAAATCAAAGCAGTACATGGTTTCCAGGATGGAAGACGGCCAGCGAATTAAATTCTTTGTTGATGCTCCATGTAAATCTGATGCTATTACACAAGCCAAAGCTAACGGACTCACCGAAGACGGCTCACGCATTAGCGTTCAACAATTAAGAAGCGCATTATTAATATCAAAATAAAATGAAGAAGAAACCAGCCACAACAGCGGTCCAAAGCTTTATGGACAAATTAAACAGTCGAAGTAACACTTACCAAATGGCCAATTTGAACAAATCCACAACAAATAGATTTGCCACAACAAAGAAGCTGCAGGATCTGAGGAAAAAAGTAAATGCTTTGGAAAAAAAGCGTACATCTCTTATTGCTGATCTGAAAAAAGTGACATCAAGATTAAAAGCCGAAATGAATGACAGCCAAAATATTAAGAGCTTCAAGGATATCATGAACATAAGGCGACAAGAGATCCAGAAGCAAAAAGAAGATTGCTCCATCATTTTTAAAAACAGAACTAAATATTCAATCCATTACCCGGCTTAAATTAACTCAAAATAATCATGAAAAAATCACCAGAAAAAATACTTATCCATCAACAAACTGACAGTATTAATAAAATCATTGATGATGTCAATGAAATGCTTCCTTACTTTAAAGGCATCGTAGAAGAGTTTCAAAAGCTAGGGCTTGGTGGAATAACAAATTATCAAGAACTATTCAAATTATATCAGGATCCAGAGAAGTTTTGGAAACAAAAAGCTTATGCTAATATTCAAGTTCCGGAAATTGAAGGGCCCTTTGAAATTGATAAAGAAGCCTATGTGAAAGGCCAAGGCATCAAATTCAGAGACAACACGAAACTGTTAGCAGCTGTTGCGGAAACAAGAAGAATTGCACCGCACAAACTTAGCTCAATCGAATATTATACTATTGAAGAAGGGCAAGTGATTGTTAATAAAAACTCATTACAAGAGCTAGTCGATAATAAAACCGTATATGCTTCTACTCCTGAAGAAATTGCATTGGTTGAGGCACTTGACGCTCTCTCAAAAGACTTTGACAAAGTAAATAAGCTATATAAGAAAGCTACAGGACGGAGCCCATTCTGGCATAAGGCAGCTGCTGATTCTAGTAATAGAGAATTCAAGAACAATTTCGTATTAGTTAAGCAGGAAATCATTCCCGGCTCTAATAATAGGGGTTATGGTATTTCTGAAGTATCTCCTAACTATGAGCTCGTAGTTAAAATGAAAAAGGAACTGATTAAAACATCTTAATCATTCTATAAGTGAAAGAACTTTACATCAACGGTCGTCTAGTTGACCTTAGCGAGAATCCAATTGCTATGACTTATGCAGTCAACAACCTTGGTGAACTAAAGGACCGTCAGGCAAGCTTCAGTAATATGTTTAAGTGTCCACCCACAGAAAACAACCGGGAAATATTTGGATATGCTGATTCTGATTCATTTACTCAAGACCAGCCATATAAAATATTACCGGCTAAGCTTGTCCAGGAAGGAATTGAAATTTTACCCAAAGGTGTGGCGCTTATTCAGTCTGTTGATAAAAGTTTCGAAGTTCAGGTTTTATCCGGACTGAAAAGCTTTGCATCATTAATAGAAGGCAAATATTTAACCGACTTAACGTTTCCCGAACATCCATGGAATATTGATACTTGTACAAATACACAATCAAACCTAACTGAATTAAACTACCCAATTATTGATTATGGTTCATTAAGTGAATTGAACAAGACTGTTGACGTTAGACAGCTGAGGCCCGCGACATTCAATAAATATATCATTGACAGAATTATTACCGAAGCCGGTTATAACTGGGAAGGTGATGTAATGAATGATCCCATTTTCAATGCTGAAATATTACCATTCGCTAAAGATGCCTTTGAACATGGCCAGGCATTTATTGGAGAGAGAAAACAATATGCTTTAACGAGTACGAAAATTGCAGACCAATCCTTCTTTCCGAATGGTTGGGATACCCTGATGGTGGTGCAATTTGAGAAAGTAGTTGATATATCAGGTTCATTCGATGGTAGAATATACCTGTCAAAAATCAAATCAACATTTTCAATATCTGTCAAGTTCGATGCAACATTTTTTGCTGATCCGCCAAAGGAATATAATGTTGCAATTCAATTAAGGAAAGCTGGACAAACAAAATGGAACTTCTTTACTTTATTGGCACCATCTTCAGCAGTTGCATACCAAGTGTCAGGACAGCAAGATTTCAATGGCAATACCCTTGAAGCAGAAATTCAACTTAATGTTGGAGATAGCTTGCGTGTGGTAGTTGAACACTTCGCAAACTTTGGTAACAGATCCTATACAATCAAGTCTGGTGCTAAAATATCTGTAATGCCTATTGCCGGTAAAGTTCTTTTTGGTGACAATATTCAACTTGAAGCAACTCTTCCTAAAATATCACAGAAAGATCACCTGAAGGATTTCATGCAAAGGTATTGCCTTACTCCAGTGGTAGACAATTACAAAAAGACTATCTATTTTAAAAGCTTCACAAATCTTTACGAGAATAAACCGATTGCCAGGGATTGGACTAGCAAGTTTACAGCCCAACAGCCAGCAACAAAATTTAGTTTCGGGAACTATGGCCAGGTAAATTATGGTAAATATAAAGAAGATGCAGCACTACAAAACAAGGAATTAGGTATTGGTCGTTTCGTTGTGAATAATGAAACACTTAAACCCGAAAATGATGCTGTTATAAGTCCATTCGCTCCGACTGAAACAATAATAAAACTACAAGATCTTGAAGTTCCTTATATTAAAAAGATTGCGGATCCTTTAAAAACTTTAGACTTCACAGTAAAGACAGAACCACGAATTCTTATAAACAGGATTATTTCAAATCCTGGTATCTCCTTTACTGATGGTGTGAGTACCGTAATACCTAATTCAATTTCAGTTCCCTATTTTGTTAAAACAGGATTTGATGGACTTGGCTTTGATGAACTCTTTGATAGGCATTACTATGAACTGATCAATTATCTGTTGAGGAAACCCAGGCTAGTTACCCGGGAAGTTACATTGAATGAAGAGGACATTGCAGAGCTCGACCACTTCATTCCCATCTATGATGCAAACGAAGCGCAATATTATTACCTCAATCGGATCTCCGATTATATCGAGGGTGAACCCGCTAAATGTGAATTTATAAGAATGTAAATTATGGCAGACAAAATTATTATTGAAGTTGGTTTAGATAATGGTGAATATGCTAAACGTGCTGAAGACACTATTAAAAAAATCCAAGCCCTAAAAGATCAGCAAGCGTTATTGACTGCTCAAGGGAAAAAAGATACTGTTCAATTTGAACAGAATAAATTGAAGCTTCAAGAACTTGGCCGCGAACTGAAGGCAAACACTACATTGTCTCAGAATTATGAAGATAGTATTGTCGGTCTAAGAGCAAAATTATCAGTTCTAACCCTTCAATGGTCTCAGCTTAGTAAGGAACAGCGCGAGAATTCGGCTGAAGGTCGAGCGTTGTCCGCTCAAATGGCTGATACCACTAATAAATTAAAAGAGCAAGAGGGCCAAGTTGGAAACAATACTCGGAATGTAGGTAACTATAAACAATCGGTCAAAGATGCGATTAGTGAACTCGTTCCTTTTGGAGGACAAGTATTACAAGCAGCTAATGGTGCGAAGGTTATGGCCGGTAATATCAGTACTGGTTCAAGCACTTTAGGAGTTTTTAAAACTGCCTTAGCCGCAACCGGTATAGGGTTAATTATTCCCTTGATAGCTGCTCTTATCAATTATCTCAAAGGCTTTGATCCGCTCATTGATACAATCGAACAGTTCACAGCTGGAGCAAAAGCCGGATTTGAAGCACTTGGCCGTGTTGTTACAAATTTCATCACTAATATTAAATCAGTGGGTGATTTGCTTAACAAGCTGGGTAACATTATTGCTCATCCTATAGATAGTTTTAAATCACTAGGAAAGGAAATGGCAACGGCTGCAAAGCAGGCAGCAAGTTTGAAAGCTGCTCAACAAGACCTTACCGATGCAATGATTGCTCAGGACGTTCAGAACGCTAAAGCCGAACAGCAGATTGCACAATTAATGCTTCAGGCGAAAAACAGATCTCTTTCTGAAAAGGAAAGAACCAAGTTATTGCAGGAAGCCGCGCGGATCGACGAGGATAATTATAAAAAGCGTGCTAGCCTGATCAACCAGGACAACGAGCTGGCCATCAAGTCAGCTGCTATCCGGGGAAATCTTAGTCAAAAAGAAATCCAGCGTTTGCGAAACGAAGGAACAATTTATGCAATTGAACTTCAGAACCAGGGCAAATTGACTGAAGAAAATGTTGATGCAATTAAAAAGTCTGAATTATCCAGAATTGAAATATTAAAAGAGAGTACTAACCGCCAGGAAAAAATTCAGAACCAACAGGATGCACTTGCAGAAAAGGCAGCAGCTAAAGCTGAAAAGCTGGCTAAGGCCCGTCAAGAACGTTTAGAAAAAGCAAAGGAAGCCGATGAAGAGCGGGTTGCATCTTTAGTCCGAACTAATCAAACCATCCTCACAGAAAGGCAAAAGGAACTTAACTCCATCAATGCTGAAATCAATGAAAAGGTTGAGAAGTACAAAAAGTACGGCCGGACAACTGAGCAACTGGAGAAAGAACGCAATGCCAGGCTTAAAGAAGTTCGCGAAAGGTTCCACGAAGAAGACCTGAAGGCCATTGAAGATAACAATCGGCAAATTCAAGATATCCTGGTATCATCCATCAAGGATAATACTGAACGGGAGCTTGCACAAATTACTTTGTCCGGCCAGCGCCGTCTTTCCGAACAAGATAAAGTGATTAATGAATTAAAGAATAAAGTTTCAGAAGGAGAAAAAGGCTTAACTGATATAATCGCATCTGAAGAATTATTACGCCAGACAATCATTGAAGATAACGCCCGAATCAAGACCGAGAAAATTTCCGCTGCGGGTGATGAGGAACTTAAAAAAGCTCAAGAACTTCAGCTTGCTCTTGCTCAGCTGGCCGTTGATAGTGCTGGAAATCCCTCTGAACAGGCTGTTGCATTACAGGCACAACTTGATCAGGAATATGAAATAAGAATTGCCAATGCTTTAAGGCTGAATGAAGATACATATCTGATTCATCAAGAATTCGCGAATAAGCAGAAAGAACTTGATGCTGATATGATTCAGTATGCCACTGATCAGTTCAATGCATTCGGAGATTCGTTCCAACAGGTTGTTGGTAAAAATGCATTTGCGGCCAAAGTAGCAGCTGATTTGCAAATGAAAGCTAATGCCGGTATTGCTTTACAAAACAATATCTTGATTATACAGGAACAGGTTAGAGCTCTTGCATCACAGGGTAAACTTCCTTTCCCTGCAAACCTTGTTGCCATTGCTTCAACATTAGCGGCATTGGGGGGTGCAATATCATCTGCAAAAACACTATTCACATTACCCAAATTTCAAGATGGTGGTCTGTTTGAGTCTGATGGGCGTGGTGCTGTACTTCCAGGATACAGCAGAACGGATAATACGAATGCTAAGCTTAGAAGTGGTGAAGCGGTGATTGTTGCTGAGGCTGCCAGGGATCCGGAAGCGTTGGGGATGTTATCAGCAATAAATGTGAGATACGGCGGGCGCCCTCTTGTTGGACCTGGTTCTTCAGGATATCGATCTTCAACCTATCCGCATCTTGCATCCGGTGGAATTTATGGGAGCATCACCGGTGCGTCCATATCCCAAAGTGTTATTAATCCAAATGAGATAGCTGCAGCAATTGCATCTGAATTTTCTAAACTACCAGCTCCGATTGTGAATGTTAGAGACATTACAACCGTCCAACAAAAAACTGTAAAAACAGAAAATAATAGTCTATTTTAAATCCACCAAAATATGTTTGAAATAAATATATCTTCAAAGCGACTGACAATACCTGAAAATGTATCTGAAATTACGTTAGGTCAATTCATCAGGCTACGGGATTCATCTGAAATAGATAATCTTGAAAGATTGTCTATCATTTGCAATACCAGTAAAAAGGACCTTGCATCTTTAGAATGGTCTTCGAAAGCATATAAACAGTTAAATGATGCCATTGCTCTGACTACACATTTGAATCAAAGTATAGAAGAGCTTTTTAACACAGACCAAAAATTAATCACTCCGAATTCAGTCATAATCCTTGGTAAGGTAATAAAGATTCCAAAGGATTTAGAAAAGCAACCTTTCTGGCCATCCCGAAAAGTGAAAGAGATTCTCCAGGAACAAGTTGAAGCAACCGGAAAGGGTGAAGCCTTTGACCCTACCGACAAGATTGCTGATGTTCTTGCTCATTATTTGTACGTGCCATTCACGGAATTAACCTACAATGAATATCGCGCTGAAGAATTCAAAGAGGCCGTTTATGACCTACCGTTAAGCCAGGCAGTTGCACTTGCTAACTTTTTTTTTCTTCAGTGGAAACCCTTGTACTTAACGAAAACCAACAGCTTACTTACAAGTCTACTGATTTGGAAAAAGAGGCTGGTATTGAAATGTTCGCGATTTATGAAGACATCAATGTCTTAGAAGTCTTGTCGAATGGTAACCCCTTATTGTGGGATGATATTATGGCATTGCCATATGAGCGGGTGTTAACCCAGATGATGATGAATCAGGATAAAAGAAGGTTTGGTGATAACCTTCGAAGATTAATGACAGCCAAAAATGAATCTCATTAACTGATGCAAATAAAAGACTCGATAATTGATTATCTAAAAGAGTTACAAGATATTAATTCAACGACTCTAAAATCCTATTCTGGAGAAGATCCTATGAAGAACAGGGAAGTATCTTCAGAAATTCAAATGATACGTGAAATTGAAGCGATAAAACTTCGTGATCGAATACATGAGCTAAGCCGGTATATTGCTGTTATCAAACGAATTCAAACATGATTATATGTCATTATGTGTCGGCTGTAAAATGAATTTATTTTATTCATTCTATTCATATATGAATAAACGGCCTTTATTTACCCTCAAACGGCTGTTTTTACCGACACATATTAGCCAATTTATGGCCAAATGCCACAAATGCCACACCTAAAAAAGAGAAGAAAATCTGTCTTATTGAAGGCTGACAGACAGAAGTATTTAGTACATTAGATTCTATATTTTAATTAGGTAATGGAGGCCCTTGACTGATTATCGAGGGTTTTTTTATGCCTGATCTTTATTCATTCTATTCATATATGAATAAAAGTAGCTGAATAAGATTTTAAGATTCTGTATATATTTCGTTCATCCAGATTGAAATTTACAGCAGCGTCTAGGACAGCCTGGGTTTTCTTTTCACCGGCAGCTAACCTTGCATCTATATAAAAATAGATTTCCATTTGATAAATCACTTTTGATGGAAACAGGCCGGCTGAAATTAAGGATTTTAAAGCACCGCTCCGCTTTAGGTCATTCAGCACTTCAATGTTACTTTTAACTTTTAATTGAAACATATTACAGGTGCATCAATTTAGTTAAAATACGATAGAAGAAAAGAACAGACAGCTTATAGATGTCAAGATTTGTTTCGGAATTTGTTTATAATCTCGTTAAGATTAATTCCAATGCCTGCGATGTTCGGTTTAAGTTCTAAGTTGTCAACATCCAGGATTTTTTTTATCCAACCCTTCTTATTACCTGTATTAGTAAATCGTTCGACATGAAGACTCTTCTTAATTGAATCCAGTTTGCTTTTATATTCTGGAGTATAATAATGCTTATCTAAAAAATTCGACTGAAAATTTTCAATTTTAGTCATCCATTGATTAGGAAATTCCGATTCATCAATTAAGCTCTTTACAGCCTCCATGTGTAACCAGATTGAAAGATCGTGAAGGCGGGTTTGATATCCGGATAATTTATAGTCTCCATCTTCTTGAGCAAAATCACCATTCTCAATCATTAGATCATTGTCTCCAGGAGCATCGAGGTCTTTTAAAATATAATGAACGTCCTTATAGAGAGTTCGAAGAAAATACTTGTCAGAAGCTTGAAGTGGCATCAGGCGATTTTCGATGTATTCATCTAAGGAAATCTTCTCTACATTTCTTATTTCTTGAATGATTTGGATGTAATCCTCTCTGTTGTGCATGGCTGAATTTCGGAAATCAAATTGCTACCTATTTTACTACCCTTAAACAAAAAAGGCCGACATGAGAACATATCAGCCTTTTTTCGTGGTACCAGCTGGAATCGAACCAGCGACACAAGGATTTTCAGTCCTTTGCTCTACCAACTGAGCTATGGTACCAGCCCCTTTGGGACTGCAAATGTAGCGTCTTTTTTCATTTATAAAAACATTTTTTCAAATATTACCCATTCTGAATCGGGAGATTTTTTTTAATGGTTCAAAAGTCATTGCAACACAACACCTTAAACAAAAATACTGACTCTATATTCTTTCAAATTAATCCTCCCACCAACTAGTTTGGATTATTTCTCAGATATCTTATTTCCCAAAGCCAATCGAAAAACCAAACTTCCTTCGCTAGGTTTTACAAAAACAAGACGAATGTTTTTCTGCCGGTAAAAATTTATACTCTTTTTAAAATTTACCTTTATTTTTTTATAAATTATACTCCTTAACAATTGACTTTTTACCAGCACAAATTGGCTAAATTCTGCCTGACATGATTGAACAAGCTCTTTTTCTTTTGTTATTGGTTCTTGCGATTATCTTTTTTTCAAAGAATGTAAAAAAGGTGATCAGAAACATATGGCTTGGTCAACCCGAAGATCGTTCAGACCATCCTTCTTTAAGGTGGAAAACGATGATGAAGGTTGCCTTCGGACAAACAAAAATGGTCGCCCGACCGATTCCTGCACTGTTGCACTTCTTTGTTTATGCAGGTTTTATAATAATCAATATTGAAATCCTGGAAATAATCATCGACGGAATCTCAGGCACCCACAGAATATTTGCCAATCCCTTAGGTTCGCTTTACACCTTCCTCATTGCTTCATTTGAATGGCTGGCAGTCAGTGTTATTATTGCCTGTGCCTTATTTTTAGTCAGAAGAAATATTCTAAGAATTAAGCGCTTCTTTGGTATTGAGATGACAAACTGGCCCCGCTCGGATGCCAATTACATCCTGTATTTTGAGATCATTCTAATGTCGGCTTTTTTACTGATGAATGCGTCAGATTATAAGCTTCAGCAATTAATTCCTGAAAGGTCGCTCAGTTCATCCACATTCCCCGTAAGCTCATTGTTAGGAAATCTTCTACCAACAAATACCGGCATGTTAGTCGCGTCAGAACGTCTGTTCTGGTGGATGCATATAGTAGGAATCTTTATATTTCTGAATTATTTACCCTACTCGAAGCATTTTCACATTTTAATGGCTTTCCCGAATACCTATTACTCAAAGCTGACTCCGAGTGGTGAATTGAATAATATGGCAAGCGTTACAAACGAGGTTAAGGCGATACTAGATCCCTCTTTTCAGCCATTAGAGATAAGTAATCCGGGCAGCTTTGGGGCTAAAGACGTGATCGACCTCTCGTGGAAAAGCTTAATGGATGCATATACCTGTACAGAATGCGGCAGATGCACATCTGAATGTCCAGCTAATATCACGGGGAAACTCCTGTCTCCACGCAAAATAGTAATGGACACACGCGACAGACTTACCGAGGTAGGTAACAACATCGATAAACATGGGAAGGATTACTCAGATGGGAAAAGTTTGCTGGACGATTACATAACCAGGGAAGAGCTGTGGGCCTGCACTACCTGCCAGGCATGTATCAAGGCTTGTCCTGTCAATATTGATCCATTGGCCATAATAATGAATTTAAGACGATATATTGTTATGGAAGAATCTAAAGCTCCGGCCAGCATTAATAACATGCTCAGTAATGTCGAAAACAACGCTGCACCCTGGAAATATGCTGCATCCGACCGTTTCAATTGGGCTCAAAACACTAACACAGAAATATGATCGATCCCATAAATCCTATCGACAACGCAAAGCCATTAATAATTCCAACAATGGCAGAAATGACTGCAAGCGGGAATCAACCCGAAATCTTGTTTTGGGTAGGATGCGCAGGTAGCTTTGACGACCGCGCACAACGAATAACACGGTCCATCTGTAAAATACTGCAGCATGTTGGTATTAGCTACGCCGTATTAGGCACGGAGGAAGCTTGCACCGGCGACCCTGCCAAAAGGGCTGGCAACGAATTTTTGTTTCAAATGCAGGCAATATCCAACATTGAGGTATTAAATGCATATCATGTCAGCAAAATCGTCACTGGCTGCCCCCATTGTTTTAACACGATAAAAAACGAGTATCCATCACTCGGCGGCAATTATGAAGTAATCCATCACACTCAGTTAATTCAACAATTAATCGACGAGGGGAAATTAAAAGCAGAAAAGGGAGAAAGCTTTAAAGGAAAAAAAATAACATTTCATGATCCATGTTATCTTGGCAGGGGGAATAAAGTATATGAAGCTCCGCGAAAGGCTCTCGAAGTCCTGGATGCTGATCTTGTCGAAATGAAACGGTGCAAAGCAAATGGATTATGCTGTGGAGCTGGCGGAGCTCAGCTATTCAAAGAGCCAGAGCCTGGTAAAAAAGATATTAACGTTGAAAGAGTTGAGGAAGCATTGGAAACTCAGGCCGGCATTATTGCTGCTGCATGTCCCTTTTGTATGACCATGCTTCGGGATGGAGTGAAGCATCTCGAAAAAGAGCAAGACATAGAAGTCCTGGACATTGCAGAAATAACAGTGAGAGCGAATGGTTTGTAAACCCATTAAAGGGTAGGTAAAATCAACTTTTTATACTCCGTTTATAAACGAATTTTAAAAATCCAGGCATCAGTTTAATGAATTCTACGGCAAATAATCTGAAGTTTGTCATTATAGGTGTGTCCTTGTAGTGTTTCCAAAGATATATCGTAATTATTAATAAAACAATACCTAATAGCGGTTATATGTAAAAGAATAATATTATGTTAATATTAAAAGGCTCAGTAATGCATTTTTAAGACCATCTATTTTCTTACACAAATGCAAAACCGGCAATCTGATACAATAAACAGTAAATCAACCCTCCCGTTAGTACCTCTGTTTGAACAATTAAATCATTTTCGAATTGGTGTGAAGAGGATGTCGTCTGCAATCCGCATTGAAAAGGCATGCCAGATGCTTTCTCCGACTGGAAGACAATTTTGACAGCTTATTAACGCATACGAATCTAAGATTTTGTAAATTTGACCATGGAAATCTCTAAAAGCTCCAGAGTTTGGATATATCAGTCAAACCGCCCGTTTTCTTTACATGAAGAACATGGGATAAAAGAAAAATTAAATAATTTTATACGTCAGTGGGAAGCCCATGGGAATAAGCTGACTGCCAAGGTAGAAATCCATTATAACAGATTTATCATGCTGATGGTGGATGAGGAGCAGGCAGGGGCAACAGGTTGTTCCATTGATAAATCGGTGAACCTGATGAAGCAAATTGAAGAAGAACTAGATATTAATCTTTTCGACCGGTTCAACATTGCTTATCGCGATGTCAACGGCATTCGTTCGTGCAGCAGGGAAGAGTTTGAAAACTTAATCAGCGAGGGGAAAATAACTGAAAATACTATCGTATTTAATAATCTTATTCAAACGGTAGCCGAAGTTGAAAACAATTGGGAGATTCCTTTTAAAAACAGCTGGCATCCACGCGTATTCGGCGATTTGATAAAAGCCTGAATAAACCTTTTTTAATACCCGTTTCACTTTAATGCTTTCTTTCTGAAATTCGAATTTATTCGAACTTTAAATTTCTGATCCTCCGCATATTTCTCAGGATCAAGTATT
Source organism: uncultured Sphingobacteriaceae bacterium (assembly GCA_946480915.1). The sequence goes on along the minus strand of CAMLLO010000012.1, from coordinate 102,323 downwards.
GCTTATGGTAAATATATGGAGTAGGTTTTGTGGGTGACCAGCGTCGGGGGTTCGGTAGCACAGCAATGAGCAAAGCGGCCTGCCCTTTACTCAAACGAGTGGCAGGTTTCTTATAATAAAATTGTGTAGCTGCTTCAGCTCCATAAATACCATCCCCAGTTTCAATTACGTTAAGGTAAACCTCCATAATCCGCTTTTTAGTCCATAGCAGTTCAATTAATGCGGTAAAGTAAGCTTCAAAACCTTTTCTAATCCATGACCGGCCTGGCCATAAAAACACATTCTTGGCCGTTTGCTGGCTAATCGTACTCCCCCCGCGCACCCGCTTACCCGCTTGGTTTTTCTTATAGGCTTTTTGTATGGATTTGATATCGAAGCCCCAATGCTTCAAAAAGTGAGCGTCTTCGCCAGCCATCGCCGCGTACTTCAGATTGTCAGACAAATCATCGAAGTCTCGCCATTTCTTTTCCATCTTCCAGGCTTTTCCATCGATTTTGCGTTCGAAGCCGCGTTGGACCATTAGCCAGGTGACAGGCGGATTAACAAAACGATAAATCAAAACCCAAAGAATGGTGGTAGCAAAAAACCACAACAGAATCTTTTTGACTGCTCGGAAAAATCTCGAAAAATTAAATGAAGATGATTTTCTACCTGACTTGCTTCTTCTACGGGACATGCGTGCAAAAATAAAAAAGGCGCCCGTTTCGGAGCACCTTTTTTTGATTTAGTGTTTACCAGATCTTTTACAATCTGATAACCTAAAGATAGTATTATTCAGCAACTACTTCAAAAGGAACCTGAACTTTAACTTCTTTGTGTAAGTTAAGGTTAGCAATATACTCGCCAACAAATTTAGGTTCAGTTTCGAAAGTAATTCTTCTGCGATCTACTTCAAATCCTTCTCTCTTCAATGCATCGGCAACTTGAATAGTATTTACCGCACCAAAGATTTTACCACTTTCGCCGGCTTTAGCACCAACGGTAAGTTTAACACCTTCTAATTTAGCAGCAATTGCAAGAGCATCATTTTTGATTTTATCTTGTTTAAATTGTGCCTGTTTAAGGTTCTCTGCCAATACTTTTTTAGCAGAAGATGTAGCTAAAGTAGCAAAGCCTTGCGGGATAAGGTAATTGCGGCCATAACCTGGCTTTACAGTTACTACATCATCCTTTTCGCCAAGGTTTTTAATATCTTGTTTTAAAATAATTTCCATTTCGCTTACCTCCCTATTTTAATGAATCTGTTACATAAGGTAATATACCAATATGACGGGCACGCTTAACAGCCTGAGCTACTTTACGTTGAAACTTTAATGAAGTTCCTGTAAGACGACGAGGTAAAACTTTACCCTGATCGTTAATAAACTTCAAAAGGAAGTTTGCGTCTTTGTAATCAATGTACTTGATTCCGTTTTTCTTAAAACGGCAATATTTTTTACGAGTATCCTCTACTTTAGGGGCAGTAACGTATTTAATTTGATCTCTTGCCATTATCCTGCTACCTCCTCAGTTTGTTTTTTCTTATTGAAAGCTCCGCTACGTTTTTTCTCGCTGTAAGCAATTGCATGCTTATCAAGAGCAACGGTTAAGAAACGCATGATACGCTCATCACGTCTGTATTCAATCTCCAGTTTGTTAATTAATTCACCCGGAGCCTTAAATTCAGTTAGGTGATAGTATCCTGTCGTTTTCTTTTGGATAGGATACGCTAGTTTCTTCAAACCCCAATTATCTTCATTGATAATTTCGGCTCCGTTATCAGATAAAATACCACGAAATTTAGCTATTGCCTCTTTCGCAGCTTCTTCAGATAACAACGGGGTAAGAACGATTAGTGTTTCGTACTGTTGCATTTTCTAATTTTTTGTTAATTATTACCCTTTTTAAGGGGAGGCAAATGTAGTAATAATAATTATCACAACAAAGCATTTTATAAAAAGCATTTCTGTGCTAATCAGGCAATTGCAGACTGGGCGTCAGGCTTCTCTGAATTAACAAGAAAAACATTACATACAAAAAAAGCGCCTTGACGGGCGCCTTAAACCTAAACTAAACTTAAATCCAGATCAACAGCCTAACCACAAGCCTGACCTTTATGAAAAACCTAACAACATTGCTTACGGCAAAAAAACAATAAGGTTGCACATCTGAAAAAAAAACTGAAACGAAAAAAAACAAATTTATTAATCTTAAATCTTCTATCTAAAATCTCACATCTTCTCTTTATTTTCGTGGCGATGGATAATTTTATAGTGTCGGCGAGAAAGTACAGGCCATCAACGTTCGAAAGCGTTGTCGGTCAGCAGCATATCACAAACACCCTAAAAAATGCCATTAAAAACAATCAGCTTGCTCAGGCTTTTTTGTTCTGCGGACCTCGTGGCGTTGGAAAAACAACATGTGCACGTATCCTCGCAAAAACCATCAATTGTCAGAATCTATCAACACAAGTAGAAGCCTGCGGCGAGTGCGACTCCTGCCGATCTTTTCAAAATGGAAATTCATTCAGCATTCACGAGCTGGATGCGGCTTCCAACAACTCTGTAGATGACATACGTAGCTTAATTGAGCAGGTTAGAATACCCCCTCAGACCGGAAAGTATAAAATCTATATTATAGATGAGGTGCACATGCTTTCGCAAGCTGCATTCAACGCTTTCTTAAAAACTTTGGAAGAACCTCCCTCTTATGCTATATTTATTTTAGCTACTACAGAAAAGCATAAAATATTACCTACCATTCTTTCGCGTTGTCAGATCTTTGACTTTAACAGGATACGTGTTGAAGACATGGCCAGCCATCTGGCATCTATCGCAAAGAAAGAAAACGTAGAGTATGATAATGACGGTTTACACCTGATAGCTCAAAAAGCTGATGGTGGCTTACGCGATGCGCTATCTATGTTCGATCAGATAGTAAGCTTCTCGAATAGAAACGTAAATTACAAAGCGGTAATCGACAATCTGAACATTCTCGATTACGACTATTATTTTAAGATTACTCAAAGCTTATTACAAGAAGATATCGCCAGTACCTTGCTGATTTTCGATGAGATTTTGGCAAATGGATTTGATGGAAATAATTTCATCAATGGCTTAGCGGCTCATTTCAGGAACATTCTGGTTGGGAAAGACCCTTCGACTTTAAAATTACTTGAGGTGAGCGAAGGTATCCGACAAAAATACTTAGAGCAGTCAAAAGCTGCATCCGCTTCCTTTTTACTTTCAGCCTTAAATATTGCCAACCAATGCGATCTTAATTATAAGAACAGTAAAAACCAGCGACTGCAGGTAGAACTCTCGCTCATTAAGATCTGCCACATACCATCGGCCCTAAATCTTTCAGCTTCTGCAGAGGCATTAAAAAAAAAACCTGAATCCATAGGAAAAGCTGAGTCCCAGGCCTTAAAACCGATCCAGCAACAGTCCGCACAAGTACCTGAAAACAAGGAAGAAAGACCTTATACAACAGCAGAAACGCACCCTTTAAGTATCGCATCGGAGCCGGCAAAGGCCGATCTAATACCCCCTCCTCCTATCCCCTCAGAGAAGCCAAAAATTACCGTTAAGTCATTAAAATCCGCTCCGTCGATCATTCCTAATCTGAACGATTTAAGTAGCCCGGTTAATAAAGCAGAAGAAGATGCGCCGAAATACGTTTCGGGTGATAGCAGGAAGCCTTTTACGTCAGATGACTTTTTAAATCTTTGGAACACCTATGCGGCTGATATTAAAAAAGCCGGCAAAATCAATCTGTTCACCATCATGACGGCCAATCCACCGACCGTTTTAGACGACTTCAAAATTGAGCTTGTTACCGAGAACCGCATTCAGGAAGATCTTTTGATACTTGAGAAAGTAGACTTATTGAATTTCCTGAGAGTGAAGCTTGAGAATTTTGGCATAGATATAATTACCCGTCAGGCAGAACAGAACGAAAAAAAAAGGCTGTATACTTCCCATGAAAAATATCAGCATATGCTGGCTAAAAACCCTATGCTGGAAGAATTTAGAAGGAAGTTCAATTTAGATGTAAATTAAACGCTATCCTCCAGGGAAGAAATATCTTCGCGAAACACAAGAAGTTCAACTCACTTTTTATCTCGAATTATCCGCGTAAAGAATTATTTCAAGTATTTACTATCCCTGTCATTTAAATTATTTTTCGGATAACCTTCCTCATCCAGATCCTCTCTATTGTCTTCAGCTGTCATACCTAATTCTTCGTCCAATGGATCCAACTGCACAATTTTACCACTATCTATATGCATACCAAATTCATCGGCTTCAGGTGCTTCGGCTGAATTATCGTTTGCACGATGATACTCATCATTAGCAGTAATATTTGCTTCATCAAAATCAGAATCAAAGTCACTGCCATTTCTTACCGACGTTGTGTAAGGATCAGGATGATCATAATCTTCATCTTTGCTTGTCACATCAAGTTCGAAACTGTCTTTTTCAGGATCATAAGCTAAGTCCGCTGTATTTGTCTCAGCTCCCAACTCATCTTCCAATTCTTTGTCTCTATCAAGATTTTCATCATTAAAACCTGGATAAAATTTGTCATCTGGGTCTACCATGGCTTTTGTTTTATAATAAAAGGAACAGAATGGTTAAATGTTTGTCACTTCTCAGCTTTTCAACATGCAGAAACAGTTCTTTATACAAAATTTATATCTTTGCGGCTTCACAAATTAAATTCTATACAAAAATGTCTATACAAAAAATCAAAGTAGCTAATCCGGTGGTCGAGCTGGACGGGGATGAAATGACTCGTATCATTTGGAAATTCATCAAAGATAAACTGATTCTTCCATACCTTGAAGTAGATATCAAATACTACGATTTAGGTATCGAATATCGTGATGAAACAAATGATCAGGTGACGATTGATGCAGCTAACGCGATTAAACAATATGGAGTTGGTATCAAATGCGCCACCATTACTCCTGATGAGGCCCGTGTAGAAGAGTTTGGTTTGAAACAAATGTGGAAATCTCCGAACGGAACTATTCGTAATATTCTTGACGGTACTGTTTTTCGCGAACCAATTGTAATGAGTAATGTGCCGCGTTTGGTTCCAAACTGGACTGCTCCTATCTGTATTGGCCGTCATGCATTTGGCGATCAGTACCGTGCTACAGATTTCGTTACAAAAGGAAAAGGTAAATTAACTATCAAATTTACACCAGAAGACGGCGGCGAAGAGCAGTCATTCGAAGTATATAACTTTAAAGGTGATGGTGTAGCGATGGCAATGTACAACACTGACGAATCCATCATTGGATTTGCGCGTGCTTGCTTTAACCAGGCATTAATGAAAAAATGGCCTTTATATCTTTCTACTAAAAATACCATCCTAAAAAAATACGATGGTCGTTTTAAAGATATTTTTGAAGATATCTATCAGAAAGAATTTAAAGCACAATTTGATGCAAACGGTTTAATTTACGAACACCGTTTAATTGACGACATGGTTGCTTCTGCTTTGAAATGGAACGGCAACTTTGTTTGGGCTTGTAAAAACTACGATGGAGATGTTCAGTCGGATACTGTAGCTCAAGGTTTTGGTTCATTAGGTTTAATGACTTCAACTTTGGTTACTCCTGATGGAAAAACAATGGAAGCCGAAGCTGCTCATGGTACAGTAACCCGTCATTATAGAGAGCATCAAAAAGGTCGCCCAACTTCTACAAATCCAATAGCTTCTATTTTTGCATGGACAAGAGGATTAGAATTCCGTGGTATATTAGATAATAACCAGGAGCTGATTGACTTTTGCCAGAAATTAGAGCAGGTTTGTATTGAAACCGTAGAAAGCGGAAAAATGACAAAAGATCTTGCGATTACTGCGAAAGCTAAAGTTGAGCATGGTACCGATTATTTGTATACTGAAGAATTTTTAGATGCAATTGATCAAAACTTAAAAGCTAAATTAGGTTACTAAGTTTCTCATACTGAAATTAAGAAAGGCTGCTTCCACCAGGATGCAGCCTTTTGTTTTTTAGGATTTTTTTCGGGTCATCAATAAATCTGGTAAAGCGCTTTATATTCATCCCTTTAGATTTATTAAAAACCCTATATTTAATCCCAAACTAAAATCACAATCATGTTCTTAATCATCCTTGGCATCTTTATTTTAATCGCCAGTTTTGTAATTTCCAAGCAAAATAACCCATCAGCACGGTATGCCTCAATAATTCGCATCGCTGGAGTGCTCGTAATACTTGTAGGCTCCTTAACTTCTATGTTTAAAGTGATAGAAGCTGGCCAGGTCGGCGTTATAAGTATTTTCGGAAAAGTAGATAACGACGTTCTATATAGCGGATTAAATATTATAAATCCGATTGCTGAAGTAACAACCTTTGATGCAAAAACTCAAAACTACACCATGTCCGCCGTGCATGAAGAGGGTGACAAAGAAGGCGATGATGCTATTCGCGTTCTTTCTGCTGACGGGTTGGAAGTAATTATTGACCTGTCCGTATTATTCAGAGTTAAGGCTAGTTCAGCGCCTTACATTCTCCGGGAAATAGGAACAGACTACCTTGAGAAAATTGTTCGGCCGGTTTCGAGAACGGCGATCAGAGATAATGCCGTAGCTTATGATGCGGTAGCGCTGTATTCGAGTAAGCGTGACGAATTTCAGGCCAAAATTTTTGAGACTATTAATAAAAGTTTTTCGAAACGCGGTCTGGAACTTGAGCAATTATTAGTCAGAAACATCACGCTCCCTGCTTCGGTAAAGGCAAGCATTGAATCCAAAATTAATGCTGAACAAGATGCGCAGAAAATGACTTTCGTACTTCAGAAAGAGCGTCAGGAAGCGGAACGTAAGCGTGTAGAGGCTCAAGGAATTGCCGATTATCAAAAAATCTTATCAACGGGCCTAAGCGACAAACAGTTACAATACGAAAGTATATTGGCCCAAAAAGAAATTGCCAAATCAGCAAATTCTAAAGTTATTATCATGGGGAACAGCAAAGGAGCACCAATTATTCTCGGCGGCAATTAATTTAATTTAATAGCCTTGCAACTTTTTGGTATGGATTTCATCTAAGTATGGAATCTATTACCTATAAAGCAACGCAAAATGAAATCAGCCCTTATCACATTACTTCTACTGACGCTCGTTTTTTCGTCAAAAGGACAGACCATTTCCGGAAAAATTATAGATGAGAAACGAAACCCCTCGGAATTTGTCTCCGTGCTTTTACTCCGAAATGCAGATTCGTCGCTGGTTAAATCAGAGCTGACAGATAGTAAAGGGAGCTACACCTTCCAAAACATCAGTAAGGGCACATATCTTATCGCGGTTTCGATGATTGGATACAAGAAGGAATACAAACCAATAAGTGTTTTGGACACGGAACTTATTGTACCCCTGATAACACTTGCACCAGGAGGTAACTTATTGAAAGAAGTGAGTGTTATGGCCAAAAAACCCTTTTTAGAACAACGACCGGATAAGCTGGTGGTAAATGTTGACGGCAGTGCTACAGCGGCCGGGTCGACTGCTTTGGAAGTTTTGCAGAAAGTTCCCGGGCTGATCGTTACCGACGATAAAATAACAATGGTCGGAAAAGGCAGTCCAATTATTTTAATTGACGGCAGAGCTTCTCAATATACCGACATCACCCAAGTTTTAAAAGATGTAAGTGCTTCAAACATCGATAAGATTGAGGTGATAGGAAATCCCGGCGCCAAATACGATGCAGCCGGCGGAGCGGTAATCAATATCCTATTAAAACGAAATGCTAAGCTCGGCACCAATGGTAGTTTAAGTTTAGCCGGAGGGATGGGTTTGTATAACAAAAATAAAAGTCCGCTAGATCGAAATTTCTACCGGTTAAATCCTTCTTTTACTCTAAATCACCGAAAGGGAAAGATAAATACATTTGGTAATTACAGTTTTTTCCACCGCAATCAATACGACCGCGGAACATTCAGCAGGATTATAGATGGGAAGCAATTGGTACAGGAAAACTATTCGCCGAATAATGCCGATAGTCATAATTTCAGAGTTGGAGCCGACTTTTACGCCGATAAAAAAAACACCTTTGGCTTTATGTTCCGCGGATTCCTGCGCAATGGCTTGAGAGAGGCCATAAACAACACAAATGAACTGGACGGAGAAGGTGGGCCATTAATCAGCTCGTTTAACACCTTAAATAATACCAGCAGCAAGCGAGACAATTACTCGGGAAACCTTAACTGGAAGCACAGCTTTGACACGCTTGGCACCGACTTGAACATCGATTTCGACTACTCAAAGTTTAATATCACAAATAATAGCATTATAAACACCACTGAAGGATCAGCTAACTATACCAACACGCAACTGATTGATAATCCGGTTCAATTAGTGGTATTAAAAGCAGATTTTTCGCGGGCGTTTGGCGAAAAAACCTCTTTGGAGCTTGGCGGAAAATCAAGCATTGCAACAATAGATAATTTTCTGACCTACACAAAAAGCGGAATTGTTGACCCGGAAAGGACCACCAATTTTAAATACCTGGAAAATGTCAATGCTTTGTACACATCCTTCCAGCATAAAATCAACAAATGGGAAATTAAAGGAGGCCTGCGTGCAGAACAGACTGTTGCAAGTGGCGAACAACAATCGGCAAAGGTTCTTGATAGAAATTATGTACAACTTTTCCCTTCCTTATTTATCACCCGGGCGGTAACTCCTAAGCTTTCTACGATTTTACAATATAGCAGGAGGGTCAACAGGCCTAGCTTTCAACAGCAAAATCCCTTCATTCAGTATATTGATTCATTAACCTACACTCAGGGTAATCCAACTTTACGGCCGGAAACTGCTGATCAATATAAGCTTTCGTTGACTTACCAAAACCAGCCATTCTTCGCCCTTAGCTATAACAAGAAGCACGATGTAATTTTCGATAATGCTCCCAGACAAGATGGAAAACTAACATACACTACAACTGAGAACTTAGGGACTTTTGATAATTTTGCTGCCGAGTTAAATTTCCCTGTTAAGCTTGGCAAAACAATAAGTGGCTATGGCGGAAACCAAGTAATTTTCAATCGCTATCAGGCCGATTATTTGGGCGGAACTTATAAGAAAAGCAAATGGAACTGGCTGGCCTACTGGCAGATTGCTTATAAACCCGTGGCATCGCTTAACTTTGAACTATCAGGTTATTATATGACCAAATTTCTAAACGAATTTATCACCATCGACAATCTTGGAAGCCTTAATTTCGCTGTACAAAAAACATTTTGGGATAAAAAGGCCAAGCTAAGCCTGAATGTCAATGATATCTTTTTCAGCGACAATACATCTGGGGTTCTGAAATACCGAGAAATTGATTTAAACTTCCGTCAGGCCTACGAAAGCAGGAATGCAAGATTAACCCTCAGCTATTCTTTTGGCAATCAAAAACTTTCTGCTGCTCGCAACAGAAAAACTGCTTCTGAAGAGGAAACAAACAGGGTAAAAGACAAGTAATTTATTGGCAGCAATTACTAGTACTATAAAGCTACCTATTAAAATTAAACATGTACTTCTGCAGGAATAATATTGGAAGATTCCAGGTATTCGATACAATTAAAAATAGACAAACGACTGTTTAATATCTCAATATGTCGAGTGTCCGTATTGTAGTAAAACTGGTTATTACCCATGAAGCGTTCGTTGTGGCCTCTTTTAATTTCAATATTTAATTCTTCAAAAGATTTATACCGTTTGAAAAACCGTTTGCGTCCGTGGCGTTTAAATAGAATATACATACCTCTTTAACATGGAAACTGCAGAAAAGATCTACCGATTTCATAATCAGGTATTTGCCATTAACAAAGTGGTTTATACCTATACACTGGTGGCAAATTATGAGGTTTCACGCAACGATTTTTCATATCAAATTAGCCCTGGCGAAAATCAAACCGGAAAGTGGCTTAGATTAAAAAACAAGTTCCTTAATTTGTTGTTCTTTAAGAATAAACCACTTTTATATACGATACATTATTATTTTAGTTTATATTATTGAGTCTTAGTAAAAAACGATGTAGAGATTTTTACCCTTTAATATCCTGAATGGTCTTTTTTTACACCATTTTAAATTACTAAGTAAATTCAACGCTCTCCACAATTTACAAAAATAGCAGCTCATTATTTCTAAAGGTTATCTTTCTGGTTAATAATGGGAAGTTTTTTTATATAACTTGATTTTAGGCAGAATATTTGCACAGATAGAAATAGGATGAAAGGGACCCTGTGTGAATTTTTTTCCAAAACCAAAACTAAATCCAACATTTGTATCGTTTGTATCGTAAACAATATGTCTATGAAAAAATTAAAGATGATAATATGAGTAACCATCAAGAAATGAAAGATTCCGAATACGAAAAGAATCTTGAAATGGGACTTAGTTTCTTCAATAATCTTCAGTACGAGATGTTTGCTTTCGCGTTCAGTTTATTATTCGCTGGAGAACTTAAAGATGTAGGAGATAATGTTTCAAAAGATGAGCCGCTGGTATTAGATCCTAGCCTTTTAGCCCTGTCTACTGATAAAAATGTGCAGCTTCTTGGCGAATTAAGTAGTAGGTTAGGGACCAGAACTGCTTACCTGGCGAGCCATATCAGTACGAGTCTAAAAACCGGACCGGAAATATTACAAAGTCCTGAAGCAAAAAAGCCAGCTGATACTTCTGCTCTCGAAAATAATGACTACGATAGGATATTCCTGAAGTGCGTAGGAATCTTAATTGAATATAGCTTTGGAATAGTCTCCATTCTAGAAAATTTTGTAACCAAGGCATCCAATGGTAAAATAGCCCCAAAAAGTAAGGGGACTGACTTAATCGAAAGAATTGACGCCTTACGCCCTTATAGTGATGAAAACATGATAATATTACTGGATATGGCTTCATATTTAGAATCAACCTTGTCCAAAATATTATACGAAGACGCTTCTGGCCGCGGCTTACTAAAAAACAAATCAGCCATAGAGCTAATCGGTCTTTTCAAAGGCGAATAGACCGGGTTATTCCGCTTGAGGATAGAGAAGCAAGATTGTCATTCTAATCACCTTGCTTTTCTAATATCAATTCTTTACCCTCGCCGCTTCGTTCTACCCTAACTATTATTGGTTTATCCCGCACCTCCAGAGTTTCCGCTATGCGGTTTAGCTGACTATTGATTTTCTGGCATACCACATCAAAACGCTTATTATCATCAGGCACCAGAATAACTATTACTCCTTTCTGTAAATCAACCTCATAATCATTAAAGGTTAAAACGATTTCGTTATAGTATTGATAAAGTACATCCATTTGAGGGGTGTTATAATGGCAAATATACAGTTATAGCTTAATTGCCTTGGTATAGCCTTCTAAACTAACTCCCGGATTACTTTGATTTTGAAAAGAGTTTTATCTGGGTAAGTAGATTGCTGGATGACGAAAGCATAGGAGCTCCCCGGATATCAGGGAGCTCGTTATAACTCGTTATAAAAGGATGTTAAGGACGAAGGTGATAGGCTTTCGGTTTAACCAGGCCTTAATTTTCCTCCACGTATTTTTTAAAGCTATCTAATATTGCCTGCCAGCCGCTTCTTTGCATTTCTTCGGGATTAGTATCTTCGGCCTCAAAGGTTTCTACGATTTTAGTTTCTCTGCCATTATCCGAAAAGAGCACTTTTACATTTCTTCCATCAGCAATGGTGTATTCAATTAATTTCTGATCTTCTATATTGGTGTAAACACCTTCAAAATCAAAACTCATGCTTCCATCTCGGGCAGCCATCGTGGTTTTAAGCTTGCCACCGACATGGAGATCATTTTCGGCATAGGGCGCATGCCAGTCGCTGGATGCCTGGCACCACTGTGTTATATGCTCAGGCGCGTTCCAAAATTCCCAAACTTTTGATACAGGAGCTTTAATAGTGTTCTCTACGGTGATTTGTGTTTTAGTTTCCATATTGGTTTTTCTTTTAATTGTATAACAAAGATATGGCTATATGCAGGTGCCAAATAGTGTGCAAAAACGACAATTAAAGGGGCATTTTACGACACAAAAAACGTGAAAAGACTATAGAGAATTGATCATAATTATGATGTTATTTATTCTTTATATAGATATGTTTAATGCCTTTATTCCCGGTTTCTCTCTCATCAACTTCGATAGTCGAAATTGAACGCATCAAGGGCGTAAGTTTCATAAATCCGAAATTACGCGGATCGAAATCTGGCTGTTTTTTCATTATGAGACTTCCCACATCTGCCAGATAAGCCCAGCCGCTTTCATCGGCCACATCATTTATGGTGCTCGAAATAAGTCGCATTGTTATTTTATCTAAGTTCGGCTCTCTGACAGGTGCTTTGTGGCGGGTGCTTTTTTTCGCAAGCTGCCCGTCTGGCTTACCCTCCTCCGTCTCTTTTTCTTTTTCCCCACCCAAAATTTCAATATAAATAAACCTGTCGCAGGCCACAATAAAGGGATTCAGTGTTTTCTTTTGCCCTATACCGATAACGGTCATTCCTGCTTCTCGAAGGCGGGTGGCAAGACGGGTGAAATCGCTATCGCTGGAAATAATACAAAATCCATCCACTTTGCCCGAATACAATATATCCATCGCATCGATAATCATGGCAGAATCCGTGGCGTTTTTGCCGGTCGAGTAGCTGTATTGCTGAATTGGGGTAATTGCATGTTCAAGCAGCACCGACTTCCAGCCGGAAACCGTAGGCTTGGTCCAATCTGCATAAATTCTTTTGGTTGTAGGATTGCCATATTTGGCGATCTCTTCCAGGATGCCTTTAATATTCGAATAAGGAACATTATCGGCATCAATTAAAACGGCAAGGCGAAGATCTGTTGAGTGTCGCATTTCAGCTAAGGATTTTTACTAAGTTAGTTTTTTTAGGTGAGAAGATTAAGCGTGCCTGATGATGTAAAACTCTGCGCAATCTACTCCCATATTTGTCGCGAACACCCCTCCCTGTCGCTACAAAAGAATCTGATCTTTGTTATAGACATTAAAAATCAAATCATTATGCAAAAGATAACTCCGTTTTTATGGTTCGACAGCCAGGCTGAAGAAGCTTCAAAATTTTACACGTCTATTTTTAAAGATTCAGAGATACTAGGCACAATGCCAGGTCCGGGAGAATCTGTAATGGGAGTAACGTTAAAGATTAATGGACAAGAGTTGATAGCCTTTAACGGCGGCCCGCATTTCAAGCTTACCGAAGCCATTTCATTGTTTGTAAATTGCGAAACGCAGGAAGAAGTTGATGAACTTTGGGAGAAGCTTTCGGCGGGCGGAGAAAAAAGCAGATGCGGATGGCTAAAAGATAAATTTGGATTATCCTGGCAAATTATACCTCGAATTTTAGGAGAGATGTTGCAGGATAAGGATCGCGCGAAAGCTGATCGTGTTATGCAAGCTATGCTGAAAATGGATAAAATAGATATCGCTTTATTAAAACAGGCTTATGAGCAGGATGCTTTAGAATTCAGCAAGTAAGATTTAGGCTTAAACTCAAAACAACTCTACTATCATGGAAAAGCAAACATTCAAGATTACGATTCATGCATCGCCGGAGGAAATTTGGAACACTCTTTTCGGAGAAGCAACTTATTCTTTATGGACAGCGCCTTTCGCCGAGGGATCAAGTGTAAAAACAGATTGGAAAGAAGGAAGTAAAGCGCTGTTTCTGGATGGCAAAGGCCAAGGTATGGTTTCAATGATTGCAAAAAATATCCCCAATGAATATATGTCTATCAGGCATTTGGGATTTTATAAAGATGGCCTTGAGGATATGGATAGCGAAGAAGTTAAAAAATGGGCAGGTGCATTGGAAAACTACACGCTGAGGCCTTCCAATGGAAATACAGAATTGCTTATTGACATGGATATTTCTGAAGAGTACAAGGATTATTTTGATGATACCTGGCCTAAAGCATTGGAAAAGGTGAAGGAGCTTTCCGAAAAACAGCATCAACTTGCTTAATGCCCGATATATCTGTATCGCTAAAACGCAGACAGCACCTGGAGCGCTGTCTGCGTTTTAACTTATAAAATCATTTTCCAGCGAAATAGGTTTCACAAAATACTGTTCCGCCAGTTCTCTAAAAGACACCAACTGACCTTCAATCCATTCTGTACTAAAGCCTAGTTCATCTGCCATAAGACGGGCAACCAGCGGCGACATCTTTATCGCCGTATCGGCATCCAGAAATAATACTCTTAGTCTGCGAGCCAATACATCTTCTACGGTCCGAGCCATTTCATTTCTTACTGCCCAAACTATTTCCGCTTTTATATAAGGATGTCCCTCGATTATTTTTTCTCCCAGATACGGCTTCTCTTCAACAAGGTTTCGGATCTCCGGTTCGTCTGAGCCATAAACTGATAAATGACTGAAAGAAACATTTTTTGTAAATCCATGAATACGCATGCTTTTTGATGAGCAGGGGACCATTGCAAGCTTCCCAACTTTTATCGCCTTGTTCACTGTATCCTCAGCCATTTTCCGGTAGGTTGTCCATTTGCCCCCGGTTATGGTAATCAGGCCCGAATCAGCGACAATCAGCTTGTGACTTCTTAAGATGTCCTTTGTGATATTGGTTTCTTTATCCGGAGCTGCTAAAGGTCTTAATCCAGCATAGACCGACAATACGTCTTTTTCTGAAGGCTGACGAGTTAAATACTGACCCGCTGTTTCCAGAATAAATTCAATTTCGTCGTCCCGTGCAACCGGCTCAAGGCTTGGCTTATTTAAAGGTGTATCTGTTGTTCCAAGCACTACATAATTATACCAGGGCACAGCAAAGAGTACACGACCATCGGCGGTTTCGGGAATAAGCAGGGCTTTATTGCTTTCGAGGAAAGTCGGGGCTAATACCAGATGCACACCCTGACTTGGGCGAACGATTGGCTTTTTTGAAGCATTGTCCATGCGTAAGATATCATCTACAAAAACTCCGGTAGCGTTAACTATTACTTTAGCCTTTAAGTGATATTCGTTTTTATTCTCAAGATCGAATGCCTTTACGCCGTCTATTTTCCCGTTGCCGTCCTTCAACAAGCCCGTTACTTTAAAATAATTCAGCAATGTACCCCCCTTTTCCGCACAGGTTTGGGCGATATTAATCGCCAGTCTTGCATCATCAAACTGGCCATCCCAATATTCTATCCCACCTTTCAATCCTTCGGATTTAATCATAGGCATATCCTGCATCAGCTGCTCTTTCCTTAAAAGTTTTGATCTGCCAATACTATATTTACCTGACAGCCAATCGTACAGTTTCAAGCCAATCAGGTATTTTAATTTAGAGAACCAGGTATAACAAGGAATTATGAATGGTTGCTTTTTAACGATATGCGGAGCATTTTTCAACAATACACCCCTTTCCTGAAGAGATTCAAGAACTAAAGCAATATTACCCTGCGCGAGATATCGAACACCTCCATGAACCAATTTGGTACTCCGGCTTGAGGTTCCTTTCGCAAAATCAGACTGCTCAAGAAGTAAGGTCTTAAATCCTCTCAGGGACGCATCCAGGGCGGTTCCTAATCCTGTAGCTCCGCCTCCAATAACAATAATATCCCAGCTGCTATTATCCAGGCTTTTTACAAACAGGTCGCGGTTAAAATATCCTTCTCGAGTATCTCCCATACTATCGGCTTCAGTAGTCATGCACAATCCGGATTGCTTCACACAGCCTAGTGTGTGCGGTTCTATACTCCGAATTGATTTAAATGGTGATCAAGATGTTTATAAAACATAGTGTTCCATTCTTTAACAGATAACAGTCCAAAAGAATGTGATTCTTTTTTATCAAAATAACTCTCACCCAGTTGCTGAGTTTTAATGATATAGTCTATTAAACGCTTTTTTTCGATCTCAAAATCCTTTGAATCACTTATGATATAATGTGGAGCAGTTGGGTTATTCCGCTTATAAGGGGTGTCGCTAACAACGATCTTTTTCACAAAGGTCTTAAGAATAAGCTTCATCAAGGGATTGGGCTTTTTATGTTTGTCTTCATATACGGTTTCGTAGGTAACATTGCAATGTGCCAGCATCTGTGCTACACTCATTTTCCCCCATAAGGGCTGTGAATCTGGCTTTAGCTGATTTATGCGGGTTATGATTTCATCTGTAACAGTGGGGTCGAATATATTTTTCATGATTTAATAATAGGTTTTTTTATTGAATGGATTGCGTTTTTGACAGGATTGTTTGCGGAGATAATTTTTCTGCTGTTCATTGGCGCAGAGACATTGTCTTTTGTTAATATAAGGCAGGGTGCATTTATTAAAACAGCTTTTCTATAAATACGTTCAGCACTTCAATTAATATCAGGATGATTATGATCCACTCGAGCATGGTGCTGTGCCGGTATTGGAGCAGGGTACGAAAAAGTTCGAGGTTGTCTTTTACGATATTCAAACCTTCGTGGATGTTGCGAAAGCGCTCCTGGAGGTCGAATGTTCGTTTCATTCCCAGGTCGATTTTATTGAGGTTCTCATCGTCCCAGGTTTCGGGGGGTGAATCAAAAATATAGAGGTTCTCGGATATGCGGTTCTTAAGCAAAAGTGTTTTTCCGATATACTTTTTCAGGTTCTTTCCTGAGATATTTAACCGGCCCCTATTCTCCAGAATTTGGGTATGATAGTTTGTCTCTTCTAATAGTTTGCTGGTTTGCGAGTAGTAATAATCGAGCGCTACGGATTGCGCAACATTGAGCATAATGAGCCGGATAACCTGAATATCTGAGGCTTTTATGGATATTACGTTGTAGCCAATCTTATTCTCACCGGCATTGGTTTCTATCTCATACTCTTCGGTCATGTTTTCTTCGAAGAGATTTTTACAAAAAGGGGCAATGAGTCGCAGAAAGGAAGAGATTTGAATCGGATCGCAGTTTAAAAAGCAAACGACTCCATATTTAAATACATAGATGTATTCGCCGGTGGCGGTTTTATAAAATAACTCGTCAGAATCGCTGTAATATAACTCACCCTTGAAGACCGATTTAAATTGCTTAACGTCAATACTATCAGCAATCTGGTAGGATAAAACTTTCTGGGTGGCCATTTTTTAGTCCTGATGAAAAGCTCGCTTATTGGTAAAATAGTTTAATCAGGGTTTTGTTTTGGGCAGTATTGTAATGTGATAATGGGGGGGGGGGTTATGTTTTAAGATGGGGCTATAGGGAAGGCAGGGCTTCGTAGGTCGGGGTTGGATCGGGGTGGTTCCAGCCCCGTCATTCTCGCGCAGGCGGGAATCCTAATGCAGAGCAAATTAAAAAAGGGGGTAATCTCAACCAGACGACTTTGTTTTCTTCTGCTCATCGGCGCAGAGGCCTAGTCCTTTTGGCCGCAAAAGTACCAAAACTCTTGTGCCCTCCCGAGGTGCCTTTCTGCACAGATCCCAGCACAGATTTGCCAGCAGCGCTCAGGACTGCGCCTGTTTACGCCTGCGCTTAGGCCTTTGCTTCGATAAACAGCCGATGCCCTTTTCCTGCACACAAAGCTTGCTGCTGGCCAATCTCTCTCCGGCACGGTCGGGATGGCACAATTCTTCGTAGGTTAAGGGTTGAAGTTATTGTTCTGTTGCTGGATGCGTTATACTCAAAAGAAATAACCAGTCCCGTCATTCTCGCGCAGGCGCGAATCTTAATGCAGGGTAAGACTTATGAGTACTGCGAGTGCGAAACCAGAAGGAGCTCCGACAGAGCTTTCTAGAAATGTGGCCGGACAGAGATTCTGGCAAATTTAGTTTTAGTACACTGTTAGTACAGTATGTGTACAGTATCTGTATAGTACCTGTACAGTATCTATACAGCAGTGTCTCAGTAATTGTCTCGTAAGTCAGGGTTTTGTTTATGTTGGGCTGCTGCGCTTACAATGATTGGTTCCAAACAGCATTTTTGCTTTCTAACACGCCTGCTAAGCATCCAAACTCCTCTCTAAAGAGAGGGTGCGCTCGGCGGTAAAAGTGGCGGGTGTGGGTTTTTATTTTTCTGCTTATGGAACGGTGGCGAGTAATTGTACGAGTATCATCGTTCTAACTACAAATCGTCCTCCACCCCGCCATGTCATTGCCTGATCGGCAATCATAAAGCGCCATGCCGGCGCCATGCTTATCTTGCTCAGTATCAGTGCCGTACAAAACAACGCAACCAATACAATTAAGTTAACGCTAGCAATTACATCAATACCTGTCTTTGTACAACAGCTAATTCTCTCCGTTTCCATGCTCTTTACCAGGTACACTAAGCAAAAATCTTTTTAGTTTTTCTATGAATTTCCCGAAGAGCTCCCGAACAAGCTTCTTTTTTGAGCTCAGCAGGAAAAACATCTTTAACCCCCCATTACAAATCTGTTTTTAGGAGACAATTGTTCACCTGATAAAAAAACTTGCCTTTAAGAGTATTTAAAATGCCTGTTCCGTATCTGCGCCCTACACTTAGTGTACCTTGTTCGAGACATGTTCGGAATTTTGGCTGGCTGTCCCGAACCTGTCTCGAACCTGTCCCGAACCTGTCCCCTGCAAGGCCCCCATCAAGGATACACAAGAGACGAATTTGGAAGTGACAATTAGAGTTTGTCGTAGGGTCAGGACTTATACCAGCAAGTTGATCAGTTTGTTCAGAGAGTAAAGGAAGGCTTGTTTTGCGTCAATTCCTTCTTTTCCTCGATTTCACTCATGTTTTGAATTTTTCTTTGGTGAAGTTAAAAAATAAGATATTTACTAAGCAAGGGCTATACAATGAATAAAGAAGCAGAAGAAATTACCAGTTACGGGTTTACTATAATTGAAAACGTCTATACGGAAAATGAAATTAATGCGCTGATAAGCGGAATAAATAGCGTAGATAACTCTAAGCCTCTTTTCAGAAAAACGAATGATTTATTTGCTATCCGCCAGTTCCTGAAAGAGGTACCCGGCGTTAAAGAACTGGTATTTAATAGCCGGCTTAAAGAAATCATTAATAAGCTTTTTGATGATTCTTATTTTGTAGTGAAGTCTATCTACTTTGATAAACCTCCTCAATCGAACTGGTTTGTGGCCTGCCACCAAGACCTCACCATTTCTGTGAAAAAGAAAACAGAACACCATGGTTTTGGCCCCTGGACAGTTAAACACAATCAGTTTGCTGTGCAGCCTCCCCTAACTATTCTGGAAGATAATTTTACGGTTCGCATTCATCTGGATGATACTAATGAAGATAATGGCGCTTTAAAAATTATTTGTGGGAGTCATTTAAAAGGAATCTACAGACCTGAAACTGTTGATCGAACTATTGAAAAAGAAGTAGCTTGTCCGGTGAAAAAAGGTGGAATTATGATAATGAGGCCGTTATTATTGCATGCATCTGGAAGAACCAGAAATGAGGCCAGAAGAAGGGTGATTCATATTGAGTTTAGCAGGATGGGATTGCCTGAAGGGATGGAATGGGCGGAGTATGAATCGGTGGTTTAATTCCGCGTCTGCGACAGGAGCTTGAACCTTGAAGTAAAGCCGCTCACACTTACATGTAGGAAGATGAAGGTTTGTAGAGGTATGGCCGGACAGAGTTCTGGTTTTCGAGGTGGGATTTCAGTCGCCCTGCGGAAGACTGAAACCAGAAAGGGCGAGTTTGTTGCCAAGGAATTAAACTCTAACGGCAATTCTGTAGATAGCGACTGTTAATACTTGTATTATGCAAAGAACTATTATATGTATATCTATAATCATGCTTTTGGCATCTTGTAGAACTAGCAAACCTGTTTATAAACCCTATAAATTTTCTATTCCCAAAGGGTTCACTCAGCTTTCGAAGACAGAGGCTGATTCACTAGTTAAGACCTTCGCTGGAAATTTTAAGAATGTCACATACTACAACTTTTATTTAAAGGACTCTATTGTGTTAGGTTTGCTAGTGAATAAAAATCCAAATCCGGACTATAATGTAAAGAAGCAAGTAGAATCTAATCATCAAGTTCGAACTCGCAATGATCAATATATACCTCAAAATGCAGAGAAATATGATGGTTATAGCATTGAGCAAAAGAATGGCTTAGAACTGGTGATTTCGAATTACCATTCCGTCATAAATGGGAATTTAATGTACTATAAGAGCTTCCTCACCCAAACTGGGGATGATGTACTTAGAGGGTTAGTTGTTTTTCCTCAGGCAGATTCTGTTAGAGGGCAGAGAGCATTGAATGAAGTTGTCAATAGTGTTAGCGTGAAACGGTGAAGAATTTCTACTTAAGGTTTTTTATATTGGTCGTTCCGCTACGCCTTTTACATTTAGCATATGGGAAGAAAGTATGCCATTCGCGGGACGACAAATAACGACAAAAGCGACAATTTGTATTTGTTAACAGAAGGGTGCAAAGAGCTTCAATTTTTATTAGATTGCTATCCTGATATGCCAGGATATTTCTCCCTTAGCTAATTGATATACATGAACCAGGCAGTCTATTTATTAATCCCTTTAATTTTTCTCGGATGGTATATTGTTACCTTAAGAGTACTTGTTTATTGGAGGATGCTTAAGCAGAAAACAATTTTTGATTATTTCATAGTCATCTGTTATTACACTATTGGTTTTATCCATTTCCCAATGAAACTCAGTGAAAATTTTCCAGATCAAAAGATACTAGCGCTATCACGACGATATGATAAGCTGTTAAAGTATTTTTATTTTAGTGTGACTACCGTGCTTACTTTTATTGTTCTGCTAATGGTTGCAGAAATGAAACAAAGGTCGAAATAAGGCTCATATCTTTGTTATTAATAAACCAGAAGGGTGACAGAAGCTCGAACCTTGAAGTAAAACCACTCGGGCACCTACATGGAGAAAGATGAAGGTTTGCAGAGATATGGCCGGACAGAGTCCTGGTTTTCAAGGTAAAGATTTAAGTCGTCCTGTGGAAGACTGAAACCAGAGGGGTTGCACAATGCAATGACACTTATAGTCCGTTGACTCAAAGTCGACAATAACCCATCTTGCGAAAGATGAGTATTAAGGTTAAAGTTGGACAAAGAATAAAAGTCCTTCGCACGCAATTAGCTATTTCCCAAGAAGCCTTAGCGAACAAAGCTAACATAGATAGAACCTATGTTACCGATGTAGAGAATGGACGTAGAAACATTTCTATCGAGAATTTGGAGAAACTTATCCTAGCTCTTGAAACAAATGTAGCGGACTTTTTTGCTGGAGAGGAATTTAAGAAATGAGTCAGGCATACTTTCGATCCTCAATTGAAAGGTTTTTAAAAACTGACGAAAACCTAATTATAGCTGAATTAAATAGAAGAAGTACAGAATTCGTTTCATTATGGACTATCGGTATAACATCTTGGGAAAGTTCAATACAAACTTTAAAGAACTCATTTGAAAAACTAATAGAACTATTACCTGAAGCTCTGAACTGGAATATTCTGCTCGAATACGAAATACCTCGTTTAGGAGGTCGACTGGATGCAGCAATCATAGCCCACGACATATTATTTGTTATAGAGTTTAAATTTGAACGCAGTAAATATGAGTTGGCAGATATAAGACAGACAGAAGATTATTGTCTTGATTTAGCTGATTTTCATTTAGAGAGCAGGAATAAAGCAATCGTTCCTATATTGTTGGCTCCTAAGGCCCCAGCTCATGAAGTTGCGTTCGCTACGACGAACGACAACGTCAAACCATGTCAGAAAGCTAACCAACACAATCTAGCAGACATCATTAAGTTAAATTATCTTAAATACCACTCTCCGTGTTCTGAATCAATAAATAGCGATCAGTGGGAGCAGAGTGAATATCAACCTACTCCCACGATTGTCCAAGCAGCAAGAGCTTTGTTTGCAGGGCAAAAGGTTGAAGCTATCACTAGGTCTCATGCAGATGCCATCAATCTTACTACGACCACTGAATATCTTATCCACAAGATCAATTTAGCTAAGTCTACCAATAAAAAGATGGTATGCTTTGTCACCGGCGTGCCTGGGGCTGGGAAAACTCTCGTTGGATTAAATGTAATTCATGAGAAACAGTTGTTTGGCGGCGATGATTTCAATACTGCCTACTTCTCCGGCAATGGCCCTCTAATTAACGTTCTTAGAGAGTCCCTTGCAAGAGATAACTATAACAGCAAATTATTTAAACATGAAGCCAAAAAAGGACTAAAAAAACCAACCAAAGGTGACTCTCACCATCAAGTTCAGGCAAAAATCCAAAACCTTCACACATTCATCAAAGACGGAATTCGAAAAGATACTCCTCCCACTGAACGTATTGTAGTTTTTGATGAAGCACAAAGATGTTGGAATGCGCAACATTTTTATAATAAAGGGCGACAAAATGCCAATAGGGACACTAAAACACCTATAGTAAAAAAATCAGAAGCTGAATTACTCTTCGAATTCATGAGTCGCCACGAAGGTTGGGCTGTAATCATCGCTTTAGTTGGAGGTGGTCAGGAAATTAATACAGGAGAGGCCGGTATTTCGGAATGGGGAAATGCTTTGAAAAAGCATCCAGATTGGCAGGTTCATATCTCACCACAATTGTTATCTGGTGATAGTACAACTGCAGGAAAAACATTATTCGATGATATCCCTAACAACTTAACCATTCATCAAAATGAAGGATTACACCTAAAGGTAAGTCAGCGTTCTTTTCGAGCATGCAACTTAAATGACTGGGTAAATGCATTAATTGATAATAAACCTGCAAAAGCCGAAGCTTTCGCCAAGCTAATAAAACAATCTTTCCCATTAAAAATCACAAGAGATTTAGATGCAGCTAAGGATTGGTTAAAGGCAAAAATATTAGGGACAAAACGCATAGGATTGGTGGCTAGTTCTGGAGCATTAAGATTGCGGCCTTATGGGATTAACGTCAAGGAATCGATCGATGAAGCAAATTGGTTTCTCAACGATGAAAAAGATGTTCGATCGTCTTATTATTTAGAAATCGTCGCCACTGAATTTGCTGTGCAGGGGCTGGAATTAGATTGGACGGGGGTTTGTTGGGATGCTGATTTAAGGCGAGCAAATGGAACCTGGGACTTCCGTGATTTTTCGGGGACAAAATGGAATCAAATAAGCACAGGAGACGCTCACCAATTTTTATTGAACACCTACAGAGTTTTATTAACTCGGGCTAGAGAAGGCTTGGTAATTTTTGTTCCTCTTGGTGACCAGGAGGATCCGACGCGCCTTCCTTCCTTCTATGACCCGATTTATGAGTATTTAAAATCGTGCGGTTTAGAAGACATATCAACTAGTTCAATGTCAACTGGCTAATATTTCCAGTTTGCCCTAAGCCACCAAGAGTTTGTCAATAATAATATTTGAAGAAATCCGCTGCTTCCTCTGTAAACTCCACCCCTTCAAACTCATGAAACCCATGATCTAATTCTTCATCCCATCTATCAAAATGCAAGTCAGGCATTCCCCACTCTTTTGCGTAAAACCATTGTCCATCTATCAATTTTGATTTAATCAATTCTGTTACCTGTTCAAGACTTAAGTTATTCGGGTTAGCAAATATTACTTGTCCATAATTTTTATAGTTTCCAGCATCTCGGTAGAGATAGGAGAATTTGATATTTGGCATCCTCAAATGTCGATCAACAAAAAGGGAAAGTCAATCGGATATAAGTGAACCTGTGATAAAGCAGGAGAAAACTATCCCACAAAGACCAAAACATCCAAATTAAACCCGGCTGCGCGGATACCGGCCATAGCGGCTAAGGCCCTGTGTAGTATGAGCAAAGACGGGGCTGCAGGAACCGATGAAGACGCTTGTTGATTTTCTAAAACAAGGATTTATAATGCTACTTTATACTCTACCGTAGCATTTTTGCTCACCGTAATCGAATCGAGATTTTGTACATTTCCATTAAGGGGAGAAATATACCAGCGGATATTTGTTTGAATACCCGAGGCTGTTTTAAGCGAGATGGTAGTGTCCAGATTGGGTTTAACCGGCAGCCAATAACCGAGGCCTGACTTACCACATGAGTACGAAAAATCTATATGTTTAACCGTTGAGGTACTACCGGCTGTAAGATGCAGCTTTATAAAACCGGGCCAGTGCATGGCAAAGTTTCGCTGTACAGGCTTATTAAAACTGGTACTATCAAGATCGAGTGTGAACACATGATTGTCGTTTAAGGGACGTATAAAATAGTTGCTGTGGGTGGCCGAGAGGGAAAAATATCCTTTACCCTCTTTAAACTTTGTACCATCGAATTTTATTGAATAGTCGCCATTTTGATTGGTTTTGGCATCTACAAGAAGGCGTGAATTTCCGAAGATGGAATAGCCGCCAGAGTGGTAATAGAATTTCAATTTTACATAAGGTCTCCCCTGATTGGTTGCCGAATCGGTTACCCGGCCTTTTAATTCGTAACAATTACCGGTACAGTTTACCCCGTCGAACAATGGATCTTTACAGGAATCCATGCGCATTAATAAGGTTGAAAGCACCAAGGAAAATATGGTAAACAGCTTCATGGCAAGTGATTAGGTTTTCAAATATATAAATTTGGGTGAAAATTCGGAGCAGGTGACATTGAAAGGGGAAGGCTTGATTATAAAGACATAATTAAAAAATTTCTAAGCAGGGAACGTTCGAACCGCAGATGAATGGACTATGCAGTGGCAGCTCTGTTCGATCTGATCATGCGGATTCTATAAGTCAAGTCAATTGCAACACAGGTAGGAAAAACCGTCAATGAATGGCTGAAAATATAAATTCTGACTTGGGAGGAAAGGACCTCGCTTACAGGTGATGAGCCATGTTATGAATTTCATAAACAACCGGAAGATCAGCTTCGGCCCAGTCTAAACTCAATAATTCTTCCGGTTTAAGCCAGCGATATTCCTGATGCTCATGTAAGGTAATCTGGCCTGCAACAATGCGGCACACAAACGGAATTAAGCGAATAGTTTTTGTGGCATATTGATGGATGCAGGGGCTTAGCGCAGATACAATTTGAATACTAAGATCCAGCTCTTCTTTTATTTCTCTGACCAGCGATTGCCCGGCACTTTCTCCTGCTTCGACCTTTCCTCCGGGGAATTCCCATTTTAAAGGCAAAGGCATAGTGGCGCTGCGCTGTGTTACCAGGATGCGTTGGTGTTGATCGATGATAATGGCGCAGGACACGTCTGTCATGCCGCTAAATTATTTAATTTTTGATGAAATATTTTTATATTTCAAAACCTTAATCCTTATAATGAAAACCTTAGTCTCCCTGGTAAATCTCGTATTACTTCTGATTCCATTTTCCTTATCGGCACAAAGCCCAAAGGTATCAACCGGACCAAAGCCTGATTGGGTAATAAATCCTGCATTGAATAATTACACCCCACCACTTAGAGAGATTAAGGATGGCTACTTTTTTCGTCAGGTTGAACAACAGATCAATGTAGATGAGCAAGCGTCTTATATACGTGTAATAAGAGAAATTGTAACGGAAACCGGCGTTCAAAATGCCTCTGAAATCTCCATTAGCTTCGATCCTGCATTTGAAAAACTACAGTTCCATTCAATAACAGTGTGGCGGAAAGGGCAACCCTTAAACAGGCTTATGTTAAAAAAGTTCAAGATCATCGCGGATGAAAAAGACCTCTCGCGTTTTATCTATCAAGGAACATTCAGCGCCTATTATATTTTAGATGATATCAGAAAGGGCGACCGGATCGATTTTTCATATACCCGCACCGGAAGAAATCCCATTTTTAGCAATAAATATAGCTCGCTCCTTTATCTCCGAGAATATAAACCTGTATCTCATAATTATACTAGTGTTTTAATATCTGCAAGCCGAAACCTGCATGTAAAAAGCTTTAACAAGCCCCCTAAGATGAATATGAGTGCAGCCGGGAAATTTATACGATATGAATGGGAGAGTTTTAAACAACCGCCGATTGAATATGAAGATAATACTCCGGGATGGTTTAATATCTGTCCGATGGTACAATTAAGTGAATACAGCAGTTGGGCAGAAGTAGCAGCTTGGGCAAACAGAATTAATCCCTCAAGTACTCATTTAAACGGAGCTGCCGGAGCTTTTACGAAGACTTTAAAAACGAAATACAAAAACGATCAGGAAAGTTCTTTTAGAGCTGCTGTAAAATTTGTGCAGGATGAAGTCCGGTATATGGGTGTTGAAATGGGTGAATATTCCCATAGAGCAAATACTCCCGAAAAAGTTTTCGACCAACGTTACGGTGATTGCAAAGACAAGTCACTCCTGCTGATTTCTATTCTTCGTGGCTTAAACATCAAAGCTGATATGGCTCTGCTGAGTACAGTGGAGAGGGACCAGGTACAAAACTATTTACCTTCACCGGGCATATTTGATCATGCCGTAGTATGTGCCACCGTGAATGGAAAACAAGTTTGGGTGGATGCAACCATGCAAAATCAAGGCGGAAAAGGAAGCTTTATCTACTTTCCGGATTACCGTAAAGCACTCATAGTAAATAGTTACACAAAAGGATTGACAGATATTCCCAAAAGCAAAAGAGGAAAGGTTGCTTCCTTCGAACGATATAAAATTCTTGATGCTAGCTCTGAAGTTGAGTTAGATGTAAAAACAATCTACACAAACTACGAGGCTGATTATATGAGAGGAAGCCTGGCTGAGAAAAGTCCGGCAGAAAGCGAAAAGGAATATCTCAAATACTATGCTCAGATTTATCCTAAAATAAAAGTGACCGACACGATTGTGGTAACGGATGACAAGGCGAAAAACGAACTTATTGTTCTGGAAAAATATTCTATACCAAAATTCTTTAAGCGCGACTCCCTTTCAGGGGCATACACCGCCGGATTTTATTCTAACAACATATCATATATTCTGCCTGATATTTCTGAAGGGCGAAAACAACCTTTATATGTTACTCAAAGTGCGGTGGACCATACTGTTTCTGTTGTGTTACCTAGTGGTTGGAATATTGACACTGAAACGCGTGAATTTAAAAGAGACCAGTATAACTTTAATTCTTCTCAATCATCTGTTAATGATACGCTTTCCCTACGATATTCATTTGAATACCTCGACAACTTTGTGCCTGTTGCCAATCTCTCAGAGTTTGCCAGCGACATTAAAACACTTAAAGATGATTTTCTTGTGTACAACATTGTTTACACCCCTGCATCAGTACCATTTTATCCCAACTATCTTCTGATCTGTTTTAGCATTGTATTGGTATTGACTTTTGGAGTGGTGGCATATTACACCTATCATAAACCCTCGTCCACTTCCTTTTACAGCAGGCAACCAATGGAACTGGGTGGCTGGCTGATAATAATTATTCTGATACTTGTTGCGACGTTTTTTAACGGGTTAAAGGAAATCATAGATGAGAAATACCTTGATTTGAACACCTGGGAATATTTTTCTGCCAGAAAAACCTCAACCTTCTATAAAATATTTTTAGGAACTAAGCTTGTGACGATGATCTATATTGTTTGCTTTACGGCTTTCTGCTTTTTTCTGATGATTAAAAAACGCGACATTTTACCTAAACTGATATCCGTATATTTTGGCACGGCGGCCATTTTAGTCAGCATTATTCACATTTTAACTACCAAATTATATGGCGAGGAATCCTCACCGCTTGACACAGTCGTATATTTTATAGTCTCGTCTTTAGTCGGTATTTATTATTTCAAGTCTTCAGAAAGGGTAAAAGAGACCTTTGTTGTGAGATCAAGACCAAGGGAATAAGCCCCGCGAGGATGGCGACTCTAGTATTTTCAGGACGGAACTTTAAAAAAGCCCTGCATTACATTTGTTTAAATCGATATGTAGTGCAGGGATCGGAATAGCTTGGAGGAATTTCTTTTTTTTCAAAAATCACTCCTTCAATACCATATCAATACACATCACAGCGGCCAGAATCAGCAAACGTGCTTTATCATTGGGAGGTACAACATCATCAATCTCGAGCATATAATTGTCGGCCGTTGTAAATAGCTCACGACCTAAACCAGCCCATTTTTTACGCACTTTGGCCAAAACAAGGTCGCCTTTGCTGAAGTTAAACTCCCAGCTGCTCCATTTTCCTTTTAACACGCAAAGGGTTTCGCCCATAGGGTCCTGCACTTCAAACTTACCGCCAATAGAAAGCATGCGTTGCCGAAAACGACCCACTAGCACTTCGTTATGATCGAACACTTCTACCACGGAACGAAAAATGGTAATACCACGCTTTACCCGCACAACAGGCAATCCGTTTACATCATTGATACAAATATTAAAAGGTGTTTGTCTTTTATATTCGGTAAAGCGGAAAAGTTTGGTAAAAATGCCAAGATCTGGCTCGCGGCATTGCATTATCGTTTGCTGGCTGGCGGGATCAATAATGTCATAATTATTGGCTGCTTTGAAAATACCTCGGTGTTCTTTAACAAAAAACAGGTTTTGATTTAAAATAGGGTTCATGATAAAGGTTTATTTCAGAGCAAGGTAATATCAATTTTCGTGTTTTTCGGCTAAAAAGGTCGCGATTTCTGCTTTCCTCACAAAAAAACTCGAAAGTATTTAGTATGCCCCTACAAATCTCAGAGAAATAATTAATTTAGGACCTTTTAAATAAACTATGATTATAATAGCTGACGGAGGATCTACCAAAACAAATTGGTGTCTTCTAAATGATGAGGGACAGAAAATCTATTTCAATACCGAAGGTTACAACCCGTACTTTGTTGATGGTGAGTATGTAATTGATTCTCTCAAAAAAAATCTTCCCCAGGATTTACAATACGATAAGATCACTGAAGTCAACTTTTACGGAGCAGGTGTACATAACGAGGAGAAGGCTAATGAACTAAAAGATGCGTTCCAGGTTATATTCCATAGCAGCAAAATTTTTGTCGGTCATGATCTTTTAGCTGCGGCACGTGCATTATTAGGCAAATCAAAAGGCTTTGCCGCAATATTAGGAACCGGCACCAATACCTGCATTTACGATGGAGAAGATGTGAGTGTTCAGATAGATTCGGGAGCCTATATTTTAGGCGACGAAGGAAGCGGCTGTTATATCGGGAAAAAACTACTTTTAGACTATTTAAGAAACTACATGCCTGAAGCGGTAAGGGCAAATTTCTGGGAGACCTACAAACTTACTCCAGATGATATCCAGGAGAATGTTTACTCTAAACCCCTGGCTAATCGCTTTTGCGCTCAGTTCAGCAAATTTGTTTACGACAATACTGCGAACATTGAATATACGCACAATCTGGTAAAAAGCTCTTTTAATGATTTTTTCAAAAACCTGGTAAGTCACTATCCCAACTATCAGGACTACGAATTGAATTGCATTGGATCTGTGGCTTATAACTTCCGGAACGTGTTAGAAGAAGTTGCCACCGAATGGGGTATGAAGCTTGGCAAACTTATCCGTTCACCTATAGATGATCTGGTGAAGTATCACATCGAAAACCCCTCAGTATAATATAGAATAAGACCTATAAGGTTTTGAAAACCTTATAGGTCTTACTACCTCTATTCCTCCTTCATAAAAGAAAGTTCCTTTTGAAATAATTTAGCATACTTCCTTCTGTCGAATTTATACAAAGTGGCCGCCCTGTACGATACTCCACGTTGCTTTTCGTCAAGTTCTTTCAGAATATCGTAGTTTAACATTTTCTTCCTGAAATTTCTTTTGTCCAGCTTCCTGTTCAGGATGGCTTCATATACATGCTGCAACTGCGTTAGCGTAAACTTTTCTGGCAGCAGCTC
Organism: uncultured Sphingobacteriaceae bacterium; assembly: GCA_946480915.1. Next base: position 72,585 of record CAMLLO010000012.1, on the reverse strand, counting down.
GAAGGCAATTGGCTGATAACTTATTTTACGACGAATTTTCTGAAGACTTTTTTCAAAAATAGCGGTGTGGTCGAACGCTAATTTAGGAAGATCGGATACGGGATGCCAGAAAGCTTTCTTCGCAAAATGTGTTACCGGTTTCAATTCCTTATGGCCTGTAAGCCTAATCATAGCATAATAGGCTACAGTTATTACACGCCCTTCCGGATGCCTGTCTACCTCGCCAAAAGTATAAAGCTGCTCCATATATATATCGCGTAAGCCTGTAAGCTCATACAGAATACGCTCGGCAGCTACATCAATCCCTTCATTATGCTCTACAAACAATCCAGGCAGGGCCCACCAGTCCTTAAACGGATCGGTATTACGCTCAATCAACAAGATTTTTAGCTCGCCTTCCTGAAAACCAAAGATGACGCAATCTATGGTAAAAACAGATTCAAATATGGGTAGAGATGCTTGCAAGATATTTAGTTTAGCCTTTGAATGATAATATTTACGCAAAGGTGAAAAAAAAAATTTGCAATAATTTACTTAGTGTAAAAAATACACCTATATTCGTAAAAAAAATAATACACTTGAGTTCAATTAAAAAAATAGGTGTTTTTACTTCAGGCGGCGATGCTCCTGGAATGAACGCATGTATACGTGCAGTAGTTAGAACAGGCCTGTATTTAGGCAAACAAATGGTTGGTATCCATCAGGGATATCAGGGTATGATCGAAAAAAAGTTCAGTGATATGGACTCAAGATCGGTATGTCATATTATTCAACAAGGGGGCACCATTTTAAAAACAGCCCGCTGTATGGAGTTCAGAACTCCCGAAGGACGTGCTCAGGCCTATAAAAATCTAAAGGAAGAAGGTATTGATGCCCTGGTTGCCATTGGCGGCGATGGTACCTTTACAGGAGCCGAATTACTATCGAGAGAGTTCGACATCCCGGTAATGTGTATTCCGGGAACGATCGACAACGATTTATATGGTACCGATTTTACACTGGGTTACGATACTGCAACCAACACGGTAATTGAAGCCATCGATAAAATCAGAGATACGGCTGCATCTCACGACAGGTTATTCTTCGTTGAGGTGATGGGTCGCGATTCTGGTTGTATTGCTCTACGTGCAGGAGTTGCCGGAGGCGCAGAAGCGATTTTGCTTCCTGAAAAAGAAACTGGCATTGATGACCTGATCGAAAAACTTGAAGCAGGTGCGGATAAAAACAAGACTTCGAGTATCGTAATTATTGCAGAGGGTGAAAAGAATGGCGGAGCCTATAATGTAGCTAAACATGTTAAAGAAAAATTCAATTATTACGACATTAAAGTGACCATTTTAGGGCACCTTCAACGAGGTGGCTCACCTAGCAGTTTCGACCGGATTCTTGGAAGCCGTATGGGCTATGCTGCTGTAAATGCCCTGGAAGCCGGAGAAACCCGAAAGATGGTAGGCTTGCGAGGAAACAAAATGCAACTTACAGAACTTACTGAGGCGATAAACAATCATTCATTCAACCTTGAGGAGGACCTGATGGAAATGTCCCATATCTTAGCTCTTTAATGATCGCAGTAGTCTATAGCGGTTCCAGATTTGCCGATTGGAAGCTTTCCGATAAAGGAGAAATTGTTTCTGCTTTCAAAACCTCGGGAATTAATCCATTCTTCAATGATGAAAAAGCTATAACCCTTCTTCTGAATAAAACCAACGAGTTAATATATCATGCAGAAGAAATAAAACGAATTTATTTCTTTGGCGCCGGAGCTTTTTCTAAAAGCCGGCAAAAGATCGTCGAAGATGCATTCACAAAGTTTTTCAGGTTCAGCAAAGTTGTTGTAGAACATGATTTAACAGCGGCTGCCATCGCAAGCTGCAACGACAAGCCCGCTTTGGTAGGCATTTTAGGAAGCGGATCGAATGCGGCCTATTTCTCAGGAAAAAAAATCAAAGAGAATAACTACGGACTTGGTTATGTGCTGGGCGATGAAGGCTCTGCCAATTGGCTGGGCCGGATGCTCTTAAGAGATTATTTGATCGGTGATCTGCCCAAAAAAATAGAACAGGCTTTTAATCAGAAATATTCGCTGGACAGGAAACAAATTCTTGATAAAGTATACAAGCAACCCTATCCTGTTTTATTTTTAAGCTCCTTTGCTGATTTGCTGCTCGACCACCAAAAAGAAGAGTATGTAAAAAAACTGGTTATTAGCGGTTTTGAATGTTATTTCGAAACTTATATTATTCCTCTTTCAAAACAGCATCAAAACTTACCTTTGCATTTTGCAGGAACAGTTGCTGCCGGTTTCGAAACATGGTTAAAAGACAGTGCTAAAAAATACGGATTCTCGATAAGTTCGGTTATCAAAGAACCGATCTATAATGTCTTAGAATATTACGCGAACAAAAATTAAATCATATGGATATTCAAAAGCATAAGGTAAATTTGCCGGCTAATGATATTCGTTATAATTAGAAACAAATAAATAACAATAAAATGAAAATTGGAATTAACGGTTTCGGCCGTATTGGCCGTTTAGCTTTTAGAGCAGCTTCATTACGTAATGATATAGAGGTTGTGGGAATTAATGACCTGGTTGAGCCAGATTACATGGCTTATATGTTAAGATATGATTCAACGCATGGTAAGTTCGAAGGAACAATAGAGGTAAAAGATGGTAATCTGGTTGTAAACGGAAAAACTATCCGTGTTACTGCGGAAAAAGATCCTGCCAATTTGAAATGGGATGAAGTTGGTGCTGAGGTTGTTATTGAATCAACTGGTTTATTCTTAACTCAAGACACAGCTGGAAAACACATCCAGGCTGGTGCTAAAAAAGTTGTTATGTCTGCACCTGCAAAGGATGATACTCCAACTTTTGTAATGGGTGTGAATCACAAAGAATTAAAAGCTGATCAAAATATCGTTTCAAACGCATCTTGTACTACTAACTGTCTTGCTCCTATCGCTAAAGTATTGAACGATAAATTCGGAATTCTTGAAGGCTTAATGAGCACAATACACGCGGTTACTGCTACTCAAAAAACTGTTGATGGTCCTTCTGCAAAAGACTGGAGAGGCGGACGTGGCGCTTATCAAAACATCATCCCTTCTTCTACAGGTGCTGCAAAAGCGGTTGCTTTAGTAATCCCTGCATTAAAAGGCAAATTAACAGGTATGGCTTTCCGTGTACCAGTTGCTGACGTTTCTGTTGTAGATTTAACAGTTAAATTAGAGAAATCTGCTTCTTACGAAGATATTAAAGCAGCGATGAAAGAAGCTTCTGAAGGCGAACTTAAAGGCATTTTGGGTTATACTGAAGATGAAGTTGTTTCTGCTGATTTTATTGGAGAAACCCGCACTTCTGTTTTTGATGCAAAAGCAGGAATTGCATTGAATGATAACTTCGTTAAAGTGGTATCATGGTACGATAACGAGTGGGGTTATTCAAACAAGATTATTGATCTTGTTCAATTAATCGGAACTTTAAAATAAGCTACATAATACATTTAGAAGCCCTGCAAATTCATTGCAGGGCTTTTTTATTTATTGCCGGCCCCATCACAACAGCTCTGCCATAAATAAAAAAAGGCCTTCTGAATATCAGAAAGCCTTTTTTTATTTAGTTTTTTATACTACCAAAACTTGGCGGTGCGGTTAAATCTCTTTAAAACCACCCCCGTAAGTGGCGGAAGATTTATTGCAGCCGATTGCGGTTTACCCTGCCAGTGCACTGGCTCAGAAGAAAACTCCTGCTGGAGTTCAAAGCCACTACCGTAAAATCTTTCTTCATCCGAATTGAATATCACCTGCCAGTCGCCGTGATGAGGCAAACCAATACGGTAATTTGGTCGCGGAACCGGTGTCATATTTAACACAACTACAAGCTTGTCATCTGCATGATTACCCTTACGGCAATAAACCAGTACCGATTGCTCCGAATCATTCACTTCAATCCATTCAAACCCATCCCACTCGAAGCTCTTCTCATACAAGGCAGTTTCCTTTCTATATAAGTGATTCAGGCCTTTCACCAATTCTTTCATGCCTTTATGAGGAGCGAACTCCAACAGGTGCCAATCCAGCGAAAGATTTACGTTCCATTCTGAAGTTTGAGCAAATTCATTGCCCATATATAAAAGCTTGGCCCCCGGATGAGTGAACATATAGGTGTATAGCAGGCGAAGATTAGCAAAGCGCTGCCACTCGTCGCCAGGCATTTTATAAATCATAGACTGCTTACCGTGCACCACTTCATCATGTGAAAGCGGTAACATAAAATTCTCGGTAAAGGCATAAACCGTACTGAAAGTAATTTGGCTATGATGATATTTGCGGTGAACCGAATCCTGCTCAAAATATTTGATCGTATCATTCATCCAGCCCATCATCCATTTCATTCCAAAGCCAAGGCCTCCGGTAAACACAGGCCGGCTCACGCCAGGGAATGCTGTAGATTCTTCTGCGATGGTTTGAACGTCGGGAAAGGCTGAATACACCGCCACGTTAAATTCTTTTAAAAAACTGATTGCTTCCAGGTTCTCACGTCCGCCAAATTGATTAGGAATCCATTCACCTTCTTTCCTGGAGTAATCGCGGTACAGCATTGAGGCCACGGCATCCACACGTAAGCCATCTACATGGAAGCGGTCAAGCCAAAATATTGCGTTACTGATAAGGAATGAACGCACTTCATTTCGTCCATAATTAAAAATGTACGACTTCCAGTCAGGATGAAAACCTTCTCGTTCATCGGCGTGCTCATAAAGATGGGTTCCGTCAAACTTGTATAAGCTGTGTATATCTCCCGGAAAATGCGAAGGCACCCAATCCAGGATTACTCCAATTCCATTTCTGTGGAGCTCTTCGATCAGAAACATTAAATCCTGTGGAGTGCCATACCGGGACGATGCAGCGAAATAGCCGGATACCTGGTATCCCCATGAGGGATAATAAGGATGCTCCATTATGGGCATAAACTCAACATGAGTAAAACCCATTTCTTTAATATAAGGAACTAAGCTCTCGGCTAATAAGCGATATCCCAAAAATATGTCAGGATTCTCGGGACTGCGCATCCAGGAACCCAAATGCATTTCATAGACCGAGTACGGACGGGTGAGTGAATTGTTCTCATGGCGGTTTTCCATCCAGTCGGCATCGGCCCATTCGTACCAGGTATCCCAAACTATCGAAGCAGTGCGTGGGGGTTCTTCCCAGCGCAAAGCATAGGGATCTGACTTTTCAAGCTCTTCTCCCTGGTTAGAACGTATATAAAACTTATAAACCTCCCCGTTTCCAATATGAGGTATAAACCCTTCCCATATACCTGAACTATCCCAGCGTACAAATAGAGGATGCGACTCTGGATTCCATCCGTTAAAGTTTCCTATTACAGAAACGATTGCTGCATTGGGAGCCCACACAGCGAAATATGTACCGGTGCGACCATCAACCTCAACAACATGAGACCCAAGCTTCTCGTATAATTTGTAATGTTTCCCGGATCGGAATAAATGAATATCGAAATCTGTTAGTTTAGAAAATACAACTACATTGTTTTCTAAAGGTTTGGCAGTAGCGACTGGCATTTTACCAGCTGCTACAGATGTGCTTTTTACGGACTTCGCTTTCTTTTTATTCTCCATTATCTCTGGACCTGAATCTCTTTAAAGTTTTTATTGGCTTTTATTATAACACGTTTAAGGTGATCAAAGTTTAAACTCTTATAATGCACTTCCTTACCATCTACCAAGACTTTTGATGGTTGGAAAGGTAAACCTATAAATTTTAGTTCATATGTTTCATATCTCGGAGTATATAATCCTTCAGAACTTTGTTTTATGGTACACGACAAGGCATCCCCTTTTACTACAAACTTTTTCTCGGTATAGATATCTTGCTCGTAAGCAAACGTATCGCCATGATCTTCGTAATAAAATGAATTTACCTCAATGTCTGAATAATAGATTTGAAATTTAATCTCGTCAGGCTCAATTTCGCCAACATACTGCATTAACGGCCATTCAGGAATCACGGAACCCGCTTTAGCGAAAATCGGCATACTGTCTAACGGAGTTGGAACTTCATGTTCTCTGCCACCTTCCATGAGCTCATGCGTCCAATAGTTATACCATTTACCTTTCGGCAAATAAACCATTTTTGATTGTTGCCCCGGTTCAAATACAGGAGAAATAAGGATTTTATCTCCAAAAGTAAATTCGTCTTCTCTCCCCCGGTTTAAAGGAACATCCTGCTCAAGCATCACCATCGGACGTAAAATCGGGAAACCGTATTTGTGGTGTTCCCAGTATGCCGAATAAATATAAGGCATCAGCCGGTAGCGGAGCTCAATAAACTTGCGGTTTATATCTTCATATTCTTTGCCGAAGCTCCATGGTTCGCGTTCGCGGGTATCACCTGCAGAGTGCGCACGCATAAATGGCGAAAAGACCCCTAACTGAATCCAGCGTGTAAACAATTCACCATCGGGTTCGCCCGTAAATCCACCAATATCGGTACCACACATAGATATCCCGGAAATGGATAAACGCTGACACTGTATGGATGCAAGTTTTAAATGATCCCAGGAGGCAAGATTATCTCCTGTCCAAACTGAAGAATAACGTTGCACTCCAGCATATCCTGAACGGGTGATTGTAAACGGGCGCTTATTTTTAAACAGCTTTTTTAAGCCATCATAGGTTGCACGTACCATTTGCATACCATACACATTATGCGCCTTACGATGCGATCCGCGGTGCCCATCATATTGATGTCTGACATCATTAGGAAAAGATCCGGATCCAAACACTGCAGGTTCGTTCATATCGTTCCACACACCTGCAACGCCATCGTCTACTAACCCTTTAAATAGAGTTCCCCACCATTCTCTTACTTCCGGATTGGTATAATCGGGAAACTGACAGCGTCCTGGCCATACATGGCCTTCCATGAAATAATCGTCGCTTCGGCGACAAAAATATTTTTTCTCTTTTCCTTCTTTAAATACCCAGTAATTATCATCCACTTTAATACCAGGATCAATAATTACAACCGTTCTGAACCCATCGTCAAGAAGTTCTTTAATCATCTTCTTTGGATCTGGGAAATATTTTTTATTCCAGGTAAAGCAGCGATAGCCATCCATGTAATCAATGTCAAGATACAGAGCATCACAAGGAATTTTTCGGTCGCGGAAGTTCTTAGCCAAAGCCTTTAACTTGCTTTCCGGATAGTAACTCCAACGGCACTGGTGATATCCGAGGGCCCATTGCGGAGGCATTGGATGGGTTCCGGTTAAGCTATGGTATCGCTTAACAACGTCCATCATATGCGGGCCATGAATATAATAATACTGCAGCTCGCCGCCATCAGCCCAGAATGACGTTTTATCGACATCCTGATGAGCGAAATCGAAATGGGTTTTATATGTATTATCAAAGAAAATTCCGTAACAGATATCCTCTTTAACACCTAAATAAAACGGAATAGCCCTGTATAAAGGATCCTGATCTCTGGCAAAAGAATAAGTATCGGTAGCCCAGTTAAGGAATCGCCGTCCCCTGATATTAAAGGTGGTCGGCTTATCGCCTAATCCGTAGAATGATTCGTCAGGACTGCACTGTTTTGTACAATACACATAATAACCGCCGAAATCCACATTTTCTTCCCAGTGCATGGTAGAATAATCGCTGTTGATTACCCGACTTGCATTATCTTCAAACGAGATAAGAAAATCCTTTTTGTCGATTACACAAGCTACTGTATTAGTCTCAACTCTATAATTTTCTTCAGTTTCTTTAAATGAAAATACGGTTGCGTGCTGTTCTAATTTAGGCACAGCATAAGAAAACTCATCTAAAAATGTTCCGTGGGGCGCTAACTTTACTCGTATAATTTCATCACTCACGACTTTTACTTCTACTACTGCACTACCGTCAGAAAAGTAAAAATTATTATCCTGTTGACTATATTCTACAACACTCTGCAGATAAACTTTTTCAATGGGCTTTAAACCAATAATAGGGTTGTTTACATGGTGCACCCCCTCTTCTAACTGCTCTATACTAAACTCAGGTAGTTCCGGCAATTCCGGTAAAGGCTCTTTCTCGTCTGTCATTCAATTCCAATAAACACGCTGATAATCTATAGCATCGGATGATATTATCAGCTTTTAAATATACTACCTTCTGAACGGCTATAGACGTTCTTAGTTTTAAAGGTTAGTTAATAATATCTTATATCTTGCAAGTATACTAAATACCAATCCTAAAATAGGAAAAATGTTGAAACACCGATACCAATTCGGCAAATAAAATCAGTGGATTTCTTTAAAGACAATTTGATTGAGCCTGAGATTTTATTTATTATTATAATTCTCGATATGAACGGATTAAAAGCGATTGTCAGTATAGCCTTTTCAATAACATTTATTGTGTTGCTCAATATCAAATTAGGCAGCATTCCTCCTTTAGGTAAATTCTTAAGTCCCTTTACGGGATTCTGGCAAAATGCTGAAAGATTAGCTGAATACGATGATGCTATCGCACTTAAAGGATTAAAAAGCACCGTTCAGATTTCATTTGATGAGCACAGCATTCCTCATATTTTTGCAGATAATGAGTATGATCTATATTTTGCTCAAGGTTATATAACTGCCAAAGACCGTTTGTGGCAACTTGACTTCCAAACTCGTTTTGCTGCCGGAAGGCTTTCGGAGGTTATAGGTGAAAAAGCTTTAGAACTCGACAGGTATCAGCGACGTTTAGGCATGGGTTATGGTGCCGAAAACATGGTTAAGGAAATGGACAAGTATCCGCTAATAAAAGCCATGACACAGGCATATGCAGACGGAATAAATGCTTACATAGCAGACTTAAAGCCTGAAGATTACCCAATAGAATTCAAAATACTGGATTATAAACCAGAGAAATGGACAGTATTGAATACGGGGCTTTTATTGAAATTAATGTCGGCTACCCTTGCCGGAGGCTCTGATGAGTTCTATATGAGCAATGCCCTGAGAAAATTTGGCAAGGAAACAATGGATGATCTATTTCCGGATTATCCTTTTAAAGATGAACCAATCATCCCGAGAGGAACAAAATGGAATTTTCAGGATTTAGCTCCTCCAGTTCCGTCGGGCATCTTAGCCAAACCCACCACGATTCGTACTCGTCAACGGGACGAGGGAATCGGCAGTAACAACTGGGCTGTTTCCGGAAGTAAAACCGCTAGCGGCTATCCGATACTCGCAAACGATCCGCATTTAAATTTAACACTCCCGGCGATCTGGTATCAAACACAGTTAAACGGACCCGGAATAAATGTATATGGGGTTTCAATACCAGGAGCTCCGGGTATAATAATTGGCTTTAACCAAAAGACAGCATGGGGAGTAACTAATTCGGGAACGGATGTGCTGGACTGGTATCAAATAAAGTTTAAAGACGGTCAACACAAATATTATTGGCACAATAAACAATGGAAGCCTCTAAAGACGCGGGTTGAAAAAATAAGGGTGCGAGGAGAAAAAACGGTACTCGACACCGTTCTATATACCCATCACGGACCAGTGGTTTATTTAAAAAAGCCTGATTTTGCTAAAGCAAATAATGTTCCTGAAGGCTATGCACTTCGTTGGATTGCCCACGACCCATCGGTAGATATTGCAACCTTTTATTATTTAAACCGGGCTGCCAATTATGACGATTACCGGAATGCTTTGCGCTATTATATTGCGCCGGCTCAAAATTTTGCCTTTGCAAGTGTTGATGGAGACATCGCATTAACCGCGGGTGGATATTTCCCTAAAAAAGGCCAGGGCCATGGAAAATTTCTTTTGGATGGAACAAATGCTGCGGATGACTGGAAAACGAGAATTCCCTTTGAACAAAATCCTGTTATTAAAAATCCGGCGAGAGGGTTTGTAAGTTCGGCAAATCAGAACCTTGCAGATAAATCATATCCCTATTATTTGAACTGGGAATTTGCAGGTTATGAACGCGGAAACAGAATTAACACTGTGTTATTGAAGATGAATAAGATTACCGTAAACGATATGGTAAAACTACAAGCCGATAATTACAGCAACCTTGCAAAAGATGTTTTACCCACCATGCTTAAGCTGGTAAGATTAGAAAAACTTAACGCAAGTGAAAGGGAGGCTTTTAACAGCGTCCAGAAATGGAAATATAATTTTGACGCGAATGAAATTGGTGCCAGTATTTTTGAGATCTGGCAAAAAGATGTTTATAATAAAATATGGGCAGATGAATTTACCAACTCTGGCTCGCCCATGCGGTTTCCTAATCGCGACAGAACAGTTCACTTATTTTTGGAAGAACCCGATGCAAAATGGTTCGACAATATAACTACCCCGAACAAAAAAGAAACTCGTGTCGACATAGTAAATAATGCCTTTAAGTTCACGGTAGACAGTTTACAACGAAAATTTGGCGCTCTGGGAAGAAATTGGCAATGGGCAAATGTAAAACACAGCAATGTTCCTCATTTGGCAAAAATCGCCGGCTTTGGCTCAGGATTATTAAAAACCGGTGGCTCTAAAACTTCAATCAATGCCTTGAACGAAAGTCACGGCCCCTCATGGCGCATGGTTGTGGCATTGGGTAAAGAAACAAAAGGATATGGCGTTTTTCCAGGTGGGCAATCTGGCAATCCCGGAAGTGTTTTTTATGATGATATGATCGACACATGGACAAACGGAAAACTGAATGAACTTCTGTTCTTAAAAACAACCGGTGAAAAAAGTAAGCGAATAAAGAACCGTCTAACGCTTAACCGTAAATAAAAAACGTTTGAATTTTCAGATTAAGATACATGTTAGTATTACCAATTTTTTTTCTCGCACTGATTTTGCAACTCTTTCTGCCCTGGTGGATAATCGGAGTGCTTGCATTCGCCATTGCGGCATGGCAAAGTAAAAGTGGAGCCCATGCCTTTAAAGGTGGCTTTACTGCAATATTTCTTTTGTGGTTCATGATGAGCTGTTGGAAGAGTCTGCCGAACGAAAACATATTAGCCAACCGTGTGGGACAAATGCTGATGTTGCCAGACTGGCCCTTTACATGGCTATTTGTTTTACTGATCACTGCTGTGATTGGCGGACTGGCAGCAGGGTTTGCAGCTCTGTCCGGATTTTATGTCCGCAAGGCTTTCATAAAAAGATAGCAGCACGAGCGAATCATTCTTATCTTTGAACGTGACAAGCATTGATCCGAAAAAAATCTTCAATATCCAATCCGAAAAAGACTTCACAAACCTGGCTTTGGATATTTTTCGCTACCAGTCTGTTGAAAACGAAATATATTCAGAATTCGTAAGGGCTTTAGGCGTAGATATCAGTTCGGTAACAGACATTAAGACAATTCCTTTTTTACCTATCGAGCTATTTAAATCGCACACCATTCAATGCGGAACCGAAGTTCCTGAGATTGTCTTTTCAAGTTCGGGTACTACAGGTGCCATACAAAGTAAACATCCGGTAAAAGATATTTCAGTTTACGTGGAAAGTTTTAGAAAAGGCTTTGAATATTTCTATGGTGATATAAGCGAATACACCTTACTTGCCCTGCTACCTTCCTATCAGGAACGTGATGGATCTTCATTGATTTATATGGTTGATGATCTGATAAAAATCAGTAAGAATACAGATAGTGGCTATTTTCTTTACAATCATGATGAGCTCTATTCAGTTTTACTTCGCCTCAAGGCACAAGAAAAAAAAACCATTTTGATGGGAGTGACTTATGCTTTGCTTGATTTTATTGAAGCATACACAATAAATTTTCCCGACTTGACTGTAATGGAAACCGGCGGAATGAAGGGTAAACGCAAAGAAATGATCAGGGAAGAATTGCATAAAATACTTTGCGCCGGCTTTGGGGTTAAAGAGATACATTCCGAATACGGAATGACAGAACTTCTATCTCAAGGCTATTCGAAAAGTGAAGGAAAGTTTAGTTGTCCTCCATGGATGCAAGTTTTTATCAGAGATACAAACGATCCTTTCTCCATACTAGAAGCCGAAAAAACTGGCGGCATCAATATCATTGATTTAGCCAACCTCCACTCCTGTTCATTTCTTTCAAGTCAGGACCTGGGTAAAAAATATGCTGATGGAAGCTTTGAAATACTTGGCCGCTTTGACAATAGCGATATCCGCGGCTGCAATCTTTTAGTTCAATAATGCTTAATATTTCGTTGAGCTTTTGATTTTTCATAATTTCAGCCTTTCATAAACAATGATGCTCAAATTCATTAAAAAAAATTCCAGTAAGCTACTGCTTGTTCTTTATATTGTTTTACCATTCGTAGCAGCATTAAAGCAATACCTTAAAGGTAGTTTTAACAACTATTTAATTTTTAAATATACTTTCATTAATACTATCCACGGCGAAGGCCTGTTTCAGGAACAACCTCAGTTTTTCTTCGATTCCAATCACTACGGTCCTTTTTTCGCCTTAATATTTGCTCCTTTTGCACTTTTACCAGATTTTCTTGGAATCCTATTATGGGCTTTATTTGTGTCGCTGGCCCTATATTTTGCCGTAAGAAAACTGCCGGTTTCGGAAACACATCAAAATCTGATCCTACTAATTCTTTCACATGAACTGCTGACCTCGTTGTTTAATCTTCAGAGTAATGCTTTTATCGCAGCACTGATCATACTCACCTTTGCCTTTGCTATTAAGCACAAAGAAATTCTATCAGGCTTGTTAATTGCTATCGGCTTTTTAATAAAACTTTATGGAATTGTAGGCTTTGCTTTTATTCTTTTTGCCAAAAATAAGTTAAAATACATCGTCTCCTTTGTTGTATTTACAGCCCTTTTGGCATTTTTACCAGCGCTAATTTCCTCGGTTCCTTTTCAAATACAGGGCTACCATGATTGGTATGTATCGTTAAGCACTAAAAACAATCTAAACCTGGGGTCAATTATGCAGAACATCTCTGCAATAGGACTCATCCAAAAAAACATAAGCGCAGACATTTCTACCAGGAGTATTTTACTATGTGGGTTAATATTGATGCTTGGGCAGGTTATAGTAAATTTTAAACGATTTGATGATATCCGCTTTCAATTTTTGCTATTATCCTCGGTATTACTTTTCACGGTATTATTTTCAACCGGTTCTGAATCCGCCACCTATATTATCGCGTTTCCGGGAGTTGCAATTTGGTACGTAACGAAAGAAAACAAGAATTATTGGGATCATTTTTTATTGGCATTTGCAATCATACTTACCAGTTTTTCACCGTCAGATTTATTCCCACCTGATGGCCGGACATTTGTTCGCGAATACAAGCTTAAAGCTCTACCTTGTTTTTTAATCTGGTTAGAAATTCTTCGCGAAAGCTATTTTGAAAAACACAGGGCTGAAATCAATGCATAAGACAATCTCAATAATAATTCCCGCCTTTAACGAAGAGCCGAACCTTCCTGTGGTAACAGAAAGACTTTATTCTCTATTTGAGAACTCACCCTATATACTTGAACTTATTTTCATTAACGATGGAAGCAAAGATGGGAGCCTTGAGGTTTTAAAACTCCTATCTCAACAGTATCCGAATTTCTATTTCATCGATTTTTCCAGGAACTTCGGGCAACAAAATGCCTTACGTGCGGGGTATGATTACGCGACCGGGGAGGCAGTAATTTGCATGGATGCGGATCTCCAAAACCCACCCGAGGTAGTGAAAGAATTGGTTCAAAAATGGGAAGAAGGCTACGAGGTTGTGATTTGTAAACGTAGGGATGCAACCCAGAACGCGGGAGCCTTTAAAGAAAATACATCCCGATTATTTTATAAAATAATGAGTTTCCTCACCAATATTTCTATTGAACCTAACTCTCCTGACTTCAGGCTTATCGATAGAAAATTGGTGAACGTCATTAAAGACCTCACCGAAAAGGACATCTTTTTTAGAGGATTGATCTCATGGATGGGCTTCCGAAAAACCGTTATAGAATACGACCATAGTATCCGTTTACACGGCGACACAAAGTATTCTCTAAAAAAGATGATTAAACTTGCATCTTCGGGATTAACCAGCTTTAGCGTAAAACCTCTACATCTGGCTATTTACCTTGGCTTGTTTATCTCCGGCTTATCAATTCTATACGTCCCTTATGCTTTATACAGCTATTACAGCGGGAATGCTATTTCTGGCTGGGCTTCCCTGATCGTAACTATTTCTTTTTTTGGAGGATTACAGCTCCTGATTCTTGGGGTTATTGGATTATATCTCGGCAAACTGTTCATGCAGTCGAAACAACGGCCCGAATATATTATAAGAGAGACAAATCTGACATAAAATGCTGGCTTAATTACTCACCTAAATAATAGCCCGCCTTCAATTACTCAGCAATCAATAAGAAATAATTCTTTTTCCCCTTTTGAGCGATTATATACTTGCCTTTGACTAACTGACTTGAATTAACAACAACAGCAGGATCGGCAAGTTTTTCACGGTTTAATGAAACCCCACCCCCTAAAATCATTTTCTTAGCTTCACCTTTGGATGCAAAAACCTGAGATTTTTCTGCAAGAAGATCGGTTATATTTAAACCTGCGCTCAGTTCAGTTTTCGAAATTTTGAATTGCGGCACCCCTTCAAACACGTCTAAAACCTCCTCATCATTCAATTGGTTAAGAAAATCAACAGAACCTGTACCGAATAAAAACTCCGAAGTTTTTAAAGCTGTTTGAAGCGCCTCTTCAGAATGGGTTCTGATAGTGATCTCCTCGGCTAAAGCTTTCTGTAAAGTGCGTAAATGCGGAGCAGCATCATGCTCAATTTCCAATGCCTCAATTTCTTCTTTTCCCTTCAGCGAGAAAATACGGATCCAGCTTTTTGCATCCAAATCTGTAGTATTCAGCCAAAACTGGTAAAATTTATATGGCGAGGTCTTTTTACTATCCAGCCAGATCGCACCGCTCTCTGTTTTTCCAAACTTAGTGCCATCAGCTTTTTTAATCAGCTGAGTGGTTATCGCAAAAGCAGTACCCGCATCTTTACGTCGAATCAACTCCGTTCCGGTAACAATATTACCCCACTGGTCTGAACCACCCATTTGCACCAGACATTTTTTATTTTTCCAAAGCCAATAAAAATCGTAGCCCTGCACTAACTGGTAGCTAAATTCGGTAAACGACATTCCTGTTTCACCTTCAAGCCTCTTCCTTACAGAATCTTTGGCCATCATGTAATTTACGGTAAGATGCTTCCCTACATCGCGGATGAAATCCAGAAACGAGAAATTCTGAAACCAATCGTAATTATTCACCATTTCGGCACTGTTGGCTCCGCTGTTAAAGTCCAGAAACTTTCTTAGCTGGCTTTCTAAGCAATTAACATTATGTGTCAACACATCCTCGGAAAGCAAATTGCGCTCTGCAGATTTCCCTGACGGATCACCAACCATGCCGGTGGCACCACCTACTAACGCGTAAGGTTTATGTCCGGCCCGCTGGAAGTGGATCAAAGTCATTATTTGTGTTAGATGCCCCACGTGAAGTGAATCGGCAGTAGGATCGAAACCGATATAACCAGAGGTCATACCTTTATTCAATTCTTCTTCAGTTCCCGGCATAATATCATGCAGCATGCCTCTCCAGCGTAGTTCTTCAACAAAGTTCATGTGTTTCGTTTAATTGCGCAAAGATATAAGAATTGAGAAATTAAAAACTGCCTTTGCAAAAGGGATGTTAGTTACATATGCAAGAAGTTGAAATTTTACAAAAAGATATACTTGCCGACCGAGCCTATCGTCTTGAATGGATTAAGTTTCGGAAGACACAAAACGGTAAAACTGAGACTCAGGAACGGGAGGTTTATTTCCGTCCGGAAGGCGCGACAATTTTATTGATCGACCCCGAAAGGAAAACAGTTTTATTAACCCGGCAATTTCGACTTCCTGTGCATCTGAGACGAGAAAAAGATTTATTACTGGAGGCTTGCGCCGGAATAATTGATGAAGGAGAGCTGCCCGAGCACGCCATAGTGCGTGAAGTTGAGGAAGAAACAGGTTATCGAATCTCTGAGATAAAACAAATAGCACACGGTTTTATGACACCTGCGTCTGTGACTGAATATGTATATTTTTTTACAGGGAAGTATTCTCCGGAAATGAAGGTTGGAGAAGGGGGCGGAAACGAACATGAAGGCGAAGACATCGAATTAATTGAAATGCCTGCTGCCGAAGCGAAAGAGTTATTACTAACCGGAAAGATCCATGATGTAAAAACAATTTTGCTCCTTCAGCATGCGATCATCCAAAATCTGATCTAATTGCGTACTTTGTATAAAACAAACATTCTCGCTCTTGATAAGGGATAAACAGGAGAGCTTATGAATTTTTTGTCGCATTTCTATTTTGACAGATATACGCCCGATCCTCATCAGGTGATTGGAATCGTTTTGCCTGATCTTTTAAAAAATGCGGATAAAGACTGGAATATCCGACCGGAAAAAAATGAAGGTCTTTATATAGACTCAGAAGTTCAGAATATCTATTGGGGATGGAAGCGACATATCCTGGTTGACAAATATTTCCATTGCTCTGCGTTCTTTCTTAAACATACACAAGAAATCCGAACGAGAATTTTTCCTTTTTTGAAAACTGCGCCAGCCCGTCCATTCTTTATAGCCCACATTGCGCTTGAATTAATACTCGACAGCCTCCTGCTGAATAATAAGCTCCTAAATACCTCTAACTTTTATACTCACCTGGAAAACACAAATAAGGAAGCGCTAACCCGTTTCCTTAAAATGAACGATATCCTGGAACAAGAACCTTTTTTTCATTTTCTGAATAATTTTATAGGCGATAAATATCTGAACACCTACATCCATCCAAATAAACTTGTTCATGCCATCCATGGCATTTGTATGCGAATCTGGGATCATCCATTTGATGAAATGCAAAAAAGGCAACTTACAGAGGTCTTAATTGAATATCAGGAAATTTTACAGACAGACTTTATGAGCATTTTTGAGGATATCGAAAAGTTGCTAATTAAGGAAGCAACTGTCTAATCGAATATGCTTTGTATTTTAGCAATATCCTCGTGCGCCCTTTTAAAATAGTCTATACCACCAAACCAATCTATTACGTCGATTTTGTTAAGTCTTGAAAAAGTGCCGTCTGCCAGCTGATGAATTGAGCTGTATTTCCAGTCATATATACTTTTTACAAAGCCATGCTTTACAGGATTGTTGTGTATGTAAAGGATTAATTGAGTGAAATAGGCATCGGAAACAACCTCCTTCTTTTTCATATTTGGTTGAAATAAACTTCCCGTCCTGCTATACTCTTTATTTAAAGATTGGGTGTATGAACTAAACAAGTTGGCGAATTGTTTACTGATTAACTTTCCAAAAGTTTCGAACTTTTGGAAAGTTTTAATGCCTAAACAATCTATAACTTGATCTTCGCTTTTAATCTTAATCATAATGTGAAAGTGATTAGGCATTAAACAAAATACAAAAGTTTCAGCTATCAGAGCAATATGTTTAAAATATTTATCCAGAAAGAAGTCATAGTTCTTTTCTTCGATAAACAGGTTCTCGATGCCATTAGCACGATTGTAAATGTGGTAAGTTTTTTCAGCTTCAAACATTATAGTAGATGTTTGAACTAAAGTACATGAAATATTTCTTGCTAGGAAAATTCCTGAATCAACTTTTCAAAAGTTTAAAACTTTTGGAAAGTTCATTTGGTATATCTTACTTTAATCACCACTTTTTTCACGACATCGTATCCGTCAACCTTAATACTCGGACGGTGAACATCTTCAGGAAAAAAGATATACATCGTTCCCGGCTCTGCAACATAAAATCTACCAGCCGCAATGTAATTAGCTACATCCCTCGTCGGATCATAGGGCTTTGTTACAGTAGCTTTTGAAAGTTCGGCAACGCCAATTTTTTCTTTACCCGTAACAATATATTGTATGTCGATCATTTTACGGTGAGATTCCCAATTGGTTTGTTCGTATGCCTTATCCGGACCTTCGGTTACAGAAGCGAAAACGCTATCACCATCAATCGGATATTTTCCCGGAGCAAGCTTCTCCAAGTCAGTGTCTTTCAAATAAGCAAAAGCTTTATCCCACCAAACCTTATTCTTTTTATACTGATTTTCAAACTCTGCCTGGTTAATGTCGCTGTATGGCATAAGTTTTAATCCGTTATACCACTGCCCCTGTTTGAACCAGCTGGAAGAAGTTTTTTTGGCTGCACATCCTGTTAAAAACAGCCCGCCTATTAAAGCAATTAGAATAAATTTAAAAGAATTCATTATATGGTTGGTTTTATATCTGCCAAGATAAATATTTCATCAGTATTGACAACATACGAAAGTTAAAACTCAAAAATCTTATCTTCGTTCCATGTCTCTTTTTGAAATTAAAGAACGAATGGATGCCCTGGTTAAAGAACTTAACCAGCACAATTACAACTATTATGTACTTGCCCAGCCTACAATTTCCGACTTCGAGTTTGATATCAAGCTGAAAGAGCTGGAAGCGCTGGAAAAACAACATCCTGAGTACCAGGACGAAAACTCCCCCACCCAAAAGATCGGCGGAGACATTACAAAAAAATTCGAGACGGTAAGCCATAAGTGGCCCATGCTTTCTTTAGGGAACACGTACAACGAACAGGATCTGAGAGATTTTGATGAGCGGATACGTAAAGCGATAGGAAGCGAATTCGAATATGTTTGCGAGCTGAAGTTCGATGGCTTATCGATAAACCTCACCTACGAAAATGGAAAGCTTTTACGGGCTGTTACCCGAGGAGATGGCACAAAGGGAGATAATGTAACTACAAACATAAAAACGATACAACGTATCCCAAAAACACTTCAGGGCCCGGGTTATCCTGAAAGTTTTGAAATCCGCGGTGAAGTATTTATGCACCGTGCAGCCTTTGAACGATTAAACCACGAGCGTCTTGAGAAAGGCGAAGTGCCTTATGCAAATCCAAGAAACTTCGCTTCGGGTACCGTTAAACTTCAGGATTCTGCTGAAGTAGCTAAACGGCCGCTTGATTGCTTTCTATATTTTTTGTACACAGATAAAAAGCTTTTCAACACCCACTGGGAAAGTCTTCAAACGGTTCGCGAGTGGGGATTTCACATCTGCGAGCACAATAAACTGGTAAAAAACATCGATGAAGTTTTAGCTTTTATTCATTACTGGCAGGACAAGCGCTTTGGTTTAAGTTATGACATTGACGGTATCGTTATTAAAGTAAATAATTACAGTCAGCAGCAGGAACTAGGCTTTACAGCTAAATCGCCACGCTGGGCTATTTCATATAAATACAAAGCCGAGGAGGTTGAAACCATACTTGAAAGTGTGACCTACCAGGTCGGAAGAACAGGTGCGGTGACACCAGTTGCCAATCTTAAACCTGTTCTGTTAGCGGGTACAACGGTAAAACGTGCCACATTACACAATGCTAACGAGATAGTAAGACTTGATTTACATAAAGGAGACAGCGTTTTTGTTGAAAAGGGAGGAGAAATCATTCCCAAGATCATTGCTGTAAACACACTGAAGCGAGCTGAAAACGCTGAAAAGATTGAGTACATTAAAACCTGTCCGGAATGTGGAAGCGACTTAATTCGAAAAGAGGGTGAAGCTGTACATTATTGTCCGAATGATGAAAGTTGCCCGCCGCAAATAGTGGGTAAAATTCAACATTTTATTAGTCGTAAAGCCATGAATATAGATGGCTTGGGCGATGAAACAATTGAAACCTTGTACAGAAAAGGCTTAATCGAGCATATCAGCGATCTCTATATTTTACATGAAAAGATGGATGAGCTAAAACAGATGGAACGTTTTGGTGAAAAGTCTATCAATAATATGCTTGAAGGAATTGAGCGCTCAAAGCAAATGCCTTTTGAAAAAGTTTTGTTTGGTATGGGGATCCGTTATGTTGGCGAAACTGTGGCGCGGAAAATCGCTCAACATTTCAAAAACATAGATAGCCTAATGAATGCGTCCTATGAAGAATTAATTTCTGTTGATGAGATTGGAAGCAGAATCGCGGAAAGCTTAATTGATTATTTCAAAGATTCCAGACACCTAGATCAGCTTGAAAAATTAAGAGCGGCCGGCTTACAATTCAGAACCGAAGAAAAAGAAATAAATCTAGCCAGCGATAAACTTGTTGGAAAGACATTCATTATATCCGGAGTTTTTGAGAAATTTAGCCGAGACGAACTTTCGGAAATCATCCAGGCAAACGGAGGAAAAATACTAAGCAGCATCTCGTCAAAATTGACTTATTTGGTAGCCGGAGACAATATGGGGCCATCAAAATTAGAGAAAGCACAAAAATTAAATATCCCAATTATCTCGGACGACGAGCTTCTTAGATTAATAAATGAGTAATCTGAAAATTCACTCGTGTAAATTCATAAATCCATCATAAATTAGCAAGCTATTTGGGTTTCGTTAAAAAGCTTATTTAATTGAGCATAAGAGCTTTTTAAAACCCTCCAAGACAAACAAAGAATGAATAAATTTCATGGAACAGGTGTAGCTATGGTTACTCCGTTCAACACAGACGGTTCAGTAGATTTAGAAGGGTTAAAAAGGTTAATCAATTTTCAGATTGATGGCGGTGTACAATACCTGGTGTCATTGGGAACAACAGGAGAAGCATCAACGTTAAGTAAGGATGAGAAGAAAACTGTTTGGGAATTCACCAAAGACACAGTAGCTGGCCGTGTGCCTTTAGTTGCCGGAATTGGAGGGAACAGCACCTCAGAAGTAATTAAAGATTTGGAGAGCTTTAACAGCGAAGGGTATGACGCAATTCTTTCGGTAAGTCCGTATTATAACCGACCTACGCAAGAAGGAATCTACCAGCATTATAAGGCAATTGCACAAGCGGCTCCCCTTCCTGTAATGTTATATAATGTTCCGGCCAGAACAGGCAGCAATATGACTGCCGAAACCACACTCAGACTGGCGCATGATTTTAAAAATATTATCGCTGTAAAAGAAGCAGCCGGGAATTTCGATCAATTCAATAAAATATTAAGAGATAAACCCGAAGATTTTCTTTTTATTTCGGGCGATGATGCGGTTTCTTTGCCACTGATTGCAATGGGTGCAGTAGGTATCATTTCAGTGGTTGCGAATGCTATTCCAGCAATATTTTCTAAGATGATTGGGTTATGCCTTGAAGGCAAGTTTAAAGATGCACAAATCTTGCATTACAAGATTCTTGAGTTCACTAACTTATTGTTCCTGGAAGGAAATCCCTGCGGAGTAAAAGAAGCATTAATGCATCTGGAGGTTTGCGGAAATACATTGCGGTTACCACTCGTAAATGTCAGCCAGGGATTATCCACAGCTATAGAAAAGCAGGTTCAGAGTCTAGGATAAAAAAACAGCCGGCAATCGGTGAGGAATATGGTTCGGGAATTAATCTCACATTATAAAAAATAAAAAACCCCGTCTGAAAAACAGGCGGGGTTTTTTATTCCAAAAAGAATAAATTACTTAGCAGTATTTTTTGCTTCCTGGATCTCTAAACGAATCGCTTGAGCAAGGTTTTTGATATCTTGTAAACCTTTTCTAACACGAGTTCCAGCAGCGCTGTTTCCTTTGTTATAGAATTTGTCTGCATCACCTTCTAAGCCAGTGATTAAGTCTTTAAGTTCGGTAAATCTTTCGAATTTTGCCATTGTTAAATAAGTTTAGTTTTAATGAGTTAATATTTTTTATAAGCTATAAGCGAATGTAAAGGGTTTTTCTATAAAAAAAAATTATTTGAAAAATAAAAATCGCCTTTCTGAGTGTTTTTATCCACATTTGGGGCATTATTCACACAAAAAGCTCCATATTTAACCCAAGAGAAAACTGTTATCATATAACAAAATACCGACAGCCTCCAATAAATCCAATTCTTAGGAAAGCCCGTTCTTATCCTTGTAAAAGCCTTTTTCTAATCTTTCACCGACTTCAGAGAATGCTTCGAGTGTACGTTGAACATCTTCATGTGTATGCATAGCCGTTGGAATAATCCGAAGCTCCATTAATCCTTTCGGAATAACAGGATATACCACAATGGAGCAAAAGATTCCATAGTTTTCACGGAGATCCATTGTGATGGCAGTAGCTTCAGGTAGTTCGCCTTTTAAGAAAACGGGGGTTACCATCGTGTTGGTAAGCCCGAGGTTAAAGCCTCTTTCACGTAAGCCTTTTTGCAAAGTAGTAGCAATGTCCCATAACTTCTCACGAAGCTCTGGTTTGGTTTTTAAGAGTTCTAATCGCTTACGCAAACCTATAACCATTGGCATGGGCAATGCCTTTGCAAAAGTTTGCGAGCGCATGTTATACCGAAGATAATTGGTTATTTCTTCAGTTGAAGCAACAAATGCTCCAATACCAGCCATTGACTTAGCGAACGTACCGAAATAAATATCAATCCCATTAATACAATCCTGCTCTTCATGTGTTCCGGCTCCGGTTTTACCCATGGTACCAAATCCATGTGCATCGTCAATCAGCAAACGGAATTTGAAGTCTTTCTTGAGATCTATAAGCTCCTTCAATTTACCCTGTGCACCCGACATTCCGAACACACCTTCTGTAATTACAAGAATTCCACCGCCTGTTTGTTCAACAAGTTTAGAGGCTCTCTCTAATTGCTTCCTGCAGCTTTCGATATCGTTATGCTGATATACATAGCGTTTACCCATATGCAATCTTACCCCATCGATAATACATGCATGCGATTCACCGTCGTAAACAATTACATCATTTCTATCAACCATGGTATCGATAATAGACACCATTCCCTGATAACCGTAATTTAATAAAAACGCATCCTGAAAACCTGTAAACTCGGCTAACTCTTTTTCCAGCGCCTCATGATGATTCGAGTTACCCGACATCATGCGTGCACCCATTGGATAGGCTAAACCATATTCTGCAGCCGCCTGAGCATCTGCTTCACGCACTTCCGGATGATTTGCTAATCCAAGATAATTGTTCAAGCTCCACACCAGATGATCCTTTCCACGGAATTTCATATGAGGGGCAATTTCACCTTCCAATTTTGGAAAAGAAAAGTAGCCATGCGCCATTTTCTGATGCTGGCCTAATGGCCCCATATTTTTAGATATTTTATCAAATAAATCCAATTTATTATGTTTTTAGTGACTTAAAATAAAGTTGCGAATTTAACCTTTTTAAAGGTGAATAACAATTGAAAACGGGGGTAAATCGCACCCCCATAATCATTTGCAGAAACGCTTTGAGTAAAATTTTCAATAATTAACGTCGAGCGTAAAGCCAATTCCCAAATTGCTGTGCTTTTTTATCTTTCCCTGACTATTTGGCCTCACAAAAGCACCTCCATTAAATAGTCCCAAAGCAAAATAGATCCCCTCTCCCTTTCTGATTTCGCCCTCGCTACTTACCCACTCCAGTGATACAAACACATCTTCATTAAGTACAATATTGTGAGTTTTAAGGTCTGTTGAGATGATACCGGTCTGATTAGCTGCTATTGGTATAAAAATATTCTCAGTTAGTAAATTTGCACCTGGCTTACCGTCTTTAACTTTATAAATATTCAATCGAAATAAAGTATTACAACTGATTGTGTTAAAATTCACCTTAAAATTTAAAGCGTTTACCGAAACGGGGTGGCGGGGCACCTCGACCTTGATTCCCAACTCTGCTCCAAGTTGCATATACGGAAATGGGGTACTGAAAAATTTAAATGTGTTCTTGTTTCCTAAAACCTTGCTTCTTGGCTTTTTCGCCCTGACAACAACTTCTGACAGGTTTTCCGCTTTCTCCGCCAACCGTATAACGCTGGGAAAATTCCGAAGATCGCCCGCAGAAAATATTTTTGTCTCGTAACCGATCATTGAAATCCGTAGAGTGTCATTCGTACCATCAGGGTCAAAATCAATTTCGAAAGTTCCAGCGCTGTTGGTTACCGTACCTAGCTGTCTGTTAATAAAGCCGACATTCACGTAAGGCAAGGGAATCCCAGAAATGGCATTTACTACCTTTCCTCTAATTTTTCGGTGATTGGAATTCTGTTTGGATTGCTTTGGCTCATTAGTAGCCAACTGTGAGGTTGACAGCGATGTGTAGAAAGAATTAAAGCCGGCTGCTCCATTAAGATATTGGTTTATAAAAAGTCTGGTGGCTTTCAGCACAGTTGCATAAACCTTGGCAGCCTGACCGGAAGAGTTTAAAACAGCAGGAATGCAAATAAAGTGCTCATGCTTACTATTTTTAAGGACCAAATGAAACACTCCTGTTTTTTCGGCGCTGCCGCGATAGCCAGCAGTGCTATCTGAGCGCTCAAAATCATCACTCTGCATTTTCAAAACAGGAAGGTTGGTTGCGACATGTGCAGAATCCAAAGAGTTGAGTGCATTAGAGGTTCCGGTGGTTATAAGGCTGCTTGGATCACTACCGTCGAGTGACACCATTGCTTTGATATTCGGCAATCGACCCGGTAAAAAAGAAGCGGCAAGGCCACCCCAGCTACAGCCAACTACGCCGATATTGTCCAGATCGACCTGAAAATCATCCTTATTTCGAAGATACTCAGTTGCGGCAACGGCATCATTCACCTGTTCAATTAAGTCGAGAAGATTCTCGGTCATGTACCCGGGATATATCCCCACAGATGCGATCGAAAGCACTGCGTAGCCATTCTCTGCGAGCTCCTCCAAAAGCCGGTAATTCTCGTATCCCATGCTATTAAAAGATGCCATGTATATCACGAGTGGAGCCTTTCCTTTTGCAGGGGTAGCGTCCCGATAGCTATTTGTTATAGTCGCCATCAATTTTTTCCCACCATCGGGTTCGATACCGGATTCGATAGAGTAAAATTCCGCCATCTCTTTGGCAATACCTCGAAAATCGGTCTTTTCCCGATACCGGCCAGACCGTTCTTCGTACAAATTCAACAGCTCCTCAAAATGCATTGGCTGTGAGCCTTTTCTGTGGGCAGGATACCAAAAATCTATATCGATGGGTCTAAAATGCAGTCTGTGATTTTTTGCAGAATTAGGAAGATAGATGCGCGAAGTATCAACTATGGAGATAGTCTTGAAACCGGCATCATAAGCTTTATCAGGCTGAGCATGAAGTAACAGAGGATGCAACAGAAGCAAGAAATAGATGAAGAATCGCATGACAATGCAAAATATGGTAAAAAATCAAAAGCACCAGATTTTAACAATAGTTTAACCTTTGCGATGCGCCTGCTTAGTGATGAAACACTATAGCCCACATAAATGTCATCGACATTGCGAGCGTTTTTTTGCCCGTCTTAACCAGCTTTATTTCTTCTATGGCTTCCTTGATTTCCTGCATGAGCAGCGCTTTGCTATCGGATTTATTGATAGCCTCTACATAAGGCACCCTCTTAGCACTTCAAGTAGAGAAAGAGCTTTGCTATCTTTAATGTTTAACAATACTTTCATGGATAGTGCTAATTTATTAGTTGAATCGACCTCTAATACGGATATTTTTTGGGCAACTGAACCTTTCCTGCGGTTGGCGATTGCCCCAACAAAAATATGGAACAAAAATCCTCTTAAATAATGAGATAATGCTTATCTGCTGACTTTTACGCCTGCTTTGTGTAGCGGCAACGAATCTTCAAAGTTTAATCCATAAAAAAGCCTCTGCCTATTTTACTAAGCAGAGGCTTTAACTATTTTGAGAGCCGCTAATCTACATTATCATGAAGAAATGAGTTATTTGGTCTGATCTCAGTGATACCTTCTTCATTTGAAAGTGTGAAGCGGGATACCTGAGATTCTGATGAATGAGGAACCTGCTGTAAGGACATTTGCTTGCGTTTATAAGCCGGTTCGTTTTCCAGCTCCTGCAGGCCGTTGGCTGTGCGAAGTTTCATGCTCAGATCTTTTAGTCGTAAGATCCGCTCTCTTGATTTGCGTAATTGCTCTTCAATCGATTCATCAGTTTTATTCTCATCAGGATTGTAAGCCTGAGGCTCCGGTTCTGGAAGCCTGATCTCTTCTGCCGGCTTACTTGCTTCGGCAAGCGGTTCATTTACATTAAACTCGGGCTCCGCTATCTTAAATCCAAATTCGAACCGTGGTTCTTCCGAAACGGCCGGCTCTTGCTCTTCTTCTTCTAAAGTGTGACGAATAAACTGAGGCTCAGCCGATTTTACTTCTTCCTTAGCTTTCTCTTTTTGACCGAACATTCCGGCAAATAAATCGGGTTGAACCTCGGCAGTTTTCATCACCATTTCCTGTTCCTTCACTTCTGGCTCCTGCGGAGCAATAAAGGAATTTACAGTATTAACAGGAGTCACCATCGGCGCATTTTCAGGCGTCAATAAAGACACTTTACGCACCTGGCTTTTTTCTACTGCTCGCTCTTCCTGTGTTTGGAAACCCGTTGCGATTATAGTGACCGATATTTTCTCGCCGAGTTCTTCGTCAACGCAGTTACCCCAGATCAGATCCGCGGCAAGTCCTGCTTCCTGCTGGATGTAATCGGTAATTATGCTTACCTCATCCATAGAGACTTCTTTTGAACCTGAACTAATATTCAAGAGAATATATCGTGCGCCTTCAATCTCATTATCTTTCAATAAAGGGGAGGCTAAAGCACCTTCAACAGCTCTGTGGGCACGGTTTTCACCTTCTGCAGAATAACTTCCCATGATGGCCACACCGCTGCTGTTCATTACCGTACGAACATCTTTAAAGTCGACGTTTATATAACCTGGTATGGTGATAATTTCGGCAATTCCCTTTGCTGCTGTTGTTAAGATATTATCAGCCTGTGCAAATGCAGCACTCAGCGTTAAGTTACCAAAGATTTCGCGTAAGCGATCGTTTGATATCACCAGGTAAGAATCCACATATTTTTTGAATTCTTCCAGTCCGTCTTCCGCCTGCATTTTCCGGCGTTTTCCTTCAAAAGAAAACGGGGTCGTTATAATTCCTACTGTTAATATATCAAGTTCTTTAGCGGCTTTGGCGATTATCGGACTCGCACCGGTACCTGTACCACCCCCCATTCCGGCCGTAATAAACAACATCTTTGTGTTGCTGCCCAGCATCCGTTTAATGTCTTCTATATTCTCGATAGCAGAATTCTTACCAACTTCTGGTATAGAACCTGCTCCCATACCTTCGGTAAGACTTGCTCCTAATTGAACCTTATTCGGAATAGGACTCAATTCCAATGCCTGGGCATCAGTATTACAGATAATGAAATCCACACCTGTGATTCCCTGCCTGTACATGTGGTTCACAGCATTACCACCGCCACCACCAACACCAATTACTTTGATAATTGATGACTTTTCTTTTAACATTTCAAACTGCATATCGCTATTAATCAGTTTAGTAGATTTTGAATTAGTTGATCTATTCCTTCTTGTAATATTAATTATTTTTCAACAGACGTTTTCCACAATTGTGAAGTTTGTGGAAAACTCATCCGTTGTTGAAAACTATTTAATATAATCCTCATCTTTGATATCATCCTTGATAAATTTCGCCCCCGTTTGAAGCAATTTGTCAAAAAGTCCAAATGATTTTTTCCCTTTTTCAACCAATGGTTTCTGAACCAAAGTTCCAGGCTGTTTTACTGTCTCCATCAATTCCTCCGCTTTATGTATTCCTTTAATTAATAATCCTATACCGGTCGCAAACATCGGGCTTTTAAGATCGTCATAGACATTTTTAGGCAACACCTCGTTTTTAGCCAAATGCTCGTTGGGGTAACCAATACGACAATCTAAACCGGTAACGTATTCGACTAATTGCGATAAATGCTTTAATTGCGCACCACCACCTGTAATTACAATACCTGCAATTAATTTCTTCTCGTACCCGGACGATTTTATCTCGTAATAAATATGTTCGATAATTTCCTCCATTCTTGCCTGAATAACATAGGCAAGATTTTTCACCGAAATTTCTTTTGGCTCGCGCCCGCGTAAGCCGGGAACGCATATAATTTCATTCTCTTTGTTCTCGTCAGCTAAAGCTGACCCAAAACGTGTTTTTAACAACTCCGCCTGGTTACGCATTACCGAACATCCTTCGCGGATATCCTCTGTCACACTATTTCCGCCGAAAGGAATCACGGCCGTATGGCGGATGATACCTTCATGGAAAATAGCCAGATCGGTAGTTCCGCCACCTATATCCACAAGCACAACGCCGGCTTCTTTCTCTTCGTCGCTCAACACAGATTCTGAAGATGCCAATGGCTCAAGGATTAACTCCTGGGTTTCTAAATTGGCGTTTCCAACACATTTAAGGATATTCTTAACAGCACTTACGTGACCTGAAATTATATGGAAATTTGCTTCAAGTCGCACCCCGGCCATCCCGATAGGATCTTTAATTCCGGGCTCATTATCTACAGTAAACTCCTGTGGAAGAACATGGATAATTTCTTCGCCCGGAGGCATAACCAACTTATACATATCCTCTATAAGTTTGTCGATATCCTTCCGCTGGATTTCATTATTCAGGTCTTTCCGGGTTAAAATTCCCCGATGCTGCAGACTTTTAATGTGCTGACCCGCGATTCCAACGTTCACGATTTTGACATCAACATTAGACTGGGCACTTGCTTCATCAACAGCCAGCAAAATCCCCTGAACTGTTTTTTGAATATTTGACACTACACCACGCGTTACACCAGCCGATTCGGCCTTCCCAATCCCTAATATTTCTATCTTGCGCTGGCCATTCCTACGGCCAACAATCACGCAAATTTTTGTAGTACCTATATCTAAGCCTACAACAATGGGTGACCCTTTTGATAATGTAGAAGTATCTTTTTCCATATAATTACGTGTTACTGTTTTACTGTATCCTGAATGTTGTTAAAAGTCTTGTTTTTGATTACCTGCAGTGGCTTAGCAGTGACGGTAGCTAGCGTGCTGTCTACTACATTTTTTACGCAGACTACCTGATTTGTATATTTTATTGTAATGGTTTTATAAGCATCCCAACCTACAGCCGGCAAAGCTTTTTTATAAAACGCCAGCAAATTCCCGAACTTTATATTTAGCGAATCTGCATTGCCAAGAACGATCTGATGATTGCCAACCCTGGGCACCATCTCAATTTCACCGCTTTGATTTACATATAACTGCTCTATCTGTTCACGCCATAAAGTATCGTCTTTGATAAACAGGGCCGTTTTATATAAATCTCGTGCTAAACTAGTACGCAGAGTATCGACCTTATAAGCGAAGGGTTCGAGTATGTATCCATTTGCAACTAACACATGTGCTGTAAAATTGGATGACATTGGCATTTTCAATCCCTTTTTATCAACGTAAAAATCCTGACTAGTTAAATTCAAAACCCTTAAAACAGGCTCGCGCTGAAGAATCTTAATGTTTATAACCCCATCCATATCAGCAAATACCTTCGCTTCCTCGATGTAGGGATTTGCTTTCAATGAATTTTCAATAGCATGAATGTCTATTTGATGAAGTTTAAGACCAACCAATGAACCAGGTTTTTTAAGAAGCATTTCATCAATATCTGCCCGCTCAATAAAACCATTCACCTCAGGTATGATAACCTTTACATCCACACACTTAATCTCACCTTTCTTAATCTCAATAAAACTCATAAGCGTTACCAATCCCCCCAGACTTATCAGCCAGAGAAACCCGTACAATACCGCTTTCCAGTTTATTCTTTTAAGCATTTGTGAGTATATCTTTTAAAGGTTGAACCAGAGTATCAATATCTCCGGCCCCCACAGTCAATAACAATTCAGGCTTATTGGCCTTTATAATTTCCAGCGATTCTTCCATTCCACAGATCCGAGCAGATGAGGAAGTCATCTTATTCAAAATAATTTCCGAAGTAACACCTTCGATAGGCAATTCTCTGGCAGGATAAATATCCAGCAGCAAAAGCTCATCTGCCATACTCAGCACTTCTGCAAAACCGTCCACAAAATCGCGTGTGCGGGTAAACAGATGCGGTTGAAAAAGCACAGTCAACTTCTTATCAGGATAGAGAGATTTTACAGCACCGATGCATGCTCTCAACTCTTCAGGGTGATGCGCATAGTCATCGATGAAAATATTCTCGTCATTTTTTACAATGTATTCAAACCGTCGCTTGACGCCGGTGAAATCTTTTAATGCCGCTTTAATGTTATCAGCATCTATCCCTAATATTAAAGCAGCTTGTATGGCCCCTACAGCATTTTCAACATTATGCAATCCAGGAAGACCGAGTTCAATGTTTCGGATCTTTAGTTCGCTTGAATTAAAGTCAAAGAAAAACGTTCCTTTTTGAATATGTACATTCTCGGCGAACACATCGGCATTTCCCTTTGCAGAATAGTTTATTCCGCCAGCTAAAGGCAAACCTTTTTTATGGATCAGTTTACCACCTTCTTTTAGTTGAGAGGCAAAGAGTTTGAATGATTCTTTAACAGACGCATCATTACCATAAATATCTAAGTGATCGGCATCCATTGAGGTAATAATTGCAATATCTGGATGCAGCGTCAGGAAAGAACGGTCGTACTCATCTGCTTCAACGACCATTACATTATTATCACCGAAAAGAATGTTCGTATTATAATTTGAAGCAATACCACCGAGAAAAGCGGTGCAATCATATCCTGAATGTTTAAGAATATGCGCAACCATCGTTGATGTAGTGGTTTTTCCGTGCGTACCGGCAACAGCAATCGTGAACATTTCTTTGCTGATAATGCCCAATACTTGCGAACGCTTTTGTAAATCAAAGCCTTCATTCCTGAAGTAATTCAAAATCTCAGAATCCTTAGGGATTGCGGGAGT
Organism: uncultured Sphingobacteriaceae bacterium; assembly: GCA_946480915.1. The sequence goes on along the minus strand of CAMLLO010000012.1, from coordinate 41,718 downwards.
ATAAATAATCAAAACAGCATCCGTGTTAACACAAAATTCTGCGGGAATCTCTGTTTCACTGTCTATATAGGAAATATGAATACCTTCATCAGCAAGCGTACTTGTTAGCTCGGTTTTAGTACGATCATAACCTGCCACTTCGCATCCCCTTTTATGGAAATAACGCGCCAGCCCGCTCATGCCGATTCCTCCGATTCCTACTAAATAAACTTTTTTGATGTTAGATAATTCCATATTTTCTTAGGTGAAAGCTGAAAGTTAAAAGGACAAAGCTTTTGATAGCATCGTAAACCTTTTGCCTTTAACCTCTGGCCCTTCTCCTTTCTGCTATTTTTAAAACTTGTTTCGCTATTACTTCATCAGCATCTGGCAAAGCCAGCTTGCGGATGTTATTTCCTAATTCTGTTGCCTGATCCTCGTTTTTTAAAACGTGCAATGCTGTATCTAAAAGCGTTTGCTCTGCTTCCATATCGGGCACCAAAATCGCTGCATTATTTTTCACCAGTGCCGAGGCATTCTTTGTTTGATGATCTTCTGCCACGTTCGGCGAAGGCACCATAATTACTGGCTTGCCGATTACGCATAATTCTGCAATAGTACCGGCACCGGCCCTTGAGATAATTATATCGGCTGCTGCATATGCCAAATCCATCCTGTTAAGAAACTCGGTTATACGGATGTTAGGATGCACATTGCTCCCCACCTGTTCTAAGATTGATTTATAATAAAATTTTCCTGTCTGCCAGATTAACTGAACATCTTCGGCGATAAGTTTATTTAAACCTGCAAGCATGCTTTTATTCAAAGTTCCTGCTCCCAGACTTCCTCCTGTTACCAGGATGGTTTTTTTAGATGATGACAATCCAAATGAAGCCAATCCTTCCTCCCGCTTACCTTCGATGTGTACCGATTCCTGCCTGATAGGATTCCCCGTCAGCATCAATTTCTCTTTAGGGAAAAACTTATCCATCCCTGCAAAAGCAACACAAATTTGTTGAGCGTTTTTGCCTAGCTTTTTATTGGTAATTCCAGCATAGGAATTCTGCTCCTGGATCAAATAAGGAATATTCATTTGTCCGGCGACGTACAACAAAGGACCTGAAGCATAGCCGCCCACACCAACCGCCACATCCGGCCTAAATGATTTTATTACAGACCGGGCCTTCCATAAGCTCTTTAAGATCTTCACTGGCAATAATATATTTTTCCATAAAGCTTTGCGTTGAAAGCCCTGTATATCCAAACCTATTATTTTATAACCAGCTGCCGGAACCTTATCCATTTCCATTCTGCCGGTAGCGCCAACAAAAAGTATTTCAATAGCAGGCTCAATGCGTTTTAGAGCATTAGCAATTGAAACAGCAGGAAATATGTGTCCTCCTGTTCCTCCTCCGCTTATGATTACTTTTGTTGACATCGTATAATTCAAGAATTAAAATTCAAAATTTAAAAGCTTCTGCATTTGCACATTAATATCTATCTCCCCATCGCAGGGATTTCTCCTACAATTACTTTTTCTTCATTACCCGACAACCCATCCTTTTCACGCTTTTTTTCTTCAACATCTCTGCTCACACTTAAAATAATACCAAACGCAATACTGGTAAACAACATGGATGTTCCTCCCATACTTACCAAAGGCAAGGGAACCCCGGTTACCGGACCCAAGCCGACGGCGACCGCCATATTTGCAAAAGCCTGTATAGTGAGGCTAAAACTTAGTCCGGCTGCCAGCAGAGCACCGAAAGCCTTGGGACTCGCAGTTACAATCAATATGCATCGGTATAAAAACACGAGGTAAATAATAACCAGTGCTAAACCGCCTACCAGACCATATTCTTCAATAATTAACGCATATACAAAGTCGGAATAGGGATGCGGCAGGAAGTTGCGTTGTGTACTATTTCCCGGACCTTTTCCGATGATCCCTCCGGTAGCGATGGCAATCTTCGCCTGGTTTGCCTGAAATGATTTATCAGAGTCTGCTTCTTCAGGATGCAGGTAAACTTTAATACGAGACTTGTATGTTTCTCTACGCGGACCAAGGAACACTACTCCCAAAAGCAATATTAAACCGGCAAAGCATACAATAGCAATTTGCTTAATACTGATCCGGCCTATGATCAACAATAAAATACTTACCCCGAAAAGCATTAAGGCAGTTGAAAGATTTGCCAAAGCAATTAAAATAAACACCGCACATACGGATCCCATTATGGGAAGAAAAGCCTTTTTTACGTCTTTTATATTCTCTTGTTTTCGTGTAAGCATTCTGGCCAGAAAAGTAATTAAAGCCAGTTTGGCCATGTCCGAAGTTTGGAATGTCTGCGTAGTAAAAGGTATAGTTACCCACCTGCTGGCATCGTTAATGGTATTTCCAAAAACCAGTGTATACAATAACAGAGGGATAGTTATAACCATTAACAACTTAGAAATTCCGGCGTAGTAACGGTAGTCGAGTAAGTGCGAAAAATACATTAGAGCTATGCCGCCAACAATAAAGATTAAATGCTTCATCAATATACTTTCAGCCCCAACCCCACGCTTGTAAGCAAGAGTTCCGGTGGCACTATAAACGGCAAGCAGAGACCATACCGAGAGTAGTATCACAATCAGCCAGATCCAGCGGTCGCCTTTAGTTTTATTTAGTATAGCGTTGAACATTCTTATTAAAGTCAAAAATTAAAAGTCAAAAGTCAAAAACTACCGACCTCATCTGCACATCTATTCTCATTTGCACACCTGCACATTCTTTTCATTTGCGTATTCCTTATAATTCCCTCACTGCGGCTTTAAACTGATTTCCCCTGTCTTCGTAATTCCTGAAAAGATCAAAACTTGCGCAGGCCGGAGAAAGTAAAACGGTATCGCCTTTTGTAGCTAAATGAAATGCAATCTGCACAGCTTCTGATGCCGAGAAAGTGTTTACAATCACGTCTACATCATTTTCAAAAGCATCGTGTATTCGTTTATTGTCTTTCCCTAAGCAAACAATGGCTTTCACCTTGCTTTTAACCAGGTCGCGTAACATTTCATAATCATTGCCCTTATCTACCCCACCAAGAATCAGAACTACGTCCGTAGTCATACTTTCAAGCGCATACCATGTAGAATTAATATTTGTGGCTTTAGAATCATTAATAAAATCAATTCCCGAAATCCTTCCTGCATGCTCAAGGCGATGTTCGATGTTCTTGAAATTACCCATGCTTTCGCGGATAGATTCATTACGAAGTTCAAGCACTTTAGCAACTATGCCAGATGCCATTGAGTTGTAAATGTTGTGTTTGCCTTGTAATGCAAGTTCTGTAATAGACATAGTGAATGGTAATTGATTTTCCAGATTTATAATGATTTCGTTATTCTTAAGATGAGCGCCATTGTTTATCTCTTTCTTAATTGAAAATGGATAAGCTTTAGCATAAACTTGCTGACGTTGTAAACCATTTACTATTTCGGTATCATCCGCACAGTAAATAAAAACATCGTCTTGTGTTTGATTTTGGAGAATGCGAAACTTTGAGCCCGCATAGTTCTCCATACTATAGTCATACCTGTCCAGATGGTCAGGAGTGATATTTAACAGCACAGCTATATCTGCTTTAAACTGATACATATCATCCAGCATAAAACTGCTTATTTCTAGCACATACCATTCAAAATTTTCTGTTGCTACCTGGCGGGCATAACTATTACCAATATTTCCTGCTAAGCCAACATTTACACCAGCATTTTTCAGAATGTGGTAGGTAAGCATCGTGGTGGTCGACTTACCATTTGATCCTGTAATGCATATAGTTTTAGCATTTGAGTACCTCCTGGCAAATTCAATTTCAGAAATCACGGGTATACCCTTTGATTTGATCGCTTTAATGATGGGCGCCTTTTCAGGGATACCAGGACTTTTGATTATTTCCTTAGCCTTTAGGATAATACTTTCGGTATGTAGCCCTTCTTCGAAAGGAATTCCATAACCGCTAAGCTCCTGCTTAAAAATATCGGGGATCTCACCTGCATCGGACACAAAAACCGTGAAGCCCTGTTTTTTTGCTAAAACAGCAGCGCCGGTTCCGCTTTCACCCGCACCTAAAATCACTATGTAATCTTGTTCTGCCATTAACGAAGTTTAAGGGTTACAATAGTTAATATGGCGAGGAAAATTCCGATGATCCAGAAGCGGGTAACTATTTTAGATTCGTGATACCCTTTTTTCTGATAATGATGATGTAGAGGAGACATTAAAAAGATTCGCCTTCCTTCACCAAATTTTCTTTTTGTATACTTAAAATAAGAAACCTGTAAAATAACTGAGACATTCTCCACAAGGAACACTCCGCAAAGAATAGGAATAAGTAATTCCTTGCGAATCATGATTGAGAAAACAGCGATAATTCCTCCGATAGCCAAACTACCTGTATCTCCCATAAAAACCTGTGCGGGATAAGAATTATACCAAAGAAAACCCACGCAAGCACCGAGGAAAGCCCCTGCAAAGATTACAAGCTCGCCCGAGTTGGGGATATAAATAATATTAAGGTACTCGGCCATGATGGTATTACCCGATACATATGCCAATATAGCCAGAGTGGCCGCTATAATAGCTGAGGTACCCGTAGCCAGACCATCTATTCCATCAGTAATGTTCGCCCCATTCGATACAGCGGTGATGATTACAATTACAAACAATAAGAATACTACCAAAGCATATTTCTGATATCCATCTCCAAGAAACTTCAGCACCTTCGCGTAATCGAACTCGTTATATTTATAAAAAGGAAAGTTTGTTTTTGTAGATTTTAAATTCTGAGTAAAATAGTACTTATCACCCTTTTGATGCACCTCTAAAGGAGCCACGTTGGTTGTAGGCAGGTTAACCTGTTGTCTGATAACGATGCTCGGATGAAAGTACATTGTCCAGCCCACAATCAGCGCTAAAACAACCTGACCTAATATTTTGAATTTACCCGCTAAACCTTCCTTATCTTTCTTAAATACTTTGATGTAATCGTCTACAAAACCTATAACCCCCATCCACACGGTAGTGATAAGCATCAGTATGACATAAATATTATCAAGTTTGGCAAATAGAAGCGTTGGCACTAAAATACCTAGCAAAATTATCAGCCCCCCCATTGTAGGAGTTCCCTGCTTTTGCATTTGACCTTCTAAACCCAAATTCCTTACCGTTTCTCCTACCTGCTTAGCCCGTAGAACTTTGATTAGCGTGTTACCGTAAATCGTAGTAACCAACAGCGAAACAATAATCGACATGGCCGTACGAAAGGAGATGTACTGAAACACTCCAGCTCCGGGGATATCAAATTCTCTGTCTAACCAGGTAAATAAATAATATAGCATATCTATATGTGCAAATGATTTTGATGTGCAGATATGCAAATTACTTGCATAAAGCAGACTAATTTTTTAATGACTTTACATGTTATATCAACATTTTCTATCACTGTCAATTTTTTGTACTTGTTATAATTTTTCCTAATACTTTCTTTATTATTATTACCTGCTCTAATAAGCTATCATTAAAAGGATATGTTGACGAATTCTTGCACAACAACAACCAATACTCAGATTCTTCAGCTTCCTTATATACAATTTTCAATTTATGTCTGAAATCAGCTTTGCTCTCTGCACCTTGTGATTCTCTCACCATAGCGCCAATACAGGTGCTGGATCTCCAATATTGCTTAGCCATATTATACTTTCTATTTTCTTCGAGTAGTTCAGAAAAAACTATTGAATCAAGAGAAAACTTAAATGTCAAATCAAGTATTAGATTCTGTTCAGCCATTAAATTCTATTTTATATCTAAATCAGTTTTCATTCCTTTTAACATCCAATTTGCACATCTGCACATTTCTTCATTTTAATAACCGTTTCGCATTCATTTGCATATCTGCACATCTCTTCATTTGCACATTAATTTCCGTTTCGCATTCCATCCGCACATCTGCACATTTCTTTCATTTGCACATTATCAAAGCTCTGCCATTGCCTCCGTCAATATTTGCTTATCATCAAAGGGATGTTTTACGCCTTTAATTTCCTGATATTTTTCATGCCCCTTTCCTGCCACTACGATTATATCGCCCGGTTTTGCCAGGTGGCAGGCAGTCCGGATAGCTTCTTTTCTATCAACTATCGTCAGAGCCTTTCTACGGTTATTCGGCATTACGCCTGCATCCATTTCTTTAAGAATTTGTTCCGGATCTTCAGAACGCGGATTGTCAGATGTAAGAATAACTTTGTCGCTCCAATCGCATGCTACCTGTGCCATAACAGGACGTTTGGTTTTATCCCTATCGCCACCACAACCCAGCACTGTGATTACCTGTTCTGTTCCTTTGCGGATGTTTTGAATTGTGCTTAAAACATTTTGAACAGCATCCGGAGTGTGTGCATAATCAACCACACCAATTATACCGTTTGGCGATGTGATGTAGTCGAAACGTCCTTCTGCACCTTGCAAACGACTTAACACGGTTAACACCTTCAAGGTATCTTGCTCGAGAAGCACAGCAGTAGCATAAACGGCTAAAAGATTATACGCATTGAAGCTGCCAACCATTTTAAACCACACTTCTGCATTATCAATATTCAGCAACAAACCACTAAATTGATTTTCGATGATTTTTGCTTTGAAGTCGGCTGCTGTTTTAAGTGCGTAAGTCTTTTTATGAGCGGCAGTATTTTGAAGCATCACTTTCCCATTCTTATCGTCCACGTTTACTAAGGCAAATGCAGACTTATGCAGTCCATCAAAAAATGCTTTCTTCGCTTTCAGGTAAGCATCAAACGTTATGTGGAAATCTAAATGATCGTGTGTTAGATTAGTAAAAACTCCGCCCGTAAACTCAAGGCCTTCTATTCGATGCTGAGCTACCGCATGAGAACTTACTTCCATAAAACAGTAATCACAACCTGCGATTACCATATCAGAGAGCAATTTATTTAATGCTACCGGATCGGGAGTAGTGTGAGTAGCAGGGACAATTGTTTTATGAACATGATTCTGAACCGTAGAAATAAGTCCGGTTTTGTATCCCATATCCTCAAACAACTGATATAATAAGGTAGCAACAGTAGTTTTTCCGTTCGTACCAGTTATACCGACCAATTTTAAGTTTGCCGAGGGATTATTATAAAAATTCGAAGCGATCAGACCCAGGGCTTTCGCTGAGTCCTTAGTTTGAATATAAGTTACCTTTCCATTAATCGTTTCAGGAAAATCTTCGCAAACCACGGCATTTGCCCCAAGGGATATTGCTTTCTCGATGAAAGCATGCCCATCGGTTATCGTTCCGCTTACAGCAACAAATAAAGATCCTGGTTTAACCTGGCGAGAATCAAAACAAACAGAAAGCACATCCACATCGGCCGAACCTTTCTGGCCCAAAACCGATACTCCATATAATAGCTCTTCTAAATTCTTCATCACTCAAGTTCTATTGTAATTGGATATCCTTTCATAACCCTGCTTCCGGCCAGTAACGACTGGCTTATCACTTTCCCACTTCCCTTAACAACCGGCCTAAGCCCAGCACTGCTTAATAAAAACAAGGCATCTTTTAAACCCATTCCCGAAACATCCGGGACCTGTTTGGAACTAAACTTCACTTCTTTGATCGATACTCCATTATTGGTATCAACAACACTAACAAACTCGCTGTTTGCAGCGAACACGGCTTTAATGCCTAAAGATTTATATACCTGCTGAGTTGCTTTTTTATATCCTCCTTTTGAAACCGGCATTTTAGTATTGCCCACCAGGTTGGCAGATTCAACACGATCATACATCTCCACATCATTTGCGAAAACTTTGTCGGCTATTTCGCGGAAAGGAGGCCCCGCAACCTGTGCTCCATAGTAACCATTTTTTGGATCGTTGATCACCACAATCAAAGAATACTTAGGTCGGTCTGCAGGAAAATAACCGCAAAAAGATGCCTGGTACTGCTTTTTCGCCCTGTAACCTTTATTAGCATCGGCTACCTGAGCAGTACCCGTTTTGCCTGCAACTTTATAAAAGGGATTATAAATCACACCCCGGCCGGTACCTTCTGTAATTACCCCTTCAAGCATAGCCTGAATCTTGCCGAGCGTTTCGTCAGAACAAATCTTCTCATTGACAACACGTGTTTTAAACTGCTCAATGGTATTACCTAACCTCCTGATTTCCTTTACGAAAATTGGAGACACGTATCTACCATTGTTCGCGATAGCATTGTAGAAAGACAGCATTTTCAAGGGCGTTAGCTGCATTTCATAACCGTATGCCATTTGGGGTAGAGTCATATTTTTATTCCAGCTCTTATTTTCCGGGTTTTTTATTACCGGCCGGGCTTCCCCGGGGATCTGTAATCCCATTTTTTCATGCAACTTCCACCGGTAAAGATGGTCTGTAAACCCCGATTGATCTTCCTTATAGGCATTATTTATCAATTGAGCGATTGCTGCATTTGATGACTCTTCAAATGCTTTTTTAACGGTAACTACACCAATACTTCCGTGAGAATCCTTAATCAAATGTCCCGGTATTTTGTACGTACCTGTACCAACAAGCGTATTTGTATCAACCTTTTCATCCTCAAGAAGTGCCATATAAGAGGCTACTTTAAAAGTCGAACCGGGATCCTGATTAGCCGCAATGGCATAATTGAATGTTTCCTTATATTGCCCCTCACCCACTTTTGAATAGTTTGCGATAGCTCTTATCTCTCCAGTGGAAACTTCCATCAAAACCACGCAACCATGGTCGGCATCGCTTACAATCAATTGCTTGCGTAAGGCATTCTGAACCACATCCTGCATATTTATATCGATAGTAGAAATAATATCAGCGCCTTCCTTAGGAGCAATTTCTATATCTTTATTTATCGGAATCCAGGTGCCGCCGGCTATACGCTGCATTAATCTCCTTCCACTTTCTCCATCGATGTACGAGCTGTAAGCACCCTCAAGCCCTACCGGCTTTACATTTTCGTTTTTATATCCGATTGTTCTTTTCGCTAAGGCCTTAAACGGAAATATTCGTTTGTTCTGCTGAACAACGATTAAACCACCTTTATACCTGCCCATATTGAAAATTGGAAACTTGCGGATGGCGGAAAGCTCCTGGTGAGACACCCTCCGCTTTAACAAAAAATATCGATCATTATCCCGACGGGCCCCACGAAGCATTTTGGAATATTCACGGCGACTTTTATCTCCGAAGAAATTCGAAAGCTTTTCCGCCAATGAATCAACTTTAGTTAAAAAAACTTCATCCTTTTCAATTCCACCTGCAAGCATATCCACTCTCAACTCATATTCCGGAACTGAAGTCGCCAATAGACTTCCATCAACTGAATAAATATTTCCTCTCACAGCCTCCACGTTCACATATTTGGTCGACAAACTATCCGCCATTGCCTTCCACTTTTTGCCTTCCGAAAACTGCAGATGAAAAAGCTTAAATAAAACCGCAAACGCAAGCAATACAATCAACCCGAAGGCGATGTACACGCGTAACAATATGTCGGTTCTTATATTCATAGCTTCATCCTAGCCATCTCCAAAGGAGAGAGAGCTTGTCGGGACAGTTTATTATTCTTCTATTTCAATTACAATTTTTTTCGGTGGCTCCACCAGCTCTTTTAATCCCAGAGTATCTACCTGCTTGGCAACTTCTGTTTGTGTACTTTTAAGCATCAGATCCGCCTTTAATGTTTTAAAATCCCAGCTCAATTCCTTAACCTCTTTACTTAATTTATCTATCCCGCGTATTGTCTTCTCAGCAAAATGTCTATTAGCAATATATACCATGGCAAGCATTGCCAAAAAAATCAAAAATGGCATCATCTGAGTGGCAGATTCCTTCGAAACAACCCCTTCCGTCAGGAATGTTGTAAAGAAGTTTTTAGGCAACTCAACCTTTTGCTTTAACTCAGGCTCAGGCCCCTGCTCTTCCGCCTCTTCTATCTGTTCTCTAAAACGATTACTCACGTTTCAAATTCAAAAGTTAAAATTCAAAAGTTAAAAGCTTCATATGAAAATCCTCCCTCATTTGCACATCCGCACATTATCTCCATCCGCACACCAATCAAAGCTTCACCGCGATTCTCAATTTTGCACTTCGCGCACGACTGTTTTGCTTTATTTCTTCTTCAGACGCGGTTATCGCTTTTCGCGATACAGCTTCAAAAGGCTTTAGTGGATTACCAAAAAAATCTTTGTCCACTTCGCCTCTGAATTTCCCCTTGGCAATAAAATTCTTCACCAGCCTGTCTTCCAAGCTATGATAAGACATTACCACAAGTCGCCCACCAACAGCCAAAACATCCGCTGCCTGCATTAAAAAATCCTGAAGCGCTTCAAGTTCCTGATTGACCTCTATTCTCAAAGCCTGAAAAACCTGCGCCAAATACTTGTTCTCTTTCCCTTTCGGGATGAGTTTTTTAATAACCTCCTTTAAACCGGAAATTGTTTCTATGGATTGATTTAGCCGCGCCGTCACGATGGTCTTTGCCAGCGATTTTGCATTCTGAATCTCGCCATATATGCCGAAAATTCTATGCAAATCTTCCTCTGAATAAGAATTGACTACTTCTTTCGCGGTAAGCGAAGAAGCTTGATCCATTCGCATATCCAAATCAGCGTCAAACCGCGTTGAAAACCCCCGCTCCGGCCGATCAAACTGGTGCGACGAAACACCGAGATCGGCCAGAACACCATCTACAGGAATTGCAGCATGCAGACGGCAATTGTTTTTCAAAAAACGGAAGTTTTGATCAATAAAGGTTAACCGATCATCGTTTGGAATATTCGCCTTAGCATCCGCATCCTGGTCAAATGCCAGAAGACGCCCTTTAGCGCTTAAGTGTTTTAAAATTTCACGAGAATGCCCGCCGCCGCCGAAAGTAACATCCACATACACACCATCCGGCTTAATAGCCAAACCCTCAATACATTCAGAAAGCATCACCGGATTATGATATTCAGACATCCGCCCTCCTTCCTAAACCTCCCATCACCTCTTCAGCAAGGTTGGAAAAATTATCAGGCTCGTTATCTAATTGGGCATCATAGGCATCTTTTGCCCATACCTCAATCTTATTAAATTGAGACGAGAGCACCACATCGGCACCCATCCCGGCATACTCCATCAATGACTTTGGCAATAAAATCCGTCCCGCTGCATCCAAAGAAAGCTCTGAAGCACCACGAGTAAAGTAGCGAATAAACTCCCTCGTCTTCTTTTCGTATTGATTCAACTTATTCAAATCCTCCACAATCGTATCCCACTCCTTCCTGGTATAAATCACCAAATGCTTCTCAAACCCCCGATTAACAACCAAACCTTCACGCTCAGCCTCAGGCATTTGCTTACGCAAACCAGCCGGAAGCATAAGCCTTCCCTTGGCATCAAGTTTACATTCAAATTCGCCCAAAAAGTGAGACATTCAGTTTTACGGTTTTTATGTAGAGTAAAAGTAAATACTTTTCCCACCTTTTACCACATCTTACCACAAAAAGTTTTCAACAGGCGAATTTTTCCCACGGGAGATGGGAATTTCTTGTAAAAAAGAAGGCCTGCCTCTAAAAAGAGACAGGCCTTAATCAGTGTATTAAATTATATCTTACCCGTTAATCGCCTTAACACCAGGCAATTCCTTACCTTCCATGTATTCCAACAATGCACCGCCACCTGTTGATACGTAACTCACCTGCTCTTCAAAGCCGAACTTCGCTACCGCTGCAGCAGAGTCACCACCGCCGATCAAGGAAAAAGCACCTTTTTCAGTTGCTTCAACTACAGCTTCAGCAACAGCCTTGGTTCCCGCTTCAAACTTTTGCATTTCAAAAACGCCCATCGGCCCGTTCCATAAAATTGTCTTTGAAGAAGCTACCACTTCTTTGTATTGTTTTACCGCAGCAGGACCAATATCTAATCCCATCCAGCCATCTTTAATATTATCATTGTTTGCTGCATCAGTATTTGCATCAGGAGAGAAAGCATCAGCAATTACCGAATCTGTTGGAAGAACAAGATTCACTCCTTTGCTTTTTGCCTTTTCGATCAGCTCTAAAGCCAGATCCAACTTATCAGCCTCTACTAAAGAATTACCAATATTTCCACCCTGAGCTTTGGCAAAAGTATATGCCATACCACCGCCGATAAGCAGATTGTCCACTTTGTCTAATAGTTTCTCAATTAAAAGAATTTTGTCAGACACTTTTGCTCCGCCCATGATAGCAGTAAAGGGTCTTTCAGGATTATTCAATACTTTCTCTGCATTTGCAAGTTCGCCAGCCATCAGATATCCGAAGTATTTAGCTGAAGGAAAGAACTTTGCAATCACCGCGGTTGAAGCGTGAGCACGGTGCGCAGTTCCGAACGCATCATTTACATACACATCTCCAAGCTTGCTTAATTTTTCAGCGAAAGCCTCATCTCCTTTTTCTTCTTCTTTGTAAAAACGAAGATTTTCCAATAATAAAACATCCCCGTTTTTCAAAGCAGCTGCTTTTTCTATTGCCTGCTGACCGATGCAATCATCCGCGAAAGCAACATCTCTGTTTAATACTTTCGACAAATGCCCTACCAGGTGTTTTAAAGAATATTTATCGGTCGGCCCATCTTTTGGTCTGCCTAAATGCGACATTAAGATTACTGCACCACCATCATTTAATATCTTTTTAATTGTGGGCAAAGCGCCTTGGATGCGGTTATCGTCGGTTATATTGAAACTCTCATCAAGAGGCACATTAAAATCTACACGTATTAGCGCTTTCTTTCCGGAGAAGTTTAAATTATCAATTGTTTTCATTTTTAAAAAATTTTAATTTGTGTGAACAGAATGAATTAACACGATGTTCGTGGGGTGGTAAAACTACAGAGATTTGAATTAATATAAAAGTGTAATAATCACACTAAGATATGACCGAAGTCAAAAACATCAATTATCCTTCAAACGGCTAATTTTTTCCACCAAATCCGCAAGTCTACTGGAGTATCCATATTCATTATCGTACCATCCAACCACCTTGGTAATTCCACCCACCACAGAAGTAAGCAATGAATCAAATACACATGAATGTGGATTATCGATAATATCAATGGAAACAATAGGATCTTGTGTGTATTGAACAACGTTTTTAAAGAAAGTCTCTGAGGCTAATTTAAATGCTGCATTAATTTCCTCAACTGTAGGCTGGGTCTTCAGAGTACATGTAAAATCAGTTAAAGAACCATTTAAAACCGGAACCCTGATCCCCGCGCCGCCCAGCTTTCCTTCCAGTGCAGGAAAAATACTGGTTATTGCCTTGGCTGCTCCTGTTGTAGTTGGTATAATTGAAGCAGAAGCCGCCCTGGCACGGCGCAAATCTTTATGAGGACCATCGTGCAGGTTCTGATCTCCGGTCATGGAGTGCACCGTGGTAATATAACCGTTTACGATACCCCAGTTATCTTCGAGCACCTTAATCATGGGCGCAATGTTGTTGGTGGTGCACGAAGCGTTCGATAATATTGCTTCTGAGAAATCAATTTCCTGATCGTTTACACCTAAAACAATGGTCGGGACATTTTTATCAGGCGATGGCGCTGAAATAAGCACCTGTTTGGCCCCAGCTTTAAGATGCAGGGCAGCCTTTTCTCTAGTGGTATATTTACCCGTCGATTCGATTACCAAGTCGACATTAAGGTCAAGCCAAGGTAATTGAGAAGGATCTGATTCGGAAAAAACGGGGATCGATTTTCCATTTACGATCAATTGCCTGTCTCCTGCTTTCACAGAAAAAGTCGCAGGACCGTGGATAGAATCATACTTCACAAGATGTGCGAGCGTTGCTGCGTCCGATAAATCGTTAATCGCTACAATGTCAACATTCGCGCGTTGCAAAAGTATGCGTAATACTGTTCGTCCTATCCTTCCAAAGCCGTTAATCGCTATTCTCATGTGTGTTTAAAAAAGACAAAGTTAATCGAAATATACTAATTGGCAGGTGTAAGATAAATGTATAACAATTTGCTAAGATGTAACGACATTGTCCCCTTTCGGGAAACACTTGGGAACAAAGTTTGCGGCAGGTTCAAATCTATCTAAATACAATGGAAAGCTTTAATATAAATTTCAAATTGAATAATACTCATGAGGAAGTACTGGTGATTCCTGATGAGTGTACCGAAAAAAGTATATTTCACTTGGTTAAAAACGGACATGAACTTTGTAAACTATCCTATACAGATACAAGCTTGTGGGAGTTAATGGAGAATGCCAATCTAAAACCCGAAGAAGTTGAGGAACTCGGAAGGAAAATTGAGGAGCACTACTTTTGAGCCTAAATCCTTCTTTAGGAAACCATTTTCGCTCATGCAGGTTATAATTATTAAAAGACTATGATTAACAATAAAAGCGATAAACCCGAGAAATTCGAGCCTAAAGATTCAAAACGCAAAAACATCAAGCATCCGCAGGATGATGAAGAGGCCGTTGTAAAACCAGAGGACCGCAGCTACAACAAGGAAGAAAGCGACTTTGGCAACATAGCCAAATATAAGGAAGAAAGTGAACAGCCTGTTTTGCCGGTGAAGGATGCGCCAAAAGAATAGAGTTGCAACGGCAAATTAATGTGCAGATGTGCAATGCCCGACAGCTGCAGATTAATTGATGAGCTAATCAGATGCCAATTATTGCTCCAGCTTTTTTGCTTTTTTCACGTGCTTTAAGATTTTGGCTTCCATATGGAAGATAATCTCTTCGGCGATATTAGTGATATGATCTCCAACCCTCTCAAGTTTTCGAATGATAGTTAAAAGATACAAGGCCTGGTGAATATTAGGCGAATCACCTTTTAAATATTCTACAATCACGTCCGTAGCACCTTTATTGATATCATCTAAGATATTATCCTGATTAAAAATGGTCCGGGCTAATTTGGTATCTCCATTTGCATAAGCCTCTGAGATAGACTGAAGCATCATATTAACGGTGTCGGCCATTTCAGCAAAACGCGATATTTTTAAAAGATCTTTATCGAAACATTCTCCAGCCATTAACAGATACTGCGCAATACCCTCAGCGCTATCGCCTATGCGCTCAAAATTGCTGTTTATTTTAAGTGTGGCGAAAACAAAACGCATGTCTGTTGCAAAAGGATTAAGCAGAGCCAGTATATTTTCGCATTCTTTATCGAGCGAAAGTTCGTAAGCATTTACCCTCTTTTCATTGAAAATAACTTCACTGGCCAGATCAGTATCGCCCTCTATTAGCGCCGTAAGACTTTTTTTAATTTGAGAGGTAACCAGTTCCGCCATTCCGGTCATCTCATGTTTTAACTTTTGTAACTCTTCTTCTAAATGCGTCATGATATACTAATTATCCAAATCGACCTGTAATGTAATTATGAGTTTGCTCTTTTTTCGGATTGGTAAAGATTGTTGTGGTCGCATTATATTCAATCAACTCTCCTAAATAAAAGAACGCTGTTTTATCACTTATACGTGCAGCCTGCTGCATATTATGTGTAACAATTACAATGGTGTATTTGCTTTTCAGCTCGTAAATCAGCTCTTCAATTTTTGCAGTAGAAAGCGGATCAAGAGCCGAAGCGGGTTCATCCATTAAAATCACAGAGGGTTCTACCGCCATGGTACGGGCAATACACAAACGCTGTTGCTGCCCTCCTGAAAGAGACAATGCCGATTTTTTAAGATCATCCTTGACTTCATCCCACAAGGCTGCCTGTCTTAACGAACGTTCAACTGTTTCATCCAAAACCTTCCTGTCTTTTATCCCTTTGATTCTGAGGCCGAAAGCAACGTTCTCGTAAATACTCTTTGGAAAAGGGTTGGGCTTTTGGAAAACCATCCCAATTTTCTTGCGATGCTCGTCGACGTTAATTTTGCTTTTATAAATATTCCGTCCGTCAATCAGAATATCGCCAGTAATTTTAACATGATCGATTAAATCATTCATTCTGTTAAAACATCTTAGGAATGTGGATTTTCCACATCCAGAAGGCCCTATAAAAGCCGTCACAGTGTTTGGTTCTATGCCAATACTGATATCTTTCAGGGCTTGCTTCTCACCATAGAATAAATTTATATTTCTTGCTTCAAGCTTGTACATCTCGGATTTTAAAACCTTGTTCTTTTATTATATCTATTTCGTAAAAACACGGCGATACCATTCATCATAAAAGTAAATAAAAGTAATATAATAATGGCCGCAGCAGCATTGGTGACAAATCCGGCTTGCGGACGAGTTACCCAGTTAAATATTTGAATTGTAAGTACTGTAAATTCGTCCATTGGACTGGAAGGGGCAAATGGTACATAAACCAGTGCTCCGATAACAATTAAGGGAGCAGTTTCACCAATTGCTCTTGAAATTGCAAGAATTAAACCAGTTAATATTCCGCCAAAAGAAGAAGGTAACACAATAGAAGATATTGTTTGCCATTTTGTAGCACCTAAACCATAGGAAGCTTCTCTGATTGATTTGGGTACCGCTTTAACAGCTTCCCGAGTGGAGACAATTATTAATGGAAGTACCAAAAACGACAGGGTTAAGCTTCCGGTAAGAATGCTATTACCAAGACCTAAAATACGTCCGAACAACTCGAGACCTAAAATTCCGTAGATGATAGAGGGTACGCCGGCTAGGTTAGCGATATTAATTTCTATAAAATTAGCGAAGCGATTTTTTTTTCCATATTCCTCCAGGTATATGCCTGCAGCTATCCCGATAGGAAAAGCGATTACAACGGTCAGTACCAAAATCCATATCATACCCAAAAGAGCAGTATAAATTCCTGCTCTGGAAGCCGAGCGTGATGGCAGATTGCTGAGAAAATCGAAATCCAGCCGGGATAGTCCTTTGGATAAAATATCGTATAAAAGCACGGCCAGAACCAACAAGCCAAAGAAGGTGCAGGCAATGGCAAAAAATTTAAATGCCGTATCTTTCAGTCTGTTAATCTGCGAATTATTCATACTTCTGGTGATATTTTCTTTTAATCCAGAAACTAATATTATTTAAGAGAAATGTAAAGACAAACAAAGTCATCCCAGCAGAGAAAATAGAACTGTATTCTATGGAATTACGAGGCACATCTCCCATACTTACCTGCACAATATAGGTAGTAATGGTTTCAAGAGAGTTAAGTGGATTGAGTGTTAATTTTGGTTGCTGCCCTGCAGCGATAGCAACGATCATTGTTTCGCCGATGGCCCGCGAAATAGCCAAAATAACAGATACTATTATTCCAGAAGAAGCTGCAGGAACCATCACTTTAAACGCGGTTTGTAAACGCGTTGAACCCATTCCATAAGCAGCTTCGCGCAAGGACTTGGGCACAGCTCTTAAAGCATCTTCGCTTAAAGATGATATATAAGGAATTATCATAACTCCCATAACTAAGCCGGCAGACAAGGCATTAAATCCAGACATACCGGGAAGAAATTGCTGTAAAAGCGGCGTTACAAATGTTAGCGCAAAAAAACCATATACAACGGTAGGTATAGCGGCTAAAATTTCTAACAAAGGTTTTACAACTGCAGTAAACTTCTGATTGGCATATTCATTAAGATACACAGCGATGGTTAAACCAAGAGGCAAGGCCACTAAAATTGCTATAAATGTTACTAAAAGTGTACCGGTGACTAAAGGCAGTATACCGAACTTTTTATTAGCAAAAAGTGGAGTCCATTCTGTTTCTGTAAAAAACTCGACGATTGAAACATGGGAAAAAAATTGAATAGTTTCTGATGCCAATACTATTATTATCCCCAGAGTAATTAATATTGTGAGAAAACTACAAATAAAAAGGAAAGCTTCTATTAGTCTTTCTTTTATACTTAACATGTATATAATTTCTTAATCGTCTTTTTTAAACCGCAAGAATTGTATTAGTTTTTAACATTAAGAGATTTTCGAAAATTCATTTAATTGAATTCGAAAATCTCCTTTTAATACAATGGAACCTAGATAGGCTATTTAGTAGATTCAGCCTTTAAAAGTTGTTCCATATTAACACCAATGGTACTTACTCCTTCAGCAAAAGCAGAACCAGTAGTTTTCTTATCGAATCTTTCCTGAACTAATTTATAAACTTCGGGCTTTAGAGGAACCGAACCAATTTCCTTCGCTAAACTGCCCGCGTTGCTTAAATAAAACGTTATAAAAGATTTCACTTCGGGGCGATCAGCCGATTTAGCATTTACATAAATAAACTCAGGTCTTGATAATGGAGCATATGTTCCGTTGCTTACAGTTTCGATCGATGGAAGGATTGCACCTGCACCATTTGCATCATTTCCATCGTTAATAGGCACCAGCTTTAATTTATCGGAATTGTTTTCAAAATAGGCAAGACCGAAAAAGCCAAGAGCATTTTTATCAGAAGAAACCCCTTTAACCAGCACATTATCGTCCTCACTGGCGTTATAGTCACCACGAGAAGATTTAGCTTTACCAACTACAGCTTCTGTAAAATAATCGAAAGTTCCGGACGCAGTGCCTGGACCGTATAAATTTATAGGAACATTTGGAAAAGATGAACGCACCTGGTTCCATGTTTTGATTTTGCCTTGCGCTTCAGGCTCCCAAAGAGTCTTCAATTCAGCAACTGTTAAAAAATCAACAAAGGTATTTTCCTTATTTACCACTACAGCCAAACCATCGTAAGCTACAGGCAGCTCAATAAATTCAACACCGGCTGCTTTACATGATTCAATCTCTGAAGCAGTAATTGGCCTTGACGCATCGTTGATGTCGGTTTCAGCCCTTGAAAACTTTTTAAAACCACCGCCAGTTCCTGATTCACCTACAGTGATACGCACATTTGATTGCTCAGTTCTGAATTCTTCAGAAACTGCTTCTGACAGAGGATACACTGTACTTGAACCATCTATTTTAATTTCGCCAGATTCTTCTCCGGTCGATTTATTGCTTTTTCCGCCACAAGCAGCTAAAGAAGCAGCGACGATAAGTGATAAAATAATTTTTTTCATTGTTGATTTATTTAATATTTCACGCCAACAAAAGTATTAAGCTAATGTTAAATAATCTCATCTGGTATGTTAAGTTTATGTTAAGTAAAAGCTCATTTTAACAAAGATCAAATCAAACCATGATAAGCATCATTGATGATAAAATGTTTGAGAACTAACTTACAGTTTTATAAAACCCGTTAATAAATTATTTGTTATAATTTTGATAACCAATACTTTAATTGTATATTCAATAACTAAATTAAATCTCTGTTATGAAAGCAAACACCATTATTAACCACGTTGCGACTGCTACTATTGTAATAGAAGTAATTCTTTTATTAATTGCTATTTTCCTTGGAGTGAAGATATTCCTCGGATAGTTTTATAATACTGTCGCCGGGTTTGAAAACTCTGTGGCAGGCGGAGTTTCCCGGGATGATAGCAACAAAAAAGCCACCCAAATTTGGATGGCCTAATGATTTTTTTCTCCTGTTTTTAATTTGTCTGTGGAGGACGCTGTCCGCCACCAAAGCCTCTATTAGCACGCTCCTTAATATAGGCGTTGTATGCTTGCTTTTGATCTTCATTTAGCAGCTCAAGAATCTTCTTGTCTGTTGCAGCCGACATTTCTGTCATTTTGGTTCTCATTACCCCACGGTCACCACCTTGCCCTGCCGCAGCAAACAGGCTATCTCTTGACTTTGACTGACTCAGGTAGATAGCAGAAACCTTAGTTTTCTGATCCTCGGTTAATTTCACAGTTTCTGTCAAACGGTCTAATTGCATTTTTGCCCGTTCTTCTGGAGTCCTCTGCTGAAAACCACCTTGCCGACCACCCTGGCCTTGTGCATTACTAAAGGATACACTTGCTGCAAGTACAAATAAAATAACTGCTAATTTTTTCATAATACTTAAGTTTTTAAATGATTGTTAAATTTGTGCGCTCCCAATTCGACGCGCATATCGCTTATAAAATTCTCTTACTAAGATAAATAAGCAGCCTCACATAGGAGTTTTTGAGGCGAACGAAACGTCGCTTTTTTAACCGCATAGGTAGATTTAAATTAACTGTTTAGCTCATTAAGCCTTTTAGATTTGCATTTGGTGATAAAAAACAAGGCGAAAAATTCTTAATAGCTATAAAAAGGATGTTTCCTAAAGCCAAACTTTATCTTGGCTTTATAGTTTATCTATAATCTAATGGTAATAAAATGAACAACTTATTCAGAACGTTAATTGCAGGTTACGGAGCGAAAAAACTTGGAGGCGGATGCCTTTCAACAATCTTAATTTTTATATTGATATATTATGCTCTCGGACAATGCAACTAAAAACACTCGCAAATTGATGTAACATTATTTCCAATATTTCATATAAAGTATAGCACCAGTACAATAAATAAAATTAATTAACTGTTACCTCAATAGACGTAATTGACCTTATCTAATGTTACGACCCGAATCTAGCTCTAGTCCAGATCCAAAAGTTTTAAAAAAAGTCATCACTCTCATATTAGGTCTGCTCATCATTTTCGGTTTTATAAAATTGCTTTTTTCGTCCATAATACAGAATTTGTAAGGAGATGCCGAAGTAAATAGCTCCAGGCGGCAATCAGGTATTAAGGGTTGAGTTGGAGATAAACCGTTCCGTCCCTTTCCTCGACCTTGTATACAGAAATTTTATCGCCGGCCGGACCAGCCTTGACCTCTCCGTTTTCAACGTCAAACTGCGAGCCATGCCATGGACATTGCACGATTCCACAAATCATAGATCCACCCGCCAGGGAACCTCCTTTATGGCTGCATCGATCATCGAAAGCTACATGACTTTTAATTGTTCTAGCTAAAACGATCCTTTTGTGAGCGAAATGGAGCAATTTCATTTGACCTGGTTCCAGTTCATTTAACTCAGCCACCTCAACAATACCACTTGTTTGCATGAAATAGGCCTCCTTCCACTTTCCAGCATTGGCGTATCTTGGATTGACCCCAATCTGATTCCGGTAAACCAGTGTTCCTCCCATCCATCCTGCAAAACACAAAAGAATCCCTCCGGCCAGTTCAACAGCAATTATCGTGAATGAGCTTTCATTTTGTCGAAAGAAAAAAGCAGCAGTAAATAATAAAAGCATCGCGGTATTTAACAGTCCATGCTTTGCCGCCCGGCTTTTGGCAGAACTTTTCGGTGGGACAGTGTACAGAAAATCAATAAGACCCGGAACAGCAGCGCCCAGACCTCCTATAATGCCGCCCAATTCTAAATATTTTCCGACCTGCCAATAAACGGCAGATTGGCTGAAGCTGGCCAAAACATCAAGTATAATTGTCCCTGTAAAGAAGGCTGCCGGAAATACGATGAGTATAGGATGGAGAGGATGTCCCTTAATATGAGCTTTACTTTTCATAGCTATGGTATTGAGTAGATATTTCTGATTTTTTTTCGTGATACTTTCTTTTGTAAATTTCAGCAGGACTGCCAAAAGCATAAAAAAATTTCTGTCTTATCCCTTTAGCTTTCGTCACATCTCTCAGCAGGTCAGAGAACTCGTGAAAATTAAGGTAAACAGGATTTAGCCGATCGCCTATTTTAGTGGTGAGACCATACTCGGGTTGTTCATCTTCATGCTGATATGTGCCAAAAATCCTATCCCAGATAATAAACGTTGCGGCAAAATTCTTGTCCAGATATTTTTTCTGAGAGCCATGATGCACACGATGGTTAGATGGCGTTGCGAAAGCATATTCTATCAGCGGATGCAGCCTGCCTATATATTCTGTGTGTACCCAAAACTGGAAAAGAACACTTATTTGACTGGTGACGAAAAAAATAACCGGATGAAAGCCAATAAAAGCAAGCGGTAAAAAGAAGACGATTTTCAAGTTTTGGAGCCAGCTCATCCGGAAGGAAACAGTTAGGTTATAATGTTCGGCAGAATGATGCACCACGTGTGTTGCCCAAAAGAACCGGCAGAAATGAGAAATCCGATGTGACCAGTAACTACAAAAATCAAAGAAGATATAACAGGGGAGAATTGTCCACCAATTAAAGGAAATTCGCCAAGGCACGGCATTATAGATCCATACCAAGCCATAAAATAATGCTGCTTTTATGAGCAGGTTAATACCAATATTTCCGAAACCCACTAAAACTGATCCGACAGATTCTTTTATCCGATAATTTTTCTTTTCTAAATACCAGGAATATCCAATTTCAAGACAGGTAAAAATCGCGACTACAGGTATTGCGAAAACGACAATTTCTGGCGAGCTTTTTTCAAGTTGCATAATTTCTTCATACGGAATTTTGCTTGCCCCAAAAATGAAATCTCCCTTCAATAAAATCATTTCAAAAGTCAATACAAGGTAAATGTGCTATTTAATAAAAATCACTACCCCCTCACCGGTTGGAGCTCCAATAATAAAATCCATCAAATTTTCTAAACCATGGAACAGCGCATCCTTATTAATCTTTTAGAGATATTATTTACAACCTTTTAAATTAATAATCGTGGCGTGAATTTGTTTTCAGAAAAACACAGAGTTGATACCCTTCACCCTTTCACACCTAAAACAATTCTTGCGATTCTGCGCTTTTAATTAATCGGCAAAAGCCGGTGGTTTTAAAAAGGTTTTGTAAATTGGTTCGTTCCAACAAATAATAAATGCGGTCATTTCAACTTAACTATCTAATCTTCCTGGCATTTACCCTACTGCTTAGCAACTGCGGGGAAAATAAAAAACGTGAAAAAGAATTCGAAAAAAGGGAGCAAAAATTAAAAATTTGGGAGCAGCAACTTAGCTTAAGGGAGCAGGCATTAATAAAGAAAGAACATATCATCGATAGCTTAAACAGTTATTCAGATACTGCAGGAGTAGTTGATCCGAAGCTTGTGGGCGATTGGAAAATAACGATGGAATGCACCGAAACCAGTTGTGAAGGTTCTGCCATTGGTGACACCAAAACCGAGCACTGGAATATTTACTATCAACATAGCAAAGTGATTGCAAAAGTTGTAGCCAATAAACAGTTGATTAGAAGCTATAGTGGATTTCTTAAAGAAAACACCTTGGAGCTATCCCTTGAGCAAGCACCTGACTCTGAAACCCAGATGCGGGTAGTACTAAATCTAAACCCAGCATTAGCGAACTTAATGGAAGGGCAACGAATCATCAATCAGGCCGGTAAATGCAAAATTGTTTACCAGCTTAAAGCAGAAAAACTATAATCTTTTGATTGGCATGATCTTATTATCTGCGCTGGATTTCTCGCTTCCCTTAAAAAACCCTGTGATTATATTTTCGCTGGTGTTATTTATTATACTGTTTGCGCCGATTTTATTTAATAAACTCAAAATTCCCCACATTATCGGCTTAATCATTGCAGGTATCGTTATTGGGCCGTATGGATTCAATCTTCTGCTCCGCGATAGCAGTATAGTGTTATTTGGCACAGTAGGATTGTTATATATTATGTTTATTGCGGGCCTGGAAATCGATATTGAAGAATTTAAAAAGACAAGATTGAAAAGCCTTGTGTTCGGGCTATTTACATTCGCGATTCCATTACTGCTGGGTAGCCTTGCGGCGTATCACATTTTAAGATTCAGCATCTTCCCAGCCATATTATTCGGCAGTATGCTATCTACCCATACGTTACTTGCCTATCCAATTGTTAGTAAGTATGGCATCGCCAGAATAAGAGCGGTGACTTTAACAATCGGAGGGACAATTGTAACCGATATTTTGTCTTTATTGGTATTGGCGACCGTAACTGGTATGACAGAAGGAGATATCGGGCCGGACTTTTGGATACGGTTAATTATCGGATGCTTAGCATTCGGATGCATTATATTTTTTCTGTTTCCAATCATTGCGCGCTGGTTTTTCAAACGGTTTGACGACCATATATCACAATATATTTTCGTGCTGGCCATGGTATTTTTGGGTGCCTTTCTTGCAGAAGTGGCAGGACTTGAAGCAATTATCGGAGCCTTTTTATCAGGACTTGCTTTAAACCGGTTCATCCCTCATCTTTCACCATTAATGAATCGTATTGATTTTGTTGGAAATGCTTTTTTCATTCCTTTTTTCTTGATTAGTGTTGGGATGCTTGTAGATGTAAGCGTACTTTTCAAAGGATGGGGTGCAATACAAGTAGCGGCAGTAATGATATCTATAGCCGTGGTTTCAAAATTTCTTGCAGCAATACTTACGCAAAAATCTTTCCGTTTATCCCCGGAGGAACGACAACTTATCTTCGGACTAAGCAATGCAAGAGTTGGGGCCACCCTGGCTATTGTTTTAGTAGGATATAACATCATCCTCGCTGAAACTGCTTCCGGCGAACCCATCAGGTTATTGAGCGAAGATGTTCTGAATGGTACAATTCTTATGATACTGGTCACATGCACGCTCAGTTCTTTCACAGTCGAAAGGGCATCGCAAAAATTAGCTTTAAAAGAAGAGCAAAATAAGGGGACCCATCAAGGAACAGATGAAAAGATTTTAATATCGCTGGCCTATCCCGAAACGGTTTCTGAGCTTGTTGATCTGGGCTTAATGCTAAAACCGCACAATAGCACTATACCTGTTTATGCCTTGCACGTTACACATGATGAAAGAGCAACTATTGAACCGCCTGCAACCGGGAAAAAAATCATAGAAAAGGCAGTAAAACATGCGGCAGCTACCGAGAATACTTTGATTCCCATAACCAGGTTTGACGTAAATATCACCAATGGCATTATTTACACAATTAAAGAACATAATATAACAGATATCCTTATCGGATTGCACCATGATTCGACACAGCAGGACTTTTTTGGACTCACCGCAGAAAATATTTTCAAACGAGTATCTGATACGATTTATATTTATAAGTCGGCCCAGCCTTTCAATACCTTGAAAAGAATGGTGGTGGCAGTTCCTCCAAATGCTGAACTGGAACCAGGTTTCTTGCATTGGTTTCAAAAACTGATTACGGTTGCAAAAGAAGCAGGAATGCCAATTATGTTTTATGCGAATGATAAAACAAGTATCGAATTAGAGAAAGCACATCAAAGCATGGCAAGTTCCGCTAAAATTCAACTGAATAGCTTTAGCAATTGGGACGATTTTTTAATTTTCACGAGTGAGCTTAAAAACAATGATTTGTTTGTCATTATCACTTCCAGAACCGAGCATATCTCCTTCAGCTATCAGCTGGAAAAGCTTCCATATTATCTGAGCAATTACTTCAAAAACAACAGTTTTATTATTCTATATCCTCAGCAACTTGATCAAGGCATCAGCATGGAAGATCTCCAGCAAGCGGAGCACTCGCTATTAGACACCTTTGCCGGCAGGGATGCTCTCGGTAAAGTTGGCAGTTCTTTAAAAAGAATATTTAAAATTAAATAAAATTGATTTTTTTAAGTAAAGAACGATTTACACATTCCGCTTATTATTTCTGAGATTATTAACAAAAGGCATCTCGCTTTTAATGTAGTGACAGGGTTCAGCATTCATGAGCATAAAAAAACAGCAGTCCTTTGAAGTTCTGCTGTTTAAAAAGCTTCCCGACTAGCGTCGGAACAGCCTTTACTTAACCAATCTTAAGGAAGGGTCTTAAATGATATTAATTGTATCCTGGATTTTGACCTAAGACTGCATCCTTGTTCAGTTGAATTTCTCTCAATGGAATTGGAAGCAAGAGATGAGTGGTTGTAAGGCCACTTATTGGCTTGTTCTTATCATTTGGGTTAAGCCTCAGAGCCCGTTCTACCAATGTACCTGTTCTCATCAAGGTCATACGTCTGTTTTCTTCTCCGATTAGTTCCCTTGCTCTTTCATCAAGAATGAAATTCAGGTCGATCTGTGAGGCAAGTACCATTCCCTCTGCCGGATAGTTGGCAAAGGCGCGCTTTCTTAATTCGTTAATTGCGTCTGCAGCACCTTGAAGGTTTCCGTTTTTAAACTTCGCCTCGGCCAAAAGCAAATAGGTCTCACCTAAACGCATTAAAATAAAATCTTTAATCATTGCGAAGCCAAAAGTATCGTTGGGATCAAACTGCCCCCATTTGGTGATATGTGGAGCAATCTTGTATAAGGTATCTGGACCTGTATACGGAACTGGTTTACCATATTTATCAGCATATTTGGGATCAGGGTTGTTGTAATAAAACCGCCTCCTGATATTATGTTTGGAGTTTCTCACATCGTCGGCAGAATACAAATTATATATTACCCAATTACTTAATCTCAAACGTCCCAGACCACGACCGCCAAGTGAATCGGCAAGCGACATTCCTCCTCCGCTAACATCATAATATTGTGATACCCATACGCGCCGATGCTGAGCATTATCTGTACGTCCGCCTGGCACTATACTTTCGTATTCCTGCTCTAAGACCCAAATAGCTTCGGTATTCCCTTGTTTCCTTCGTTGATTTCCATAAACAAACATGTCCGAATAGTAATCACCCGGAAGATTGGCCTTCACTCCATACCTACTTTTGATCAAACTAAATTTACCGTCAGTGATAATCTTTTGAGCCTGCGGCTCAGCAAGATCCGGTTTACCCATTCTTAAATATGCCTCTGCCAACAATTGCATTGCTACATATTTATTTATCCGGCCGGGCTTTGCTGCTGTCACGTCTGGCAAATTAGCAACAGCAAACAGTAGATCATCTTCTATAAGCTTATTCACATCAGCTAAGGGTGCCCGTACGAAATCTGTTTTCGGAGCTGTTAGCGTGTGAGTAATAAGTGGAACGCTTCCAAACAAAGTTGCAAGGTTATTGTAAGCATAAGCCCTGAAGAACCGGGCTTCGGCGCCAATACTGACCTGTTGAACTTCAGTTAACGTTGCAGTTGGATCCGCCAAACCATCCAAAATCGTATTGGTAAGATTAATCATAATGTAATTTCTGTCCCACATACGCCCTGCAGCACCATCGTCGGCATTAAGCAAGGAATAATTATAATAGGGAATTTCTATTCCCTGTTGGTTGGCTGTGGCATTTGCCACATCAGTTCCTACCTGCCAAACACTCAACCATCCCTGCGCACCCGACCAGGTAAAATAAGTACTTAAATGATTATACAAACCCACAAGTGAGGATTCAAAACCCAAGGGATCTTTTAAGGCAGCCGGGGTTAAGGATGAGTACGGCTTTTCCTCCAGATAATCCTTCTTACAACCGGCCAGCAGCGAAACTATTAGTATTACATTGAATATTATATACTTTTTCATAGCAATATTTTAAATGTTAATTAACGAAGAGAGATATTGGCACCGAAAACGAATGAGCGGTTTACAGGGTAATTATTTACCCAATCGCCCGACCCTCTTGAAGAATAATTTGCTTCTGGATCCCATCCGATCCAGTTAGTGAATGTTGCCAGATTACGCCCACTTGCATACAGGGTTAAACCACCCAGTTTCAACTTCTGTAAAACTTCAGGGTTAACAACATAACTTAGTGTAATATCTTTAATCCTTGTATAGCTTGCGTCGGATGCGTATCCATATCCCCGGGTATTATTATAGGATAATGCGGGTCTGGTATTACTTCTATTCTCAGCTGTCCAATACCCTACTTCGGCCGGGGTATTCCGCCGTCCGGTTTCATCTGCATAAGTAAGATCCGGATTGTTCCGTGTCATGCCTTGTGCGGTTTGAATGAAAACATTTAAATGCACGTTCTTATAATGAAAGGTATTTGTTAAGCCTCCTGTCCATTTTGGATCCGGCCGGCCCAGCACTTCCTTATCTCCTTCAGCAGTTATCTTACCATCTCCGTTAAGATCCGCAAACTTTAAGTCGCCTGGTTTGGCGCCGGGGTCTTGTTTCGATGGATCTTCTCCTACTTGCCAAACACCCTGCATCCTGAAATCGTAAATAACATTAATTGGTTGGCCTATAAACCACCGGTTACCCAAATCACTTTGTTTGTCTCCGTACAGGTCTACAATCTTGTTTTTGTTAGTTGAAAAAACCACCCCGCTTTCCCATCTAAAATCAGCCACCTCTAAATTTTTGGTAGTTAAATTCAGTTCAAACCCTTTGTTAGATGTTTTACCAAGATTATAAAAAACACTTCCATAGCCGGTAATAATGGGCAGGCTTCTACTTAGCAATAAATCACTGGTTTTATTGCTGTAAAAATCAAGTGATCCCGAAATTCTATTTTCTAACAGCCTGAAATCTAATCCTACATTTGAGCCCAGTGTTGTTTCCCAATGAAGATCAGGATTGCCGAGAACGCTGGGTACAGTGCCGATTAAAGATACTCCATCAAACGGATAACGATTTGTGCCACTTCTGGTGATGGTTTGATAAACACCAATTGCCTCGTTACCTGATTTACCATATGACACCCTTAATTTCAGATTGTCAACAAAGCTAATTCCCTTCATAAAAGGCTCGCTACTTATATTCCATCCAATAGCCGCTGATGGAAATACGCCATATTTACTGGTCTTGGCACCAAACACCGATGAGCCATCCCGACGAGCAGTTAGTGTAAACAAGTATTTACTATTATAAGAATAATTAACTCTTCCCATTTGAGAGTTTAAAGCGTACCTATCTGCATATGATTCGCTGGTACGTGTATTACCGGCACCCAAATTATTAAAGCTCAACTCATCATTAACAAATCCACTCGCATTCGCATTAGTCCTGGAAAACCTTCTTTGTTGAGCACTGTACAATGCTGTAACATCAATATGGTGTTTCTCCCAATCTTTGTTATACGACAAGACATTTTCAATGGTATAGCTATTTGTTTCTGAAGACTGAGTAGTTGCGGTTCCTAACATATCGTTTGCCGACCTTCCCACATAATTAGCATTCCTCGCCGGGATATATGAATAACCTGCGTTTAAGCGAAATTTCAAGCCATCTAATTTGCCGGAAAATTTCACTTCGCCATAAGCATTTCCATTCAGGTTGGTGCTTCTGTCTTCGCGGTCGGTGGTAAGTCCAAGCAATGGATTCGAAAATAATTGCTCGGGGAACATTGGGAATATTGTATAGGTACCATCAGCATTATATTGCTGTCCATAAGGACTCATGGCAGTGGCATTTAACAAGTTGGCTCTTCCTCCATCATAGTTATTATTCGTCACAAAAAGAGAGGTCCCTAATGTGAGGAATTTAGTAACATTTACATCCACGTTTGAACGAATGCTGGCCCTCTTGTATTGATATCCTTTTATTACCCCTTTTTGATGCAAATAGTCTCCGGATATAAAATATTTGACATCTTCAGATCCACCTGAGATATTTAGATTATGATCTTGCAAAATACCTGTTTGTGTAGTTTCCTCAATCCAATCTATTGTTCTCCCTGCGTGATAATTTGCCAATTCATTTAAATTAGGAACAGGTTGGGTTTGAGTTTGCCCGGTTTGTTTCAACCAATCTGCGTACTTCTGCACATATTCCGGCCCTGATCGTGGTGTAAGTGTATTGGCCATTCCCTCTACTCCAGCGTAAACGTTATACTTTATCACAGGCTTGCCTGTGGTTCCTCGTTTTGTAGTAATGAGTATAACTCCATTGGCTCCGTTTGTACCGTAGATCGCCACCGCAGAAGCATCTTTAAGGATTTCCATAGAAGCGATATCATTTGGATTAATGTCATTTAAGGACCCTCCTGTTTTACTTAAAGGGATACCATCTACGACGATATATGGACCACTTTGTGCAGTAATAGAATTTTGACCCCGAATGAGGGCTGCCGGCTGAGCCCCGGGAACCGAAGAACCCTGCGTAATAGTTATACCCGGTGCAGTTCCCTGTACTGCCTGCAAAACATTTGTTACCGGCAGCTGAGTGAACCGTTCTTTAGGCACAGATGTAACAGATCCAGTTATATCAGAACGTTTTTGAGTTCCGTAACCAACTACAACCACTTCGCTTAATTGTGTATCTGAAGTCTTCATCACCACATTAAGTGTGCCTTCGCGAGCGAGTAATGTCTGGCTTTCAAATCCTATATAAGAAAAAACAAGAGAACTGCCTTCCTCTGCGGAAATGGAATATAATCCATCGATGTCGGTCACAGTTCCTCCAGCGGCGCCTTGAACTTTTACGCTCACTCCCACCAATGGCTCTCCCTTTTCGTCAGTAACTTTCCCTGTAACTTTTACCACAGAAAAGACCGTTTCTCCCTTTTGGTATCGTTTGATAAGTACCACATCTCCGGCAACACGATAAGTTAATTGTAATGTCGGCAACAGCTCATCCAGCACATCGCCTAAAGGTTTTTGCGTCACAGAAAAAGATACCTTTCTGTCCGAATTGATAATTGCAGAGCTATAGATAAATTTTATATCGGTTTGCTTTTCGAGAGAATTTAATACTTTGTGAAACTTCTCCGCCTCTGCATTTAAAGTTACTTTCGTATTTAATGCTCCCTGCGCTTTGCTATCCTTAGCAATAGCACTCCCTATTAATGAAAGAATTATGGCAAATTGAAAGCTAATATGCATAATTACTATATGTATAGGCTTCTTTTTCATAATTTTAAAGTTGGTAAATGGATTAATTCGTTGATTCGACAAAAGCCCATTTATAATCGCTTGGAATTAAGAAATGGGGCAAATCTGGTAGTGTGCTACAACACTATCGGTTTTTTTTTACTACTTATCTTTTTTCATAATCAGTGATCTAGTTTATTACATCCCTTTCCTTTTTAATTACATCCCTTTCCTTTGAGCACAATTCCAAATCTATGATCTCAAAAAATTCAACCGATACGAGGTTCGCTGGTAACAATTTCACCATTAATAGTTTTATTATTTATCTGAGTTATTAAATCCGAAAGCTCTAAATGTGTCAAACCTCCTACTGACTCAATTTTTAAATTTGATGCTATTTCCAAGGACTGATAATATACCTCCTCTTTATGGGGAAATTTCTCTGGCCATGAAGTCCAGAAACTTTCGTTATGTAAAGATTCACCTCTTACACATTCTATAAACGAACCGTCTAATAGGAAATCAACCATGTCATAGTGAGAATAATTTTTCAAATTTTGTTCGTTGGTTCTATTAAAAGTATTATTCCAAAACAGGAAAAATCTACTGGTAAAATCGAAACTATTTTCTCTTAAATCACTATAAAACAGCAAATTAACTTACAGTAAAAAAAGAATTAAAAGGTGAAAGTTCAGATGATTTACTGGCTGAAAGAAAATGAAATTCAGCTCCTTTCCTGTTAGGGCCGGCAGATGAAAATTTGTTCAGGGATTGCGGAATACATCCTCCCAATTCAGTTGATGCTAAATTGGAACAGGTAGTTGAATCGGTTGATCTTTTAAATCTATGATTTTGGGGGACATGGAAGGTCGTCGGATCGAGAGAACGAGCGAAATAAGATTAAAGAAGTCACCTTAGACCTAGTCCTCAGCAGTGGAACGGATCGTCAGGCAGAGTTTTCCTAAAGCCAATCTTGTTTCATTTCAGACCGCTTTCATGTACAGCAGTTAGTTTGTGATGCCGTCCAGCAGATCAGGATCCTTATCAATTTTAAAGGCTGCAGGACGAGCGTCCTGACAGCCTTTTTATTAACCAATTATATGGAGGGAACTATTATTCATTTTAACCAGGATTTTGTTTAACTCTGCATCCTCGTTCAATTGAATTTCTCTCGAGGGACGGCGTCTTCTCTAAGAACTTACAATTTAATTCACTCAATTATTTACTGTAGCCCGGATTCTGAACTAATGATGATTGTCCTCCTTTGTTGTTAAGAAGAATCTCATTCAATGGGATTGGTAACAATGCGTTAAAATCCTGAAAGCCAGTAGTAATTTTATCTGCCGGACCTGGATCACCATTCTTAGCGATCCGGTCTTTAAGTTTACCAGTACGAACAAGAGTCATCCGACGATTTTCCTCTGCAATAAGTTCGCGTGCCCGTTCGTCAAGAATAAACTCGATATTGATGTCTGCCGCACTTACTTTTCCCAGATTAGGGTTGTTTTGAGTGATTCGTGCCTGTTTAAAAGCTCTGTCACGTAATTTGTTGATATCGTCAGCGGCTCCCGTATTATTGTTCTGACGGAAACGAGCCTCGGCACGTAAAAGGTATGTTTCGCCCAAGCGCATTGCCGGCCAATCTTTAACTACAGCAAAACCGAAATCATCTGTAGGATCATATCCACCCCATTTCGTGGGATAGGGATACCATGTTACCAAACTGTCGGCCCGGAACGGGATAACTTTATCACCGGTTTTTATGGTTTTTGTAGTTACCGCTACATCATTTGTTCCTGCGCGGAATCCGTCTGCGGTAATACCGATTACTTTATTAATTCCAGGCTTGTTATAATTGGTAGTACGACGGATATTGTAGTTACTGTTACGGATATCGCCTTGCAGACCCTGCCATACAGTGTATTTCATAAAGTTGCTTAACCGAAGACGTCCGTTTCCACGACCGCCTAAAGAATCAGCATTTACCATTTCAGCCCAATTATGATACCCTGGCTGCCATACACGGCGTTGCTGAGGACTGGCAATTGTTCCGTTGGGCACATTGCGATTATATTCCATTTCAAATGTCCAGATAGCCTCCGTATTTCCCTGAGAAAAGCGTTGATTACCAAAACGGAACATGTCACGATAATAATCACCACCTTCACCTGTAAATTTACCGTACCTCGCTTCAATCAGCTTGTATCTGGTATTACTGATAATAGCGGTAGACATTTGCTCCGATTTAGCAAAGTAAGTATTATCCCGCATGCCAATGCGCAGGTAGGCTTCAGCCGCTAATTGACGTGCGATATCCTTATTAATACGACTCTCAGTTACTGCCTTGCCAGCATCAGGCAGGTTAGCGACAGCATAAGTCAGATCCCCGTCAATAAGAGCATCTATGTCAGCAACTTTTTGGCGAGTGAGGTTGAAAGTTGGAACCGTAATTGGCTCTGTCAACAAGGGCACATCACCCCATAGAGTCGCCAGGATATTGTAAGCATAAGCTCGGAAAAATCTTGCCTCAGCGCTGGCCACTTTGTTGTTGTCGCCGGCTGCTTTAATAATAATATTAGCATTATTAATAAAGTCATAACACCTTGTCCATAAATAACCCACCGCAGCATTCTCCGAATTCAAAGTAGCATATTGATAGAACCCATTCTCCACACCCTGAGTTGCACCCGCGCTGGTAATATCCATACCGATTTGCCAGGCTGAGGTAAAGCCCTGTTGGTCACTCCAACCCCAGAGATCAGCATAATTGCGGTGCAAGCCTACTAGCTGCGCTTCAATAGTAGAGTTGCTGATGGCCGCTGTGCTATAGTTAGAGTAAGGCTTTTCTTCCAAAAAGTCTTTTTTGCAAGACGTCGCTATCAAAGCTGCGCCTGCGAGAATAGCGTATATATATTTGTTATATTTCATGATTTATAATTTTGTCTGTTAAAAGTTTACATTAACACCCATGACAAAGCTTCTTACCA
The DNA here is from genome assembly GCA_946480915.1 of uncultured Sphingobacteriaceae bacterium. The sequence continues at coordinate 8,266 of CAMLLO010000012.1, read as the reverse complement.
TTGGATAGTTAAGATCGGCGTTATCAGATCCCCGTGTAATATCACGGGCTTCCGGATCCCATCCAATCCAGTCTGTCCAGGTATACAGGTTACGGCCGCTGGCATACACTTGCAAGCCGACAATACCAATTTTACCCATAAGCGACTTAGGTAAACTATAACTTAAGGTTACGTCTTTCAGACGGGTGAAACTTGCGTCTTTAGGGAAGGCGTAGCCATATCTATTGGATTGATTATGCAAGGAACGCCATTCATTGCTTTTATTCTCTGGAGTCCAATAACCGATAATTGCTGGTGAGTTTCGGCGTCCCATCTCGTCTGAAGCCGCATTGAGCTGCGAATTATTACGTAAAGCGCCTTGAACGGTGTTTATGAAAATATTCAGTGAGAAATCTTTATAAGTTAATGTATTGGTTAGACCACCTGTCCATTTTGGTGAAGTTTGACCCAAAATGGTTCTGTCGTCGTTGTTTATTTTACCATCACTATTAAGATCGGCTAACTTCACATCTCCGGCTTTTGCATTCGCATCCCATTTTGTATGTAAACCTGCAGTAATTTCATCCTGCTGCCATATACCTAAGTTGGTATAATCGTAAATAACACCTACAGGTTGACCTAAAAACCAACGGTTGCCCAAGTCGTCCAGCCCGTCACCGTAAAGGTTAAGGATCTTGTTTTTATTTGTTGCAAATACGATTACGCTTGACCATGTGAAATCTGTCTTGACAATGTTCCGCGTATTTAAAGTTATATCAAGACCTGTGTTAGACAGTTCACCAAGGTTGGAATAAACTCTGTTATAACCTGTTAAACGAGGTAAACTTTGGTAAAGCAATAAATCATGGGTTCTGGTTTTATAAACATCGAGTGATCCGCTTATCCGGTTGTTCAAAAACCCAAAGTCAAGACCTGTATTAAAGCTTTTCGCTTTTTCCCATTGAAGGTTTCCATTTCCCATTTCATCGCGTGTATCAAGCGCCGTTCTGGACTGTCCACCCATAGCCAGACCGGTCGTATTCAACAGTGCTAATGATCCATATATTCCGATCGCTTCGTTTCCGGATAAACCATAAGAAACGCGGAGTTTAAGATTGTTTACAACCTCGCTTAATGGCTTCATAAATGATTCATTGTGAATATTCCAGGCAACTGCTGCTGCAGGAAATGTGCCATATTTATTATTAGCACCAAATACTGAAGATCCGTCTCTGCGCATAGTAAGTGTTAACATATACCTACTGTCAAAGCCGTAGTTTATGCGACCCATTTGCGAGGTCGTGTTATATTTGTCGGCAAAAGATGATACTGTCTGAGTAGTAGCCCCTGAAAGATTTCCCCATCCAAGATCATCATTCGGGAATGACTGACCTGTACTTATTACACGTTGGAAATACTTTTGTTTCGCAGCATATAAGCCCGTAAAATCGAAATGATGTTTGCCAATATCTTTGTTATAAGTTAGGATATTTTCCAGGGTATAACTTTGCGATTCGGTGTTGGTTAATCTTCCTAATCCTGCCGCATTAAATACAGTTTTCCCTTCATATTCATTAATACGGCCGGGAACATAGCTGTATCCGCCATTGAATCTGTATTTTAATCCGTTAAGAGGTTTTACAAGTTCGCCGAAATTCAGCTCTCCGTAACCATTTAAGGTCATATTAAATGAGCGTCTTTCCGGATCCAGGGTAGTGGGTAGCAAAGGATTGGGCCATAATTGCTCTCCCTTCATAGGGTATTGTGTAAGCGACCCGTCAGCCTCATACATTCTCGCAAATGGAGTCATTGCCATCGCGTTCAAAAGGTGCGCACGGCCACCATCGCGGTTATGCGACACAAGAAACGAAGAGGTCCCTACGGTAATGTACTTTGTAGGTTTAATATCGGTATTTAGACGAAAGGAGTATCGTTTGTAATCATATCCCATTACCACACCTTTTTGGGACATATAATCACCTGATACATAATATTTAGCAAACTCATTACCGCCATTCACACTTAAGTTGTGATTTTGATTAACACCTGTCTGCATTACGGCATCGAGCCAGTCTATTGAAACTCCGTTCTGATAGTTTTCCAATTCGTATTCATTTCTTACTGGGCCTCCGTTAAACAGGGGAAGCGAGTTAATCCTCGCATACTCTTTATACCTTGCAATCATCTCTTCAGACGACACACCTTCTAATACATCTGTAGCGTTTTCTACCCCGGCATATGTGCTATAGCGGATAGTCGGCTTACCTGTTGTACCACGCTTAGTAGTAATAAGAATAACCCCGTTTGATCCGTTCACACCATAAATTGCGACCGCTGATGGATCTTTCAGGATCTCAACGGATTCGATATCATTTGGATTGATATCATTGATTGATCCGTCTGTTTTTGACAATGGGATACCATCTACAACTATATAAGGGTCAGAAGAAGCAGTGATAGAGTTTCTGCCACGTACCTGAACCGAAGGCGCATCACCAGGTATTGACGATGCCTGATTAACGGTTACATTCGATACTGCACCTTGAATAGCCTGCATAACGTTGTTAACCGGTAATTTTGATAAACGTTCTTTTGATACAGAAGCTACGGAGCCTGTAATGTCTGAACGTTTTTGGGTTCCGTAACCGACCACTACCACCTCATTTAGTTGTGTGCCCGCAGCCTTCATCATCACGTTAAGCGTGCCTTCGTGAGCCGGTAATGTCTGACTTTCAAAGCCTATATAACTAAAAATAAGAGAGCTTCCTTCCTCTGCAGAAATAGAATACAGTCCGTTGATGTCGGTCACAGTTCCCACAGAAGTGCCTTTTATTTGGATGCTCACGCCCACTAAGGGATCTCCCCGTTCATCAGTAATTTTCCCTGTAATTTTTACCAGAGAAAAAATGACTTCCTCTTGCTGGTACCTTTTAATAAGCACCACATCTCCAGCCACATGATAAGTCAACTGTAAGGTCGGCAAAAGCTCGTTCAGAACCTCCCCTAAAGGTTTGTTATCGACAGAAAAAGATACTTTCCTGTCCGAATTAATAATAGCGGAGCTATAGATAAATTTAATATCTGTTTGTTTTTCAAGAGAACTTAACACTTTATAAAACTTTTCTGACTCTGCATTTAAAGTTACATTCGTATTTAGTGCTCCCTGCGCTTTGCTTTCCTTAGCAATAGCACTTCCCGCTAAAGAAAGGATTATAGCAAGTTGAAAGGTAATTTGCATAATTACTACCTGTATAGGCTTTTTTTTCATAATTTAGGATTGGTTAAGTGAATTGATCATTTAATTCGAAAAGTCCATTTATAATCGCTTGCAATTGGTTAATAAATGGGAGAATTTACCCGGTAGTGCGTCAACACTACCGGTTTTTTTTAAGTTAGCTTCCTATCATAATTAGTGGTTTAGTTTACAATTTGTTTATTACATCCTCCATTGCCCTTAATCACAATAACCCCGTTAATAATTTCATAATGAGCTTCAAGAGCCTGGCAGATCAGGTCAAGCTTTTCGTACAAATGCTGGCTAGAGAGTGACGCAGTTAAGGGGCAATTGGCCATTAAATTTTTGTCGTAAGATATATTGATTGCATAAGCCTGATTAAGAACTTTTACAACCTCTGAAAATGGTGTCTCCTGGAAATTCAATGAACCATCTGCAAGTTCGGCTGAAAGAGCAGTTGGCCGATCTAACTTAGTTTTAACCAGTTTAGTTTGTTTTCTATAAAAAGTAGCTTGCTGATTAGGTTTAACCAGAATACCTTTTCCAATACTTGTTAAAGAGCCTGAATTAATTGAATAACCAGAAGTATCGTGTTTGGTAAAAACAGAAACCTTCCCGGTATTGACAGTCACTTGATACTCTTTGTCTTTTTTATACGCCCTGACAGAAAAGCTAGTTCCTAATACCTTTGTAATAAGTTCATCAGCATGAACGATAAATGGTTTATTCTCGTCCTTAGAAACTTCAAAAAAAGCTTCTCCTTCTAAATACACATCCCTCGTTTCTTTTTTGAACGCTGAAGAATAAGTTAACTTGCTTCGAGGCTTCAATATTACCATACTATTGTCGGGTAAACGAATAACACCAGGCTCAGTCAAAACAACTTCATGATCTTTGATTGGAATTTTACTAAAAGCTTCTTCTTTTGTGGCATTTACCCTGAAATAAGTCCAGAAACCTATTGTCGAAATCAATAAAATACTTGCAGCGACTCTTAACCATCTTTGCTGGTACCAGTTTATTTTACGATCAGGACCACCCGCATAAATGGTTTTGTTGCTTATTTGAGTAAGTAATTGTGAAAGCTCCCAATCCGTCAAACCAGATATCGGCTCGATTTTTAAATTAGATACTATTTCAAGTGACTGATAATACACCTCGGCTTTATGAGGATATTGCCCGGGCCACAAAGTCCAGAAGTTTTGGTTCTCTAAAGATTTACCGGTTGCCCATTCTACAAACGAATCGTCTGATAGAAAATCAACCAGATCATAGTCGGAATAATTTTTCAAAGCTAAGTTTATTGGGTTAATTAAAAGCATTATTCCAAAAACCCAAAAATCTACTGGTCTAAATTTAAAATATTTCTCAACTAGTTGTAAAACAGTGAATTAATTTCACACAAAAAACATCCAGACAGAAGACAATGATGGTAACATAGGTGATTTACAGGAAAATAGTTGCAACGCTCTCGATTCAGCTTGTGCTATGTTGCAATAACATGGTAGTTAAATTGATCTTTAAATCCCTGACAAGTACACAGAGGGCCGAGCAAAAGAATATGGCCCCACAATTACTTCAAAACGCATTTAGATCGAGCCATATTTAGTTTAATACTCTCAGCTACAATGTGACTATGAAAAGAAAAGGCTATATCTAAGCGAAAAGGAGTAAAAAAAGAAGAACTGTTTGTTGAAACCATGCTTCCTTTAAATGAATTATAGATTCGTGCAATAAATTATAAGCAGATTGCTTAGATAATCCCATTACCTGGGAAATTTTATCATGATTAAAGCCCTCGTAAAAGCGTAGATACAAGATTTCCTTTTGCCTTTTAGGAAGTTTATTTAATGTTAAGGAAATCCTTGAACGCATTTCTTCAGCCGTCTGATCTTCGATAAGCTTCGATTCTATATTAAACTCTATCTCAAAACAATAATCCTCATTGAGACTTTGGTTCGTGGTCCATTTGCTTTTTTCTCTGAATATCCGAAGTCGTAATGATTTGAATAAATAAGACTTTACCGAAGCCGTAGAGTTGATATTTTCCCTCCGGTTCCATAGCTCCAAAAAAATATCCTGAATACAATCCTTAACAAAATCTCTATCCTGTATAAACCGGATTCCATAACAGAAGAGAACATTTGAATATTTTGTAATCAAGGCAGTATAAGCAACAGAACTCCCGTCTCTAAAATCGTTCCATAGAGATTGATCGTCCGCAGATATTTGTTTACTTGAAAGCACTCGATAAACTTTATAATGGTTATTTGCTTTGAAAGTGTTATAAATATAACGAAATTACCACTCACATTTACACTTATTTTGCTTCCCGTTAAATTAATTATTTATTTCGGTTCTCCATGGGTATTTCCCTGATTTTCGACATGAACATAATAGGTTCTGGGTGACACCAATACCTTTTTAGGCTGGACTAAATCAATTTTTAGAAGCCTCTTAATTGTCTATCTTTCTTTTTTACCTCATGAACGGTGATAGGCCAGATAGCTACTCTCTTTATATAGGGGATTGCATTAACATATTTTGAACCTTTTCTCTGCAGATATTTAGATAACTAGTTTATAGTAAAGATTTGTCTCGTGTAACCTACATTACCATTCATATCACTTCCCTCTAAAATTAAAGTATAATTTCCAGGTTTATTTTTGTGATAAAAATTAATTTTTGCTTTGCCATCTGTACCGGTAAGTATTGACGGCTCCCAAAAAACCAGCGGTTTAAATTCCTGGTAGGATTTATCTTTTTCAACGATGTATTTAGGATTATAAAATTTACGTGCTGTAGAAAAAGGGACAACGCGTATCATCTGCATTCCGGTACGTTGCCTTATTATTGAACTTACCTCAGCATAAGTCGTTATCTCGGCATAAACGGTGTCTCCTAATCGAGCCATTCCTCTGGTGCCGCCTGTGGATGCCATGTTTGCCATGGCAGATTCAGGACTAAAATAATTCTGATAGGCTTGCACATTACCTATTGAAGTCATAATTTCAATACCTTTCACATTTTTGGCTTTAAAGTCCTCCAGGAAATTTGTCTCCGGAGATTGTTCGATGTAGAATGGGTCTGTTCCATCAAATACCAACTTTAAAGGTTTATTATAAATTGCGTAACTATACGTTCCGGGACCTCGGATCAACCTAAAACCTTTGACATTCTTTAAAAACAAATCCAAAAGAGTCATTTCTGGTGCCTGTTTTAGATCAGTTTCATTTAGAATGATATCAGCCTTCCCAGATCCATTTCTATTCTTTGAATCCCTGACTATCTTTTTACCAGAAACAACTACCTCGTTCAACTCGTTTATTCTATCAGCCCGGTAAATACCCTGCTTCTTTAGAAACTCCTTTTTCTTCTCAGTAAATCCAACAATATTCGCATTGCTTAAGGTTATTGGCTTAACATTACCGAAGACATTCAAATTACTTGGTTGCTCGTCTACCTCGATCCTCACATTTGAATCTTTGCCCTTAGAATTTTTAGCAGCTAACATAAATACTTCGTTCCCAACCGGAGGGATATTCTTGAACAAAAATGACCCATCAGCAGCAGTTAGTGTATCAAGATAAAGTAATGGTTTTTTACTGCTAAGCACTACCATTGTATTTGCCCGAGGTTTGCCTGTCAGATTATTTATTGATTTGCCTCTTATTGTAAATTCCTTTTCCGGCTTAAACTTTGGTTCAGTTGCAGGATTAAGCACGTCTTTCCAACTATGTCCTGTCCAGCCCTGTGTAAGCATCAACAGATCCAATGCTTTAGTCGCATCCGGAGTGCCGGTTAAATAATATGCAGGATTTTCAATATATCCCTTTATGTCTGCCTCTAATAAAACATGACTGATAATAGTAGATTGCAGATCTGGTACGGAAATCAAGCTGTCGGAGGTTACCGAAAGGGAAAAAGTGCTTTCGAGGGGTGCACTATTAAAATCTTTAACACTCAATTCTAAAGAAACACTATCTCTGTGCACCTGATTTTGAACGTCAACTTTTAATGCATCTTTATGGTCGATATAAACAGCACGCTCATTAAGCGGCTTGTAAGATGAGCTGAATAATGAAAAATGGGCAACACCGGTAGGAAACCGAGCCTTAGATACTTTAGAAATGATCTCTTTTCTATTCCTAAAGTTAAGAGTTGCAGCATAGCAAACTACATCGCGCGAATGCCCAATGAGATAATATGAGGACTCTTGTGAGGTTTCAATATTACCCAAAGCTATTAAATTAACTATCAGCGAATCCTGATAAGGATCCGACACAGACAGAATAATGCCCTTATCAGCTGCAATAGGTAATGCAATTTCAGTACCCGCAAGCGGTGATTGAAGTACTGCGTGATATTTTTTACCTGCCTCAGGTTCAAACTTCAACCGTCCCATTCCATAATGTTCAGACTGAAAGCTACAGATTAAATTATTTTCATCATCTCTTATGTCACCCCTTACATCCAATCCCTTTCCATCGCTACCAATAGCCTTAAAAGCTATAGTATTTAGAGCACCGGCAACCATTTCTCCACCTTCGGGAAGGAATTGGAGATCAATCTCTTTTTGATTTAAAGTTTTATTTGGTTGGTGTTTATTCTCAAGCCCGCCCCGGCCCGATATATAGATTGCTTTTTCAAAAATATAATCTTTCCCGAAATTAAGCATCCATTGGGTATATGCTCTTAAAATATACTTACCACCAATAAAATCCCCTTCCTTAAGTGTAATATTACCCCAACTCATCCCTTGTTCAACCGGGAACTTGAAGCGTTTTATTACCTGATTAGTTGTATCCAACAGATCAGTGTAAAGAATCCCGCTTTTAGATGAGCCATTTAAAAACGGACCTTCAAATAAATATGCTTTAAACCAAAGCGTATCGTTAGCAGAGTAATAAGGGCGATCGGTATGCAGGTAAAGTTTTTCAATAGGGAGTTTTTGTGTTATTGTATCTAGTGAATTTTTTATTAAGCTAATGCCACTATAATTTTGAGCATAAGATTTAATAGAAAAGATTAAAAAACAGCAGTATAAAGTAG
>CAMLLO010000011.1 GCA_946480915.1 uncultured Sphingobacteriaceae bacterium | reverse complement strand
TATCACCCGGGGTGACAAAGAGAATAGTTTTGTTTTGTTCATTAGTGTTGTTTATAACGTGTAAAGTATTTTCTCTCATACAACACCGAACAGCTTAAGTACATAGCAACACAAAGCAGTAAATTTTGCCGGGTGTTGTCTAGCGCTTAATTAGGTTACCGGGTTGTATGAATCCCTGTAAAGGTAAAGGAGGAATGGAAGTGCCAAATGCCTCGAATGTGCAAACTCCCCGCACGAATGTTCAGAAAATTGTTATAACATCATTACTTACTTAAAACAGCCCGAAATCTCCACCTTGAATTCATCTCATTTCATAAGCTCTGGTACACGAATCAGAGGACTCCTAAATGTATATAACCAAGAAACCGCCTCACAATTAACTTATGAGACGGCTTGTTGATTAACTAAAAATCATCGAGTGAATAAGAACTTTGCCCTTTTAGAGTCTTACAGTTGTTCTTTTCCCATTATAATTGACGTTTTTAGTGATATTGAAAATTGCTTCAGTTCCAGCGCTGCTACCGTCTATTACCAAAACTTTGAACTTTCTGGCTTTAAGCATTTTTGGAAAGCTTCCCTTTCTGTCGCTTATTTCGAGTGTTCTTTGCTTATCATTCCACCGGAACTTAATTTCACTGTACTTTCCTTTCTCGTAGTTATAATTATTGTTCTCATCTTCGTAAAGAGTAAATTCGCCATTAGCTCCGCTATAAATGCGTAGCTCAAGATTATCCCATTTCTTTTCCTGTGCATACTGAACGTTGGGTCCAAAAGGGATAATTGATCCGGCTCTAACATACAGAGGTACTATATCCATTGGAGTTTCCCTTGTTACTTCTGTTCCACCCTCAGTAAACTTATTAGTCCAGAAGTCGAACCAACCTGTTCCTTCAGGAAGGTATACTTGTTGTGATTTGCTTCCCTTTTCCGTTACGGGCATCACTAAGAACGACTTACCGAACATGAATTCATTGTCGATATTATACACGCGTTTGTCTTTTTGGAAATCCATACACAGAGCACGCATAAAAGAACCGCTGTTATTAGTTACCTGCCAGGCTGTTGAGTAATTGTATGGCAATAAGCTGTAACGCAGGTTTATGAATTTTTCCTGAACATCAAAAGGCCATTGTCCCCTTTCTCCAAACTGATAAATTTCTCTGGGTATATCTGTTCCGTGAGAGCGCATCATTGGCGTGAAGGTTGCAAACTGCATCCACCGCACGTATAGTTCCTGAAAGTCAGGATTTTTTGCGCCGCCGCCTTTCACAAACTGCCCGGCAAAAAAACCACCGATATCGGTATTCCAGTAAGGTATTGCCGTGAGAGAGAAATTTAAACCAGCAGGAATCTGCCTTCTGAATGTTGCCCAATTAGAGCCCACATCGCCACTCCATGTATATGCACTATATCTTTGCTGCCCGGCAAATGCTGATCGGGTTAAAATCACCACCCGCTTATCGGATGTAGTTTTCCGTTGATTTGTGTAAACTCCACTGACATGTTGTAAGGGGAATGCATTACGAACGCTTCTGAATGAACCAAGAAATGTAGGCTGATCAAAATCCCGGTCTTTCATATTAATATGGTCGGGTTCGGATGAATCCAGCCACCATGCATCGGTTCCGAGCGAGAAAATTCCTTTATTAAGGTAGCTCCAATAAATATCTCTCGCCGCCGGATTATAAACATCGTACGGTTTCACCCCTCCTTTAGGCGGCCAGGTGTCAAAATTGATCAACATATTTTTCTCTTTAAACTCCGCGTATTGCTTGGTAAGCGGTCCAACTCCCGGCCAGGCAACGATAAAAATATGGGCGTTCATCTTATGGACCTGATCTACCATGCCTTTAGGGTCGGGAAAAATAGAAGGTTGAAAACTCATCGCATTCCAATTACTGTCTTTGCCCCAATACTGCCAGTCCTGGATAATTCCGTCAAGCGGAACTTTTAAGGTTCTGTATTTTTGAACTACTTCCAACAATTCAGCCTGGGTTTTATATCGCTCGCGCGATTGAGAGAAACCGAACACCCATAGAGGCATTAAGGGAGCCTGCCCTGTCAGGTTGCGCATCTCAGCAATCACTCCATCAGCATTACCTCCCAGCATGAAATAATAGTCGCTGCATTCTCCGACCTCAGAGTCGAAGGATGTTTCTTGCAAATTGTCGGTAAATGTTGTCGGAGAATAATTATCCCAAAATAAGCCATATCCTTTAATGGACTGGAAGAAAGGTATGCAAACCTTCATATTGTCTTGCCTCAAATAAACCTTTTGTCCCCTTTGGTTCATCTTCCCATTCTGCTGTTGCCCTAACCCGTAAATTGGCTCATCCTGATCCAGCAGAAAGGCCTGCCGTATATTAAATGCGTCTTTATTTACATCCTTAATAGCGGTAAATTGCGTTCCATAATCCTTTTCAGTTAAAAGCTGTTTCCCTGAAAGTTCTTTGAAAACCACCTTTCCTGTTTCCAGATTCAGCTCGACAATTAAAGACGAACTTTTCATACTAACCACACTATTTGCCTGGCTTACGTCAATTGCCGTTTTGCCCGGCTTCATAATTACCGAAAGGCTTTCTTTTTTAAAAGTGCGTCCTTGCGGAGACTTACTTACTCTTACAATCTTGGGCGAATAAAACTGCACTTCAATATCCATTGCTTGAGAAGTAGTTTTAATGCCGGTTTCAGTCTTGTTAAAAGTTTGAGCACTACACAATGTAGTGAAAGAGAGGAAAAACAAGCCTCCTAAAATGTTCCTGATCATTGCTGTTAATTAGTTTATAAAATGGCGCATTGCCTTGAGTAAAAGTATATAAAGGCCAAGAAGATCAGTTACAACCCATGTTGAAAATACTTACGCTGTCGTTGAAATCTTGCAAAAACAGCAAAATTTGAAATTCGAGATATCGTTATGACCGAAAACTGAACCCCTAGTTAACGCGTATATTAATTTGCGTATCATTCCGGTATTGAGATGGTTTAACTCCGAACTCTTCCTGAAATGCTTTGCTGAAATAGGCGGCATTATTAAACCCTACCAGGTCAGCAACCTCCCCTATTGTATGTTCATTTTGAAGAATAAGCTGCGCTGCTCGTTTCAATCTAACCGAGCGAATAAAAGAACTGGGAGTTTGTCCGGTCAGAGAGGTCATTTTCCTATACAAGCCTGTTCGGTCCATATTTAGATCTCTGCTAAGTTGTTCGACCGAGTAATTAGAGTTTGTGATATTTACGTTTACACACTCAAGTGCTTTATGGACCAGCTTTTCATCAACATTGGTAGTTGTTAGCGCATCCGGTTGGATGAAGATGGCGTTCTTAAATAGTGTTTTTCTAGATTTCTGCTGCTCAATCAGCTTTCTGATACGAAGCTGTAAAACATTTAGATTGAATGGCTTTGATATATAGGCATCTGCCCCGGCTTCATAGCCTTGTATTTGAGCATTATCAGAGGATCGAGCTGTTAACAGGATGACAGGCGTATGTGAAATTTGTATGTCTGCTTTCAATTTACGACATAACTCAAAGCCATCCATGAGTGGCATCATCACATCACAAATTATAATGTCAGGATGCAATTCATATACTGAATTTAGTCCTTCCGACCCATTATTAGCTGTAAATACATCATATTCTTCCTTAAGTTCTCCGGCCAGGAAACTTCTAAACTCCTCATTATCTTCAATGATCAAGATCTTAGCTTTACCTTGCTGAGGTTTTAAAATACCGGAAACATCCTCAACAATTTCATCCTGATCCCGAAGGTTATATGGTATGTAGAATGTAAAGCTGGAACCCTGATTCTGCTCACTTTCAACCTCGATTAGTCCGCGGTGCATCGAAACGTATTCCTTTACCATATACAATCCAATACCACTACCAGTATGTTCGTTTGTTTGATTAGTGGCCTGAAAAAACCGGTTGAAGACATGTGACAAATCGTCTTTAGGAATACCTATTCCCGTATCCTGTATACAAATCATTAATGCTTCTGCGCCAGAGTCGGGCATTGGAGAATTGTTGGTACTGAGGGACACCGTACCACCGGCCGGGGTAAATTTGAAAGCGTTACTTAAAAGATTGTTCAATATTGTATCAAGTTTCACCTTATCGATAAACATGGTCTGAGAAACTGGTTCGCAGTCCCAGGTAAATATTACTTTTTTTGAATATGCAAGCTCTTCAAATTGTCTGCAGAAAGCCTCCAGATATTCGCATATATTACAATAATCCAGATTTAGTTTTTCTCCGGCCACCTCTAACTTACGGAAATCCAGTAGTTGATTTACCAAATCAAGAAGGCGGCTTGCATTCCGCTGCACGCCCATTAATTGATGCTTTACCGATCCATCTTCAAGTCTGCTCAAAATTGATTCTAAGGGAGAAAGAATTAATGTAAGAGGTGTGCGCAGCTCGTGACTGATATTTGTGAAAAAGTTGGCTTTAATCTCTTCCAGTTTTTCATTCTGAGAGCGTAAGATTTTGAGATGTTTTCTTCTGATATATTGCTTCAACGAGTAACTAAAAAGAAAGACAATAGCCAAAATATAGATAACCCTTGCAATAGTTGTATTCCAGAAAGGAGCATCGATTTGAATAATTATTTGACTCTGATTTCTCGCCTCAAACTTTGCATTACCTGCGGCTGCTACTTTAAATACATATTTTCCGGGAGCAAGATTAGTGTATATCGCTTCCACCATTCCAGAAATGGATGATACTTCTCTCCAGGATTTGTCGACACCTTCTAATTTATAACGGTAGTATGTTTGAGTGGGATTGATATAGTTTAAGGCAATAAAGCCAATCGTAAAAAAATTCTGATTATGCTTTAATTTAATAGTCTGCGAGGTAGCGATGGAAGACCGAAGAATAACATTTCCGTCATAGGCTGTGCTAATCGATACGTTCTCCCCAAATAACTTAAAATAAGACAACAGAGGCTTAAAAGATACATCTGTTTTTGAAACTCTGTCGGTATGGATGATATTAAAGCCATCAATTCCCCCGGCTACAAAATATGAATTAGGGGTCATATAAGCAGCCCGTTCAATAAATTCGCCTTCTATTACGCCGTTGTCGGTATTATAATTAAGGATTGCAAATTTTAAAAAAGACTGCCGTGTTCGCGAAACGCGGATAGAAGAAATACCATTGGATGTAGAAATCCAAACATCTCCTTTATTATTTTCAGCTAAGGCTTTTATATTATTACCCACCAGCCCGTCGGTACCGTGCAATGTGTACAATTTTTGTAGCTGTGGGTCCCACACATTTAATCCGTCTTGGGTTGCAAACCATAAACAACCTCTGCTATCTGCTAATAAGGCATTATACTGATGATTGTTATGTCTGTACATCGCTGGCTTATTTTCCCCTTTATCATGTGGAAAATTTATTGCCTTGTTTCTGCTATCGTACTCAAAAATTTTCGAATGCGAAATCCCGATAAACCGACCATTCCACTCTACTATTTGAGAAACTGAGCCCGGAAAAGCGCCATTTTTCAACTTTACCGGTTCGTATGTACCGCTCCTTACATCGAACTTCCCGAACCCCTGGTTTTGTGTACAAAGGAAGATCTCACCGTTATTGGTTTCATAAATGTTCTGTACCGCTCCTACTGAGTAAAACCGGGCATCTTTGCCTGAAAGCAGATAGAGGCCCCTGGATTCGCCTAGCCATGTCCGACCTGAACGATCTTTGTGGATTGAGTTACATGAGATCGGCGATTTGAGCCCTTCATATTTTTCCAGACGTGCGGTATTATTGTTATAGCTAAAAAGCCCTTTGTTAGTACCTATCAGTATTCCCCTGCCTCCATCATCAGACATAGCAGTAACACGTAAAGGTCCATCGATTGATGAGCCAAACCAGGTACGACCTATATTTTTGAATTTAAAACGATCCGGATGATAATATAGAAGGCCTCGGTTTAGTGTCCCGACCCATAAACTACCTAATCTATCCATGAAAAGCGTACTTACTTCTGTTTGGATAGACTTACCATCTACCATTTGTAGCGATGGGAAAAATCGCTTTTCTGTGAGAGATTTATTTATAAACCAAAGGCCTTCCCGACAACTGATCCAAAGATTACCTTCCCTATCTGCTACAAGGCTATTTAGCCAGTAACTTTTTTCAAGAATAGTAAGCCACTTGCCCGTTCGCAGGTTATAGCTTTGCAGTATTCCCCTCGTCCCATTTCTGATCTGATATAAACCATTCTGTACTTGTACCACATATAAAGTGCGAGAATAAATATCTCGATCTCGCGGAGGAATGGAATTTGCGATTGCTAATTGTTTGCCCGAATTGTAATCAACTTGAACAACATTTCCCGAGCGATAAAATAAATACACAATTTTACCTATTGAAGCGAGATCGTAAACCTGATCAGGTCTTCCTTCGCAAAGAGAAACGTTTGTCCGAAAAGCTCGGGTCTTTCTTGATTTTCGGTCGTAAACCCAAAGCTTATCATTGGCGGATATAAACCATATGTTCTTGTTTGAATCTATAAAGAAATCTGCCAGTTTTGAATCAGCTCCAATGCCTTTTAACACTTTTTCCGGCGCTTCATTAAACTGTTCCTTCTTTATATCTACCAGCATCAATTTACCAAAATTTTTAACCCAGAGCCTGCCATCGGAATCTATATAACTATGATGAAATCCTGAATAATCTGATAGCGGAATGACCTTTTCTTCGTTGATATGAATGTTTTGAAAGTTACTTCCGTTATAAAGATTGATCATCCCTTCGGTGACCACTACCATTCTCCCGTCTGGAAGCTGATTTAAATTACGGACGCGGTTCTCCAACAGCCCATTTTCGCTGATGATAGGAGTAAAAACAAGCGAAGGCTGGGCTTTTAAAACCCCGGACAAAAGAAAAAAAATAATAAAGAGGAAAATTCTCACCTGTATGTTTGAGTCAAATACCTGGCATTTTTAATACATTATAAAAAGCCAAGTTGAAGTAAAGATACAAATGAGTATTGTTTAGGTAAAAATAAATGTGGTCGCTCTCAGCTCAACTATTTTTATCTGTAGCAAACTCTTAACGATCATGATATAAGGTTTAATCGCAATCGAAAAAATCTTACGCAATAAGAAAGGGGTTAAAATTGCAGGTATAGCTGAGACTTTTAAGAAAAGGGCAAGTTAATGTCACCTATTTAGTGATCAGGAAAGATAATGCCTAAGCAACTAATTGCCTCTCCAAAACTGCTATAAAGACATGAATATCGAAAGGTTTGGGAATAACATCGTCTGCACATATCTCTTTCATAACGTCGATTTTCGAGTGGGTAGATAGTACAATCAGAGGAATGTGCTTAACATCTTCAGAGGCTTTAATGGCTTTACATAATTCAGCGTCAAGATGGGGATTAAGTACATCAAGAATTATCGCGTCCGGCTTAACCTTTTTGATGCTGGAGACCAGATCATTTTCCGAAACTGAATTAACTACCAGATATCCAGCATCTTCTAATAAATAACTTATTAATTGGCGTATATCACTATCCCTTTCAACTACTAAAACCTTCTTCTTCATACTCAGGCGAAAATACAAAAATTAAAGATTAAAATTTAAAACAATCGCTTATATTATTTGTAACCTCTGATCCTTGATACTTTAATTCTTTATCATAAAACCAGACCTTACAAAAAAGCATTATAAGCAAGTATATGCAGCACCAGTTACCTTATAAAAATATTTTATTGTGATTCTTTCCGACGACTTCCTTCGCTACTTTGAAACAGCTCCTCCTTGTGTGATCTTAAAACCCGATTCTCCGAATTTTACTGTTCTGAAAGCCAATAAAGCATATTTAGAAGCGACTGGCACAAGCCGGGAGCATCTGATTGGAATTGGTTTTCTGGATGCTTTTCCAGAAAATCCTGCGGATAAGGTTACCGGCAATGTGGAATTGCTCCGTAATAGTCTTATCAGGTGCCTAGAAATTAAACAGCAAACCCTGTTACCTGGTCAGAAATACGATATACCTATAAGGGGGACGGGCGGATTTGAGGCCAGGTACTGGCAGGCAACCAATTCGCCAATGGTAAATGAAAGCGGAGAAGTTACATGCATTGTTCATACTACAATTGATATTTCAGGGGCTCTTGAATTGGCCCGAAAAGAACGAATAGCCTTTGAGGTTGCAGAAACGAAAAGACAAGAACTGCATCGATTATTTATGCAGGCTCCGGGTGCTATTTGCATACTTAATGGGCCCGACTTTGTATTTGAGCTGATCAACCCGACGTATCAAAGCATCTTTCCGGGGCGAGAATTAATAGGGAAACCTGTACTTGAGGCTATGCCTGAATTACAGGGCGACAACTTAATCGACATTTTGGAAAAAGTATATACGGGCGAAACCTATATCGGGAAGGAAATATTAACTGCACTTGCGAGGCATGAAGGCGGACAACCGGAAAATATATACTGGAATTTTTTGTATCAGCCTCGCTATGACACGGAAGGGCGAATAGACGGCATTCTGGTTTTCGCTTATGAAGTGACGGAAGAAGTGAATGCCCGATCCATGCTTCAGGAAAATGCCGATAAATTCATTACAATGATGGAGGCCATGCCGCAAATATCCTGGGCCATTTCAAAGGGAGGAATGGCGACCTTCTTCAATCAACAGTGGTACAGCTTTACGGGACTCAACTTTGAACAATCTAAAGGACACGGCTGGCAGAAAGTGGTACATGCTGATGACCTGCATCAAGCACTTACAATTTGTGATGAAATTAAAATTGGTAACCAGCAAGATATCGAAACCCGATTCAAGCGGCATGATGGAGATTTTCGCTGGCATCTCACCCGCATGCGCCCGATCAGAAAACGTGGAGGGGAAATCGACTTTTGGATCGGAACTTCAACGGATATTCATGATTTAAAGCTCTTGCAACAGCAAAAGGATGATTTTATAAGCATTGCATCACATGAACTTAAAACACCAATTACATCCCTCAAGGGTTCCCTTCAATTGCTAAGCAGGATAGTCGATAAATCTTCGGAAACCATATTAAAGAAGTTAGTTGCACAGGCAAATAAAAGCATGGAGAAAGTAGGTCAACTAGTGGATGACCTCTTGAATGCAAGTAAAACCACGAGTGGCCAGCTTTATTTGAAAAAATCTCAATTCAAATTATCTTCACTTGTTAATGATTGCTGCCAACACATAAGAGAGGCGGGAAATTATTCTATTATTTGCGAGGGCGATGCTGAGCTGGAAGTTGTTGCCGATGCCGGGCGAATTGATCAGGTAATTATCAATCTTGTAAATAACGCTATAAAATATGCACCTGCTTCAAAAGATATCGTAATCCGCATTGAAAGAGAGGCCGACAAGGCTAAAGTTTCGGTTATTGACAAAGGCCCTGGTGTTCCTAAAGAAAAGATTCCTTATTTGTTCGAACGATATTACCGTGCAGATTCGACGGGGATGCAATATTCCGGCTTAGGACTTGGGCTATATATCTGTGCGGAGATAATCAGAAAGCACGATGGGGAAATTGGAGTGGAAAGTGAGGGAGGCAAAGGAAGCGCCTTCTGGTTTAAAATTCCTATTGAATAGCGCTTTCTTTATTCAGACAAAAGCCCACCTTTTTTTATGAGTCTTAACCCGGGGCGTCAAATATGTTCGTACTGCTCAAACTTAATCAACTACCAACTGTATATATTTCCTAACCCATTGGTAAATTCATACCTGATTTTATTAAATCTGATCCATACTGACGTTAAACCTTCTTGAAAGCAATTGAATTAAATGTTTGAATATGGAAAATACTAAATCTCTAAATGACCAAATCGAAAAACTGAAAGAAGAAAACAGAATATTAAGGTCTGAACTTTCAAAAAAGAAAAAAGAAGATAGATTTAGAACCATTTTCGAAACATCCAAACTAGGCAACAAAATTATCTCGCCAGATTTGGAAATATTAGAAGTTAATTCTGCTTTGGTAAAACTTTTAGGGTATAATCATAAACAAGACATTATTGGAACCAAAATCCTTGATTATTCACCTGAAGAGCACCATAAACATTGGTCAATTCTTCAGAAAGAATTATGGGAGAAAGAAACTCCATATTTCAATTTAGAAACCTGTCTTTCTAGAAAAGACGGCACCATAGTATGGGTTCATGTCACTTCTGTATTGTTTAAAGACGCCGGTAAAACTTTTGGTTACACCCTGCTTGAAGACATCACCAAACAATATAAAGAGAAGATAAAAAAAGATGAATTTATTTCAGTAGCAAGCCATGAACTTAAAACGCCTATTACCACTATGAAGGCCAGCTTGCAATTAATGAACAGAATGATTTCGAATGAGAAGGATTTTCCCTCGAAAATCTTAAAGCTTTCACAAGATGCGGAAAAATACACTGCCAAGCTCTCTCACCTCGTAGGCGACCTGTTGAATTTAAGCAATTTTGAGCAGGGTGAAATGACTCTCAATAAAACGAAGTTTACACTTTCTGACCTTTTAGAGGAATGTTGCAATCACATTCTCCTGGAAGGTAAGCACACAATTATACACAAGGGAAACCTGGATATAGAAGTTGTTGCTGATAAATATAAGATTGATCAAGTATTAGTTAATCTGGTAAACAATGCCATCAAATACGCTCCTGATTCTACAGAAATTATAATAAAGGTAGATAGCCTGAAAAAATTTCACAGAATTTCAGTAATAGACGAAGGACAAGGCATTCCGGCAGCCAATATCCCTCACCTTTTTGAACGATACTATCAGGTGAATAAGAAGGGTAAAAATCTGGGTCTAGGGCTGGGCCTATATATATCAGCGGAAATAATCAGAGTCCATGAAGGTCAAATAGGGGTGAAAAGTGAGGAAGGAAAGGGTTCCACTTTTTGGTTTACCATTCCTAAATAACGCAAATAATAAACAATCGCCATCAGAAAAACGTTATTGTCAAATTCAAAAAACTTAATCAACCATTAAATGTTATCTTATTAACCTCCAAAAAAGCATCCAGTTAGCTACTTTCATTCTCTTTTGGTTTAAACATTAGAGCATGCAAAAAGTACTTCTTCAAGACACCGAGAAAGAAATTTTAGATTTAATGACTGTAGCCCTTCGACTTGAAGGATTTACTGTTTACCCCTTGATTAATTGCGACGAAGATTTTTTATTCGTGATTGACCAAACCCGGCCTCATGTAGTAGTACTGGATTTTAAGATTGATGGTGCATCATGTCTTGAAGCTCTTAAAAAAATCAGGGCAAGCTATCCCCATCTTCCAGTTATTGCAACCAGCTGTAATAGCAATATTAATGAAGTATATAGCAAATATGGCTTCGATGATTACATACCGAAGCCATTCGATATTGATTTACTATATGATATTTTAAGAAAACATATCAATAGCAAAGAAGACTCGTCGAGTTTGAGGACCTAACCTCTATATCCATTACCTAAGACCAGGGATTTGCCAATAGTTCATAGCGAGGCCCTTTCGATGTGACTTACCTCTAAAATCTGGGTAATTTTCTTTTACAAGTCAGAAAGCCGCCTTTACGTTTATTTTAAATCTCCTGAGCTACCTAAGTTTCTCACAGCTCAATGAAGCGATCCATATTTCCCGTTTTGATTTAATTAAAAAAGGGACCTTAACTTCAGTTAATCTGCTTTGAACATCTTCAAATTCCTCATCAGAGTTTAAGGTCAGCCGGTCATTGGGCTTTAACGAGCTCTTCAGATCTCCATAAATGGAAAACTCGATAATTTCCGGATAAGAGTATCTTGTTGGAGTTGATTTCATACGTACTACCAAAGAGAATAAACGATAAATTGTTTTAATAAGAGGTCATGAATCTCTAATAATGCTTCCCAGGCTGAAGATCTAAACTTTTCCCATTAATTTATTGTTGACCTAACTAGTTACCTAACATAAGCTATGGACGATAAAAAAAATACAGGAAGCCCCGACAGAGACAGAATAAACATTAATGAAGATTACGAATTACAGTACTGGTCGAAAAAGTTTGGCGTTAGCTCAAACGAACTGAAAGAAGCTGTTAAAGCCGTAGGTTCTGCGGTAAAAGAAGTTGAGAGACATTTAAAGAAATAAAGATATGAGCCTGGAGAGATACGTCGAAAAAAGGGATTTTAAGAAAACCTCCGAACCCAAAGCCGGCAAAAGCAGCGATAAAGAGAAACTTCTTTTCGTAATTCAGAAACATGATGCTTCCAGGCTGCATTATGATTTTCGGCTGGAGATGGAAGGTGTACTGAAAAGCTGGGCTGTTCCTAAAGGTCCTTCTACTGACCCAAAAACCAAACGTCTTGCAATGATGGTCGAGGATCATCCTTTCGATTACAAGAATTTTGAAGGCATTATTCCTGAAGGGGAATATGGTGGAGGTACAGTGATTGTATGGGATGAGGGCACTTACGAACCTATTGAAGAAATTAAAGGAAAAAAAGCTCAGGAAAAGCATTTATTACAACAACTGAAATCTGGGTCTTTAAAGATCAAGCTGCATGGTAAAAAGCTTCAGGGTGAGTTTGCCTTAGTAAAAACCCATGGAATGGGTGAAAACGGCTGGCTGCTAATAAAGCATAAGGACGAATATGCGTCTGCAAAAGATATTACCAAATTAGACAAATCTGTTCTTTCGGGAAAGACCATCGAAACGATGGAAAAAACCAGTGAAAAAGTTTGGCAACACGGACGTGAAGAAGACTTAAAGCCGCCAGAAAAAAAAAGTAAAAAAAAAGCCCTGAAGGAAACTGAAGAAAGTCTGGAAGAGCTAACAGAAAATCAGGAGACAAAAGAATTCGATCTGGAATCACTACTTAAACAGGCGCCGAAATCTAAAGCACCCGTAGATATCAAGCCTATGAAAGCCACGCTGGTAGATGAACCCTTTGACGACCCTAACTGGCTTTATGAAGTAAAGTGGGATGGCTACCGCGCTATTGCAGTTATTGATCAGAATGGCGCTGAATTAATCTCTCGCAACAATATCACCTTTACAAAATATTATCCAATCACTAAACTGCTAAAAGGCTGGAAAATCAATGCCGTTATTGATGGTGAGATTCTTGTGCTTAATAACAAAGGGATTTCAGATTTTGGAGCCTTACAAAATTGGCGCAGCGAAGCGGATGGCAACCTCGTGTATTATGTATTCGACATTTTATGGTACGAAGGCAAGAACCTGATGGGTTTACCTTTGATTCAAAGACAGGCGATTCTAAAGGAAATTCTCCCTACAGATGACGACCGGATCAGGCAAAGCAAGGTTTTCGCGGCGAGCGGAATTGAGTTTTTTAACGCTGCCGAGAGAATCGGATTGGAAGGTATTATTGCAAAAAAAGCCGACAGCTTATATACATCAGATCTTCGCTCGAAAGAATGGCTAAAAATCAAAGTACAAAGACGACAGGAAGTTATTATCGCGGGCTTCACTAAAAACCAGGGCACCAACAAATCTTTTAGTGCCCTGGTTCTTGCCGTTTATGATAAAGAAGGCCTAAAATATGTGGGTAAGGTGGGGACAGGTTTTTCGGATGCTTTGCAAAAGGAAATGATGGCTCAATTTAAGCCACTGATTACAGATAAAAGCCCATTTGAGGTAGAGCCCGATGTAGATAAGCCCTCCCGGTTCAGACCGCAGCGGTTGGGCGCCAAACCCACCTGGCTAAAACCTGAACTTGTTTGCGAAGTGGCCTTTGCAGAAGTTACCACTGATGGTATTTTCCGGCAGGCCTCATTTAAAGGAATGCGTACCGATAAAACCGCTAAAGAAATAATTTTAGAAACCCCAAGAGATGCTGCCGAGCTTGTGGAGGAAGTAAATCAAGAAGAGCATGAAACTCCTGCAAAGCCCGTTAAACCACCAAAGAATACAGATCGTAAAACACTACTTAACCCCACTGATGAAACTCAGGTACGAAAGATTTGCGGACATGATCTGAAGTTTACCAATTTAAGTAAAGTGTACTGGCCCGAAGAGGGTATCACCAAGAGGGATATGTTTAACTATTACTACCAGGTAGCCGAGTACATCTTACCTTACCTTAAAGACCGCCCGATGTCGCTTAACCGCTTTCCGAATGGAATAAACGGCAAAAGTTTTTATCAGAAAGATGTGAAAGGTAAAGCTCCGGATTGGGTTACCAAAACATTCCCCTATACAACCAGCGATGGGGAACATAAGGAATATCTTGTAGGTTCTGATGAGTCGTATCTGTTATGGATGGCGTCCTTAGGTTGCATCGAAATGAACCCCTGGTTTAGCAGGGTGCAATCGCCTGATAATCCCGATTATTGCGTGATAGACCTGGACCCGGATAAGAATACGTTTGAGCAGGTAATTGAAGCTGCTCAGGAAGTTAAAAAGGTATTGGATGCAATCGACGTTCCTTGTTACCCAAAAACTTCAGGCTCAACCGGGATTCATATTTACATTCCGCTGGAAGCAAAATACACTTATGATCAATCTCAGATGTTCGCACGGCTTATTGTGAATCTGGTTCATAAACAAATCCCCGAGTATACCAGTCTCGAACGAATGATCTCCAACCGGAAAGGTAAAATGTATCTGGATTTCTTGCAGAACAGACCTGGTGCTACAATTGCCGGTCCATATTCGTTGAGACCAAAACCTGGGGCAACAGTTTCTATGCCTTTACACTGGGATGAAGTGAAGCCTGGATTAAAAATGAATGATTTCACAATATTCAATTCTATTGACCGCCTGAAAGTTGAAGGTGATTTATTTAAGGGAGTGCTCGGAAAGGGGATTGATCTTGAAAAGGTGATCAAAAAAGCTAAAAGTCATTTTAGCTGAATTATTAAAGAGCTGAAAATCAAAAAATTTTCAGCTCTGCGATGTGAATATATTCCTTCAATAAATTATTTTCAACAAAACAATAATACTAATATTTTTAGCATTATTTTTGTTATTCTTCTTTATAACAGAATTATGCTTGCCGCCAAAAAAGATATCATCTCTAAATTGCAAAAGAACATTTTGCAATGGCAAGGCATTCATACTCCTCAAACAAGTACTATCCGCTTTACCGGACTGGAACAAATCGAGACCACCTTTCCAAATGCAGTATTCCCCACAGGAACAATACACGAATTTTTAACGGAAGAGCCCGAATATGCTGCAGCCAGCGGCGGATTTTTGGGCGGTTTATTGAAAATATTAATGCAGCAAGGCGGAATTTGTCTATGGATAAGTACCTCCCGTTCTTTGTTTCCACCAGCTTTAAAAAACTTTGGCGTTGACCCCGACCGTATCATCTTTATCGATCTGAAACAAAGAAAGGATATTCTGTGGGCCATGGAAGAAGCGTTGAAATGCAGCTCGCTTGCGGCGGTAATTGGAGAAATTGAAGAAATAAGCTTTACAGAATCCCGAAGGCTGCAATTGGTAGTTGAGAAAAGCAGGGTGACAGGGTTTATCCTAAGAAAAAACACAAAAAAACTAAGTACTACGGCTTGTGCGGCCAGATGGAGGATTAAATCTTTACCAAGTGAGCTTGAAGATGGTATGCCAGGACTTGGGTATCCTAGGTGGAAGGTTGAATTGTTGAAGGTAAGAAATGGGAATCCGGGTGAATGGGTGCTTGAGTGGCATGCGGGAAGCTTCCTTCCGGTGCTTACTAAAGAGCCAGGTTTTATTAATGAAGAACAAACCCGACAGGCTGGTTAGGAGGATGAAAGATGCAGAAACGCTATGCTACAATATGGTTCCGTCATTTAACGACAGACTGGCTAACACTTCGTCGGCCAGAATTGAAGCAGACACCTTTTGTTTTTGCTATCCCTGATCATGGACGAAAGGTTATTACAGCTATTAATTCCGCTGCCGAATCGCAGGGCATACACGTTGGAATGCCAGTCGCTGATGCAAAAGCGATGATTCCTGATTTACAGGTATTCGATGAAAAACCCAAACGGGCCGAACAATTGTTAAAAGCGCTTGGAAAATGGTCTATCCGCTACACTCCTATTGTTGCACTGGATCTACCTGATGGGCTAATCCTCGACATCAGCGGCTGCGCCCATCTCTGGGGTGGCGAACGACCTTATCTTAAAGAAATCGTCACCCGTTTACGAGGTTTAGGTTATGATGTGCGTGTCGCCATAGCAGATACCATCGGAACAGCCTGGGCCATTTCACGTTTCGGGCAGGTAACGCCTATAATCGAAAGCAGAGAGCAGGCGCCTGCCCTCCTATCCCTTCCGGCAGCGGCCTTACGATTAGATTCAACGGTTCTGACACGCCTGCAAAAATTGGGATTATATACAATTGGTAGTTTTATCAGTATGCCCCGTTCTGCTTTACGCAGGCGTTTTGGCGAAGCCTTGTTAGTACGACTGGCGCAAGCACTCGGTCAGGCCGAAGAATACATTCAGCCCATCATGATACCAGAGCCCTGGCAGGAACGACTGCCTTGTATGGAACCTATCCGAACAAAAGTTGGAATCGAGATAGCCATTAATCGTCTTCTTGAAACGCTTTGTTTGCGCCTTCAGCAGGAAGGTATGGGAATCCGGACTGCCATATTAAAGTGTTATCGTGTGGATGGTAAAATCCAGCAAGCAGAGGTTGGAACGAATAAGGCTACGCATCATGTTCCGCATCTTTTTAAGTTGTTTGAATTGAAAACAGCCTCCATTGCGCCCGATTTGGGTATTGAGCTCTTTATACTGGAGGCACTGAAAGTTGAGGAGGTTTCTCTTTCTCAGGAAGTCTTATGGGCAGAAAATCCCGGTTTAAATGACGAAGGTGTAGCAGAACTGCTCGACAGGATAACAGCCAAAGTTGGCGCAGGAACAATTCATCGTTATCTGCCTGATGAGCATTACTGGCCAGAGCGGTCTATAAAACAGGCGTCTTCTTTACAAGATCAGGCAATTACATCATGGCGAAGTGATAAGCCCAGACCAGTAAGAATCTTAGCCAGACCTGAACTCATAGATGTTACTGCACCCATACCCGATTATCCACCGCTGATGTTCAGATATAAAAACAAGGTACATCCTATCAAAAAAGCCGACGGCCCTGAACGGATCGAAAGGGAATGGTGGCTTGAAGGAGGTGAACACAGAGATTACTATAATGTGGAAGACCAGGATGGACAACGATATTGGATATTCAGGTTGGGGCATTATGAGGGAGGCCAATCAAAGCAATGGTTTATTCATGGTTTTTTTGCGTAAAGAAAGGAATTATGAGCTACACGGAATTACAGGTAACAAGCAATTTCAGTTTTCTACGCGGTGCTTCTCATCCGGATGAACTGGTACAACAAGCAGCTGAATTGGGCTATACTAAAATTGCAATTACTGATAGAAATACACTGGCTGGCATTGTACGGGCACATGTAGCTGCAAAGGCAAAAAATATAACTCTAATTCCCAGCTGCAGGCTGGATTTAATGGATGGGCCGAGTTTATTAGCTTATCCAACTAATTTGGAAGCTTATTGCAGCCTATCCGCTTTACTAAGCAAAGGTAACCTCCGTGCAGAGAAAGGCGACTGCATCCTGTATAAACAAGATGTTTATGAGCATGCTAAAGGTTTTAAACTGATTGTTATACCGCCCGACCAGCTTAATGAAGTATTTAATTTTGAGCCCTCTTTTGAGCAGCAAGTCGAAGAATATCGCAAAGCTTTTGGCAGCAGTCTGTATATTTCAGCAACACGTTCATACCAGGGAGATGACAGCAAAAAACTATTTCGGCTTACACAATTATCCGAACGTTTCAGTATTCCTCTTGTCGCTACGAATGATGTTCATTATCATAGTTTAGAGCGAAGAGAATTGCAGGATATATTGACCTGTATTCGTGAAAAATGCACTATCCAGAATGCCGGTTTCCGGCTTCATCCGAACGCCGAACGATACATGAAACCGATAGATGAAATGCAGCGGCTGTTCAGGCTATATCCTGATGCGATTGAACGTACACAGGAAATTGCGGAGGCTTGCCAATTTTCGCTCGACGAGTTGAAATACGTGTACCCTGAAGAGATCACTACTGAAGGACGTACACCATTAGAAGAACTAACCTTTCTAACCTGGAAAGGTGCGAAAGAACATTATAAAGGAAATATACCCGAGAAAATAATCGCCAATATCCATCATGAGCTAAAGTTTATGGAGGAGATGAACTATGCACCTTATTTCCTTACCGTGCATGATATTGTTCGCTTTGCAAGGCAACAAGGCATTTTATGTCAGGGGCGAGGTTCTGCGGCAAACTCTACCGTTTGTTATTGCCTTGGCATCACTTCCGTAGACCCTACCAAATTCGACCTGCTATTCGAGCGTTTTATTTCTTCGGCACGGAACGAACCGCCGGATATTGATGTAGATTTTGAACATGAGCGCAGAGAAGAGGTAATTCAATATATCTACAATAAATATGGACGAGAACGGGCTGCTATAGTTGCTACAGTTACCCAACTGCATCAAAAAGGTGCTATCAGGGATGTAGGAAAGGCAATGGGACTTTCTGTTGATACCATTAATCGTCTTTCGGGTGCCATTTGGGAATTTACCGATGAATGGTTTGATGAACCCCGTCTGCTTGAATCAGGCTTAAATCCTAAAGACCCGCATTTGAGAAAAGTATTGCAGCTAACGGGTCAATTAATGGGATTTCCACGGCAGCTGGGTCAGCATACAGGCGGCTTTGTGATTACCCAGGGGAAACTAACCGACCTCTGCCCGATCCTCAACGCCCGCATGCAGGACCGGACCAATATTGAATGGAACAAGGATGATATTGATGCGCTTGGATTCTTGAAAATTGATGTGCTTGCACTGGGAATGCTTACCTGTATCCGTAAAGCTTTTGATTTAGCTAAAAAACATTATAATCGGGATTTAACCCTGGCTAATATCCCGCAGGATGATACTGAAGTTTATGAAATGATCAGTCATGCCGATACCATCGGAGTATTCCAGATTGAGAGCCGTGCCCAGCAAACCATGCTTCCTCGTTTAAGGCCAAAATGTTTTTATGATTTGGTGATTGAAGTAGCTATCGTTCGTCCCGGACCAATACAAGGCGATATGGTTCACCCTTATTTGCGTCGCCGTAACGGTGAAGAGCCAATCGAATATCCTTCGAAAGAACTGGAAGAGATTTTAAGCAGAACATTAGGCGTTCCGCTTTTCCAGGAACAAGCGATGAAAATTGCTATTGTTGCCGCAGGCTTTACTCCAGCCGAAGCAGACGAACTTCGCAGAAGTATGGCCACCTTTAAACTGAAAGGTTTAGTTAGTCAGTTTGAGAAGAAACTGATCAACGGTATGAAAGCTAAGGGTTATTCTGAAGAGTTTGCCCATCGGATCTTTAAACAATTAGAAGGTTTTGGAAGCTATGGTTTCCCCGAAAGTCATGCTGCAAGTTTTGCCCTGTTGGTATATGTTTCCTGCTGGCTGAAGCATTACTATCCTGATGTATTTGGAGCAGCAATATTAAACAGCATGCCTATGGGTTTTTATCAACCGGCACAGTTGGTAATTGATGCTAAAAAGCATGGCGTGGAGGTGCGGGAGGTAGATATTAATTATTCGCAATGGGATAATTTGCTTGAAGAAAAATCAGGTAAATATTTTGCACTTCGTTTAGGATTCAGACAGATAAAAGGATTAAGAGAGGAGGATGTGGAAACTCTGGTCTCTGGAAGAGCGACAGGTTATAAAACCATCCATGCCTTACGGGATGCTGGTGTTTCGCAAGCGGCACTCGAGCGTCTGGCTGATGCAGATACCTTTCGATCATTGGGACTAGACCGCCGTCAGGCTTTGTGGGAAGTATCGGCATTGAATGACAGACCAATTGCGCTATTTGAGGGGCAGCCTTCAGAAAGTGTTTTAGAAACTCAGATAAGTCTGCCATTAATGACTGCGGCCGAACACGTAGTACACGATTATGCAACCACCGCATTATCCTTAAAAGCTCATCCGGTTAGCTTTGTACGGGAGAAACTTCGGCTATTGCGTATTCTGTCTTCCGAAGAACTTAAGCATGTAAAAGACGGAACATTGGTAAAGGTGGCGGGCTTGGTACTGGTTCGCCAACGACCCGGAACGGCGGGTGGTGTTTGTTTTATTACCATTGAGGATGAAACAGGATTCTCTAATCTTGTAGTGTTTCAAAAATTATTTGAAACCTACCGGAAGGAGGTTTTGGGTGCAAAGCTGTTGATGGTTGAAGGCAAGCTTCAACGGGAGGGCGAGGTAATACATGTAATCGCTAAACGATGCTTCGATCTGTCAAAGTTATTACGGGGGCTAACTGTAGTAGAAAATGATAATCAGCCCGTGCTAACCTTATCAAGAGCTGATGAAAAAACACCTTTCCCGGCAGAGAATAAAAGATCGCAAGTAAGAGAAGCTGTGGAGCAAGAAGTATTTCCAAAGGGGAGAAACTTCAAATAATCTCACAGATTCCTTTACTTTTTTATAGGTATTATCAAAAAAAAGGCCTGATCGGAATTGAATTGCTGACAATAGGAACGGCAAATCTCAAATCAGCCAGACCATTCGGGGGCCCGATAATATCCCTTTAAATGGATAATTATCATGCACCTTTTTTCACGAACTGTAGGCAGGATCCGGATCAGGTGAGAAATTCTCAAACTTCCGTGGATAAGGTTTATCGCCTCCGGTGTTTCCCTTAATATGAGGAACCTTTGAGAACTGCCCTTTTAATCGGTCAATATAAGGTTGTGCTTTATTCATCGTGTCGGCAATTTTCATTTTCAGGTCTTCAGCAATTGAAGAACCGTCCGGACGCTTTTTTGTAATGTAACGTACACCTACAACAACGGCTGCACCTGTAACTAATAATCTAACTAAGCCCATGTCTCATATTTTTTCCTCATAAAAATGGGCAAAGACGATGCCAGAAACACCCGAACCAGCACAGGCAATTGCAAAACATTGCGGTAAAATGCGAACTTATTTTACTTCCACGGTAACGAAAGAATTAGCTTTTACATTTACATAAGATGTCCGTTTAGATGACCGTAATGCCCATTTACATGATCGTAATGCCTACTTACATGACCGTTATACCCATTTACATGATCGTAATGCCCATTTACAATGCTGTTAGGGTACCTAATAGCTGATCTCATTGATTAAAACCAAGGCTTAAGGCCGGGAAAAACCTTAGGTACAAATTAAGTTCTTCGGACACACAATTAAGATAGGTCGAAAAAGTTTGTAACCCTTTTTAATCTCCTGAACTCTCTTAATTATAAGGTTAAACAATTGACTTTCAATGAAGTTTAATAATTACCTACAGGAACTCCAAATCCGGAAGCCATGAATGAAAAACATGAAAAAGTATATCGCTCCGCAAGTGAAATAAAAGGTCAAAAACTGAATTATCCGGCAAAACAGTCGGATATGAATCAACAGCCGGATTCTGATTTAAGCAACTATTTGCCTGCAAATAAATTAGCTGGAAAGGTTGCAATAATTACCGGAGGAGATTCCGGAATAGGAAGAGCTGTGGCTATAGCATTTGGCATGGAAGGTGCAAATATTGCTATTGTTTATAATGAAAATGATAGTGATGCAGAGGAAACCAAAAGATTAGTTGAGGAAAAGGGAGGAAAATGTCTAATTGTAAAAACGGATATAAGGCGACGTGAAGCATGCTTCGATGCAGTTAAAAAAACGCTCGATGCTTTTGGAAAAGTAAACATTCTTATAAACAATGCAGCTTTCCAAAAAACACACGATCGGCTGGAGGATCTCCGCGAAGAAGATCTCTACAGAACCTTTGAGACCAATATTTTCGCTTATATTTTCATGGCTCAGGCCGTTTTGCCCCACCTGCACGAAAATGATGCAATTGTAAACACTGGAAGCATCGTCGGACTAACCGGACATCCTATTCTAGTTGATTATACTTCTAGCAAAGGGGCTATTCATTCGTTCACAAAATCATTGGCTTTACAATTGGGTAAGCGAAAAATTCGGGTGAATGCTGTAATTCCGGGCCCGGTATGGACGCCAAATATTCCGGGGACAATGCCATTTGAAGAGGTTGAAAACTTTGGGCATGAAGTAGCTTTAGCACGACCTGGTCAACCAGAAGAACTGGCACCAGCATATGTATTGCTTGCCTCGAGTGACGGAAGTTTTATTACAGGCAGTTTACTCGAAGTAACCGGAGGTAGATTATCTAGCAGCAATTAATATGTTAAACCAGAAAAATCATCTTGGATTAATCGGGTTCTTATTAGAGTCTGATGCAGTTACCATGCCGACAGCAAAAGCACTAAGGAGCAGACTCCATGAGAAAAATGGGGCACCTGTTTTTTTTGATCACTACACTTTTTTACTCTTGAAAGCTGTAACGAATCTGCTCCTTGATCAAACCGGCGACGAAAATGCAATAGAAATTGCCCTCCAAATCGACGAACGCTTAGGTAAAGGCCTTACGGATGGCTGGAGATACGATAAAATGCCGCAGGACGGAGAAATGTATTTAAGAGGTCTGAAGGGAATCGACGAAACATCGAGGTTAAAATTTAACGAGATCTTTATTAACCTGAGTACGGATCAACAAACCCTGGTTTTGAAGGCAGTACAGAATGAAAGTGCGGAAGGCTTTGCCTGGCAGGAAATGTGTCCAAGCAAGTTTTTCGAAGAATTGCTTGCCGAGTCAACCGAAATATTTTATGCTCATCCCGCTGCACTACAAGAAATCGGGTATATAGGTATGGCCGACGCATTTGGTTGGACAACGATCGGACTAAATCAAATGGAGATACCTATTAACAAAAAGTAAAATGAAGCGATATGCAGCGGACGAAACCCTGGATGCAGTTGTGATAGGTACTGGAGCTGGTGGTGCGCCCGTACTTGCCAGACTTGCAGCAGCAGGGTTAAAAGTTATAGCATTGGAGGCAGGTAAATTTTGGGATCCTAAAACTGAATTCGCCACAGACGAGCGGGAACAAAGCAAAATATTCTGGCCCTTTGAACGCTTAGCTGCCGGCGAAAATCCATTGCATTTTGGAAGGAATAATTCCGGCATGGGTGTTGGAGGATCAACAATTCACTTCACGGCTTATACTCCCCGGCCACAGCCGGATGATTTTAAGATTTTTTCGGAATTTGGACAGGGTAAAGATTGGCCTATCAGCTATCAGGATCTCGAACCGTATTATGATGAACTTGAGCATTTTCTCGGAGTTTCGGGGCCGACACCCTATCCCTGGGGGCCAAAACGTAAAAAAGGTTATCCGCTTAAACCATTACCATTAAACGGGGCTGCCCAACTTATGCAAAGGGGATGCAGCAAACTTGGCATTTTAACGTCTCCTGCCGCCAACGCAGCATTATCTGCACCCTATTATCAGCAAAATGTAGGATGGAGAAAGACTTGCACAAACCGTGGCTTTTGCCAGGCAGGTTGCAGTACCGGTGCTAAAGCGAGTATGGATGTTACATTTATTCCGCTTGCTATTCATTTTGGGGCTGAGGTAAGATCCGAGTCGTTTGTAAAGGAACTCATAAGAGATAAATCCGGCGGAATAAGTTCTGTAGTCTATGTAAAAAACGGAAAAGAAGAACGTCTGTTTTGCAAGAACGTGTTTTTATGTGCAGGTGCCGTCGAAACACCTCGACTTTTACTAATAAACGGGTTATCAAACAGCAGTGGGCTGGTCGGAAAAAACTTCATGGCACATGTCGGCCTGCAGCTATGGGGCGAATTCGATGAATACATAGCGCCATTTAAGGGAATTCCCGGCGGACTAATCTCTGAAGATATGCACCGGCCGCCAGCTGCAGATTTCGCCGGTGGATACCTTATTCAATCTATCGGAGTAATGCCGGTCACTTATGCCTCGCAGATGGCAAGAGCGACGGGGGTTTGGGGACATCAATTAAGAGAAAGAATGAAGGTGTACAACCATGTGGCAGGCATTAACATACATGGCGAATGTTTGCCTCATGAGAGCAATTATCTTGAACTTTCAGACGAAATGGATGAGATGGGACTGCCCAAGCCAAGAATCTGGTTTTCAGAAAGAGAAAACGAAAAACGGATATCCGCCCATAGCGAAAAAACAATGCGTCAGATTTGGGAACAAGCGGGTGCAAAACGAACTTTTATCTATCACCGACATGCACATACGATGGGTACTTGCTGTATGGGAAAATCGCCCGATTCGGCAGTGGTAAATCCGGAAGGAAAGAGCTTCGATGTGCCTAATTTATATATAAGCGATAATTCCGTTTTCTCGGGATCATTAAGTGCCAATCCAGCTCTGACCATAATGGCACTGGCTTTAAGAACAGCAGATATATTCATAAAAAAATCACAACGTCTCGATAAATAAAAACCATGGCGAAAAAAAGCTTTCTTGATATTATAAATAAAAAATATGGCTCTCCTGCTTATTATGAGGGCGATCAATATGGCGGAGCAAGCGGAAGCGACGGCAGTGGAATGCCACTACATACTGCCAGCAACTTTATGTTCGCAACAGGTATCGAATGCTCCTATCCCACCATCAATCATGGAAAAATCAGAAGAGACCTGCTGAAAGAGTGTGGTCACTATCAATATTGGAAAGAAGATTTGAATTTGGTTAAAGAGCTTGGATTAAATGTTTTACGTTATGGCCTACCCTATTACTCTATTCAACTAGCGACCGATAAATATGATTGGAGCTTTGCCGACGAAGTGATGGCAGAAATCAAAAAGCTGGGAATTACACCCATACTCGACTTGATGCACTTTGGTGTACCCGACTGGATTGGCAATTATCAGAATCCGGAATTGCCTTTTTTCTTTGCTAATTATGCAGCTGAGGTGGCAAAACGATATCCCTGGGTACGTTTTTACACCCCAATTAACGAAATCTATGTTACAGCTAAGGGTAGTGCGAAAGACGGTGTCTGGAATGAACAGCTCACAAGCGATAAGGCTTTTGTAACCGCCCTGAAAAATGTTGTGGCTGCCAGTATACTTGGCAATCATCAACTCGCGAAGCACCGACCTAATTGTGTGATCGTTCAAAGCGAAAGCGCAGAGTATATTCATGAAGGATATGTATCTAAATCACCGGAAATATCACTCATCAATAAACTTCGCTTTATAGCGCTCGACCTTCTTTATGCTCATCCATGTGATTCGGATGTCCTTAATTATCTCTTCGACAATGGTTTGACGAAGAAAGAATATGACTGGTTTATGGCGGGCGAACCTCCCGGATATCAGGTATTGGGAAACGACTATTACGGAAGAAATGAAAGAATCTTATTGAAAGATGGCTCATGGATGGGAGCTTCGGATGTTTTTGGATGGTATCAGATCACCAAACAATATTACCAACGGTATAAAAAACCGGTAATGCATACCGAAACGAATGTTTTTGATGCATCAAGAGCACCTACCTGGCTATGGAAGCAATGGATAAATGTTTTAGAAATGCGGAAGGATGGTGTACCGGTTGTTGGCTTCACATGGTACAGTTTGATAGATCAAGTTGACTGGCACATTGGATTAGCTGAACAAAAAGGCATAATAAATGAATGCGGATTATTTGATATGAATAGAAAGCCGAGGGAAGTAGCGCACGCTTACAGAAATTTACTTGAGCAGTTTGGCCAAATCACCATGGTTCCCTATGGAGAGATGTTCCAAATTACAGATCAAGCGGCGAGATTGAAAGTAGATGTATAATGAAGATTTGCTTTATTTCTTTCCGTCATTGGGGGCCAGAAATCCCGAAACGGTTTCATCCAGATACGGGCCTCTATTTTGTAAAGGTCCGTATCGCTTTCTTTTTCAGAGATTTCATTACCACCTGTTAATTTCAGATATGCGACAGATAGCTTAAAAACTCTTTCTTTCTGTCCGGGTCTAGAAAAGCACCACTGTATTCTGCAGTAACTGTAGTGCTTCCCGTATCTTTGATACCTCTTGATGAAACACATAGATGTGCAGCATCAATTACAACAGCCACATCATCTGTTCCGAGAACTGATTTTAACTCATTGGCAACTTGGATAGTTAAGCGTTCCTGCACCTGAGGTCTTTGTGAATAATATTGAACGATACGATTTAATTTAGATAGTCCGATAACTTTACCCGCTGAAATATAGGCAATGTGCGCCTTCCCTATAATGGGAACAAAATGATGCTCGCAATTTGAATATAAGGTGATATTTTTCTCAACAAGCATTTGATTGTACTGATACTTGTTATCAAATAAAGCTATTGATGGTTTATTTAGGGGATCTAAACCAGAAAAGATTTCCTTAACGTACATTTTAGCCACTCTGTTAGGAGTTCCGTTTAAGCTATCATCGCTGAGATCCAAGCCCAGAATATTCATTATTTCCCTGAAGTGTCCCGAAATAGCAGCTATTTTTTCATCATCGCTTTTCTCGAAGGCGTCAACCCTTAATGGAGTATCATATGAAGTACTTATGTGCTGCTCTCCCAGTAAATCTTCAAGTTGTGAAAGACTATTGCTATCCATTGAATTCAACATAATTTCTATCTGTTTCATAAAGTATTATTCCCAATTTTTTATCCCGTCCAATTTGCGTTTGCAGAATATTATAAATCACTACCGCCATGTTTTCTGCGGTAGGATTAAGCTTCCCGAATTCCACAGTGTCAAGATTCAAATTTCTATGATCAAATTTATCTAACACTTCGTTTTCAAGCAGGTCCTTTAACAGCTTGATATCCATAACATATCCCGTTTCCGGATCAATTTCACCAGTTATTTTAACTATCAGCTCGTAATTGGTCCATGATAATTGGCATTATTACATTTTCCAAAAACTTGCTGATTGGTTGCTTCATCCCAATTTGGGTTATTCAAACGGTGCGCAGCATTGAAATGCACTTTCCTGCAAATTGTTGCTACCATTACTGTTCAATTATGATACGTGATCTGTCAATTCCCAAATCCTGTAAATACTGAATCATAATATTGGTAAATCCTTCCGGTCCACAGATATAGTAGAATTCATTTTGCTGCCCCACGTAAGGTTTTAATAGTTCGCGGTCGATAAACTTTGCTGGGATTGAAGGATCGGCCGACTTTTCAATCACGCTGATAAAATTATCTGCAAGCATGTCTTTTAATTCTTCCTCCAGAATAACATCGTCAGCAGTTCGGTTTACAAATATTAGAGTGTTGTCCTTCAACTTATTTTTCGATTTCAAATCACGAAAAATTGAAATGAAAGGCGTAATTCCGGCACCTCCGGCAATATACAATCCAGCACCCTGATAGGTTATAGTTCCAAAAACGTCGTGGAAAATCAACTCATCTCCCACGCCTAACAGTCCAAGTTTTTTGGTCACACCATCATGCCCCCCATAGATCTTAATAATAAATTCCAGATAATTCGATCCATTCATTGAAGTGAAAGTGAATGGCCGAAGTTCTTCTTCAAGGCCTGGCTGATTAATTGAGATATCAGCAGCTTGTCCCGGCACGAAAGTAAACCCTGCTGGTTTTTCTACTACAAAACGTTTTACGTTATGAGTTACAAAATCTGTTTTTAATACTTTGACTATGTGTTTGCTCATACAATTACTTTTGAATGTGAAGATATCTTCGCCAATGAAAATGCACCGACTGCCATAGCTAAATCGCGAACCGCAACATCCAGATAGTTACCACCAGCAAGTAAGGTCAGAGCGATTGACACCAGCCAGATGCATACAAGATACCCGCCCTTCTCAGGCTTAATAAAAACCAAAACACCTGCTATAATTTCTATCAGTCCAACAACCAGCATAAATGTGTGAGCACTAAAAGGCAAATTGTTTTTTAATACGGGATTTAGATATTTTTCCCAATCTGTTAACAAATTGGTAAACTTATCAGCACCTGCTACAATTGGAATTACCCCGTAAGTTAAAGTAAGGAGTTTTTGAACGTCTTTAACTGTTTTATTTGATGTGTCCATTATCGTTTGTTTATTTACCATTTGAGAGAGCTCGCGATGAAAGGGTTACAAATAATTTATCTTTTGGGCAAGATTTATCATTTAAAGGCACAGTAAAGAGACAGCTCGTCCCATGCTCTCACAAACTCGAAGGATTCTGGGAGACAAACGAATAATTTCGAAGTTCAACAAATATAAAGCCCGGCCGTGCCTTGCCACCTATTCGATTAGGTACCGGGAGCCTGGTAGCCAACCGAGCCTGCCCGTCCAAGCGCTTGTATGGTTTCTTCTACTGTAAGGAGCAACGTGGTTTCGCATTTCGACAAAGCCCCGCCGCTGCTGATCGCAATTACAACAGTAGCCATCGAAACGTGGTCAGGTGCTTCCCATAGGTTATAGCCGTCGTATGCGCCAAAGGCATACCAGAAGCCATGAAGTTTTCCGCCAACAGATTCGATGTATTTTCGGGCAGCTTCCCGACGATCTTCAGGATTTTTTATCAGCCTTGCCCAGGTTTCGGGGGTATAGCTGAAGCGTGTTAAATACAAAGCCATAGTTATTAGTTTTATGATTTTGCCTACTCTTCCGGTTTTCGGCCTTTCCGTTTTCCAATGATAGCTTCCTGCTAAATTCATGCTGGGCACAAACATATATAGCAGTGAATTACAGACAATTAAACAAAGCGAAGGTTTTTAATTTAAGCTATTGCCGATGTTTACACCCTTATGGGCGAAGAATTCGATTTATGGGCACCGGGAGAGCATGCTTCTCCTCTTTCTGCTGTCTTGTCTGCCCCGGGGAGACTAAATACTGTATAGATTAGCAGAAAACAGGGTCTCCGACAAAATCAAATGGATACTTTATTTCCTGCTCCTTGTAGATTAAAGGCATCCTAAGCAAGTTTATTGACTTTAAAGAAAAGCTGGCCGGATCTTTGTATGGTAGATTAAAGATTACGACTATCATGGTCAAACGGATGTTCAAGCAACATCTGTAGTCAAATAAAACACCAATAAATAAATTTTATGAAACGGATAGCATTTGTCTTTGTCTTGGCCGCCCTGGCGGCTTGTAATAACAATTCTAAAATGAATAACCAGCTTAAGGAACAAGCCTTAAAGCAGGTGAAAGACAGTATCAGGTTAGACAGCTTTCAAAGGGCTGAAGCAAGAACTATTGAAATAGCACAGAAGAAAGAGCAACTTTCTTTGCAAAATTCTAAATCTTCTTCAAATTCTGAACGAACCTATGTTAAAGGCGTTTCGGAAACTTATACTAATACCCAACCGGCTAAAAAAGGATGGAGTAAAGCTGCTAAAGGTGCCGCTATAGGTGCCGGAGCTGGTGCGGTTACTGGAATAATCGTCGATAAGAAAGACGGCCGTGGTGCAGTTGTGGGCGGCTTGGTCGGTGCCGGAGCGGGCTATGTAATTGGTCGCTCGCAGGACAAGAAAGACGGAAGAGTTCAGTAAATAAAAACTTTTTTAGATAATGAATAAGGTGACTGGCGGATAGCCATCACCTTATTTTATTTCCAAACCATTCGCAAATACAGATTTCTTTTTATTTAACATTTTAATATCAAATCTCATTCTATTATCGTTAGATTACAAAAAAAACAAACATGATAATTCAATTTAATACAGATCATAATATTGATGGAAGCGATCGTCAGAGCGCTTATTTTAGTTCAGCTATAGCCGAGGCCCTAGGCCGGTTTAGCAGTCACATATCCAGGATAGAAGTTCATCTATCGGATGAAAATGGAAATAAAGAAGGTAAAAATGATCAGCGCTGTCTACTTGAGGCTCGTCTTGAAGGCTTGCAGCCAATAGCGGTAACCACACACGGAGATACAATTGAGCTTGCGGTAAAAGCGGCTACTGACAAAATGAAAGCTGCGCTTGATACAGTTGTGGGGCGTTTGAAAGAGCATTAAAAAACATCAGCATATTGTTGGAGCATTTTTCAGCAATATGCTTTTCTGCCAGGTACTTATCGAATTGAGAACACATACATTGGCCTAAAACCGAAAGCATTTAAGACCGGACCTCTTTTTTAGCTACTTTACTAATCCATCCCTTAAATTTATCTGCATATTTTCGTTGCTTTTTCTTGTTTTCACCTCCTATTAACATTCCGTAAGGCTTTAATGACTCGATATTATCGAAAATAATTTTAATGATTCCTAATAAGGGAATAGCCAATACCATTCCTGAAATTCCCCACAGTGTCTCTCCCAGTACTAATACCAGAATTGTAAATAAGGGATTAATATTAACCTCACCACCAACTACTAGAGGTTCAATAATATACGTTTGAATAAATTGCACGGTTGCATAAGTAATAACCACTCCAATTGCCATTGCTCCACCACCTTGGCTAATCGCCATTAAAAACGTAATTCCAGAACCGGTAAGATTTCCGACAAAAGGCACGATCTCCAAAATCCCACACAACACCGCAAAAAATAACGCGTTTGGAATACCAGCGAGGGAAAATCCGATTCCGTATAAAATCCAAAGCAAAACAATCATCATAA
Source organism: uncultured Sphingobacteriaceae bacterium (assembly GCA_946480915.1). The sequence goes on along the minus strand of CAMLLO010000011.1, from coordinate 117,103 downwards.
ATATGCCTGTTAAATATTTATGGGCAACTGCCGAAGAATCCTTTATTATTCTCGCCGTTTTATCATGTTCTTCAACAGGTGTCAGTTTCATTACGAAAGATCTTAAATGGCTTCGGTAATAGATAAATAAAAAGGTGTATACCAAGGTCAGGATAATATCGACCAGCATTCCCATAAAGCCAAAAATAGCAGTAGATGCAGCAGACTCGCCAGACTTTTGCTGCTCTGTAATGATCTTTTCCTGCTCTGCTTTAGGGATTCCTAATTTAGAGTCTATAAAAACCTCCAGCTGTTCAATCGCAGAAATAATTTTTTGTTCCAGCTGTGAAAGATCTTTCGCCAGGTCTGATATCTGCCAAACGAGCAAAGCAATAACTCCACTCACAGAAAGCAAAAAAATCAATAGGCAAGCAAGCGCTGATAGTCCCCTGTTTAGCCCTCTTTTCTCTAATCTGACACTTAGCGGCAAAAGCAGCATGGCCAAAATCCCTGCAAAGGCAATCGGAATTAAAAATGAGCGCGCATAATATAAGCCGCTAAAAACAAGGAACAATAGCAAAAGCAATTGTACCGATTTCGATATAGTTAATTTATTTCCCAACATGAAATAAACATCAGACGGGAATGAAAGTTTGTTAATAAGGAATTCGAATTTGGGACGGTATTTTTAATGTGTATTTTTGAAGGCAACATGGAAAATAAAACCATAGCCAGAACATTAAGGCTTTTGAGTCAGTTGATGGAGCTGCACAATGAAAATTCATTCAAAGTAAAGTCTCTGGCTAGTTCGGCTTACACAATAGATAAACTACCTTTTTCGCTGGCAAAAAAATCGCTGGGCGAACTCGAACAGATTTCTGCAATAGGCAAAAGTACCGCGGCAAAAATCTGGGAACTGATTGAAACGAGAACAATCAGAGAGTTGGAAGATCTTTATCAAAAAACTCCTCCGGGGGTGATTGAAATAATGGGAATCAAAGGTTTAGGGCCGAAAAAAGTCCTCACTATCTGGAAGGATCTGGAAATTGAAGACATCGGTGAGCTTTTATACGCCTGCAATGAAAACCGCTTATTGGAAGCCAAAGGCTTCGGTGCAAAAACTCAGGAAGAAATCAAGAAGGCTATTGAGTTTAAAATGGCCAGCAACGGCCGCTATCTGTATGCGCAGGTTGAGGAATATGCCGAATACCTGATGAAGAAACTTAAAAAGGATCTTCCGGTTGAACAAATATCCTTTACAGGAGATTACCGCAGAAGATGTGAAATAATTGATGGACTCGATATATTAGTTGGTTCTTTATTAAGCGCAGAAATAGAAAAATCTATCAGAGAGATCTCGACCCTTGAAGTTACCGATGTTAAAGAACAAAGTATAGAATCAGAAAATATTCAGGGAATAAAAGTATATTTTAACTTTTGCGATCCCGAAGAATTTCCCTTGTGCCTGGCTCTGCAAACTGGTACAGAAACGCATATTGAAGAGCTAAAAATCCGGCTGGGAAAAACAACTTCTGTCAAATTCAAAACTGAAGAGGAAGTTTATCTAAAAGCCGGACTTCCATTTATAGAACCTGAGCTTCGCGAAGGTCGAAATGAGTTCGCTTTAGCTGATGCGGGAACTTTACCCACTTTGATAGAATGGAAAGACTTAAAAGGTTCTTTACACAACCACAGCACTTGGAGCGATGGGGTAAATACTCTCGAGCAGATGGCATTGTTTTGCAGGGATGAGCTAAAACTGGAATACCTTGGAATAAGTGACCATTCAAAATCTGCATTTTATGCAAAAGGCTTATACGAGGAAAGAGTTTTGGCCCAACATCAAGAGATCGATACATTAAACAAAAAACTGAATGGCTTTAAAATCTTTAAAGGCATCGAATCTGACATACTTTTCGATGGCTCGTTAGATTATTCATCGGAAATATTAGCAACCTTCGACTTTGTGGTAGCATCTATTCATTCAGTATTTAAAATGAATGAGGAAAAAGCCACCAGCCGACTTATAACCGCGATAGAAAATCCATATACCACTATTCTGGGACATCCAAGCGGGCGATTACTGCTAAGTAGAAGTGGCTATCCCGTTGATTTTAAAAAAGTAATAGATGCTTGCGCTGCAAATGGAGTTGTGATCGAAATTAATGCCAATCCCTTGCGTTTAGATATGGACTGGCGCTGGCACCAATACGCTTTAGAAAAGGGAGTTATGTTATCGATAAACCCGGATGCGCATAGTAATAACGGATTCCACGATATGCACTTCGGGCTTCTGGTTGCCCGAAAAGGCGGAATATCTGCGGCGAACTGCCTCAATACACTAAACCTTCAAGAAATAAGCACCTACTTTCAACAAAGAAAACATTGAAGATTTTAATTATCCGGTTTAGTTCTATTGGAGACATTGTGCTTACAACGCCTGTTATTCGCTGCGTAAAAGAACAGTTAACCAATGTTGAAGTACATTATCTTACAAAAAAATCCTTCCACTCGATTTTAATTAGTAACCCTTATGTGGATAAACTTCATCTTCTGGAGGATAAGCTTAGCGTTACTATCCAGGCATTAAAAGCAGAAAAATTCGATTACGTTATCGATTTGCATAACAATTTAAGAACGCGCTTAATAAAAACACAATTAGGGGTAAAATCCCGGGCTTTCGACAAGCTGAATGTTTCAAAATTCTTGCTGGTAAATTTTAAGATCAATACGCTTCCGGCAAAGCATATCGTAGATCGATATCTGGACACAGTATCTTTTTTAAGCGTAAAAAATGATGAAAAAGGTTTAGACTACTTTTTCAATAAAGAATATGATATAGATAAGTTACTCCCCTCGTCTCATCAAAACTATATTGGGCTGGTGATTGGCGCACAGCATGCAACCAAACGGCTACCTACAAGCAAATTGATTGAAATCTGCAAATCGATACAGCAGCCCATTGTGCTTCTGGGCGGAAAAGAGGATACACCCCGGGGAGAGGAAATTTCTTCAGCCGCGGGAAATCATGTGCTAAACGCTTGCGGAAAATATTCGCTTGATGAGTCGGCTTTTCTGGTTAAGCTGGCTCAAAGAATTATCACTCATGATACAGGCTTAATGCATATAGCTGCAGCTTTTAATAAACCGATCGTATCTGTATGGGGGAACACTGTTCCTGAATTCGGAATGTACCCTTACATGGTATCCGATCACAAAATCGAAGAAGTTAAAGGATTAAAGTGCAGGCCCTGTTCGAAGATCGGATATAAAAAATGTCCATTGGGTCATTTTAAATGCATGAATGAGCAGAATATCAGTTCAATTGTTAATTTTACCAGCCATGGCTAAACAACTTTTACTTATCCGTCACGCCAAATCAGATTGGGATACTGATGCTAAATCAGATTTTGACCGTCCTTTGAATAAACGAGGCAATAAAGATGCTCCCAAAATGGCCGGACGCTTAATCGACAAGCATATTATTCCACAGTTACTTGTTAGCAGTCCCGCCGTTCGGGCTTTCAGTACCGCAAAACATTTTGCTGAGGTTCTCAATATTGACAAAAAAGAAATACAAGAAGAACTCGCAATTTATGAAGCCTCTCCCAATACCCTTTTGAGCATTGTAAATGGATTCAAAAACAAGTACGATCTTGTTGCCTTATTTGGCCATAATCCTGGCATCACACATTTCGCAATCGATTTGTGCGACACCAACGTTTATGATATGCCAACTTGTGGATTGATTCTCATTGAGTTTCCTTTTGACGACTGGAAGCTAATAAGTAAAGGCACAGGAAAAGAAAAACTCTATGATTTTCCGAAGAATGAGGAGGATTAAGCCAGCTTATAAATCTTTCCGGGTAAAGCAATAAGTATACCCTGCATTTCCAAGCCAAGTATTGTGATAGCAAGCTTACTTTGAGGAAGTTGGGTTGCAATCGCAAGTTCATCTATGCCGGCTTGACCTTTTTCGACCAAAACATTCACTATTTTCTTCTCGTCGGCAGATAAATTCAAGCTTAAACTCAGTTGCTTTTTCTCTTCCTGTCGGGTTTCTGTTATCCAGCCTAAAATGTATTCCAAATCTTTAGCGCTGGTAATGAGACTGGCACGATTGGTTTTAATTAGGTAGTTACAGCCTGCGGAAAACTCCTGTTTAATATTTCCAGGGAAAGAAAACACGTCTCTATTATAGGAATTTGCCAGCTCGGCGGTAATTAAAGCACCACCAGTCAGGCTGGCTTCAACAATTATCGTGGCATCGGCCATACCGGCTACGATACGATTTCTCATCGGGAAATTTTCCCTTGAGGGGGTTGTTCCCGAAGGGAACTCGGTAAGCAAGCCACCATTTCTAACCATCTTTTCAGCTAAAGACCGATTCTGTGATGGGTAAATGCGATCCAACCCATGACCAACAACACCAACGGTTGCAATATCCTGTTTCAAACATGCTTTGTGGGCCATCGCATCAATACCGTATGCAAGTCCGCTCACGACTAACACGTTATGCTTTTTAAGTTCCTCAACTAAAGAGTCGGTTAGTTCTTTGCCATACGGTGTAGCATTTCTGGTGCCTACAATACTAATAACACGACTATTGTTTAAATCTGCGTTTCCTTTATAATACAATAAAACAGGTGCATCGTAGCAATTTTTAAGTCGTTTGGGATAATCATCCGAATTATAGAAGAAAGTTTTGATCTTATACTTTTCTATAAAATCAAGTTCCTTCTCCGCTCGTTTAAAGAAATCATGTTGTAAAATGCTCTGAGTAGTCTTCTCCCCTATTCCGGGAATGGCCAGCAGCTGAGGCTTCTTTGCTTTGAATACATCCTCCGCCGAGCCAAAATGTTTCAATAACAGGCGGGAATAGACGGAACCGACTCCCGGTATAAATGTTAAGGCAATTTGATGTAAGAGAGACATAGGGAAATTTAGATGCTTATTTTCAAGTATTTACAATAAACTATAAAAATAGTTTGCAAACTATTTTTATAGTTTATACCTTTATTCTAACAAACTATAAAAATAGTTCAAAACTTAATTCAAGCATGAAAGATAAAAGTAAAAATCATATTAAAGAATTAACCAAAGCAGAAGAACAGGTGATGCGCATTTTATGGAAGCTGAAAGAATGCGTAGTTAAAGATATCATCGAAGAAATGCCTGATCCAAAACCTGCATATAACACGGTTTCGACAGTTATAAGGGTGCTAGAAACCAAAGGGTTTGTGGATCACAAAGCTTACGGAAGCTCACACGTTTATTTTCCTTTAATTGAGGAGAAAGAATACAAAAGTTTTGCTTTCGATAAAATCTTTACGAATTACTTTGATAACTCTTACGAACATCTCGTTTCCTTCCTGGTAAATGAAAAGAAAATTGACATTCAGGAACTTGATGAACTTACCAAACTTGTAGAACAATTAAAAAACAGGAAGCCATGAACACATTTTATTACCTGCTAGAGGCAAATGCATATTTGATAGTTTTCTATACATTTTTTAAAGTTCTACTTCAAAAAGAGACTTTTTATTCTCTAAACAGATTCTATCTGCTTGTCATTACAGCCTTATCTTTTTTATTGCCCCTCATAGATATAAGTGCTGTCAGGGACGCTACACCAATGGAGACATATACCTCTGGAGTGATAATACCAGCTGAAAATGCCGGCATGGATTGGTGGCAGGTAGGTCTAAATTTATATCTACTGGTGGTATTGGGACTTCTTTTACGACTGGCTATCCAACTTCATGGGATTTCAAAACTGGTAAAATCGGGAAAAGTCATTATCCATGGCAGATTCAAAGAAGTGCAGATAAGATCTAAAAATCTTTCGTTTTCGTTCTTCAACTACTTGTTTATAAATCCCGAGTTGCAAGAACAGAATACGATTCGAAAACATGAGCTGGTACATATCAATCAGAAGCATTCGCTCGATATTTTGTTTATTGAACTGGTTCAAATTATAAACTGGTTCAATCCTATAATATCCCTTATCAAAATTGATATCAAGGCTCTCCACGAATTTATTGCAGATGAGATCGTTTCGGAAGATGAACTTGGAACACAGAATTATGCTATGTTCTTAATTCAAAACTCCTATGGTAACATTCGGCAAGATTTAAGTAACCAAATGTTTAATCAATCACTTTTAAAAAAACGAATTATGAAACTAAGTCAAAAAAAATCCCGGAGCCGCGATATGCTGAAGTATGCATTGCTGGCCCTATTAATCCCTTCCATGCTTTGCATTTCGGCATTGTCTTTCAGCAAATCCTACGGGATAATGGATTTAACCGCGAACTATCAGGACAGAACTAAAACCAATAAGTCTATGTCCCAACCTAAAATAGAGAACATGAAGGCTCAACCTCCAGCGGTAAAACCTGTTAAGAACAAACGTGATAGTCAGGTTCCGCCACCTCCACCTCCGGTTGAACCGGCAAAAGCTCAGAATAGCAAAGTTAAAAAGAACGGCCAGATTCCGCCACCTCCACCTCCGGTTGAGCCATCAAAAACAATAAATATCAAGAGTAAGGTTCCACCACCACCGCCCCCAGTTGAGCCTTCACAAGTTAAGTCAATAAACAGACCAAAAGTTGAAAATGTCAAGTTTACGCATCCTGTGGCAAGACCTGTTAAAAATAAGAGCAATGAGCAGGCTCCGCCACCTCCACCGGCTGAACCCAAAGCAGAAACTTTTAGAGGTGATCCGGTTAAGGAGAAAACCAAATCCGAAACAATTACGGGAGATCCGACTAAGGAAAAAGGTAAATCTGTAATAATTATAGGAGATCCGACTAAGGAAAAAAGTAAATCCCTAATAATTATAGGAGATCCGATTTAGTTAAATCAAAAAAGATTTAAAATATCCTAAACAGAATAAAAGATAGAGGAATGGAATGTTGAGTTCAAACAAGCTTATTGAGCCGGAAAATACACCACGTACTTCGTCTCAAAATAATCCTCAGCAAAATAAGATGAAAGAGGATAGAGATGAACTTCTTTAAGCTTGGACTCCTTGAGTTCCTGTTCTAAATCTCCTCCTTTGAGGTACAAAACACCATTGGGCAATTTGTTCAATGGTGTTTTAGAAAACTTACCGCGCACCCATGGGTAAAAATCTTTTAACTGAGTTACCGCCCTGGATATAATGAAATTAAATTTATCGTCAATCTGCTCGGCACGTGCATGTGTGGCAACCAAATTTTTTAAACCTATAGCCTTCGAAACTTCTTGTACAACCTTGATCTTTTTGCCTATTGAATCCACCAAATGGAAATGCGTTTCAGGGAATAATATCGCCAAAGGAATGCCGGGAAAGCCGCCTCCGGTACCTACATCCAGAACTTTCTCGCCGGGTAAGAATTCTAACACTTTCGCTATCCCTAGCGAATGTAAAATATGGTGCACATATAAACTATCAATATCCTTGCGGGAAATAACATTGATCTGGGCATTCCAAAAGGTGTACAATTCTTCAAGTTTATCGAATTGCTCCTTTTGCTCAACACTTAAATTGGGGAAGTATTTATAAATAATATCAGAAGTCACTGCCTGGGTTTTTCTTTCTTCTGCTAAGAACATTATGTAACAAATCTCTTGCCCTAAATAATTGTGCTTTAACAGTTCCCAAAGGTAAGTCTAATTGCTGAGCTATTTCTTCATAAGACAGTTCTTCAAAGTATCTCAACACAATAAGCGTTTTATAGCGTTGTGGCAGCTTATCAACAATAATTTTCAATTGTTCTTGCTGTTGTTTTTTTATCGAAGTTTCTTCAGGATTAAGAGTGTCTGACTTTATTTGCAAAGGGCGTTCATCACCTTCATCATCTACCATAGAATTGATAGAAACCATTTTCAAACGCTTTTTGCGGATAAAATCGATGCAGTTATTGGTTGCAATTCGAAACAGCCAGGTACTAAAAGCAAAGTCGGGTTTATATTTATCAATATTTTCAAAAGCTTTACCGAAGGTCTCAACTGTAAGATCCATGGAATCGTCTTTGTTGTTAACCATTTTCAGGGCCATGAAATAAATTGAGTCTTTATAACGCTGCATCAGCTCAGCATACGCTTTTTGATCTCCATCTTTGGCCCGCAACACCAGGTTAAAATCGTTTACTGCGTTCGCAGAGAAATTCGGATTTACTTCCATTTAACTTTTTTCTTAAATAAAGAAATTATGCTAAGCACTAGTATATAAAAATTAAAAATGAAATCCAAAACAGGAACCCACCAAATTAAATCTTTGCAATCCAGCTTTTTCATAACCGGGTAAAATACAAATACTTGAGCTGCTAGCCTCAATAAATAAAAAGACAGCAACATCCACCACTGTGCGTGTAAAAACACTAAAGCAATAAGCGAGGCATAAAACAGCAAGGCAGACCCAGCCTGAAATGAAAGCATGCGTTTATGCTCTGCCTTATAAGCCTTGCCGGCTCCCATGTGTCGCACTTTCTGGGTAAAATAGGAAGAAAAACTTTCCTTTGGTTCAGACCAAACATGGGTTTCGGGGCGAATTTCTATAGCAACATTGGACGGATTGGCATTTTGATTTACAAATAAGTCGTCATCCCCGGAAGGGATATGCATATGTGAAGCAAAGCCTTTCCCCCGGAAAAAAAGCGACTTGGTATAGGCCATATTTCTGCCCACTCCCATGTATGGCTTTCCCGAAAGGGCAAACGAAAAATAATTTATTGCCGTGATAAACGTCTCAAATCGAATAATTTTATTTAAAAAGCTGCCATTCTTTTTATATGGAGAGTACCCCAGCACAATTTCAGTTTTATCCTGAAAATGTTGCTGCATCTTTTCAATCCAGAGCGAGGATGAGGGTTCGCAATCTGCATCTGTAAACAGCAAATACTCTTTACGTGCCGCTTTAATACCCAAAGTTACAGCGAACTTTTTTCCGTGCTTAAACCGCTCGTGCTCATTTATGGTAACCACTTTCAAATGAGGATATAGAGATGCCAAACCACGCAAAACCATGTGCGAATCATCGCCGGAACAATCGTTGACAACAATTACTTCGAAATCAGGATAATTTTGTTCTAGAATTAACTGCAGATTCTTGGTGAGATTTTTTTCTTCGTTTCTGGCACAAATAATTACCGAAACAGGACGTTTTACTAAAACCTCCGCCTCTTCAGCAATTTTAAATTTGCTTAAACGGGAATTTACAAGGGTAATATAATATAGTTGAACCCAGAAAGCTAATTGCAGTAAAAGAAAAACCGCGATATAAAGATTATCTACCAATATATTAACGTTAAAACACGAAACGGCAAAGTTCTAAATTTTCAGGGAGTTTTTTGGTTTTTTATTTAAAGAAGAAATCAAATTATTTAAGGGCATTCGCAGAGCGGTACGGAGGCAGAAGGTGATAAACCTGAGCGATTTTTCCTGCTCATATTTAATCGGTCAAGCCTGTAATATTTTAGTATTTTTGCGACTTTATAATGAGATTTAAACTAGAAGCATCAGATAAATTTTCGAAAGCGCGTGCCGGAGAAATTACAACAGATCACGGAACTATAAAAACGCCTATTTTCATGCCGGTTGGCACTGCAGGCACCGTCAAAGCTGTTCATCAGCGCGAGCTTAGCGAAGACATAAAAGCACAGATCATTCTTGGAAATACGTATCATTTATATTTGCGTCCCGGGTTAAGTACCCTCGAAAAAGCCGGAGGTTTGCATAAATTTAACGGGTGGAATAAACCAATTCTTACCGATAGCGGAGGTTACCAGGTATATTCATTAAGTGAAGTCCGGAAGATTAAAGAAGAAGGAGTTACCTTCAGATCGCATATAGATGGTTCGAAACATTTGTTTACAGCCGAGAATGTAATGGACATTCAGCGAGTGATTGGAGCAGACATTATCATGGCTTTCGACGAATGTACTCCCTATCCATGCGATTATAACTATGCCCGTAAGTCGATTGAAATGACCCACCGTTGGCTTAAACGCTGCTGCGACAGATTCGACAATACCGAACCTAAATATGGTTATTCACAAACTCTGTTCCCCATCGTTCAGGGATCTGTGTATAAAGATTTAAGGCAAAAATCGGCCGAGGTTATCGCTTCTTTCAATCGTGAAGGCAATGCCATCGGCGGACTTTCTGTGGGCGAGCCGGCAGAAGAAATGTATGCAATGACCGAAGTGGTTTGCGATATTTTACCTTACGAAAAGCCTCGTTATTTAATGGGCGTAGGCACACCTGTTAATATTCTCGAAAATATCGCGCTGGGCATCGACATGTTTGACTGTGTAATGCCTACAAGAAATGCCCGCAATGGAATGCTTTTCACTAAGAATGGCATAATTAATATCCGGAATGAAAAGTGGAAAGATGATTTTAGCGCCATTGAAGAAGACAGCGATCTGTTTTCAGATCTGAATTATTCAAAAGCGTATCTTCGGCATCTAATCACTTCTAAGGAAATTTTAGGAGCTCAAATAGCAACCTTACACAACCTGCACTTCTATATTTGGCTGGTGGGCGAGGCTCGCGAGAAGATAATTTCAGGAGAATTCTATGACTGGAAAACAAAAATGGTAAATCAACTATCTCAGCGTTTATAAGGTATGTCAAAAATTGGAATCCTCGATTGGTACATAATCAAGAAATACCTCGGAACCTTTGTGTTTACCATGGTAATTTTTTCTGTTATCATTGTGGTTTTCGATATTTCAGAACGACTGGATGACTTTATCAGGAATGATGCACCCGTTTCAAAGATCATTTTTGAATATTATGCCGGATTTATTCCTTTCTATCTTAACTTTTTGTCTCCGCTAATTAACTTCATAGCCGTGATTTTTTTCACGGCAAAGATGGCGGACCAGACCGAAATTGTACCCATTTTAAGTGGTGGTGTAAGCTTCAACCGCTTTTTACGGCCCTACTTTATTTCTTCATTTGTAATTTTCGTAGTAACGCTGATATTTAACCTTTTTATAATTCCGGAAACAAATCAACTATTGGTGGAATTTGAAAACGTCTATATTAATCCCAAGACCGACAACACCAAAATGTACACACATTTACAGCTAAATAAGGATAGTTATGTGTTCATCGAAAACTTTGATAACAATCAGAAAATAGGTTATAAATTCTCCTTAGAGAGATTTAAAGGCGATCAGCTGGTTGAGAAAACTATGTCTGACAGAATTTTATGGGACTCGGTTAAGGTTAAATGGAAACTGGAAAATTATTCCACCAGAATGATAAATGGCCTGAAAGAAACAATGACATCGGGCACGGTAAAAGACACCACTCTGGATATGAAGCCTGTAGATTTCGAGATCTATGATAACCTGACGAAAGCAATGAACATGCGAGAGCTGAACACTCGTATTGACAAAGAAAAAATACGTGGGGCAGGCATTATGAACGAGCTTTTATTAGAAAAATACCGCCGTTTTATTTATCCGTTTTCCTCTTTTGTGCTCACATTAATGGGTGTTGCATTATCATCCAGAAAGGTACGTGGGGGTGTTGGATTGCCACTGGGCTTGGGCATTTTGCTTAGTTTTGTTTACATATTATTTATACAATTTGCCAATATGTTCTCCCTGAAAGGAGGCTTGCCGCCAATAATTGCGGCTCTGATTCCGAATATACTTTTTGGAATTCTGGGCTTTTATCTACTGATAAAAGCACCAAAATAATCTAGAAAAACATGTCTCATTCTGCCTCTCAACTCAAGCGGAACCTGGTAGTTTTACACCTGACTGTTTTTGTTTGGGGCTTCACCGGGATCCTCGGTGCGCTGATTTCTATTTCGGCAACACACCTGGTTTGGTACCGTGTTCTGATTGCCATTATCACCCTCTATCTCTATTTCAAAAGCACCAAAACATCTCTAAAAATAGGCACAAATGCCTTCCTGAAATTATTCTTTACCGGAGCAATTGTTGGGGCTCACTGGATACTTTTTTTCCAGTCTATCAAGTCTTCGACGGTATCAGTTACTCTGGTTTGTCTCTCTTCCTTAACCTTGTTCACTGCCATCTTAGAACCCCTTTTAAACAGGCAAAAGATATCCAAGCTTGAGATCTTTACCGGATTAGCGATTATAAGCGGCATATACTTAATTTTTGAGTTTGAGAGTAGATTTACCCTCGGAATAATTTTCGGTTTAACCAGCGCGTTCTGTGCAAGTATTTTTTCGATCATTAATTCAAAACAGATCAAAAATCGTGACGCATCTATCATAAGTTTTTACGAACTGATTGGCGCATGGGTCTGGATTTCGCTCTTTTTATTCTCAACAGATGGCTTCAATAGCAGCATGAAATTGAATTCTGCCGACCTGGTTTACCTCTTAATTTTAGGAACAATTTGCACCTCCGCCGCCTATGTCGCAGGGGTGTCGGTAATGAAATATTTATCTGCTTTCCGGGTGGCCCTGATTACAAATATGGAACCCGTGTACGGCGTCATTCTGGCCTTTCTTTTCTTCGGAAAAAGAGAGCAAATGACCACAGGTTTTTATGCAGGAGCTGCAATAATTCTAAGCGCAATCTTCATCTATCCATTTCTAAAAAATCGTCTTTCTAAGAGAAGAGTCAGCCGGACCCAACCACTCGTGTAGATTTGAAAGATGGAAGATTAAAATACACTAAGTCTATTTTTTTTCTCTCAAAAATACCCGAACATTTTCCTGACTCCAAGAAAACACTAGAGCTCCTATCCGATCTGAAAATTAACTATTGCCCCGGGGAAAGCTCGTTCAAAACTTGAAATTCATTTGTAAACAATCGACTCTCCTGGAGAGCTCTTTCACATTAATTCCGGTTCAATTCCAGCTAAAATAATTTCCTGTTCCGCCAAAATAAATAAACGAAAATTCGAAATTAAAAGCAACCTGATAAGAGGTTTTATAATTTACAAGCAGTCTTAAAGCTCTGGCTAGAAAATGCAGATCGACCAGTTTTTCTTGTTGACATTGACAGTCGCGCCCCGAGCCTGAAACACCTTTTTTATGAACATTGAGATCCCGCCCCCTAAAACTCAAAAGGGGAGTGGTGGGACAACCCAAGCTTTCCCTAACCGACTGCCTACCTTAAAATCCATTTATATTAACACTATATTTAGCCAGAATCTTTTCCATCTATTTAAATAAAAAATTACCGGATAATTAGCCTTTGGGGGTTAAAAAATTCGAACAATCGCACATTAATTGAGCAAATTACAAACAAAGAAACATAAGTATAAGTTATTCTTTATCAATTATTACATATAAAAAATATAAATTAAAAATTCAAATAAAAAGATTTAAAAATACAGCGAAAAACTAACATATTTAGCAAATGACTTTTTTGACCCAAAAATCAACATATAAAACTTTATTAATCAGTTTAATTAATTGCATAATATTAACAATCACTTCTTTCGAAGCAAAAGCTCAGGTTTTTCCAGGTGAACAGAACCCTCCATCCCTAAAATGGAATCAAATCAACACCGAAAATTTTCAGATAATCTACCCTTCCGATTTTGAACCCCAGGCCCAAAGAATGGCTAATGTACTTGAAGGTATTATTGCCCGTGTAAGCAGGTCACTAGGAAAGCAGCCAAAAAAAATCTCTATAATTCTTCAAAATCAAGGTACCACAGCAAACGGTTTTGTACAGCTGGCGCCTCGCAAATCCGAACTATTTGCCACACCTTCTCAAAGCTTCGATTACCAGGATTGGTTAAGCAGCCTGGCCGTTCATGAGCTTCGACACGTAGTACAATTTGACAAGCTAACAGGTAGATTCAACAGCCCTCCTTTCGAAACAATAGCCCTGGCTATATTTGGCATCAGCCTCCCATCCTGGTTCTTTGAAGGAGATGCCGTAACCACAGAAACAGTGCTCACGAATGCTGGCCGTGGCCGCATACCTGAATGGTATATTGAATTAAGAACAAATACACTAAGTAACAAAAACTACAGCTACTCAAAAAACTATTTTGGGTCTGTGAAAGATTTCACTGCCGGTTACTACCAACTTGGTTTTTTTATGAACACCAAGCTGAGAAGAGATTTTGGGAACAGTATCAACGACAGCCTGATCAGCCGGATTTCGCGCAACCCATTGCGCCCATACAACTTCAGTAATTCACTGAAAAAGTTCACCAATCTCAGCACCAAAAAACTCTACGATTCTACAATAAATGACCTCAAAAATATCTGGTCGCGGCAGCTCCAAAAAGTGAATGGCCAGGACTACAATTCACTTAACAAAAGAAAAAATAAAAGACCTGAAAATTTCCTGCTTCCCGCAAGCACCTCATCGGGTAGCATTATATTCTTGAAAGATAGCAAAGCAGAAACCCCGGCAATTTACGAGATGCTTGAAAACGGCAAAACTTCTAAAATTCTAAATATCGGATTACAGGAAATCCCCTGGTTCAGCTATTCGAACGAAAAAATAGTTTGGGACGAATCGCGGTTCGATTCGCGCTTTCATCAGCGATCTTTTAACGTCGTAAATATCTATGACAGGAAACGCAAAATCAAAAAACAGCTTACCCATAAAAGCCGGCTTTTCGCTCCGGCCCTTTCACCCGATGGTAGCACAATTGCGGCAGTTGAAGTATCAACATCTCATCAAATTTCGCTGGTCGAGTTAGACTCGGAAACCGGCAAGGAAAAACGACGATATCCGGCTCCGGAAAATTACATGCTGCAGATGCCGGCATTCAACCAGGCAGGAAATAAAATTATTATTGTCGCGGTAGCAACAGGCGGAAAAACTCTTTATGAGTTGAACAGACAAACGGGAAAGTTTAGCCAGCTTATACCATTTCAGTTACAGGAAATTCTCCGGCCGGTTTATGCCTCTGATCAGATAATTTTTAAGGCACATTTCAATGGGATCAACAACATCTACAAACTAGATCCTGCAACCAAAGACATTCAACAGTTAACTTCCTCCAGGTACGGAGCTCATAATCCTTTTTACGATGCCAAGTCGGGCAAGCTCCTGTTCAACAATTACTCTCCGGATGGATATAATATTTCAGCTATTAATTTAAAAATCACTGATGGAATATCGATTAAACAAATTGAGAAATCGGTCGTAAATTTCGCCGACCCGATCACCCCTGCAGAAGGAAATAAAAACGTATTTGAAGATTTACCCACCCGAACATATCCTACCAAGCGCTATCGGGAATTAAGCAATCTGTTTTATTTCCATACCATTCTTCCAACGATCGAAGACAATCAGTTTTTTGACGACCAGAATTTCGGCTTTCGTCTGCAGTCAGACAATAAGTTGAGTACTTTAAGTTTTTATGGGGGGTATCAATACAACAATGCTTTGCGAAAAAGCGAATACGAGGCCGGCGCAACCTATAGCAAATATTTTCCGATTCTAAATTTCTCCTACCTTAATCGTCCCCGATTAATAAACAGGACAACGAAAGTAGGGCGTGACACTGTTTTTATTCCTGTTAGCTGGAGAGAGAATGAATTTAAAGCAGATATTTCCATTCCCCTGCGAGCCAACCGGTTTAATAACAACTATAATTTCAATTTCAAGGTTGGTACGAGCTATACAAACCGGTATAGTATTGAAAACAATTTTTCAGCATTGATACAAACTTTAAAATTTCCGATGCATTATGAATTCTCCGCATCAAGGAACAACAGAAGGAGCGCCCGGGACCTGGCACCGAAATGGGGTCAAAATATTTTTGTACGATACCGGCATTTTCCTTTTGAACAGCAACTGGGGGGTGAAATGTTCATCTTTAGAAGCACATTATACTTTCCCGGAATCTTAACAAACCATTCATTTCAAGCCTCCTTTAATTTCCAGGAGTCGAATGGAGTATACCGGAATACAGTAGATATCCCAAGAGTAAGCGGTTACAGTTTCATGAAGAGGATTGGCAATACCCGGAATACGCTCTTATTAGACTATCGTATGCCATTATTTTACCCCGACTGGGAACTTGGCCCACTTTCATACATAAAACGTTTAAAAGCGGGCTTTTTCGCTGATTTTGAAAACATCGACTCTAAGAAACCATTTTCGCCTCGTTCATTCGGTGCAGAACTTCGCGCAGACATGAACTTACTGCGTTTTCCTCTGCCAAACTTTGATCTTGGAGGAAAGATAATTTTCATTAACGAAAAACCGGGACAAAATCCGATATTCGAGACGATTGCAATTTATAACTTCTAAAGTATCATGAGTGGAAAAACCATTTTCATTATCATCGCCTCTGTTTTGGTAACCATCGTTTTAATGAACAATACAGAAGAGATAGACTTCTGGCTATTTGGCGCCACCAAAATCCCGAAACTAGTGATACTTGGAACTATGTTTGGGTTAGGGTTTATCATCGGCATTGTGGCAGCCAAACCTAAAAGGAAAGAATCTGTTCACAAAGAGCCTGAATTTGAAGTTGCTGAGCCGGAAGAAAGACGCTCCGCTTTAAGCGATGAAGATCGCGACTATATAGATTAAACACCGTAAAATACCTGATTCTCTTTCTCAAGCGCTGTTAAGTCGATGTCGTTCCTAAATATTCCATAAACAGAAGCTCCGCTACCGCTCATCGAAGCGTAAATAGCACCTGCTTCATACAAAGCGGCTTTTACGCCTCTAATTGATGCATGATTTCTGAAAACAGATTCTTCGAAATCATTTTTAATTACAGGCCGCCATTCTTCAATAGGCAGTTTGATTAACTCTTTTAAAGATTCAACCGGCTGATGTGGCCTTACTCCCCGGTAGGCTTCACCCGTAGAAACGTGAACAGGTGGCATAACCAGCACCAGATTATACGGAGACAAGTCCAAGCCGACTGTTTCAAACTCATCACCTTTTCCAAAAGCAAATACAGGTTTATTTTGAACAAAGAACGCACAGTCGGCGCCAAGTTGCCTGGCATACGCTTCCATCGTTGAGGTATTTAATCCCAAATTAAATTTATCATTCACCAGTTTGATAAAAAAAGCCGCATCGGCTGATCCTCCGCCCAAGCCTGCCCCGATCGGTATTTGTTTGTGCAAATGGATTCTTAATGGAGGGATATCATGATCTGCTTTTAGCAATCCATACGCTTTAAGGCAAAGATTCTCGTTGGCATAACCCGGTATTTCAATTCCCGACGTTTCGAAACTTAATTTATCTGCTTCGACAATTTCCAATGCATCGTTTATCTTTACAGGATAGAAAACCGTTTCAAGATTATGATAACCATCGCTTCTTCTTGAAACAATGGTTAAACCAATATTTATTTTAGCGTTTGGAAATGTAAGCATGAGTTCTAAACAATCGATATTTTGTTCACAATTGTAGGACGGTAAAAATACATTTATTTCTTTTGTAGAAGATGAGACAATATCTTGATTTGATGCAGCACGTGCTGAACACAGGCACACAAAAACACGATCGTACCGGAACGGGAACTATTAGCGTGTTCGGATACCAAATGCGTTTTAACCTGGAGGAAGGATTTCCACTGGTAACAACCAAAAAACTTCATCTTCGCTCGATACTTCACGAATTGATCTGGTTTTTAAAAGGCGACACGAATATCAGGTACCTGAAAGAAAATGGTGTGAGCATCTGGGACGAATGGGCGGATGAGAATGGAGATTTGGGTCCTGTGTACGGATATCAATGGCGCTCGTGGCCAACTCCCGACGGGCGGCATATTGATCAAATTACCAATGTTATTAATCAGATAAAAAACACTCCTGATTCCAGACGTTTAATTGTATCGGCATGGAACGTCGCCGAAATTGAAAATATGGCGCTTCCTCCCTGCCATAGCTTTTTTCAGTTTTACGTAGCTGAGGGAAAATTGAGCTGCCAATTGTATCAACGAAGCGCGGATATATTTTTAGGCGTGCCTTTCAACATTGCATCGTATGCCTTGCTGACGCTGATGGTTGCTCAGGTTTGCGGATTAAAACCCGGCGAGTTTATCCATACTCTTGGCGATGCGCACCTGTACAACAATCATATTGAACAAACCAAACTTCAATTAAGCCGCGAACCACGGCCTCTACCGCGGGTAAAACTCAATCCGGATATCAAAGATATTTTTGAATTTAAATTTGAAGATTTCACCTTAGAGAATTACGATCCGCATCCACATATTAAAGCACCTGTAGCAGTTTAGTTAATTAATTACCAGTCATTAGTTTTTGAGTTATTATTTTTTCAATAAATAGTAATTAGTTATCTATTCCGAAAATGTTAATTAGGTTAGATTATAATTTATATTAGCATCATGAGTTCATACAAGTTAGATGACTTAGAAGTTTATAAAAGAGCTGAGAAGCTTTCTGATGAAATTTGGTTTGAAGTAGCTTCATGGAAAGATTATTTCATCAAAGACACCATTGGCAAACAACTTGTAAGGTCAGCAGATTCCATAGGAGCCAATATTGCCGAAGGTTATGGAAGGTTTCATTTCAAAGAAAATAAAAATTTTTGCTATTTCAGTAGGGGTTCAATTATGGAAACTAAGAGTTGGTTAATAAAGTTGAAAACAAGAAAAATCCTCGAGGAAAAAAAAGCTGATCAATTGATAGACGAACTTACCCAAATTCATAAAATGCTTAATTCTTATATAAAATTCATTGGTAATACTAAAGAAGCCTCAATTATTTCGACTAACCACTAATGACTCCCAAACTAATCTAAGGCTAACTAAATTAATGAACTAAAAACTAATGACTATATCCGCCATCGTTGTCGTTGACCAAAATTCAGGAATAGGTAAAAACAATCAGCTTCTTGTCCACTTTCCCGCAGATTTAAAAAGATTTAAAAACATCACTACCGGCCATAGCATAATTATGGGCCGAAAAACGTTTGACAGCATGGGCAAAGTACTTCCGAACCGGAGGAACATTGTAATTACCCGTCAGGCAGATTTAAGCCTGCCTGGGGCAGAAATTAGTAGTTCTTTGGATGAAGCATTGGCTTTGTGTGAGAAGGAAGATGAAGTGTTTGTAATTGGTGGTGCTGAAATATTTAAACAAGCCTTACCGAAGCTGGATCGAATTTATCTGACCAGGATTCATAAAAGTTTCGAAGCTGATACCTTCTTTCCCGAAATCTCACCTGCCGAATGGCAGGAAATACAAAAAGAAGATTTTGAGCCCGATGAAAAAACTCCGTTTTCCTACTCATTTCTAACTTATCAAAAGCTATAAGTTTTAAGCTTTATTATTTATACATTTAAGAATTTCATAAATTAAAAATTTACTTAGATTTGCCGTCTTATCTAAAAAGGGCTTAAATTAAAAACACAATACAATATAAATCAAAATGCAAGGTAAAGGACTGATTAAATTCGTCGCTATAGCGTTAACAATAGGGTGTTTATACTCTCTTTCGTTTACGTGGGTGGCAAAACAAGTTGAAAGAGATGCCAGGGAATATGCCAAGGGCGATCCATTAAAAGAGAAAGCCTATCTCGATTCCATCGGCACGCAGCCAGTGTATAACTTAGGTTTTACTCAGTTTAACTACAACTATGTCAAAGAAAGACAAATCCCTCTGGGACTTGACTTGAAAGGTGGTATGAACGTTACCATGGAAATATCGCTTTCCGAACTGGTGCGTAACCTTGCTAACAATAATACCGATCAAAGTTTTAATACCGCTTTAAAAAATGCTGAAGGCCGTCTAAAAAACAGCCAAAAGGATTTTATTAGCTTATTTGGCGAAGAGTTTGAAAAGCTAAACCCCAATGGCAAACTTGCCACTTATTTCGCAACCAGAGAAAATGCCGCAAAAGTTAAACCTGATGCAAGCAATTCGGAAGTGTTAAAATTTCTTCAAGGCGAATCTGAAAGTGCTATTGACCGTTCGTTTAACGTTCTTCGTACACGTATAGATAAATTTGGTGTTACCTCTCCGAATATCCAAAAACAACAAGGAAGTAACCGGATACTCATTGAACTGCCAGGCGTTTCTGATCAGCAACGTGTTCGTAAACTTTTACAAGGCTCGGCAAAACTAGAATTTTGGGAAACCCATGAAAATATGGAGATCTTCCCATTACTCGAGAATATCAATAAAACATTAGCTGCAACCCAGCAAGCAGTAGCCGACACAGCAAAAGCTGCCGGCGCCGCTCCAGCCGAAAAAAGTGGTGGTAAATTGGCAAATCTTGGCGCTAAAAAAGATTCTGCGAGTAAAGACACATCAGCATTAGCTGGAAACCAGGCCGAACAAGCTAAAAAGAATCCTCTATTTGCAGTGTTAGCTCCGGCAACTTACCAGGGAGAAAATGGACAAACAGCTCTTAGACCCGGTGCAGTAGTAGGTTACTCTGCTCTAAAGGATACAGCCAAAGTGAATTCATACTTAAGCAGTCCCGCTATAAAATCTATGATTCCTCAAAATACCAAGTTTTATTGGGGAGTTAAACCAATGAGCGAGGAAAGTGAGGTTTATGAATTGTACGCTTTAAAAGCGTCCGGATTTGATGGTTCAGCAGCTTTAGCTGGTGATGTAATTACCGATGCCCGTGATGATGTTGGCCAAAACGGCGGACATGAAGTTATCATGGTAATGAATTCTGACGGAGCGAGAAAATGGAAACAAATCACTGCGGCGGCTTCATCAGATCAAAATGCAAAACATAGCATCGCTATTGTTTTGGATAACTATGTTTATTCTGCACCCACTGTGCAAAATGAAATTCCAAACGGAGTGTCATCCATTACAGGAAACTTTACAGCAAATGACACCAAAGATTTAGCCAACGTTTTAAAAGCGGGTCGTTTACCTGCCCCTGCTAAAATTGTTGAAGAAGCTATTGTTGGTCCTTCTCTTGGAGAGTCGGCGATAAATGCTGGGTTAAATTCGTCTGTAATCGGATTAATCGTAGTATTAGTCTTCATGATGCTTTACTACAACAGAGCAGGAACCGTTGCAAATATCGCGGTATTTGTAAACATCTTTTTCCTGATGGGTGTACTCGCCTCTTTAGGAGCTGTACTGACACTTCCGGGTATTGCCGGTATCGTATTAACGATGGGTATGGCAGTAGATGCAAACGTTTTGATTTATGAAAGGGTCAGGGAAGAACTTGAACATGGCAAAGCGACAAGACTTGCTATTGCAGACGGATTTAAACATGCCATGCCTTCTATCCTGGATTCACAAATTACAACGTTTTTAACAGGCGTAATTTTGTACATATTCGGTAAGGGCCCGATTCTTGGTTTTGCAACGACCTTAATGGTCGGTATCATTACCTCTTTATTTACCGCGATTTTCATTTCAAGATTGGTTTTTGAGTGGATGCTGAAGAAAGATATGAAGATTAAATTCTCAAATCCTTGGAGCTCGCACACGTTTAAAAACTCAAATTTTGCATTTGTTAAAAACAGGAAAATCTTCTATCTAATCTCCGGAGTATTCATTACCCTGGGTTTAATTTCGATGTTTACCAGAGGTTTCAGCCTGGGTGTGGATTTTAAAGGAGGACGCTCATATGTAGTTAAATTTGAGAAACCAGTCGAGTTGGAACAAGTTAGAGAAGTTTTAACCAATACATTTAATACTACTACAGAAGTTAAATCATTTGGTTATGGCAACGATGAAGTTAAGGTAACCACCTCATATCTTATAGACGACACGAATGAGAATGCGGACGTTTCGGCAGAAAACAAGTTAAAAGAAGGCTTATCGAAAATAGGCTCGAATGAGGTTTTAAGCTCTCAAAAAGTAGGACCAACAATTGCAAATGATATTAAAGCGTCTGCCATTTACTCTGTTTTATTTTCAATTATAGTAATCTCCCTTTACATTCTATTGAGATTCAGGAAATGGTCGTACAGCGTGGGGGCATTAGTGGCCTTAACCCATGATGTATTACTGGTACTGTCATTCTTCTCATTATTTAATGGAATACTTCCCTTCTCATTAGATATCGATCAGGCGTTTATTGCTGCAATATTAACCGTTATTGGTTATTCTATTAATGATACGGTGGTTGTATTTGATAGGATCAGAGAATATCTGGGTCTTCACCATTCAAAGAAAGATGACATGAAAGAGGTTATCAATAATGCCATTAACAGCACTTTGAGTCGTACAATTATAACTGCCCTAACGGTAATATTTGTGCTGGCTGTGCTATTCATATTTGGGGGCGAAGTAATTAGAGGATTCTCTTTTGCTCTCCTGATAGGGGTGATTTTTGGAACATATTCCTCTATTTGTGTTGCCTCTCCAGTAATTATTGAATTTGAAAGCAATAAAGATAAAAAAGATAAAAAGCTGGAACCAGCGTTAAAATAACAAATCGCATAAATAAAAAAAGCACTCAGCATACCTCTGCTGGGTGCTTTTTTTATTTGGTAACTTGCCCAACAAACATAAAAACTAACTTTTCGTCGAATTGGAGGTTTTATACAGATATGCAAAATATGGAATCAAGTAATTCTTCGATAACCTTTCCGAAGGTGATTATAATTGGTGGAGGCTTTGGTGGCATTCAACTGGCAAAGAAACTCAAAGAAAAAGAAGTTCAGGTTTTAATGCTCGACAGGCACAACTACCACACTTTTCAACCATTATTATACCAGGTAGCCACTGGGGGTTTAGAACCAGATTCTATCGCATTCCCGCTTCGTAAAATATTCAAGGGACAAAGAAATTTCCTGTTTAGAAATGCAGAGGTCCTTTCCATTTTTCCCGGGAGAAATACCATTAACACAACTATTGGCGAATTTCAATATGATTATCTGGTTATTGCATCGGGCTCTGATACCAATTTTTTTGGATCAAAAGAGTTAGAGCATTATACCATGCCCATGAAAACCATTCCAGAGGCCTTAAACCTGAGGAGTATGCTTCTACAGAACCTTGAAGAAGCATTGATTGAACACGACCCCACTAAGAAAGCGGCACTCTTAAATTTTGTTGTAGTTGGCGGCGGCCCCACCGGTGTCGAACTTTCTGGTGCATTATCCGAGCTCAAGCGGCATGTATTGAAAAAAGATTACCCTGAGCTTAACATAGCTGACGTAAATATTTATCTGATTGAAGGCGCAAATGTCGTATTGGGCCCCATGTCTCCACAAGCACAACGCAGCGCAAGGGAATTCCTGGTAGAAATGGGTGTAAACGTTCTTACAGGTGTTACCGTTGTTTCTTACAATGGAGACCTGATAAAACTATCGAACGGTGTGGATATTCTTTGTAAGAGCGTGTTGTGGTCCGCAGGTGTAAAAGGAGAATTCCCGGAAGGTATTTCGAAAGAACACATTGTTAGAGGGGCCAGAATAAAAGTGGATCGAGTTAACAGGGTTGAAGGCCATGACAATATTTTTGCCATCGGCGATGTTGCAGCCATGATAACCGAGGAAACACCAAACGGACATCCCGGAGTTGCGCCAGTAGCCATGCAACAAGGGAAACTTTTGTCTAAAAACCTTATCAAAATAATTAATAAGGAAGAACCTGAACCATTTAAATATTTCGACAAAGGCTCAATGGCTACGGTAGGAAGAAACCGGGCCGTGGTGGATATCGGAAAAATCCGGTTTCAGGGCGTTTTCGCATGGTTTGTCTGGATGTTTGTTCACTTAATGAGCCTGGTTGGATTTAGAAATAAACTGGTTGTATTTGTAAACTGGATGTGGAGCTATTTCAGTTACGACAGAGGCACACGGCTAATTATCCGACCATTTAACAGAGAATCGATGCGCGAGGATACTACAACCAAATAAGAGGTCAAATGGACGGTGCCAAAGAAATACGGTTGATTGAATGCCCACGGGATGCCATGCAGGGGCTCAATTACTTTATTTCGACTGCTGATAAAATAAATTACCTGAATCTGCTTCTGCAAGTCGGATTTGACACACTTGATTTTGGAAGTTTCGTATCGGCCAAAGCCGTACCTCAAATGGCAGATACAGTGGAGGTTTTAGAAAGATTGAATCTAGAACTTTCGAGAACCAGCTTGCTGGCAATTGTGGCAAACGTAAAAGGTATTGATGAGGCGCTGAAGCATTCTTCGATCACGTATTTAGGCTACCCCTTCTCCATTTCAGAAACCTTTCAAAGAAGAAACACCAACACTGATATCAGGAAGTCCTTAGATATTGTTGAAGATCTATTAACCAAATGCGACAAATCTGATAAAAAAGCAGTGGTCTATCTTTCGATGGCGTTTGGAAATCCTTACGGTGACGCATGGAACCTCGATTTAATACACCACTGGACCGAACAGCTGGTAAAAAGAGGAGTTTCGATCATTTCGCTCTCCGATACTATTGGCTCAGCTACGCCAGAGATGATTGGCGATGTATATAGAATTGCTCAGGACAGTTTCGGTGATGTTGAATTCGGATTACACTTACATAGTACTCCGGAACATTGGGAGGAAAAGATTAATGCCGCATACCTGAATGGTTGCCGGCGTTATGATTCTGCAATTAAAGGATATGGAGGTTGCCCAATGGCCGCGGATACACTCACAGGCAATATCGCTACAGAAAAGCTCATTTGGTTTTTATCGGAACAAAAAGAGAAATTAAAAATCAATATGTCAAACTTCGAAAAGGCCATGGACTTTTCATCTAAGATTTTTCATTAAGATGAAGCACCATTTTATAGTGCTGTATTCCAACCTCATCGAACTCCTCCCCTTCTTTCTCAAATCCAAATTTTTCATATAAAGCACAAGCTTGAATCTGCCCATGCAAGTAAACATAGTCAGCTTCTGCAGGAAGATCATCAAGAACCGCTTGAACCAAGGCCTGTCCAACCCCCATTCTCCTGAATTCCTTTAAAACAGCAAACCGTTGCAATTTAAACCCTTCTTCTGTTCGTCTCCACCTGGCAGTGCCGACGGGAATATCGTTTATCTTAGCCAAAAAATGAACTGATTCTTCTTCGTGTTCCCATTCAAATTCAGGAGGGCAATGCTGTTCCTCTATAAACACTGTCCTTCGGATTGCATAAACACAATCCAGGTCATTTTTTTGCTTTGCTTTCCTTACTTCTACCATTTGCAGACTTTTGTTCAAGTTCCTCCGAAATTGCTCCCAACTTTTCGATATGAGATTTTAAGGCACTTTCGTTTGTATGGGTTTTCTTAAGATGTTCTGCTTTTTTGGCCAGCTCTGCTATTCTAAAATAAAAGCTATGTAGCCTGTCTAATTCTTCTTCAGATAAATCTTCGATATCAACCATCCTGTTACTTGCTCTGGGGATAGAGGCCAATAATTCGTTTAGCTTCAAATGAATGGCTTTTGAATCTTTGTTCTGCGATTTCTGTATTAAAAACACCATTAAGAATGTAACAATCGTTGTTCCGGTATTAATTACCAATTGCCATGTTTCCGAGTATTCAAATACTGGTCCCACAAGACCCCATACTACAACTATCATCGCGGCAATAATAAAAGCCGTAGAGCTGCCTGTGAAACGAGTGGCAGCATTAGCTAATTTTTCAAAGAAATTACGTTGTCTTCCTTTCATAGGTAGTCCGAATTTAATCCATCTAATTTAAGATTCAGGCAGAATTTTTCTGCATAAAAAAAACGCCAGGCTATAAACCCAGCGTTTTTCTATAACGTTCGTTTAACGATTAAAGTTTGTCATTTACATTGATACAATTCAAATCTTCAAATGCCTGAGTTAAGCGCTTAACAAAATTCTCTTCGCCTTTACGTAACCAAACACGTGGATCGTAGTATTTTTTATTAGGAGAATCAGCACCTTCGGGGTTACCGATTTGAGACTGAAGATATGCTTCCTTCGATTTGTAAAAATCTTTAATGCCTTCCCAAAATGCCCATTGCATATCGGTATCAATATTCATCTTAATTGCACCGTAAGAAATTGCTTCTCTGATTTCTTCTTTTGAAGAACCTGACCCACCATGAAAAACGAAATTGATAGGTTTTTCTTCTTCTATATTAAACTCCTTCCGAATATGATCCTGAGAATTTTTAAGAATCACCGGTTGAAGTTTTACGTTCCCTGGTTTATAAACACCATGAACATTTCCAAAAGCAGCTGCAATCGTAAATCTCGGGCTAACTTCGCTCAATTCTTTAAAGGCAAAAGCTACTTCTGATGGCTGAGTATATAATTTAGAGCTATCAACATCAGTATTATCAACACCATCTTCTTCTCCGCCGGTTACACCCAACTCAATTTCGATGGTCATCCCCATTTTCTTCATACGCTCAAGGTATGTTTTAGAAATTTCTAAGTTTTCTTCAATAGACTCCTCAGAAAGGTCGAGCATATGAGATGAAAATAATGGCTTTCCGGTTTGTTGGTGAAAGCGTTCACCATGAGATAAAAGACCATCTATCCAGGGCAACAACTTCTTAGCGGCATGATCTGTATGCAAGATTACAGCAACACCATAATGTTCTGCAAGTAAATGTACGTGTCTTGCTGCAGAGACAGCTCCCAATATACAGGCTTCTAATTTTTCATTATTCAGTGATTTTCCAGCATAAAACTGAGCTCCACCGTTAGAAAGCTGGATTATTACAGGTGAATTTACAGCTTTTGCCGTTTCCATCACCGCATTTATAGAGTTTGTATTGATAACATTCACAGCTGGCAAAGCAAATTGATGCTTTTTCGCTTGTTCGAACAATTGTTGAACCGCATCACCGTATAAAACGCCCTTATAATTTTTAAGATTCATATTATTTAATAATAAAAGCCCGAAAATAAAAAAAATTTTCAAGCTTAAAGATGATTTAAGAATTATTCATTACAAGAGATAAATAAAGGTTGTTCTCTTAAAAATTTCGTTTATTTGTAACCGCTTATTCCAAAAGATATATGGCTTGGTTCAAAAGAGAAAAAAAGGGAATTATCACTTCTACCGAAGAAAAGAAAGAAGCCCCGGATGGTATATGGAACAAATGTCCGGAGTGTAAAAAACCTTTACATTACGCCGAACAAGTAGAATTTAAATATGTATGCCATTATTGCAATTATCATCTGCGTATAGGTTCTAAAGAATATTTTTCTGTTTTGTTCGATAACAATGAATTTACAGAACTTTTCCCACTACTTCGTTCCGGAGATCCCTTAAATTTTAATGACAATAAAAAATATACTGATAGATTAGAGGAAAGTAATAAAAAAACAGGACTTATAGATGCTATACGATCTGCTCATGGAAAAATTGAGGGACAGGATCTTGTGATTGCCTGTATGGATTTCAGTTTTATTGGCGGTTCTATGGGATCCGTAGTGGGCGAAAAAATTGCACGTTCGATAGATTATTGTATTCAGCACCGAATTCCGTTTTTGATGATTTCAAAATCAGGCGGGGCAAGAATGATGGAGGCGGCATTTTCATTGATGCAAATGGCTAAAACCTCTGCTAAGCTGGCATTATTGAGCAAAGCTAAGATTCCTTATATATCCTTATTAACCGATCCCACTACAGGTGGTGTTACTGCCTCGTATGCAATGCTTGGCGATGTAAATATTGCCGAACCTGGTGCATTAATTGGCTTCGCAGGGCCGCGGGTTATTAAAGAAACTATTAAAAAAGATCTCCCTAAAGGATTTCAGACTTCTGAATTTGTACTGGAGCACGGCTTCCTTGACTTTATAGTAGACAGAAGGCAGATGAAAGAAAAACTTTCCACCTTTTTGAGGATGTTAAATAATTAAAATCAAATAGAAAAAGCCCCAAACGGGGCTTTTTCTATTATATGTCGGTTGTATTCCAATTATCCAGGTTTACATCTTTTACTGTCGGCAGGTATAATCAGACTTGCGAACCTGGCAATCCGGGTTCATGATCTATCATTGTGCCTGTTACCCGTCCGTGCGGACGGGATGAATAATCGGCATTTGTATCAATTGATGTTCTGGCGATGGCATCATCCTCATAATCATCGTCATCCTCATCAGGCAGTAAATCGTCATCATCGTCCAGATCCGGAGTTATATCTACATCCAAATCATCATCGTCATCAAACACATCGTCGTCATCATCATCTAAATCATCATCAGGATCAATTTCCGATACAACATCCAGGATCCTTTCATCTTCTTCAATTTCTTCAGTATCTAGATCCAGGTCCAGGTCATCATCATCGTCATCAAAGTCGTCGTCATCATCAGGATCAATCTTATAGTCGTTTACCTCTTCCTCTTCAATCGCGTCTCCTAAAGGTGTAATTTCAGAATTTTCACCGAGGTCGTCATTACTATAATCTACATCATTATCAGACCCTTCTCTTGACGGATCTACTCTTAAATAATCATCCTGAATAGTTAAGTATTCTTCGCGAAATAGTTCCATGTCTTTCTTTTTTAAGCTAAATAGTATACTAGTAGAACAGCGGAACTTACCTACTTTGTTTTACAAAAACTAAAAAAATAAAAAAGGTTTAAGATAAGAAACTCCTTAAAAAAGGCCTTTCAGCTTAGTAATTACATAATCTATCTCATCTTTTGTATTGAATTTACTAAATGAGAATCGAACAGCGGGCCGGTTTGGATCCGAACCGATTCCTTCCAGCACATGCGAACCGATATTTGTACCCGAACTACATGCACTTCCTCCTGAAACCGAAATCCCCGAAATGTCGAGGTTAAAAAGCAACATATCTGCCAGATCCGTTTCCGGGAATAACACATTTAATACTGTATACAAACTTTTTTCGGGAGATGTTTCGCCATTAAATTCGACACCGGGAATATTCGTAATAAGTTCATCTATCATATAGGATTTTAAACCCTGAATATATTCCTGATGCATGAGCATTCCTCGGGAAGCAATTTCAATAGCTTTAGCTAATCCTGCAATGCCGTATATATTCTCGGTTCCCCCACGCATGTTTCGCTCTTGGGCGCCGCCGTAAATAAATGGGTTTATTTTGAGATTATGATTAATATACAAAAAACCCGTGCCTTTAGGTCCATGTAATTTATGCGCGGCGCAGGTAATAAAATCCACCTTTAGTGCCTGCAAATCGATTGGATAGTGACCGATTGTTTGTACTGTATCGCAATGGAATAGGGCATCATACTTTTTACAAATCTCGCCAACTGATTCAATATCAATGAGTGTGCCTAACTCATTATTGGCATGCATCAAGGAAACGAAGCTATGATCGTGTAAAGAAAGAATTTCTTCGAGATGACCCAGATCAGGATTCCCTTTAGAATCAATATCAACGAAGCTTAATTCAATTAAGCCGCTTTTTTGCATCGCCTCGAGAGTATGAAGAACGGCGTGATGTTCTATTCTGGTGCTTACAGCATGCTTGATGTTGTGATCAACAATTCCGCATCGAATAGCCATATTATCGGCTTCGGTGCCGCCCGATGTAAAAAATATCTCAGAGGGCGATGTATTCAGAAATGATGCAACCGTTTTCCGGGATTTTTCTATTACCGTTCGCGCTTCCCGGCCATGAGCATGAATAGACGATGGATTGCCAAAATGGTTTTCCATTATCATCGACATCTCTTTAATAACCTCGGGATCTAAGGGGGTAGTCGCAGCATTATCCAGATACACACGCATCGTATGTTACCCCTTTAGTTGAAGTATCTCCTTGATGTCGGAAATAATTTTATTTGCAAGATTTGCCGCAACAGTTTCAGAATCACCCTCCGAATAAATACGAATGATCGGTTCTGTGTTCGACCGGCGTAAATGAACCCATTGTTTTTCGAATTCAATTTTCAGGCCGTCGATCGTAGAATATGGTTGATTTTCATATTTTTTTTCCACTTTTTTCAACAAAGCGTCGATATCCATTTCAGGGGTCAGTGTAATTTTATTCTTAGAAATAAAATACCCGGGGTAAGACCGTCTGAGAACAGAAATTGACTTCCCGAATTTTGCCAGATGCGTTAAAAATAAAGCGATACCAACAAGCGCATCACGGCCGTAATGCGACTCGGGGTAAATAACTCCGCCATTTCCTTCGCCACCAATCACTGCACTGGTTTCTTTCATCTTGTTTACAACATTCACCTCTCCAACCGCAGCAGCACTATACGTATTACCAGAAGCTTCAGTAACGTCGCGTAAGGCACGTGTCGATGAGAGATTGGACACTGTATTTCCTGGAGTATTTTTCAACACGTAATCGGCGACAGCAACCAGCGTATATTCTTCGCCAAACATGCTTCCATCCTCACATACGAAACATAATCGGTCAACATCCGGATCAACAGCAATACCCAGATCCGCACTTTTATTCTGCACTTCCTGTGACAGGGCAACCAAGTTTTCGGGGAGCGGCTCGGGGTTATGCGGAAAATGCCCATCGGGTGTACAATACAGTTCATGTACTTTTTCAACGCCTAATGCCTTTAATAAAGCCGGAACAAAAATTCCTCCGCTGGAGTTTACGCAATCGATAGCTATCTTAAACTTTGCTTTGCGTATTGCTTCAACATCTACCAAAGGAAGGGCAAGAATCTTATCGATATGTTTCTGCAAATATGTATCATCAAGCGTAATGTTGCCCAGTTGATTTACATCTGCGAAGGTTATGTCCATATCCTCTGCCATCTCCAAAACTTCTTTGCCATCAGCTTCACAGATAAACTCGCCGTCTCCGTTAAGCAGTTTTAAAGCATTCCATTGTTTGGGATTATGACTGGCAGTAATAATTATTCCACCTCCGGCATTTTCATCGGGAACAGCAATTTCTACAGTTGGAGTAGTTGAAAGGCCCAGATCGATTACGTCAACACCAATACTTTGCAAAGTACCTGCAATCAGATTTCGGACCATTTCACCCGAAAGCCGGGCATCACGACCTATAACTATTTTATTTTTGCCACTTTTCTTCATCGTCCATTTTCCGAAAGCAGCTGTAAACTTCAATATGTCAACCGGGGTTAATCCGTTACCGGGAGTACCGCCAATAATACCTCTAATGCCTGAAATTGATTTTATAAGAGTCACTTTTGTATGTTTTGCCCAAAAATAACAATATTAAGGGGTATTGCCCAAGGATAATAAATCTGTAAACTTAATGATCTCAATTTATTGACAGAAACAAACATCTTATTACATCTGGCGGACAGTTTAAATTTTTTATTGATATTTCTGTGAAATTCAGGGCACAAAATTTTACGTAAGTTTGCACGCTTAAGTTTTTTATATGCCGGGTAAATGGTACCAGAATTGGTTCAACTCTCCTTATTATCATATTTTATATCATCAGCGCAACGACGCCGAAGCCGAAAACTTCATCAATAAGCTTTGCGTTCATCTTCAACCCGAAAAAGAATCCAGAATGCTCGATATTGCCTGTGGCAAGGGAAGACATTCTATTTTTTTAAATAAAAAAGGTTTTGATGTAACAGGGATAGATCTTTCTTATTCAAGTATTAAACATGCTAAGCAATTTGAAAATGAAAGGCTGCATTTTTTTCAGCATGATATGAGGAATTTGTTTTTCATTAATTACTTTGATTTTGCATTTAACCTCTTCACAAGTTTTGGATATTTCGCCAGTGAACGAGACAACTTAAACGCACTGAAATCGTTCAGAAAGTCGTTAAAAAAAGACGGTATACTTGTACTGGATTATTTTAACAGCGAAAAAATACTGAATAGCCTCACAGAAAAGGAGGTTAAAACTATCGAAGGAATAGACTTCAATATCAGTAAAAGGGTGAAAACGGGCAGAATCATAAAATCGATTGAATTTGAGCATAAAGACAAGAAACAGAGCTTCCAGGAAGACGTGCAGGCATTTTCACTTTCAGATTTTGAGAGATTATTTAAGACTAGTGGATTCAAAATAAATGAATACTTTGGTAGTTATTCGCTTGATCCATTTGACAAAAAGAATTCGGATCGACTAATTTTTATTTGCAGCAAAGCTGATGTTTGATCATTTAATACAAATTGACCAGCAAATCTTTTTTTTCATTAACAAAGATTTATCTAATTCATTTTTCGATTGGTTAATGCCATTTTTGAGAAACAAATATTTTTGGACGCCACTTTACCTGTTTCTTATAATCTTTTTGGCCAGAAACTATGGCAAATGGGGAGTAACCTGCCTGTTATTTATCGTATTAACGTTTGGCCTCTGCGATTTTTTTTCCGCATCTGTAGTAAAACCTGCTTTCGAACGGCTTAGACCTTGCAACGATATTTCCTTAAAAGGCGAGATTAATTCGCGGGTGGCATGCGGTAGCGGTTTTAGCTTCCCCTCAACACATGCTACAAATCATTTCGGAATTGCTATGTTTCTTGTCGGCACCTTTTATTCGAGATGGAAGTGGATTGCACCCTTGGCACTATTTTGGGCATTCAGCGTTGCGTTTGCACAAGTATATGTTGGAGTACATTTCCCGATCGATGTACTTACAGGCGCACTATTGGGCTGCCTTATAGGCTATCTGACCAGTACTGTTTTTTTAACTTTAAAAATCAAAAAAGAGTGGAAGTCTGGAAACTGATTCTATTATTTACAAGCTGTCTTCTGGGTGGAATGGCAATCTTTTTCTTTAAAAAAGATAATACACAGCGGCTAAAACTGATTCTTTCCTTTAGTGGTGCTTATTTATTCGCTATCACAATTCTTCATCTTATACCCGAAGTTTATAAAAACTACGATCATAACATTGGCTTATTTGTATTAGGAGGCTTTCTGTTCCAGATATTACTGGAACAATTTTCTGAAGGAATTGAACATGGCCATATCCATAAACACCAACATGATCACTACGCTTTTCCTTACGGAATTATGATTAGTTTATGTCTTCATGCTTTTCTTGAAGGTATGCCTCTTGCGCAGGGACATCAGAATCAACTGCTATTTGGAATCGGGCTCCATCACATTCCCGCTTCATTCGCACTGGCAAGTGTATTGATGCAAAATAGGGTATCCAAAAATCATATAATCCTATTGCTTATCCTTTTCGCAACGATGTCTCCCTTTGGTTATTTGTTTAGCGACGGTTTAAGTAATGGCTCGATAGGTGATCTTAATAAGTATTTTGATCGCATCATGGGTATTGTAATTGGTATTTTCTTGCATATCTCCACCACAATTCTATTTGAATCAAGCGTAGAACATCATTTTAATTTAAGAAAATTAATAGCTGTATTAGCGGGAATCGCAATTGCGCTTGGGAATTACTTAATCCATTAATCTAGGTCGGCAACTGAAAGTAAAATATATTGTCAGGGGCGCTTAATACCGTCGGGGCCTCTAAGTTTATCAAGCAGAAAGTTTAACTGCTTTGCTTCCGTTTCGCTAAGGTTAGATTTTAAAATATCAATAGGAGTAATCACCGGATCAAGTTTCTTAAGAAGCTCAAGTCCCTTTTCATTGATAACAATATCAACAGCTCTTCTATCTTTTTGGTTGATACAACGAGTTACAAGTCCTTTTTGCACCAGGCGTTCAACTATTCTGGAAGCATCAGACATTTTGTCGAGCATACGATCTTTCAAGAGATTAATTGTTGCAGGACCAGGATATTGCCCTCGCAAAATCCTCAAAATATTGAATTGCTGAAGAGTGATCTGATGTTTTCCCAAACGCTGTCTTAGCAGGTCGCTCATCCAGCCATAGGTATAAATGGTGTTGACAACAACTTTTTGATAGTCGTTCTCAAACTTGGCATGTATCTCTTTTTCCAATTCCATTTTAGATGTTATCTCTATAATCTGTTTTTATCTGTTTTGTTTGTTTTAGTTTCGTTCTTATCTGATTTTTTCCATGGACAATGCCGGCAATTATTTTTACAGCAAAAACCTCGCTTTAAATGATATTCTGTTGTAAAAACAATGTATCCACCATCAATAAAATAAAAATCCTCTCCCTCCTTCAACATCAGTTTAATAGTTTCACCAGTAGCTTTCCTTCAAAATAGCTCTTTAAATACGAACCATCGCCGTGCAAAGTCCAAACCTGTTCGGGATTTACACTTTCAATGGTATGCAAAATGTCGTTCCAGTCGGCGTGATCCGATATATATAGCTCCAGATCATTCTGATGTTGCAATTTTTTCCATCCTGAAGCAAACACTCTTAAAACATTTTTAGCCCTAAAGTAGCTTTCAAATGTAAGAGGAGGAACAATATAGACAAAACCTTGATCAGGGGCTTTCATGAGCTTCCGGTTATATGGCTCGTATTCGCCCGGATGATATGAAAAATCTTCATAAATTTTAGCTATCGGCAACATTGAATGATGCAATAACACCTTTCGTTGGGGGCAGTATTTATTTATGAGACTTACAAGTCGCTGGCTTTTGCCCAAAGAATAAGCTCCCAGTAAAACATTATGATTGGAAGCGTTTAACTTTCTGATTTCTGCCTCTACATTCGGATGAATTACCTTCGGATCAGCAAAGGTAGTTTCGGTAATCAACACATCCGCTTTTACAAATTGCAAGGGTTCGCAGGTCGGGTCTTCTTGAAGTTTAAAATCGCCGGTATACAAATACTTCACTCCTTTGTACTCCATCAGTACCAAAGCCGAACCCAGTATATGACCGGCAGGATAAAACGAAATAGATACATCCTTAATTCTAAAAGCTTCACCAAATTTGAAAGTGAAAAATTCTTTTCCCGCGTTCTTTTTCAATCGTAACTGCATAATTGCAGCGGTTCCGGGAGTACAAAAAACCTGATTATTCCCTCCGGTGGCGTGATCACCATGTGCATGAGAAATCACCGCAACATCTACTGCTTGCTGTGGATCGAGGTAGAAATCACCATATACACAATAGAGGCCTTTTTCATCAAAAATTAAAAAGTCGTCAAGTATCATTTAATTTTTGATGAAAGGTTTAAGAATTTTTCGTGAAGTGCGAGCACCTGCGGAACCAGCATTTGCTGTTCATCGTTGTAAATTATAAAATCTGAGCGCAGCTCTTTTTCTTCGTCACTTAATTGCTTGCTCATGCGCTTTAATACATCACTCTCCGGCACCGCGTCCCGTTCAATTATTCGGGCAATTTTTAAATGTTGCGGAGCTTTAACCAGAATTATGTAATCACAATCTTTATAAGAATTGCTTTCAAACAACAGCGCTGCTTCTTTCATCACATAAGGAGCATTTTGCTGCTCAACCCATTTATCAAAAGCTCTAAAAACAGCCGGATGGACCAATGAATTGAGCTTCTTAAGCTTTTCCTCGTCGCTAAAAACTATTGCTGCAAGTCTGCTTCTGTTTAGTATTCCCTCTGCAGAGTACACATCACTGCCAAATGCAGCCTTGATAGAATTGACAAGCTGCTGATCGGTTTGCATAATAATTTTGGCTTGTGAATCAGCATAAAAAACTGGGATCTGCTGTAATTGAAAGACTTTACAAACAGTCGTTTTCCCACTCCCTATACCTCCGGTTATTCCGATCTTAAGCATTATTCTTTAACGAGAAAATCTACAGTTTGGGGCTCGATTTTTACCAGTTTACAAAACGAAGGAAACTTAGTTATTTGAACGGGCAGCTGTCCATATTTATTTTTCATCCATTTATCCAGATCAACACTTACCTTGAGCGATTCGCGATCGATCTTAGAATAATTACCAAGTGCGGTTAACAAAGTAATTTTAGCTTTTTCAGGAACGATTTTTACGTCTCTGCCCGGATTATTTTGAACTTCTATAGGAATTTCTAATACTTTTTCTGTGAATTCATCCACAGGAACATGCACTTTCACAAATTTGGGATAAACGTCAACATTATTCTTTAGCCCTTTTTGGAAGCTCACTTTCACATTTATGGAACTATTAATTTCGTTCCTTGAAAGACTATCTGTTTTCCAGTAACTTATCTTCTCCAAATCTTCTGCCGCTCCGGTAACCATAACAGTTGCAGGATTTAGCCTTATCTGTCCGCATATTCCATAAGCTTTTTGAAACGACAGTTTATACAATAATAGCACAGGAACCCGCTTTGTTATTCTCGACGTAAAATCAAAAAATAAGGTGTCTGGAAATACCGAAACTACCTTTTGATTGGATTCGAACTGACGGTTTATTTGGGGCAACTGACTTGAAACAGTGACAAAGTTTTTTGTAGTTAAGTCCTTCAAATCGATATTGACAATTTTATTACTCAATTTAAATTTGGAGAATAGCAATTGCCAGCCCGTTCCCTGCACTTTTAAAGTAATCGTATCATCTTGCAAGGGGTGATAAGCTTTATTTAAGGGTGGATTTATAAAGTTTATCTGAGAGTTTACCTGATATTGATAATTGTTTGATAATGCGAAGAACAGCCAGGCAAATACAGCGATGAGCAAGCAGCTTAAAAAAACTGATACTCTTCGTCTTTCTATCCTATTTAGCGAAACTATTGGCATATTCTAAATTGAAACGAAGTTACAACATCTTATACAATAAAAATGCCCCGTCGAAAGACGAGGCATTTTCACCAGAGGCATAATATATTAGGCTTTGGTTGTTGTCTTAGATGAATCAAGCGAAATTGCTGATTTATCAAACCTGATTTTACCTCCGCCTTCTACTTCAAGAACAACAGTTG
Organism: uncultured Sphingobacteriaceae bacterium; assembly: GCA_946480915.1. The sequence continues at coordinate 80,625 of CAMLLO010000011.1, read as the reverse complement.
CTTCATTCATATCAACTATTCTTCCGTGGATACCGGCAGTAGTAACAACCTTATCACCTTTTTTAAGCTCTTCTACAAACTTTTTCTGATCTTTTGCTTTCTTCATCTGTGGTCTGATCATAAAGAAATAAAACACAATGACGATTAATATCATTGGGATAAAGCTTGCGATTCCTGAACCACCCATTTGCAATAAAATATTTGCTACCATTTATTTACTTGTTATTTAATTAGAATTATTTACTCTTAACCTCACCTGTCAGATACACTTCAGTAGTCGCAGGATTTGCATTCGAAGTTAAAGTGACTACTTTATGCTGCATTCCTGATTTACCTGCACTATTGAAAATCACCTTTATCACTCCGGATTTGCCCGGCGTAATTGGCTCTTTAGGATACTCGGGTACGGTACATCCACAGCTCGCGGTGGCATTCGAAATTATTAAAGGAACTGTACCAATATTAAAAAATTTAAACTCGTGAGTTACTTTTTCTCCTTCTTTAATTTCACCAAAATCGTAACTGTTCTTTTCGAAGCTTATACTAGCTCCACTTTGAGATGTACTCCCAGAAGCAGATACACTATCGTTTCCGCTACTTGTCGCTTTTGGATTATTGCAGGAAATTGCAAGCACCGAAGCTCCTAAGATTGTTAATAGTATTTTTTTCATTATTTATTCAATTAATCCTCTTCCTGATTTTCGAATTTTACCTGATGTTTTTAGCTCCGCTAAAATTTTGTCTAAAATACCATTTATAAACAAATTACTTTTAGGCGTACTGAATTCTTTTGCAATTTCGATGTACTCGTTCATCGACACTTTTACCGGAATTCCCGAGAAGTGAATCAATTCGGTCAGAGCTAATTTCATTAGAAGTATATCAATAATAGCAATACGCTCTGCTTCCCAATTTTTAGTTTTATCAGAAATTAACTTTTGATACTCATCGTCGAACATGACGGTCTTTTGAAATAAATTGACGATAAAATCTCTGTCTTCCACCCAAACCGGACTTATCTGAGCCAATTTATTTTCCGCTCCGTTTTCACTTTGAAAATTACTTAACGTTTTGGCAACCATAGCCTCTAACACAGGGCGGTCTACCTGCCAGTTAATAAACTTCTCTTCAAAAGCTTGCTCAACCGAAGGAACAACCAATATAATCTTTTTGAAAATGTATTTAATGATATCCTTTTCAGCCCGCATCGACACATCGTCGGAAACCAGATAGGCTTCATATTGAGGTGAGGATTTTAATTCTGTAAAAATGGACTTAACTATTTCCGGATCGAAACTCCAGGAAGCACTATACTTTTTCGAATCGTTTTTAAATCCTGGGTTTTCTTTTAAAGCCAGAATAAACTTATTCGCATTCAGTTTCAGATTGCTGTTTAAATCTGTTTCGGAAGGTAAATATTTATTTGCACGTTCATCGGCATCTCTTAACACGTAATCAGAAACTTCTGTCAATAGAGTAAGCAACCAGATATACATCTCGTATACATCATCCACACTATCAAGAAGTTTTTTCTCGAATGATTTAACCACTTTGTTTTCGGATAAATGGTACGCGTACAAGGTTTGTAACACCTTTACCCTAAGCTGCCTTCTGTTTAACATGTTATAAGAACGATTTTATTGAATAAACCTAATTTAATAGGATGCTTTAATTTTTTTTATATCAGAGATGCGCTTTTCAGCGATCATATCTGCTGCTTTATTTGTCGGAATATTTTCAGCTTTTGATTTCTTCAACACTCCGCGTGTTACTTCGTATATGTTCTCTGCTAATTGCAAAGTTCTTTTTTTACTGTATCCCGATAATTCTGAATACATATTTATCATTCCTCCGGCATTGATAAGGTAATCCGGCGCATAGAGGATTCCTTTTTCTAATAACATCTGACCATGCAAATTTTCATCTGCTAACTGGTTATTTGCCGAACCTGCAATAATAGCGCATTTCATCTTATCTATCGTTGCAGAATTAATTATTCCGCCCAAGGCGCAAGGAGAATACACGTCAAACTCCAGATCAAGAATATTATTATTTGAAATAGGACTTGCCCCAAACTTTTTAGCTACCTGGCCTAAACGCTCTTCGTTGATATCGCTCACATAAACTTTAGCATTTTCTTCGCGCAAGAGATGAACAAGACTTTCGCCGACATGACCAATCCCCTGTACAGCTACAGATCGTCCTGCCAGGCTATCGTTACCGTAAAGCTCTTTTAAGCAAGCTTTAATTCCCATAAATACTCCGCGTGCAGCTACAGCCGGCGCATTTGCGGCATTTGAAGATTCATGTCCACCAATAACATGCTGGGTTTCCATGCGGATGTATTCCATATCTCTATTATTGGTACCCAGATCTTCTGCGGTAATAAAACTACCGTTCAGATTTCGTATAAACTGGCCGAATCTTCGCATCAACGCTTCCGACTTGTCGGTCCGGCTGTTTCCAATAATTAGGGCTTTTCCACCACCTAAATTTAAACCACTAATTGCCGCTTTGTAAGTCATGGCTCTGGAAAGGCGTAAAACATCTCTCAATGCCTCGCCTTCCGTTTTATATTCCCACATTCTGGTGCCGCCAAAGGCCGGACCAAGTGTGGTATCATGAATGGCAATAATTGCTTTTAAGCTGGTATCTTCATCGTTGCAGAATACAACTTGCTGATGATTGCATTTTCTAATTTCGTAAAATAATGAACCTTCCTTGAAAGTTTTTGATACCATATTCAGGGTGCGAATCTTCCTGCAAAACTAGTAAAATTTCCCTATATAAACCTTTATCCTATAACAGGAATGTTATTTTTGCAAATAACTTTCGGGGTGTCTGTTTAGAAACCCTATTGAAACTGCATTACGCAAATATTACAACATGAAAGATCTGGCATATTTAAATAAGTTTTTCTACAAATACCGTTGGCGCCTCATCCCTGGAATAATATTCGTAATCGTTTCTAATATTTTCGGCGTTTTGCCGGCGAAAGTTATACGCATTGCCTTCGATCTCGTAACCGAAAACATCAGCACATACCGGCTTTTTAATGGCTTTGAAAGGCAAGAACTGGTATATCAAATTTTTGGATACAGCCTGATCTTATTTGGCTCCACCGTTTTAGTTCTGGCATTATTACGGGGGATATTCTTATTCTTTATGAGACAAACCATTATTCTAATGTCGCGGCATATCGAATATGATTTAAAAAATGAAATTTATCAGCATTACCAGGAGCTTTCGATGAGTTTTTTTCGCCGAAACAATACAGGCGATTTAATGAACAGGGTGACCGAGGATGTGAGTCGTGTACGAATGTATGTCGGCCCCGCCATAATGTATACAATAAACACACTCGTTCTTTTTTTACTGGTGATTATTGCCATGGTTAGTGTCAATCTAAAACTGGCGATTTTAAGTCTGCTGCCTTTGCCGATATTGGCGTTCACTATTTATTACGTCCATAACATCATTAATCACAGAAGTGAGAAAATACAAGAACGCCTTTCAAGTTTATCTGGCTTTGTTCAGGAAACCTTTTCAGGGATCAGGGTGATAAAGGCTTATGTAAGAGAGAAAGACATTAATGAAAAATTCGCTGCTGAGAGTAATGGATACAAAGAAGAATCGCTGGCATTGGTTCAAGTGCAGGCGACATTTTATCCCACCATGCTTTTACTGGTTGGCCTAAGCACCATTATCACGGTATATGTTGGGGGAATAGAAGTGATGAATGGCACCGTTACATCGGGCAATATAGCAGAGTTTATTATTTATGTTAACCAATTAACGTTTCCTGTAACTTCACTGGGTTGGGTAACATCACTGATCCAACGTGCGGCAGCATCGCAAAAGCGAATCAATGAATTTTTACATACAAAGCCCGAAATTATATCGTCTAACAAAGAGAAATTTTCACTTAAAGGACATATAGAATTTAAAAATGTGAGCTTCACTTATCCGGATACTGGAATAAAAGCTTTAAACAATCTTTCGTTTGAAGTTAAACCTGGCGAATTTCTGGCAGTTATTGGACGCACCGGGTCAGGAAAATCAACTCTGGCCAATCTGTTGATGAGGATGTATGATCCGGATTCAGGCATCATCTTAATAGACGGCAAACCGTTAAAAGATCTTAACCTTACAGATTATCGGGGTCAAACCGGCTTTGTGCCTCAGGAAGTTTTTCTTTTTTCTGATACCATTGCTAACAATATAGCCTTTGGCCAATCAACTACAGAAAGCATTGAAATTGAGCAGGCGGCAAAGGACGCGGCTGTATACAATAACATTATCGAATTTGAAGAGGGCTTTGCAACAATGATAGGTGAACGGGGAATCACGCTTTCGGGCGGTCAGAAACAACGTGTATCTATTGCAAGAGCTTTGATTAAATCGCCCCGATTATTGATTTTTGATGACTGCCTTTCGGCAATAGATACAAAAACAGAGGAAGAGATTCTAAATAACATGGGCAAAAGTATGACTGGCAAGACCAGTATCATCATTGCTCATAGAGTTTCGACGATTAAAAATGCGGATAAAATACTGGTTCTTGAAGATGGAGAAATTAAAGAACAGGGTAATCATGACGCACTTATCGAAGCAAACGGCATTTATAAAGATTTGCACGAAAAACAATTACTTGAAGAGCAAGAATTTCCCATTTAACTCACACATGTACAATAATTTTGTATTTTGAAGTTTAAAAATTAATAGTTTATATTTACCGAACTAAACTTTAAAAACAACAAATGGGAGATTTTGACAACAAAGAGAGAGAAGAGGTTTTTTCTAAGAAAGTAAGAGCCGGAAAACGGACATACTTTTTCGATGTAAAGGCAACACGTTCTAATGATTATTACATCACTGTAACAGAAAGCAAAAAACGTTTAGAGGATGGAGTTTTTGTTAAGCACAAAATTTTCCTTTATAAAGAAGATTTCGAAAAATTTGCTGAAGGTTTAAAAGACACTGTCGAGTATATTAAAGCAAATCAGGAAGTTATAGAAAAGAGATACGAGTTTAGTGAGAACTATGAAGCCGCTAAACCTGCAGACGACTTCTCTTTCGAAGTATAGTTTCCCTAAAAAATATGTGATTAAAACCATTCTGTATATGCGGGATGGTTTTTTTTTATTTAAAAATCCAGAACTTCAAACTCAGCTATTGAAACTAGTTTTCATTTTATTTGTCTGTAAATACACCTGGATATAACAAAATGAGAGCGTTAACAGAAGATGAAAACTTTCTTGGCTTACCTGATGAAGCTAATTATGCATACCAGACTAGCAAAGTAGTTATTCAGCAAGCACCTTACGAACACACATCATCTTATATTCAAGGTTCGGCCAAAGGGCCTGGGGCTATAATCCGGGCATCACATTTTGTTGAGTGCTACGATGAAGAATTTGACACCGAGATTGTTGGAAAGGTGGGAATCTGCACAGTACCTCCTATCGACTTTGGAAATAACATCAATGCCGATGCGATATCAATCATCGAAGAGCAAACTGAAAAGCTATTAAACGACGATAAATTCGTGGTTTCTTTAGGAGCAGAGCATACTGTCACCTATGGCTTTATTAAAGCATTCGCAAAAAAATTCCCTGACCTTACAGTTTTACAATTAGACGCGCATTCTGATCTCCGATATAGTTACCACGATAACCTATATTCGCATGCATCTGTGATGGCTAGAATACATGAAATGGGCTTAACCATCTGCCAGGCCGGAATACGCGCTCAAAGTATTGAAGAAGCGCAGTTGATAAAAGCTTCGGACAATATTCATACTTTCTATGCCCATCAAATACGTAGCAATCCATTCTGGATGGACGAATTAATTGCCCCAATGAGCAATAATGTGTACATCAGTATTGATGCCGATGGTTTCGACCCTTCTATAATGCCGGCTGTAGGTACCGCCGAACCGAATGGCTTGTTATGGACAGAAACTCTGACCTTTTTAAAACAGGTTTTTGAACAACGTAATGTAATCGGCTTTGACGTGGTAGAATGCGCCCCGATAGAAGGTTCAATTTTATCCGAATATACCTTGGCTAAACTAGCCTATAAGCTGATTGGTTATAAGTTTTTTATGCAATAACCGACTCTATTTACATGACGCAATAATAGCCCTCCTCTATTTTTTATTTTTTTTCAAAAAAATATCGAAATTATTCAGGCGCAATTAATTTAGTTAATTATATCGAAAAGCGAGATACCAACGTTTGCATCGAAATTGAAAGAGCCTTAGGTCAGGATAGCACAGGTTGCATACATCTGGAACGATATTTATGTTAGTCTTAATCAATTATAAGCACATTCAACGCTCTCATTTTATCGTCGGATAAAATTAAAATGTGACTTTCTTTTTTATTAAACATGCCTTTAAGTTCTTAAAGGACAAGGGAGTTCTGTGCTCTGATTTTGATGAGTTAGATAGGGTTTAACACATTTGTTTTACAATTAAAAACCTATTATGACTAAAATTTTGACTTTTACTATCCAATTTAACTCGAGGCAAATCCTGAAGCCTGTTGTTTTTATTCTATTTTTCATAAGCAATACCTGGCTTTTTGCCGGTGAAAGAGACATTCAGGTTATTTCTGAAAAAAACACGCTTATTGCACCAACCGGACAAACATATAAATGGTATTATAATAATAAACAGATAGGCAGTTCTCAATCATTAAAAGTGACCCAGTCTGGTCTCTACACCGTTGAAACTATTTCCAGGGATGGAAAAGTAACCCGTCTACAAACAGTTATACAAAGTAACGGAACCTCTATTCGGACAGTACATATCATAGGCGATTCGACAGTAATGACCTATAGCGCTTCGTGGTATCCATGGGGCGGCTGGGGAGCTTTTTTACCTTATTTTTTTGATACAACTCTGGATATAAGCAAACCAAGTCTTCAATTTCAAAATCACGCAGTTGGAGGAAGAAGTTCTAAAAGTTTTTACGACGAAGGGAAATGGGCACAGGTTCTTGCAGTGCTTTTACCCGGAGATGTTTATATGATTCAATTTGGTCACAACGATCGTGATTTTACCAATGCCGCCAGGTACGCAGACACCGCCACATATAAATCCTATTTAAAAAAATATATCGACGAAGGCAGGTTGAAAGGTGCAAACCCGATTCTGGTGACACCAATGAACATGAATACCTGGTTTTGTGATGTAATGAGGAATGTGTTTCGAGAGGGTAAGAATAATTACAGAGGTGCAATGATCAATTTAGGAAGAGAAATGAACGTTCCTGTAATTGATCTTGAAGACAAATCGGATGCGTTATTTGAAAAAGTCGGTCGCGATTATACCACTCATTTCCTTTTTAACAACCTGCAGCCGGGAGAGTATCCTAATTATCCTAACGGCTATTCGGATTATACGCACTTTCAGGAAATGGGGGCAATAGAGATGTCAAAGCTGGTATTGGAAGGATTAAAGGAAAAACCTTCGGATCCTGCAATTGCTACCCTGCTACCATTTTTAGTACCCGAGTACAAAGTGACAATCACATCCAAAAACCCAACAGGAGGAGTTGTTACCCGTTCGAACACCTTTCCAAAAGGGCTTACTATTACACTAAAGGGTATTGCCCATCCAACCCATCAATTTGACAGCTGGACGGACGAAACGGGTTCGACTGTTACGAATAACAAAATGTTCTCCTTTGTGATGGATACGATCGACCGGAGCTTCGCCGTAAATTTCAAAGATGCGGCAGATTTACAACTTCAAGCAGGAACTTATCGACTATACAATGCGGGATCAGTCAATAAAACTCAACAGCTAATGGAGGTATATAATAACTCCACAAGCAACGGAGCTTCGATAGTTCAAAATCCCGGAAACGGTAAAACCAATCAGCAATGGAAGGTAAAACACCTTGGCGATGGATATTACACATTTATTGCTGTAAACAGTGGCAAGTCTATGGACGTATCCGGAAGTTCTTTAGCCGATGGCGGAAAAGTAATTCAATATACTCCAAATCCATCAGCTAACAACCAACAATTCAAGCTTGTGAAAATAAACGGCAATATTTATAACATGATAGCAAAACATAGCGGTAAGTATTTACAATTTGCTTCCGGAACTTGTGGTGCAAACTTAGTACAAGCTGCTTATGATCCAGGTAATGAGAATCAAAAGTTTGTATTACAGCTTCTTTCCCTTGATCAACCGGTTATTGCGCGTGCATCAAATCCTAGTCCGGCTGATACCGCACCAGTCGTCTCTCCAGATAGCATTTCTTTAAAGTGGACCGGAGACGCACAAAGTTATAATGTATTCATGGGCACCAGTGCTGCTTCTCTGATGTTAAAAGCGTCCGGCATAACTGAATCATCTTTACAACTGGACAGCATTACAGCCTTAGGAAAATACTTCTGGCGAGTAGATGCTCTGCGTGACGGGCAGACAGAAGTTGGAGACACCTGGTCTTTCACCGTCAAAGACACCGTTGCTCCTATCGCAATCTCTAAAAATGTATCTATTTCACTTGATTCGGCGGGACTTGCAACGGTAAGTGCTGCTATGGTGGATAATGGATCTAATGACAGGTACGGAATTGCTTCAATGACTTTAGACAAAGCTTCATTCAATTGTTCTAACGTGGGTGACAATCCAGTTATATTAAAGGTAACAGACACTAATGGAAATACCGCTGAAGCATCTGCAATTATCACAGTAAAGGACGACATAGCACCAGTAGTTTCGGTAATAAACTTTTCAGTGAACTTGTCAAACGGACATGCTTCGGTTGATCCTTCCGATATAGATAATGGTTCGTCGGACGCATGTGGAATTAAGACGATGAGCTTAAGTCGAAGTACATTTGATTGCTCGTCTATCGGTGATCATACAATAACACTCACGGCGACAGATACTAATGGAAATAGCTCGTCGGCAAATGCAATTGTGACTGTTGTCGGTTCAATTCCCGACTTGTCAATAGAAGTATCGCGTCAGGACAATACTTTTACAGGAACTAATGCAAATACTATTATTCTGGGATACGGAGCTCAAAATGTAACGTTAAGCGCTGTAGATAAAGCTTCTGAAGGACCTCATCAATACATTTGGACTCCTGCAGCAAATCTTTCTTCAACGGACAGTGCAAACCCTGTATTTACGCCTACAGCTGCTGGGGACTATACATTTACAGTAACCACTATCAATGAGTACGGTTGCTCAGCTTCGGACACCATAATGATGAAAGTAACAGACGCAAGATGTGGAGACATGAACGACAAGGTACTTGTTTGTCATTACGGAAATGTAGTTTGTATCAGTTCCTCTGATGTTAAACCCCATTTAGATCATGGCTGTAGCATCGGTCTCTGTAATGGTACTACAATTAGTTCTGTAGGGATGGAAGATCGAAGTGTGTTAAAGATCAACGCTGAGACAAACCCAATCGGATCTGCGGATGGCACCAACTACTTACAAACCTATCCAAATCCAACTTCTGCGTCTTTAACCATTAAATTTTATGCGAACAAAGATTCAAAATACAGTTTAAATTTATACAATGTCCTTGGAGGCCTTATTAAAGCCATGGATACGGGCTTTTCTAAAGATGGAATGAATTATTCCAAGCAGTTTGATTTAAGCACATTATCATCAGGTATTTACATTCTGAAATTAATTACAAACGATGAGGTTTTTTCTAAACGCATCATTATTCAGCATTAATTAGACGATTATTCAAATAAAAGTTCCGGGTGAATTGCCCGGAATTTTTTCTGAATCTATTTCAAAACTTTAATTTTTTAAAAGCAAATTTTTTAAGATTACTAATTGCGTCTATTTTAGTCAGTTTAAACTTTCAATTACATTTAGTATAGCCTATCTTTGCCGACCACAAATTCTTTCAAGGAAAAAGATTAAAATATAAATGGCTTTACAATGCGGAATCGTTGGCTTACCCAACGTAGGAAAATCTACCCTTTTTAATTGTTTATCAAACGCTAAGGCACAGGCGGCTAACTTCCCCTTTTGTACAATTGAACCAAACGTTGGAGTGATCACAGTTCCGGACGACCGGTTAAATAAACTTGCCGAGCTGGTAAAGCCGAATAAGATTGTTCCAAATACTATTGAAATTGTTGATATAGCTGGCCTGGTAAAAGGCGCCAGCAAAGGTGAAGGTTTAGGCAATCAGTTTTTAGGAAATATCCGTGCAACAAACGCTATTATACATGTTTTAAGATGTTTTGATGACGGGAATGTAGTGCATGTTGATGGATCTGTTGACCCCATAAGAGATAAAGAGATTATTGATACGGAGCTTCAATTAAAAGATCTTGATGCCGTTACCAAAAAAATCCAGAAGGTTGAAAAAATGGCCAGAACAGGTGGTGATAAAGATGCTAAAAAAGCATTTGACGTTTGCACGATAGTAAAGGCTCATCTTGAATCTGGAAAGTCGGTACGTACGGCCCCGATCAGCGAAGAAGATAAAGAATACCTTGCCGACCTGTGGTTATTAACACAAAAGCCGGTGATGTATGTGTGTAATGTTGACGAAGCATCAGTAATCAGTGGGAATGCTTATGTTGAGCGTGTAAAAGAGGCTGTCAAAGAAGAAAACGCCGAAGTCTTAATTATTTCAGCAAAAATAGAGTCAGAAATTGCAGAGCTGGAAAGCTACGAGGAGCGTGAGATGTTTTTAAACGATCTGGGCCTGCATGAATCTGGAGTAAGTCGTTTGATACGCTCTGCTTATACCTTATTAGACCTTTACACGTATTTTACAGCTGGCGTGCAGGAAGTACGTGCATGGACCATCACAAAAGGATTTACAGCCCCGCAAGCGGCTGGTGTAATTCACTCCGACTTTGAAAAAGGCTTTATTCGTGCAGAAGTAATCAAATATGATGACTTTGTTAAATATGGCTCTGAGGCCGCATGTAAAGAGAATGGAAAGCTAAGTATCGAAGGAAAAACCTACGTAGTTGAAGACGGCGATATAATGCATTTCAGGTTTAATGTTTAAACATCCGCCAGGAGTTTTAATAAATTAAACGATTTTAATGGAAATTAAATAGAAGTGCTATTTAATTTCCATTAATTCAAATATTCCCGAGAGAGAGGTCTTTTTCAGGCCTTGTAAATAATAATTACGCCTTCCTCAAGTCATACCTATTATACCTTCAAATCATTTTCTGAAGTCTCGCTTATTAGAATATGGTAGTCTACCAAATCAGGCAAGGGCGATTTAATAATTTTACCCGTGCCCATGCCCCACTCCGTAGCTACTTCAATTAAGATTTCGCGAAAATTAAAACCCACAGAACCGATACAATTAAATGTGTGCTCTTGAAAACGAGGATATTTACTCACTATTTTTCTGAAAAAATCGTCAAAAGAGCTTTTAACGATATCCCGAATGTATGGATTATGCAGGTTAGCTTCATTAATAAACTTACTAAACCCGGCACAATAGCGATTTGCGAGAGGCTTGCTATAAACAGCTTCATGAATATCGTCAGCTGTCAATTGATAGGCTTCTTTAAAGCTAGCAGAAATTTCAAGGGGCATGTGCCCTCTGATATAGTCTATCAATAGCTTTTTACCCATGTAAAAACCACTCCCTTCATCGCCCAATATATGGGCACCCGAATCAACATGATTAGTTATTTCTTTCCCATTATATAAGCAACTATTTGTTCCGGTACCAAGAATAGCGGCAAACCCTGAATTAGTTCCTAATAATGCTCTGGCTGATGCCAGAAGATCGTGCCCAACAAAACTCACACTATTTGGAAAGACAATCTTTAATGCGTTTTTTATTACTAGCGCCTTGTCTTCATTCTGAACACCGGCACCATAAAAATAAATATTTGTGATATCCGATCTTTTCAGATCAGCTGGTAATTTATTCGTTAAAGATGTCGTGATATATTCGCTAGTTACAAAATAAGGATTATAACCTTCTGTCTCGAAATAAGATTTATGTCCAACTCTGTCAATCACGCACCAACTCGTTTTGGTGGATCCTCCGTCAGCAATTAATAGCATGTATGTTTATATAGATAACTTAAAAATTTAACAAAAATACTAAATCGGTTTAGTTAGTAAAAACAATTTTACTATATCTCCGCCGAAAAGCTTCTTATAGCAATAGCTTACACTTCTATCGAAACGGGTCTAGAAGAGTTTCGTATGATTAAAGAAGTGGGAATTACTACGGTGCCGGGCTCCGATATTTTTGGGGAAGATGTCAATTTACTTAACAGAAGTTTTATAACAGTCTCCGATATCTCTTTAATCGGCTGCGATATCGCAGTAATAGATGGAGTAAATAATCTAAACAGGCGAGAGTCATCAAAAACGATAACACCCAGGTCATTCGGGATTGAGAGACCTAAATCTCTTATTGCTTCAAGACCCGCATCGGCGAGATAGTTGGTGGCAAAGAAAACAGCGTCAATTCTTTTATTTTCTTTAAGAAATTCTTCTATTTCACTTACAATCAGGCTATGCTCATTATGAAATCCAATCTTTTTAACATAGGCCATGTCTTTCCTTTCTTTTATCACCTGCTGGTAGCCGTTCAGTCGCTCCTTCATTTGAACTTGTTCTGACGGAAGGGTTACAAAGGCCACATTTTTATAGCCATTATCAAAAAAATGTTGGACAGCATTATAAGTCGCCTGAAAATTATCCACTACAACATTATTAGTTTGCAGCTCGGGGAAGTATCGGTCAAACAAAATCACAGGCAGGTTATCATGGATTAATGATCTGATATCTTCCTCAACACCCGGAGGCGGAGCAATAATATATCCGTCAACCTGCCTGGTACGATAAATATCAATCAGTGCTTTTGTTCTTTCCGTATCGTTTTCGGTACTACTATAGATGATTCTGTATCCTTTTTTATTGGCTTCTTCTTCAATCATCCGGGCTATGCTCGCAAAAAATGGATCAGAGATATCTTCAACCAACATGCCGATGATCTTAGTTTTTCCGGTACGCAAGCCGCGAGCAAAGGCGTTCGGTTTATAACCAACTTCTTTAATATAGGTTAAAACCTTTCCTTCAAGACTTTCGCTTATGTGCTTCTCGCGGGCCTTCCCATTCAGAACAAACGAAACAGTTGTTTTCGAAATATTTAAATGTTTGGCTATATCTCCTATAGAAATCTTCTTTTTCATTTATACCCAGTTGATAATACCATAACGACAACTGAATGTGCTAATACTACTCAGTTTTTACAATATTAATTTTTATAATTCATCTTACGAGAATTATTTTTTATCTAAATCGAACTTCGTTATGGGTAAGACCTCCCTTATCCGGCATCCGGGCACGCAAATCAGCAAAAACTCACCATCGGCATAATTTTATTTTGAGCAAATGACTGCATTTATCTAGAATACATTAATGTACCGAATCCCAGTTGATCAAAACCTCCACTATTAGGTCCGTAATTGCCGCCGCCCCCTTCTGGTCTCACCTTTTCAGCAAACTTTTGTGACCATGTAGCTTTTACACCTTTTACTTTTGCGAAATGATTATAAATCAATTCCCAGGATGGGCGAAGCGTTCCTCGGCCATCCGGAGATATCGATGTATGTTCAGGGGCATCACAGTTTTTATAAGGTGAAAATGGTACTGAAGTGCTAAAGTCGTAATTATATTTAGCAGTGTATTCACACAGAGCTAAAACCTTATTATTGTCGTACGCAAAAAGATCTGCGCCGACATTATAAGCCATCTGGCAAAATGACCCCATTAAAGAAATTACCAGAGTGGCGTGCCCTTGATCGCGGCCCGATTCCTGGCCCTGACCTAAATCCTCGTCGCCAACCTTGTGCCTGTGAGTTACCGCATTGTTAATATTTCCTGTACCTGCGCCGAGTTTAAAATATTTAATAGCATAGTTAACTTTACTTAAATCATCAGTTAAAATACCAATAGCAAGAACTGTATTCATATTGGCGATGTCCCAGTTGGTCCAATAATGTGAGCTGCAAGTTCCATTATGCCTTTCCAGGAAATCTAAAGCCAGGGGATAAAAAACACTTAACATCCAGCTTTTAAATTTAGTAAAATCGGCAGGAGCCCAACCAGAGTAGGTGCGCATGATCTCGGCTGCGTTGGCAAACTGATACCCATAAATCCCCGATGCAAGAAATTTGTTCGAGTCGCCGCTTATTCCGGTACAGGTGCTTGCCCAGGCATTTAATATTTGAACTGCTTTATCAGCGTAGGCATTATCACCGGTAATTTTCCATCTCAAGGCTAATTGATAAGCCGCTGCCACATCTCTAAAAGCATTTGCATAATTATCAGGATTCGGTTCTTCTCTTGAACCTCCTCCTCTTATTAAGGTAACAACAGGGCTTGGCGTATAATTAACAGATGCGAAAGCACTGGCAGTAAGCATATCCCAGCCTGATTTCCAGGGCTGAGCACTTGCATCTACTTTGCTTTTCACAAATGCGAAATCCTGCGCTGTATGCAGCATGCACGGGTGAGAAATAGTGATGGTTTCAGTTTGGGTCACCGGCGTAGGTTGAGGTTCAGGATCTTTCCCTTTACTACAGGCATTACCCAGTAAAATTACAATCATCAGGCTGCAAGCCGTCTTAAATCTTTTTGGATATTCCATCTTAATCATTTTTGGTTACTATGATAAAAGCATGCAGCTATCAATGATAGCTGCATAAATATTTTTATTGATTAATATAAGCTTCCAGATCTGCCAGTGTCTTGAACGTTTTCACCCAATAAACTTCATACTTATACCCCCCGGCGGCTATTTGGTCTGCTGTCAAAACAAAGTCGGCCACTTTAAGTTGAAAAGTGGACAATGTTGTAGTTGCTGTGGTTGATAATTTCACAGCACTTCCACCAAAAGTACCAGTGGCCAGATTGGCATAATGCACTTGTACCCCATCCTTGCCTACAAGAGTAGTAAGCTTATTATTCCCGTTCAGATATGAACCGAGATTAGTATCGAATATAATATTCCCTGTTCCTAAAGGCCGGTTAAACTTGAATGCAATGATTGGGAAACTACCTGCGTGAACTATTGCTCCGCCCGCACGTTTAAAATCGCCGCGGTACTTGGTGCCAGCAGCCATTGTTACTTTAAATTTCCCGTTTTCTATCACACCTGTTGAATTAGCAGTCACAGCCTGCCATGGAGTAGTTGTACCAAAAAATGTGTCATTGATTTTTCCTGCTTCAACGACAACCGTAATAGTAGCACGGATAGTGGAATTGTTCTTGGCTGAAACGGTAATCGTCGCTTGTCCATCTGATATAGCTGTAATTACTCCGCTGGCAGAAACGGAAGCCACCGCCTCGTTATTGGATGACCATTGCAGCGACTGTGCAGTGGCATTAGCGGGAGTAAGAACAACCGCGATTGGAAACAGCTGACCGACAGCGAGCGTTTCATTCGCCACGGTTGTAATGGAAATGTCCGTAACAGGAATTACCTCTTTCACTGTCAGCGAAATCGTTTTGCTCTTAACGCTGCCATCTGTTGAGGCTGCAGTAATTGTTACATTTCCTTTAGCAATCCCCGTCACTAAACCGTTTTCAGAGACTGTTGCTATTGCAGGATTGCTGCTAGTCCATTTTAAAGTTTTATACGTTGCATTTGTTGGAGCTACCGTTGCGGTAATGGCTAATGTTTCGCCTTGAAAAATTTCCTGACTGCCTGATGTTAAAGTGATATCAGTAACATACTCTATCTTATCGATTACCTTGATAGTTACAGAAGACTTCCTTGCACCACCATCTGTTGAACTTACTGTTATTACCGCTGTACCAACAGAAATTGCGCTGACTTTACCTTGCTGAGAGACGGTGGCCACCGCCTCGTTATCACTTTTCCAAACCAATGCCGGATTAGTTGGTGCTTCAGGTGTATATGTAATGTTTAATAAACTGTCTTTACCTATTAACAAGGGAAGTTCGGCGGTAGTTTTAATTTGCAGCGTACTTAAAAGTTCCTTTTTAACTGCGATTTGATCTATTATTGAATCATCACATGAAGTAAAAGAGAACGCAATAAGTGCAAATACCAGGTATATTTTACCCTTATTTACTATTGTATTAAAAATCTTCATAAATTTTAATTTTAGGCTTATCAATTAACTCGTTTTATATATCCCTCAGATTCTAAACTGAGGGATATTATTTAATATTTATTGCCAATCAGGATTTTGACCCAGTGCAGGGTTTAGTGTTAACTGATCGAGTGGAAGAGGATATAAATAGTTCCTATTGTTCCAGGTCCGTCCGGATTCCATAATCAACACACCATCCGAATTTTTGGGTTTTGTAACTGAACTCCATTTAGTTTGAAATTCTGTTCCCGCCCATTTAATGCCTAAAATATTTTGAGGCATCTCTGTTTCCGCGGTTTTCCAACGTTTTAAATCATCAATTCTAAAACCTTCATTAAACAATTCTATGGTTCGCTCTCTTCTGATTTCAGTTCGCATATTTAAGCCGTTAGTAGTCGCAAAAGCATTGCTCAGTTTAGGCATATTGACATTTACGCGTCTGCGCACCAGATTTAAAGAAATGTCCAGGTCGGCATCAGAAATAGCATTATCTCTTTCATAAACGGCTTCTGCATAATTTAATAATACTTCGGCATAACGAATAATAGGGTAATCGTAGCCTTCTGCTCTATCCGGAACCGCTCTTTCAGCTGCCCATTTTTGATTGTGATAGCCGCTACCATAGGTTGGCTGAAATGAAGTAAAAGCGGCAGAAGCTAAATCAGCAGCATTGCCTAACCAGGTTACACGCGGACTGGTATTTCTCCAATAGGCTTTATAGGCCGGCATCAGAGTATATTTCATCCTGTTATCTCTGTTCTGAAATTCTGAATTCAACGTATTGTAGCCCTGAAATTGGGTATTGTTCGGATTATCTATCGGCAAACCATTGCTGCTCAAATACATGGTAGCTAATTTCCTGCTTATCCATTGAACGTTGGCAAAAGTTTCTTGGGTAATGTTACTCCCGATAGGATTAATTACCTCGTCATGGCGGTTGCTGAAGATGTATTCTTTGTTATCCGATTTTTTTAATCCTGCGGGATTAGACTTCGTATCTTCCAGGATAAACATATATTTCTGAGCAGAATCTCCCAGAGATACCGGATTAAACAAAGCGTATTCGTTGCTGATCATCACATCTTTTGCAGCTTTTGCAGCGATATCTAATAAATCAGTACCTCTTTGAGTGTTACCTCTGAATTTTTGCCATGTACCTTCAAACAAAGCCACTCTCGACAAAAATGCCTGCGCAGCTCCTTTACTTAAACGACCAGCTTCAGTCACCTTACTTTGTAAAGGCAAATCCGGAATAGCCGCCTTCAAATCTGCAATAATAAAATCTGCTACTTCCGAACGGTCATTTCTTGGTCCGTAAAGTGCCGGATCATTCGTTTCCAATAAGCGCTCAACAATTGGAGCGTTTCCGTATAACTGCAGCAAATCAAAATAAATATATGCTCTGAAGAATCTAGCTTCAGCTACAAACTGGGCAATTTCTTCAGGTTTACCGTACCCCGCTGCCTTAGTTAATAAAGTATTGGTTAATCTGATGCGGGCAAAAGCACCTGAATAAGTACCATCGGTAGCAGGAATCGTATTGGTTCCATTGCTGAATACATTGGCATTTGTAGACGTAATTAGATCAGACCTTCTATCGCTGTGCGGTGCATCGTAAACCGAACTGCTAAAATCTCTTCTCCAACTATAAAATTGATTAGCGAAGATTTTAAAATCACTTTGGGTTTTCCAAAAATTACCGTCTCCAATTTTATCTAATGGATCCAGATCCAGCGATTTATTACAGCCATACTGCATTGCAGATAAGGCTATAAACAATCCTATAATATATTTTTTATATGTTCTTTTCATGATTTTTATATTAAAAACTGGCATTTATACCTGCTGTAAAAAAACGATTAAAAGGGTAACGTTGGTAAGTAGATACGGTCCTGGTAGCTTCAGGATCCCAACCATCGTTGATATGGCTAATTTCCCACAGATCTTGCCCGGCTACATAAACTCTTAGTCTGGAAAACGCCTTTGTTTTAGTAATTAAAGCCTGCGGCAATGTATAGCCCAGAACCAAATTTTTAAGCCTTAAATAAGCTCCGTTTTCTGCGGACCAGGATGAAGCCTGATAGTTATAATTATTTACAGAGCCATCTGTTGAATACCGGGCAAAATGTCCATCTGGTGTTTGAGGACTCCAGTGATTGCCGACAGATTGATCAGTGGTATTGAGATAAACCGAACGGAATGGAATTCTCCAGTTTACATCATCTCTAAAAGTTGTGCGTTCTCCTGCTCCCTGAAAAATAACAGAAAAGTCGAAGTTTTTATACGAGGCTCCAGCATTTACAGAATAAGAAAGCTGAGGATCATCTGTCCCCAAATAAACCAGGTCTTTGGTATTCAGTATACCATCACCATTTACATCTTCATACATATTATCACCAACTCCTATCTTGTTGGTTAATCCAATACCGTTTCCAACATTGTACTTATCTAAATAGGCTTGCGCCTGTTCAGCGGTCTGAATACGCCCGACATATTTTAAACCGAAGATGGAATTAAGCGGATATCCTTCTACCGCTCCGTTAAACCCTTGACCTGTTACATTTTTTCCGCCAAAGTCTATTAAATTATTTTTAGCATAGGTTATTGAGCCTCCTACATTATAAGAAAAACCACCTATTTTATGGTTCCAGTTCAATATCCCTTCCCAGCCTTTTGCTTCAAACTCGCCAATGTTCGCGGTTGGGGCTGCAGCTCCTAATACCGCTGGATAAGTCTGGCTTAAAAACATATTATTGTTCTTTTTTATAAACCATTCCGCAGTTCCGGATAACCGGTTATGTAATAAGCCAAAATCCAGAGCAACATTATAGTTATGGATTCTTTCCCATGTGCGCTCAAAACTTACCAACCCCCCGTCGGTGGTGATATAATTTAACTTTCCATTACCTATATAAGCACCTCCGCCCGTAGTAGAATTATAAAGCTGTTGGCCATCATATAATCGAGGTCCGGATTGGTTACCCACAATGCCGTAGGATGCTCTCAGTTTCAGGTCGTTAAAAATACCCAAATCGTTTACAAACCTTTCTTCTGATAATCTCCAGCCCCCGGAAAATCCATAAAAGAAATTCCAGCGGTTGGCTCTAAGAAACTTAGAAGACCCGTCATACCTGGCATTGGCCTCTAAAAGGTATTTTGATTTATAATTGTAATTGAAACGCCCAAAATACGACCCCAAAGCGTAATGATCTTTTTGAACACTCGGTGTAACCAAACCAATTCCATTTGATGCCGAAAGAGAGCTATTAATATCTAACGTTGTAGTTCCGTTAGCATCGTACTCATTGCGTTCATATTGAGTCCCTACAGTTGCACCAACATTGTGATTTTTAGCAATGGTTTTATTGTAATTCAAATAAGCCGTTGCGGAATAAAAATCGGTTTTGCCAAAAGTTTTCTGGTAAGAGCTTTTTGCCTGAGTGGGGTTGGTTTGAACCAATATATCACCTTCGTAATTATACCATTCTATGCTATTTTGCTGAACATCACGTGTTGCAGTACTATTATTATAACCCAAATTGGTTACAAACTTTAAGTCTTTATAGATTTGATAATTAAACGTTTCGCTGATATTTATGGCCGAAACATTTAATCTGTTATCGCCACCATATATCCCAAAAGAGTTTGGCGTATATTGCCCTCCCCATGCATAAGCCTTGCCTGTTAAGGTTTGTGCCGGTAAACCAGGTTGCGGATATCCCTGGTTAGCAATACTGCCCAACATGGTGGGAGCCACCTGATCCTGACGGTTGTAAGCAATGACAGACTCAAACGATATCTTATCAGAAACTTTGAAGTCATTATTTAATCTAACATTATATCTCTTGTTGGTATTGTTACCATATTTTAACACACCATCATCATTGGTATAACCCAGGGACAACCTGTAACCAGATTTTTCAGTCCTTCCTGCCACACTGATATCATGCTGTTGGGAATTTGCGCCTCCCCATAAAATATCGGTCCAGTTATTATCTAAGAAAACAAAATCTTTTACATCGTTAAAGGCTCCCTGAATCGGCTGATTATTGATGTCCCTTGCATCAACATAGCCACCTTTATTCGCTAAAGCCAGGTTAGCATATTTTATCCAAACATCATCGGAACCATAACCATCGTTGGTACGAGCCTCAATTACACCATTCGCCCATTGATCCATACTCATTAAACGAGGTTGCAAACCCACAAATTTACGGGTATAAGAACCATTGTATTCAATTGCAGTCTTACCGGATTTGGCCTTTTTAGTAGTAACCAATACCACCCCTCCGGCAGCTCTTGATCCGTAAATTGCAGCAGCAGCATCTTTCAAAAAGCTGATATTATCAATGTCAGAAGGATTAATCAAACGTAAATCCCGAAAACTGCTTGCCGCAATCCCATCAATAATCACCAAAGGTTCTGTAGCTGTTGCCGAAACAGCACCGCGCAATTTCAAACTCCATGACTCATCTCCCGGTGCCGAAGATGAACGCGTTATGATTACCCCCGGAACCTGCCCCTGTAATGCTTGCAACGGACTTGCTAAGGAACCTTTGTCCTCGAAAGCCTTTGCATCAACCTTAGTAACAGAACCGGTTAGCGTCTCTTTCTTCTGTGATCCGTAACCAACAACCACAACCTCTCCTAACATGATATCATCCTGTGCAATTTTGATAGTCATGGGACCGGAAAAGCTTGCCGCGATTTCGAAAGGAAGATATCCGATATATGAAACCTGCAATACTGCCGATGCAGGGGCATTTATACTAAAAGCTCCATTTACATCTGTAGTTACACCATTTTGGGTACCTTTTACTTTGACAGCTGCACCAATAATTGTCTCATTAGTTTTTGCATCGATAACCTTCCCTTTCACCAGGCGTTCCTGCGCGAACAGTGGATTGCAATACACAATGAACAGAAAGAGGACCAAAATCACATTTCCCCTTCTTACATGTAACGATTTCTTCATAATACGTTAATTTTATTTAGTTGATAATTTGGAGTACTAAAACGATTTAGTAAAGTTTCTTATTTCCCCCTTCTGAGACATGAAAAAGAAATTTGTATTAAATACTCGTTTAAGGACTTATTGGTTAATTCAAATTTAGTAGTACTAAATCGATTTAGGAAATAATAATTAATTTTTATCGATTTTTCAATAAAATAGAATTTATTCAATTTATTCCTCAAAAAAAAATCCCCTTAAATATCTTTTTTCATATAAATCAGTGGAATTCTTAAATTTATATTTTGTCCGGCAGCCGGGTTCTTATCATCATTTTACCATTTCTAAATCGATTTAGCAATAGAGATATTAAAAAAGCCATTGGTTTTATCCAATGGCCAAACTAACCAAAACCACCTCGAATAAAATCAAGATGGATTTTTCTTTCCAGAATCTCCCACTGTTGTTAAATTTTTATATTTACTTAATCGCCCGAGTATAGCATACTGTTGTTAGTCTCACTACTTCCGTTATGGCTCATAATAGTTAAATAAAGTTAAGGACCAGGAACAATCCCTAATCCTTAAAAATGGAAATTAATATCCTTGATTCTGTACCAGATTATTATTTTTCTCAATCTCTGTTCGCGGAATTGGAAAAAGAATTCTGTTATTGTTATTAGTAGCTGAATGAGATAACCACGATTTTTTAGTGAACGCTCCAAATCGGATCATATCAGTACGCCTATGCCCTTCTTGGTCAAACTCCCATCCCAGTTCATCTAAAAACCTGCCATATTGAATATCAGCGCCACCCTCATTGGTAAACTGGTTATTTACAGCATCCTTAAGGCCATACGCATATGAGCTGCCCATTAGCAACTGCGCGCCGGTAACAGTAGCTTTTGAAGGATTTGAAGCAAAGTTTCTTTGCCTTACCTGGGTTACAATGGTGGCTGCATCATCAGATAAGCCTGTACGCAATAAACATTCGGCCTTCATCATCAATATATCAGCATACCGATAGATTGGATAATCGTTACTCAAGCGGTTAGTGGATCCCATTTTGATTTCGAACTTACCGAGGCGAAAACCGTGCACAGACTCCCCTTTCTCGAGGCCTGGTAACTCATTAACAAAGCTTAAAGGCTGACCCTTAAAATCTCCCTGGGCAACATATAGCATCTGGCCCGATGAATTATACTGCTGGCCCTTTATCCAGTTGTTTACATATCTGGCATCGCTTTGATCAAATGTGCTGATAAACTGAGGAATGGCACACATACCTCCCCATGGAGTATTTTTAAGATTATATGTAGCCTGATTTTCCTGCTGTAGTGTTTGCATATGATGGTCAAAAGCATTCCAGTTGTCTGTATAGTTTTCATCCATGGGCAAAGCAAATATTATTTCCTTCGAACCCTGATTCTCTGTTAAGAATACATTTTTTTGGTTTGGCTCTAACACATATCCCGCACCCGAATTGATGACAGCATTACACGCAGCAATACACTCAGCCCATTTTGGTGTTCCGGTATAAACACCTGCATTCAGATACATTTTCGCCAGCAGAGTATAAGCAGCCCATTTATTGAATTTTCCATATGTCGAAATATTATTTTCGGAGCTTAGTTGAGGAATATTATCGTTAAGTTCTTTCACGATAAAATCATACACCTGCAGCCGCGTGCTTTGCTTAGGTAAGAAGCCTGCAGGAAGATCGAATTGGGTTACAATTGGCACATTGCCGAAAAAGTCGCACAAAATGGCGTAATAAGAAGCCCTTAAAACTTTTAATTCTGCAAGTGTAGATTCTCTGCCATCGGTTACAGGTATTAAACCGGATTCTATCTGGTAGATAATTCTGTTACAATTGGTAATACCTGCATATGTTCTGTTCCATGTATTTCGTACCACTTCATCATCCGTTGTCCATGTATGTTTATGCAGGCGTTGATAAACGCCGTCATCAAACCATCCCCATGGCCGTTTTGGAATAACGATCTGGTCTCCGGTAATTTCCTGGGCCCGCCAAAGGCCATTCCAATCCAACAAAATAAACCTCCACTGAGAATATCCGGCACCAACCAAAGCTGCTAAATCATCTTTAGTTGGATTAAATCTGGTGGATATAATTGTACTATATGGATCGTCCTTTAATTTGGTACAGGACGGAATGGTTATTATTGAAACAAACAGAATAACAACCCAATATTGTCTTTTTAAATTTTTCATTTGAATATTCTTTTGTGATGAAATGAGAGTTGAACATCCTTATGCAGGCTAACTGTTCACATTCCAATTGTTAAAAATTAAGATTAACACCCATTGTAAATGTCCGGGTTGTAGGATACTTATCACGATCATCTAAACCTGGATTTAATCCCATGCGATTCACCTCGGGATCCAAACCTTTATATTTAGTGAATGTCAGGGTATTCAAAGAGGAAAGATAGAATCTTGCACCTTTTACATATTTCGATTTAAATTTGTTGAAATTATATCCCAGAGTTATATTATCCACTTTCCAGAAGTCTCCATCTTCAACATAATAACTATTGAATTCAAGAGCAGCCACATTGAGTTTTGTTTTTCCAAAAACCGGATCGTAAGCAGACTTTAAAATATTATAATTCTGAATTACCGGGTTTTCCATGTACATTCTTTGAGAGTTAATTATCTGATAATCAAATGCACCTCTCATCGTAATGCTTAAATCGAAATTTTTATATGAAAAATTATTATTCCATCCTGCGTAATATTTAGGAAGTCCGTTTCCTATTACTTTTTTATCCTCGAAGCTATGCGCCAGATCATCGTATTTTACAGGTTCACCATTTCTGCCTTCATAAATCCACTCTCCGTTGTCATCGATGTCTATTACTTTATATCCGTAAAAATCGCCTATGCCTTTTCCAATAAATACAATATTTGTAAATGTCTGGATTGGAATTCCGGCAAAACCAGTTGTAAAGTAATTGGTAGTAGTTTTATAAAGATCGTTTGACAAGCTTATTAATTTATTTGTATTGGTGGAAAAATTAACACTTGAATTCCAAACAAACTGTTTTGATTTTACAGGCAGGAAATTTAGCATAATCTCGAGTCCCTTATTTTCCATCTTACCCACATTCGCCTGAGTTTCAGGATATAAATTTGGTGGACTCGGCACTTGGTATCTATAAAGCAAATCTTTAATCTGCCGATTGTAAACGTCAATATTTCCGCTGATTCTTCCCTGCAGCATACTAAAATCGAGTCCAAGATTAGTTTCATGCTTCTCTTCCCAACGGATAAACGGGTTAGGGTTTGTAGCAGGCCCCAAGGTTCTTATCCATTTCCCATTTGAATACACATAGTTTCCATATCCTAATAAGGGCTGACTAAGCAATCCATCGTTTGGCGGGTTGCCTGTGATTCCATAACCTGCCCGAAGCTTTAGATCATCAAACAGCACCTGCTTACTCATGAAGTTTTCTTTAGTAATTCTCCAACCGCCAGATACTGCCCAAAAATTTCCCCATGGACTATTCGCTCCATATAACTGGCTGGCCCCTTCATGCCTTAAGCTTGCCAACAACAGATACTTGTCTTTATAACTATAATTTAGCCTACCAAAGAAGCTTATTAGATTAGTTTCTGATTTGCTGCTGCTAAGTGTGGCTTTACTATCTTTAATACCTTCACCTAAACCAATATTATTATATCCGAAAATATCAGTAGGAAAATCCTGGTTTTGTGAATACATGCTAGTCGATTCGTTTTCCTGATAACCGTAACCTCCTAAGGCCACAAATCTGTGATCTTTAAGGGATTTAGAGTATTCGGCAGTTAATTCTGCCAAACGATCGATTGACAGGTTAGAATTAACTGAAGCGAAACCATTTAAGCTGCTTTTAATAGTAGAAATATGATTTTTACTTTCAGAGTATCCGCCATTACCATTGAATCTTGAATAAGAAAATAAAGCAGAAAGCTTTACATTACTTATTGGTGCATAAGTAATTGTACTATTCATACGAGAATTTACATTTTTTGCCTGTCCATCGCTCTCGTACAAAAGAGACATTGGGTTCTCATAATCAAAGTTTCCTGTATTTTCATAAAAATTGCCATTGGCATTATAAACAGGTTCTGTTGGATTCCGAATTACTGTTTGCCTGTAAATCCAACCATTGAAGCTTCCTCCGTTAGAATTTCGTGTATAATTATTGGTCTGATTTAAAATGCCGACATTAAACTTCAGTTTATCGTCTAACATACTATGATTTACATCTATCCTTCCGGTAAATGTTTTGTTATCGCTCTTTTTAAAAATCCCTTCCAGATCTCTGTAGTTAGCCGATGCGAGGTAGTTCGTTGTGCTATTCCCTCCCCTTATAGTCAAATTATGAACGTGTGTCAGTGGCGTTTGAGTAGCTTCTTTTAACCAATCTGTAGTTGCCCCGGCGTCCCATGAAGCTGCTCTCGTTCCCGCGCTAATTTGATCACGGTAATCTTGTGCGCTTAGCATGTCAAGCTTTTTCGAAATAGTCTGAGTACTTGCGTATCCACTATAATCGACACTATTGGTAAAAGTTCCTTTTGCTCTTTTTGTGGTTATGATTATTACTCCATTAGATCCCCTGACCCCATATATAGCCGCGGCTGACCCGTCTTTCAAAACGTCTACCGATTCAATATCTTCCGGAGCAACTGTTTTAAGGTCACCCGGGATACCATCAATCAGAACGAGAGGATTGGAGTTTGCGCCAAATAACGTAGTATTTCCACGTAATAATATTTGTGTGCCCGCTGTAGGGTTACCACTTGGGGCACCAATTGTCAATCCAGCTACTTTACCTTGTAATAACTGACCTGCATCCTGAACCGGTCCTTTCACAAAATCTTCCGACTTAACCGTAGCAACAGCGCTGGTAACATCGGCTCTTCGTTGTGTACCATAGCCAATTACCACTACCTCAGATAGATTTTCTGCAGTAACCTGCAACGATACATCAATTGTGGTTTTATCTGCTACCGGAATTTCTACGGATTTGTAGCCTAAGTAAGAAAACACCAGTATTGCAGTCTGATCGGGCACTGAAATAGAATACTGACCATCCAGGTTTGTAGTGGTACCTGCAGAAGATCCTTTAACTTTTACACTTACCCCAATCAAGGATTCCCCCTCTTCGTCTTTTACAGTCCCCCTGATAACTACATCCTTTTTTACCTCATTAATTAGAAAGCTTGGTCCAAAAGCTGCAGGATCGTCCTTTTCAATAATAATTATCTTTCTATTTCGCTCAATATAATTTAGCCGTGTATTCTTTAAGAGCCCTTTTAATATCAAGTCAACAGGTTTATCGTTCTCTGAAACCGAAATACTTTTGTAAGCTGAAACCAGTTTATCATTATAAATGAAACGTAATTTGCTCTTTTGCTGAATAGTATTGAGTATATCCTTTAAAGGAACGTTATCAACTTTAAGATTAATTTTCACTTCAGACGCCACCTGGCCGCTCGTATAACTTGCAAGAAGGAGCTGAGTGCTAAGTACTAAGAAGAACACAATCTGGCAACTAATTCTCATTGTTTGTCTTATGAAATAGGAATTCCATATGGTACATTTTTTCATACCTTTGATAAGTTTGGTTAATAAATGGTTATTTGTTTCTAAACTGTCTGATCAGCCGATAATTGGAGTTATGAGACTGATCTTTACCGGTTAGGAAAATCTTTCCTACCGGTATTTCTTAATCATAATTACTTCATATTTATATTCGGTTGTTTGGGTTAATTGAATAGGTCGTATTTCTTACTAAATAAGATATTGTTACCCTGTTTTTCATATCTAAGCCTATTGGCTTTAGCAATTGAATAGAGAATTTCATCAAGCGTATCATGCTGGTCAAAACTCGCAGTGAACCTAATTTCTTCGATATCTTTATTTTTATAATTGATTTTAATACCGTAGGAATGTTGAAGAACCAAAGCTACATTCTTTAATAGCTCATTATTAAATATCAACTTACCTTCTGTCCAACTTATTATCTCCCTGGCATTAATATTCTTTTTATCCATCTTCAACGAAACCCGATCAATAGATACCTGCTCATTTGGCAACAGGAAAACAGGTGCAACTTTACTGCGTTTATTTCCTGAAAGCTCTTTACTTACTGCAACTTTTCCACGACTTACTGTAATCTCAATATTCTTAAATCCAGCGTAAGAGCGAATATTAAAAGCAGTGCCTAAAACTTGTGTATGAGTTCCACCTGCTTTGATTATAAAGGGCTTTTCTCTATTATGAGCAACATCAAAATAAGCCTCTCCGTCAATTAAATCAACTTCTCTTATATCACGGTTAAACTTTTCAGGATACCGTAGCCTGGATCCTCCATTCAGTACAATTACAGACCCATCACTTAAGGTTAATTTCGTTTTTTGCCCTACAGGTACGATAGTTTGTGTATAAATAACAGGGTCGAAATAATCTCTTAGCTGAGTGCGGTATGTATTAAGCAATAAGGAAAAAGAAGCGATTAAAATAACAGAAGCAGCCACTTTTAGCCAATTAATGGATGAAATGCCTACTTTTTTCATGATCGTTGCATCAATGCGCTTTTTCAGGTCCGTATTGAATGCAAGTTTTTCCTGCTCAGACCAATTGAATTCTTCATTTGCAGAAGTTCTGTCAAACCAGGCTTCCAGCTGGCTTAATTCTTCCGAAGAGCATTCCCCTTTTTCAAAGCGATCTAAAAGGTTTATTAATTCGTCTTTTCTCATGAATGGTTTATTATAAGCAAGTATATCCAGATACTCATAGGGAGTAGGCCTTTATAAAAAAATATTAAATTTATTTTGATTAGTTATTGTGAATCTAAATCGCATAAAATTGATCATGCTAAATTACTCTGAGAATGAATTCAAGGATTTTCGGGGTGCGATAAGAAAAATGAATTCTACGGGATTCTACAGGCTATGCTAAGTATTTCCGACAAACACAATCTAAGTCAATGATTAGTAAATAAACCAAAGAAAAAACTTTACAAAAATCAAAAATCCTGTAATAAATTCCTTCTGAAGTTTTAACCGAAAGACCTTTAAAGCATTTTGAATTTGTTTTCTGACGGTCTTATCGGAGATATGAAGTACTTCGGCTATTTCCTTATGGCTTAACTCTTCTCTCCTGCTAAGAATAAAAACTTGCTTCATCTTAGATGGTAAATTTTCAATTTCCTTATCAATAAGCCGAGAAAGTTCTTTAGCATAATAAAGCTCTTCCGATGAAGTTTGCATATCAGAAAAAGACTCTGGTAAGATTGTCATCAATTTACTTTTGCCAGCTGCTTTTTTGAGATATACTAAAGCCTTATATCTAACTGCAGTGAATAGGTATGCAGAAAGACAATCTATTTTACTTAATTCCGCTCTCCGATTCCAGAGAGAAATAAAAACATCCTGCAAAATGTCCCCTGCTTCTTCTTTATCTTTAATCACTCTTACTACATATACCAAAAGGCTTTCCCAGTAACGTTCATAAACTACATCGAATGCAAGTTTATTCCCCTCACTAATCAACACCATCAATTGAGCATCCTCTAGTATTTTAATATCACGAGCGTTCATATCGTTAAACTGACGAAATTAAATGCAGCTAAGCTAAACTGGTTTAAAGCTTATATCGGTTAGATCTGCAACATTCTGCTTACAAGTGTCTAATATACACTTTTAATATTTTAAGAAGAATCATTTTTTATTTTTCCGGGTCTTATACTAAATGTGAACGGCTGAAATATACATTAACCGACTAGCCCTTTTATAGCTATTCAGGACGAGACAACAAATAAACTGGGGAAGGGTTAAAGCACTGTTGAAGTACCTTTTAAGTACCCTTTCAGTACCTATAAGGTATCTCTTATAAAAGGTGCTTTATCTGTGGCTGATAGAACCTCTAATAATATTTAACCTTTGGCTTAACATTGTTTAACTCCTATTCTTGCCCGGTGCTGTATACTTGCCTTACAAGGCAACATCTTATGGCTTTCTTAAAAAGTGACTTCGAATTTACATGCAGCATAGGAAGTGTTTCTGCTTACAAACTTCCCGGTGCGGATGGAACCGTGCTTCGCACGAAAGGCGGTACCAGCAAGAAAAAAATACTGAAAGCTTCTGATTCTAAGCTTACACGACAGAATTTTACTAAGTTTAGCGGATGCCCCAAATGGGTGGAAGCAGCCCGCGGTCGACACTATGAACACGCCCGTGCTTGACGCAAGGCAAAAAAATTTAAGCTCTTGACACAAAAGGCACGAGAGGTGAACGTGCTATCTCTTTGTCTGACCGCCGCTGGGCTGGAGCTTACCTATTCAGGTTATTACAACTTATAATTACGGAAAACAAAAGAATAAAACCTCCGGGCATTGATAATTAGTTCTTTTGCTTATTGCTGAGGCGAACATGATCAAACATCAACGTTGTAGTCTTATCCTTAATTCCCGAAGAAGCCGCGATTCCAACATATATACCTTTCTTAAATGTCGCCTTTGCGCTACCCACTTCTGTCCAGGTTTGGCCATCAGCTGACCCAAACGCGTTAAAGGTATCCCCTTTGCGTTCTAATTTCAACCAGTAATATCCGGTTAAGCGACCATGAGTTACTACCGGATCAGCTAAAAACGGACCCTTGTTTTTAATAACGGCAGCGCTTCCCGGAGTTTCTCGTGTTATAAACTGCAAATGCCAGTTGGGTGCTTCGATTTGGGAGGTTTTACCCGGATAAATGATAATAGATATATGTGCTGAGCTTTCAGAAAGACCATCACGCATTGTTATTCCGAAGCTGGAGAACTGTGAGCTCGGCTGAGGCACAAATCTCAAGACAATACTTCCATTACCTTTAATCGATTGATATGTATAATGAAATTGATCTGCAAGGCTATCTAAGCCCATTCCGGCTCCTTCAATAGTGAATTGTTTTCCATCAAAGGCGGTATTTCCACAGAGTTTGCCTGTTCCAATACTTGCTTGATTCCATCTGCCTGGAGTTCCTGCACTTACACCTGTTTCTGAAGCATTAGCACTCTCGCCCTTTTCATTCGAGGCCGACACTGTATAATAGTACACTTTTCCCGACTTAATGCTTTTGTCAGTATACTTCGCTGCATTTATGTCTTTAGCAATAATCTTATACGGTCCGCCACTTTTAGTCGCTCTTTTTACTGTGTATTTTGTAGCACCGATAGATTCTACCCAAGTCAGCTTTATTTCCTTTGCTGAACCGTCAGCGATTATAGCACCAGGCGAGGCAGGTTTTACATTTGCAACTTTAGAAACTGAATTTTCCTTTGGTCTGGTGAAAAACAATGTTCCGTAACCGGGATGGTCAGCACCGGGGCGTCCGGGACCTTCTGGTCGTAATTTCTCTGCCGCCTGCTGTGTGAAAAAGGCAGGCAGTCCCATACGATTTACATAATGGTTATACACCTGCTCATAAACTGCGCGAAGCGGACCGCGATCATGTCTTGCTATCGTTTGGTGAAAGTATTTTCCCGTGCGATCTAACGTAGTAACGAAAGGAACCTCATTACCCAGATTAAATTTAGCGACATATTCGAAGCCTTTAAGCAAAAGGTTATCAGAGTATCCGTATAAGTTTAGCCCTTGGTGCCATGCAATCTCTGAAGACTCAGCCAACATGCCGATTCCTAATTGCGTATGCGCCTGGTCTCGACCGCTTTCCTGTATCTGACCATCCTGATTGATTATGTAATGGCCTAATCTTCCGTTACCGTGACCGTTAACATAGTACCTTAATGCACGTTCAAATATTAACCTGTCATTACAGAAAACTCCTATAGCCATTACAGTTTTTATCGCTGCGGCATCCCAATTTCCGTTGGCAAAGGGTGCGAAATCTTTAATTACCGGATAGATAACTTCTTTAAAATGTTTTTCAGTTTGTTTGATATTTGCATCAGACCAGCCGGCATTGGTGTAGCGGAGAATTTCTGCCGCATTTACCATTTTAAAAGGTCCCAACCCAGCCATCAGCACTGCATCCCGACCGGTTATCGACTTCAATGTGGATGACCAGGCATTGATTATTTCGATCGCTTTATCAGCATAAGCTTTGTCGCCTGTTATGGCCCACATTATTGCATTTTGATGAGCTGCATTGGCATCTGTATCGTAAATTCCTTGGCCAACAGTCGGATTTCTACCCACCATTTCCATCGGCCCCTGCATTTTATAGGTACTTTTTGAAACAGGATTTTCTGCAAAGATTTTAAACCCGCTGTAAATAGGTTCCTGCTTTTCAGCGACAGCTTTTTTCATGCGTTCTAAATCTTCTTTGCCATGAAGAATTCCAGGATGAACGAAAGATTGTGCAGAAACAACTCCTGTGATGATGCAAATTGCAAGAGCAATACAAAACGAAACTATAGTTCTCATATTAATTTTTTAAATCCCAATAAACAACATACCGCTCCCGGTGTATATCAAACAAAGGCTTAAGTATCAAACCTTCTTTAACTGTTTTAAAAGTGAGTTCATCTCCCCTAACCGGCCTAATAGCATTATTCAAGCTTTTCAGATCCATGCTTAAAGATTTAATAATGTCGGTCGGAACATTATAATTATAGGTATAATAGTCATTGTAAAGGAGCGGATTAGAATAGGGAGCCTTCTGAATAAAATCCTTTGTCCCCATAATGCCGGCCAGTACAATCGGACCGTAAGTAAATGCTACTTTTTTAGGATTATCGCTAACTGTCACCGCCTGAAGGCTCATCGGAAAATGAACCTCTATCAGGTCGCCCTTTTTCCATTTCTGCGATAAAGTAATATAAGTTCCAGCAGATTGAGTTACTTTGACAGCTTTTCCATTTACTTTCACAATCGCTCCATCTTTTGCCCATGACGGATATCGAATATTCAATATTGTATTAGCTGAATTCGCAGCGAGTACGGTAAATTTTGAAATCCCTGCACGGGGAAATTGAGTTTCCTGTTTAATTTTAAATCCTCTTTCCTTCCAGTTCAATTCAGAAGGAATAAAAAGATTCACAAAAACAGCACTATTAGTATGGTAATAAATAGATTCCCCATACTTAGCCTGATTTTCGAACCCGCTGCCCACACAGCACCAGAAGGAACTGTCGGGTGTGCTGTAAACTTTGTGGGCCCCGGCCAGCATCGGAAGGAAATACGAAATCATTCCCGTGGCCGGATCCTGCTGACCTAAAATATGATTAAAAAGAGCTTTTTCATAATAGTCGGCGTACTTTATATCGGCACTATGTGTATAAAGATGCCGTGTCAGCTTTAGCATGTTGTAAACATTGCAGGACTCGCCAGTATAACCCGTTAAATGATTCGAAAGATCATCTGCCTTAAAAAACTTCTCTTTATCGCTATTACTTCCTGTCACAAATGAATGGTGATCAGTAACGGTTTGCCAGAAAAACGAAGCAATTTTATCCCCGTCGCCTTTGGCTTCCAATTCGTACTGGCGGGTCATACCCAGAAGCTTAGGAATATAGGTATTGGCATGTTTCTTTTCAAGGATATCTTTTCCCTCTTTAAGAGGATCCAACATCTCGTTGTGATAGAAAAACTCTGCCACCCACTTGTATTCTGGCTTCCCGGTAAGTGCATAGAGATTATAAAACGATTCATTAATACCACCAAACTCATTCCTTAGCATCAGCACTCTTTGTTCAGCAGTTACAGGTTTCAATTTATTGTAAGCCCATGATCCCATTTTAGAGACCACCTCTAATGCCTGCTTATTATTACAGTAGAGGTATTGGTCTATTAAGCCAGAATAAATTTTATGTAAAGTATACCATGGCGCCCATACTCTTTTACCCTCAAGGTTCCGGTTTATCAGCTCCTGAGGATAGGCGCTCAAATACCCGTCCTGGTTCAATACTTTTTGAACTTCGGCGAGTCCTGTCACCAGACTATCTGCTTTGATCTTATATTTTTCATCACCAGTTGAAGCATACATCAAAGCCAATCCCGAAAGGATATGACCCGTAGAATGCCCTCTGAGTTCACAATCCAGAGATTCCCAGCCGCCAAGCTTCTTCATGGTAAAATAACCGCCTTCGTTTCCGCTGTAAATTCCCGCATTAGTTCTAAAGCTATGCAACAATTGGTTTACACCGATGGATAAAAGCCATTTTTGCTCTCTCTTCATATTTTCCTTAAACCGGCTGTCGAGCAACTTTACCTCATCCAGATCAAAACTGGAGACTCTTGGTTCTAATTTATCGGAAATGATGAACTTACCTTTATGCTGCCCCGGATAATGCGATTGGGCATTAACTACTATCGAAGTTGCAATTAATACAAACAGGCCACAGGTCACTCTTTTCATTAACGTTCCAATTGGATTATCTAAAACTGCTTTCAAGAAAATTTCCTTGGAAGCGCAAGCATATTTAAGGTTAATAATTTACATGCAATTTAGAAAAAATACTAAATCGATTTAGTAAAATTTAAAAAAATAATGTAACAATCGCGTTCATTGCCCGGTCTTGCTGAGGAAGTTCAGAATTTGCCGGGTGAAATCTTCCGGATTTTCCAAATTACTTACATGGCCTGCATTTTTTACCCAAGCCTGCCTAGCAGAGGGCACCAATTCTAATAACTTATTTTTTTTTCCGCTATCGGCATCGCCTGTTAAAACCAATACCGGGACAGTAGTGTGTCTTTCCTTTAACTTGTCGATTACCGATGTGCCCAATAAAAAGCGTGGCTCTACATGGGTTGGCTGCCAGGCATCCCACTTATAAATCATATCCCAAACCGGACGCCTGATAGTTTCTAAAACTATTCCGTTACGAGTGGTGAGTCCCTGCCACCATTCCAATTTATTCTCGTGAATTCCCTTTTTCCTGTAAAGACCTATTTCATCGCGACGTTTATTAATCGCTTCACTGGTCCATGGCACCGACGGACCGGGTGAACCACCCCACACATCTCCGCTGGCCGCGGTTACAGAAAGTAAGCGCTCAGGATATAAAGCTAAAAGGTCCGTTGCTATGAATCCTCCCATGGAAAGTCCGATAATATGAGCTTTGGTAATTTTCAAAGCATCCATTAATTGAATAACATCGCGGGCATGCATGGTATTAGAAAATTCTGCCGGCATACTGCTTCGTCCATAACCTCTGACATCGTATCGTATCACTCTGAATTTGCCAGATAAAGACTCAAACTGCGGATTCCACTGGTAATGATCAAATGAATGACCATGAATAAAAATGACAGGTGCACCTTTACCTTTTTCTTCATAAAATAAACTGCCGCCCCCATCGACAGCGATGTATCCACGTTTAACTTCGGGGTGGCGGCTGTCTTCTATTGCATCTCTAAACAGTAAAGGCAAAACCGGACTTGCATAAAAAGAGTTGAAGCCATCTTTCATGCTTGCTACGCGTGCCAGGAAAAATCCGTAGACCTTGTTTTTTTTGTCGATCCAGGGATATGCTCCGGCCCAACCCGGACTACCGATCAGACTTGGTTCGCCCTTGTCATTTAATTCTTCGCGCCATTGGCCCAGGCCATAAATATCTTTTCGATTTGTTGCCCGGGTATTCTCCACATATTCTCCAGGGCCCACTCTTGCACTTCCTACCTGGTCCGACTGCATCTCTTTAAGTGCTTTAACAGACAAGATCCGTTTACCGTTAAAGAGGCCCTCATTCATAATCATTTTCAGAAAGCTGGCATAGTCGGAAAGGCTGGTTCGTGCTCCACCGCCTAGCATTGGGCTGTGTCCGGGAGTTTCATCTACCGGAGTAAAATGAGTTGAGAACATGCCTAAGGGACGAGCTATTTTATCTTGAAATAACACTTCCCAATTTTTACCAGTGGCAAGCTCCGCCATTCGGCCGGCAACCTGCATTGCCAGTCCACCATATTTAAACCTGGTTCCAGGCAATGTATCTGCAGCAAGCTTAACAATTTCCGCGACAGATTCTTTTAATGTTTGATAGTTATCCGTACGGGCGCCTTTCGGCTGATAATCGGGATAGCCTGCAGTGTGCGAAAGTAACTGTCTTAACGTAGCCTCTCCCTTTACATCAGTAAATTCGGGAAGCCATTGTTTTACTTTATCATCCCAGGATAGTTTACCTTCGTCCACTACAGCAGCGATTGTAGCCGCAGCGAGCCACTTCCCGGCTGAAGCGATGTACGCGACAGTTTGAGGCCTATAATTACCAAAGTACTTATTGTAGATTACTTTATTTTCCCGGGCTACGAGAATCGAAGCACCTGAATAATATCCGGAATCAACCCAGCCTTTTATTTTGCTGTCGATCAACTTAAAATCGTACCCTTTTACGGACTGTGCGTTTATTCTTCCAATTAGTAAAAATGCAACAAACCCACAAAAAAGTACCTTATTAAGCATTAGTGTTTAACTTTATAGAACTTTGCACCGAACGCGAAGATCACAATATAGCAGATAATAGGCAGGTAATAGGCCTGCGCCACACCCACGTTATCAGCAACTTTTCCCATAATAAATGGGAAAAGCGCTCCACCTACAACACCCATCGAAATAAAGGAAGATGCCTGTTGAGTATGTTTTCCAAGATTTTTAAGACCCAAGCTGAAAATTGTAGGGAACATGATACTGAAAAAGAAATTGATAGCCAGTAAAGCTATAAAAGATGGCCATCCAAAATTCTGGGCGACAATAATACACATCAGGATATTTGCGAGCGCAAAGCTTGCCAGTAAAGTCGCTGGCGCAATAATCCGCATTAGGAAAGTGCCGATAAAACGTCCTGAAAGCATCATAAACATAAACAAAACCATATACCGGCCTGCAGTAGCTTCGCTAAATCCCATCTGCTCATGCCCGTAGTTAATAAAAAAAGCCCAGGTTCCGCTTTGAGCGGCCACGTTAAAAAACTGAGCTGCTACCGCCCATCTGAAATGAGTGTGCTGAAATAATTTCTTTCCCGGTGCTAAGTCAATATTTACAGCATCGGCATCAGCAGAAACGGCATGTGGATCGGTTGTGGGTGGCACCTTTACAAAAGAAAACGAAATAGCAATCAGGGCAATTACGCTGCCGATAACCAGGTATAATATTTTAACAGATGTAAGATCGCTGCTTCCAGGTGTATAATTCTGGAATAGAAAATAAGATCCGATAGCTGGTCCAAGCATCGCGCCCACGGCATTAAACGATTGAGCAAAATTCACTCGCTGGTCGCTGGTTCTCTGATCGCCCAAAGCAGCCATAAATGGATGTGCCACAGTTTCCAGAGTGGATAAACCGCATCCCAGGATAAACAGAGCGATCCCAAAGAAAGTAAATGAAGCAGTATTCGCGGCAGGAACAAAAAGAAAGGCTCCGGTGGCAAAAAGGGAAAGCCCCAGTAAAACACCATTTTTATAGCCGAACCGCTTCATAAATAATCCAGCTGGAATACCCATGACAAAGTAAGCACCGAAAATTGCAAACTGCACGAAAGCAGACTGACTTCTGCTCAGGCTAAGAGTACTTTGAAAATGCCTGTTTAAAATATCGGCCATGGTAATCGCAATTCCCCAACACATAAAAAGGGACGTGACGAAAATTAAAGTGAGCATGAATCTCTTTTCCGTAAATACGGGTTTACTTGGGGCTGTTTTTTTAACTGACACAGTTTCTGATATCATAACATTTTATTTAAGAAAGGCTTTTATTGTATTATTACATAAAAATCACTCGCAATAATTTGGGTTTATAATCTATTTCAAATATATAATTATCTGTACTAAATCGGTTTAAAAAAACAACGGTGTAAGGAACTTCTTTAAGTTCTCTTTCATCCTATCGTTCAATGTAAAAACTTCGTTCAACTGGTTTTGCAGACTGTAATTTAGGTTCAATATTTCTACCCCACTGCCAGGCAACAACAGTTACTTTTATAGGATACTTCGCTCTGGAAGGAACTTTGGTAAACTGTACAAAATCCTCCTTTATCTCTGCTGGTCCCTCTTTTACATAATAATGAACCCGCTCTCCTGAATTTGATGAAGCACCTAGCTTCAATCCTTGTATGCCATACTTTTGATCGTGTATTTCAGGAAAATTAATTTGTTGTTCGGCTCCTTCTTCATTTCGTAACGGAATTTTAAAATTAGCCTGTTGTACTACTGATTTATATTTATCATCTCCGGGATGACTCGCCATTAACCAAATATCTCCGGTTCGTTTGGGGTTATTAAGTCCCATCCTGTAAAACCTAACACTGAAGGTAGTATCGTTAATTTTCTCCACAGGGCCGCATATTCTACTTATGGTGATTTTACCTTTTGCATGATTCGGTGTAAGCGATTTTCCCTGAGTGGAATCAATAAAGGCAGCAGAAATATTAAATGTTAAGCCATCGCTTTGCGGCATGAATGGAAGCTTATAGCCGATAAAAGAACCCGCTCCAGACAAAAGCCTGCCATTTTTCAGATAGCCAATATGCTGCGGTATTTTAGCTCTTGCCCTGGCATAATATTCCTCGGTCGTCTTTGCCATTTCTTTGTCAAATGCCCAAAAAGCCTCTGTTTTGTCGCCTTTGTATCCTTGCCATGGAGCTGCAGATCCGTGCAAGGGCTCATCCAATCTCCATCTGTCTACCAGCCATCCCTTTTCGGGATTTACCGGATTCAGTTTAACGGGACCATCTAACGGCGAAACCGAAGGAAGCCTCCTTTTCGCGGCCTTACGGATAAACATGTTTAGAAAGTCTATCAGCTCATCCGAATAATCGAAATGACCATGCCCGGCATCAGCCAGTAAAGCAACAGTAGATTTGGGATACTTTTTCTTAAAAGCGATAGCGGGCCGGATCCGACCTTCCAACCATTCGTATTCGCCAATTACAAGCAGGCCAGGAATACCATCGATGGTCCGGTTTCCCCAGTCAGGATTAGGTTTGCCACTACCTGTCATATCAGTTAGCGGAGCGTCGCCGTGTATGGAAATTACTGCCAGGGTTTGCTGAGGCATGGCCGCGGCGAAATTCCAGGGATAGCTGGCCAGAGCTGAATGTCCCAACGGTACAACGGGGGCGAATTTTAGCTCCTGGTATCCCGATACATCCGCCAAATCATCCATCATCTCTTCGAAGGCCTTCTGTGCTTCTCCATTAAAATCAAAAACGATACTTAGATTGGGCGAAACCCATATTTCCGCAAAGCCGATATCCGCAAGTGTTTTACGGAACGCCCTGTGTTCAAATATTCCTTCTTCCAGCATATTATGCTGACCGATTACTACTCCCCTAACCTGCTTGCAATTTGGAGGTATCCATAAAAAAGCTGTCGGATGATCCTTCGTTTCGCTTGAAACAACACTTTTAACTTTTACAGACCACTGCCATTCTGCAGCCCAACTAGCGGCGCCCCAAAAAAGAAATAGCAAACTAAAACAACTTGCAATACCTGTTGAATGAAGAGATTTGACTTTACCTGGCATCTCCGGTTATTTTTTTATTGGGCTAAGCCATAGTGCTTGTCCGCCGGAAGGAAGAAGCTTAGCATCAATTACTGTTTTATAATCCACCTTCTTTCTGATAATTCCAACTTGGGTAGCCGTTTGAACTGCCGGATCATCCGAATAAATAGCAGCCATATACTTTTCGCCTTTTGGCAAAAAGCTTAAAGAAACTTGTAGGTTCCGTGCATCATTATTGGTTAAAGTACCCACAAACCAATCATTCCCTTTTCTTCTGGCAGTTGTAATGTATTGTCCGGGACTTCCCTGGATAACCTGAGTTTCGTC
The DNA here is from genome assembly GCA_946480915.1 of uncultured Sphingobacteriaceae bacterium. The sequence goes on along the minus strand of CAMLLO010000011.1, from coordinate 41,777 downwards.
CCAGGTGGTAGGGATCTTATCCCAAAATTCAAGTTCAGGTTCATTGTTCGACAAAGCGGGTTTATCGTACCAATACAAGGTTTGCAATGGACTGTAATACACAGCGGCCATAGCTAATTGATGGGCATGGGTGGTTTTTATACGTTTATCGTAATAGCAAATTGTGTAATCGGCTGGACCGGCAATGTACCTGGTAAAAGGCAATACAGTATTATGTGTTGCATCAGGCATCTCTTCGTTTCCACGAATACCTTCTGCAGTCACCAGGTTTGGCCAGGTACGCTGTTCACCTGTCGGGCGCCAGTCATCGTGAATATTCACCATGATTTTCGCATCAGCAGCCTGTTGTATTGCTTTTTCAATCCAGGTAGACCAACGATGAGATCCCACCTGCACAAACCCAAATTTCACGCCCTTAACGCCCCATTTCTGATAAACCTTAAACAATGAATCTGATTGCGCAAGTAAAGCCTGCTGATTTACATAAAGCCACACCCCGACATTTCTTTCCTTTCCGTATTGAATAATTCCAGGTAAATCAAAATCGGCTATCGCAACTTTCGATGCATCAGAACTGAATGAAAAAGCGGGTCCATACCATTTCCAGTCGAACAGCACATATTGTAGATTGTGCTTCACCGCAAAATCAATATTTGCTTTGGCATCTGCAGTAGTTTGAGTCATTACCCGGATGATTTTACCAGGTTTAATCCAGCTTTCATCTTTTACTTTAGAGCTCTCGTTTAAATTAAGAATCAAGTGATTATTTTCTATCAAATCCCCAGCTTTTTCGGCAACCATGATAACCCTCCACGGAGTTCCGAAGGGGGAAATTAAATCGGCTGGTGTATACATGGATGTTACGATTGTATTTGGCTTTTCCGCACTTAATTTAAATTTTGTGCGGGCATAATCAACCATCTGGGCTTCTGCGAGGCAGGCATATAAGCCGTTGGACAATTCCACAGTTAAGGGACGTTCACTTTCATCCGGCCAGTTGTTCAATGGTAAAAGCTTATAAGGTGCCTGTGCCCAGGACACATGCCATACCTTGCTACCCTCGGGCAAAGAAAATTCAGTATTCTCTGACATTATCCTGTAATAGGTTCCTTTCTCATTTTCAGGAAAAAAATATCTTAAGGCTATTCCTTCATTGTATGCCCTGATTTCGATATTTACCGGATAGATCGGATTGTCATCCTTTACAGTCTGGATGCTTACCGCGTTATAATTATCTCGTATTCTCGCTGCCTCTCCGAGTACTGGAACCCAGGTGGTGTCTTTCGAAGATCTTATAATTTTGCTGATCCTCAGATTCTCAAACCATTTGACATGTTTATCCACTTTCAAGGCCATCGCCCTCTCCGAAAGATTATTATTTAATTGCAGATCCAGTTCAGATTCATTAATCACCGGCTTGCCTTTATAGCTAACCTGGTAATACATAACCCGGCCCGACTGCATATTTTTTTGATAGAACCGAACAGAAAGGTTTTTATCAGGAGATTGAAGAGTAACTTCCGAATTGGTAATAATGTCCTGACCAAAGCATGTAAAAACGCTTATGAGGATAAAAACGGAGCAGTATAATTTCTTATTCATTTTATTCAACATTAAAGGAAAGAAAGTTTTTTAATTATAATGGAGAATATAAACTCTTTCCTTCTTTAAGCTTCTTAAGTCGCAGTAAAGCCTCGATGTAATAATAATCTGCATAAATGATAGACGCATCGACTTCAGAATTATTGGGCTTATGCCCTGTTGAATGCAATAGGAAAGCCGAATTTTTATCTTTACTTAAATACCTGTCGGATGATAATTCTTTCAGCATTTTCTCCGCTTTACCGCGATAGATGCTCGCCTTGGTTTTATCCGGAACGAAGGTTGATAATTCAAGCAAAGCTGATGCTGTAACCGCTGCGGCTGAAGCATCTCGCGGAGCGTTGGGAATGTCCGGCGCGCTGAAATCCCAGTATGGAATTAAATCAGAAGGGAGCCTTTCTAAATAAACATCAGAAACCTTTTGAGCAAAATCAAGGAATGCAGGATTTTTGGTCTCGCGATAACACATGGTATATCCATAAATGGCCCATGATTGTCCCCTGGCCCACATTGTTTCGTCGCCAAAGCCCTGGTGAGTAACCGCTTTGATTTTCTTTCCTGTGTCCTTATCGTAAACAACTACGTGATAGGACGTGAAATCAGGACGAAATTGATTTTTCATTGTGGTTTCAGCATGCTTTACCGCAATGTCATAAAGTTTATGATTTCCCCCGTTCTTGGATGCCCAAAAAAGCATTTCAAGGTTGATCATGTTATCCATGATGGTATTATGCTGAGGCCACTCCATATTAGGAACGGGTCGGGGCCACGACAAAATAGTTCCAACTTTTGGATTAAAAAGGGTAGCCAAAGTATCTGCAGTGCGCAAAATAATTGCTTTATACTCAGGGTTGCCTGTTAAACGATAGCCATTGCCAAAACTGTTGAATATCATAAATCCCAGATCGTGATCTATGGCGGGCATGGTTGAAAGAGGGGTTAATACCCGGCTAAAGCGATCTGCTTCCACCTTCCAACTTTCCTTTTTAGTGGCTTCATAAAGATACCATAAGGTGCCTGGCCAAAAACCACTGGTCCAATCCTGATAGGGAACATAACGCCATTTTGTTAGTCCTTTATTTACGTTACGGGGTATAATTGAATCCCCTGTCGCTGGAATCGATTGCAGAGTTTTGGATGCCTGACTTTCGAGATAGCTGAAATGCTTTTCTTTGATAAACTTTGCGCTGCCGCAACTCATCATCACTAACATAAGCGAAAGCACCCAAAGCTGTTTTAAATATTGCATACTATTTGTACAGATTAAAAATGGCAAACAGGTCTAAACCGTTTAATTTATAACCATCAAATATAGAGACACTAAACCGATTTAGAAACACCCTGCAATCTTTTACGGATTTTCTAAATTTTTCTGACTATTTATTGAAACTTAAAAAAAAGCATTAAAGATTTGTGTAAAAAACACAAATCTTTAATGCTTTAAATAAAATTGCGACTTATATCTGTTCTATAAACACGCGCAATCCAATGAAAATCATGATAGATAATTACACCAAATAAATACACAGCTACTGAAAGTTTCCATTAAACACACGAATATTATATCTTTGCCGCATTGCTCCCGTAGTTCAATGGATAGAATTATGGTTTCCGGTACCATCGATAGGGGTTCGAATCCCTTCGGGAGCACAAATTTCAAACCTTTATCACAAAAACCTACCAACTCTTCAAATTATCATCTGGTTTTTCAAATGAAGGCTTCATATAGCTTTCGTCTCCATTACCATCCAAACTCCCAGGAGAAATCCATTGGCTATAACCTTACCAAACAAATTTGCCCTTATCGCAGTATTATTGAATAAACCGACATTAAATGCCCACAAAGAAAAAATATTCATTTATTTGCAGAAACAGCCTGAGCATCGTAGTCATTTCTTTAATGTTAATTTTTTGGTCGGCACAGGCTTATACAGGTTGGGTAGAGCATAACAAAGATCTAAAAGAAGAAGGTGGAGTAGAATTAAACTTTGACAAGTATCTTACCTCCGGACATTTTATTCAGGCAACATTCGAAAATTGGGAAAGTGAGTTTTTACAAATGGCTTTATATGTAATGCTCACGGTAAGTCTCAGACAAATAGGCTCATCAGAATCAAAGCCAATGGAAGGAGAACAAGAAGTAGATCGCGAGCCCAAACCGCATAAGAATGCTCCCTGGCCGGTAAAAAAAGGCGGATTCATCTTAAAACTTTATGAGTATTCGCTCACCACTGCTTTTTTCCTGTTATTCTTACTGAGTTTCGGGTTACATGCCTATGGGAGCTGGCAAAATTTCAATGTTGAACAAAGGCTAAAAAGCCTTCCTCAGGATACTTTTCTTAAATACTTAGGAGAAACCCGCTTTTGGTTTGAAAGCTTTCAAAACTGGCAAAGTGAGTTTTTGGCGGTAGGATCAATAGTTCTGCTTTCCATTTTCCTAAGACAAAAGGGATCACCCGAATCGAAACCAGTGGACGCTCCATATTACGAAACGGGGGAATAAGACCAGGCATCTTTTTAGTGCAGACGATCTCGGCGAGGGGCCTCAAATATTTAGTCATATTCTGCCAAGAAAAATTAAAATGTTTACAGCTTTAAAATAAAGCTGTAAACAAGTTTTTTATTTTGAAAACGTAATTCCTGTAGCGAATTCCCCTACTTTTAAATTGGCGGATTCCGCATCCATTATCAGTTTACCATTTATCCGTAAATTCTGAAATCGAATATTTTTCACCGCATGTGCACTGTCGATACCATGGATTATACAAGGCATTTGATTTAAACCGGTATAGCTAATATTTTTAAACAGGATGTTTTCCACCCCTTTACCGGGACCAGTATTATATTTTTCGTTATTCACTATCCTGATATTCAGCAGCTGCCCCTCCTCAAAATCGTCAATACGAATATCTTCGAAGGTTAGATTTTTTATATAGTTAAAGTCGCCATCAGAAATCGCTATACAGCCCTGGTAATTAGGATCATCTTCGTCATGTTCAAGAATATCGATGTTTTTAAATTTCAGATTTTCAATTCGTTCCCCTTCCTTTTCCGTGCTACCATGCAGACCAATATTTATGGGATGGGCAACATCCGCCCATAAAATAGAATTGCTGACGTTATAATTCATTGCATCGCCATAAAAGTCCCAGCGGTGTCCATAAATCGCTATGCAGTCATCAGAATTTCGCATAAAAACGTCGTCGATGGTAACATTCGAACAACTCATCAAATCAATTCCGTCGCTCCAGCCATTGGCACTAAAGGACTTAAGATTTCTGATAGTGATATTATTCGAAGCCCCACCATAAACTGTATAATGCTTTGGGTTAATAACTATTATTCCGTCAATTTCAACATCTTTGGAATGCCTGATCTCCACGCCCCTTTGAGGTTGATCCAATATTCCGCGACCTATTATTTTCACATTGTTTACGTTATCGCAAACTAACTTTGCACGAACGACTGCACCTCCGGCAATGTAGACTGTTTTTCCGCTTGGGATATTGTATGCATCGCTTGGTAAGTCTTTTGGTTGATGAACTCCCGGACCAAAATAGATCACATTCGGATCTTTAGGATCGGGCCTTGATTGTTCCACAGCATTCGCAAACAGATGAAGGTTATGTAATTTATCGCCATTCATTTCAACAGAAATTTTGACCGGTTTATCGAGCTTAAAAAAAACGGTATTTCCGGCAACGGTAGTCTTGATTTCTGCGGATGCAGGCCTTACTCTTACGGTTTGAAGTGTACCACTATTTTTCCGTACAGATACTTCTACGATCCCGGAAAAGTCGAAATAAACCATCGATGCATCCTCAGGTTTATCTAAATCGACTTTCACTTTATATTCAAATAAATCTTCCCACTCGCCTCCCCGGGTTCGTACCCGCACCGTGTAGTCATCATTATGATGGCTATAAATTACGCCTGCCGGTGCAGGATACGTTATCAAATCCTGAGCCTGGCTTTTCACACATAGAACCAGTAATAAAAATAAAAAAGCAATTGTTTTTCTTGTCATTGAGGAATTAATCATATAATTATGGATGTCCCACGGCCCAAATTCGCGACTTTCAAGTGCGAGGAGTCGATACAACATGTCCATTTTTCTTCAAGACACTAAGAAGCGTTTGGCATACTCCCACCGAGTCGCTTTATTTCGAACATCACCAGAATGTTACAGTTTGGCTGAGGAGGAAAGCTAATATGCAGTCAAAAGCAGAAGATCAACTGCCAGGAGCTCGTAAAAAAGTTTTTCGATATTTTTTAATATAGTCTGAAGGATTGATTCCAAAAAGTTTGCTAAACTGTTCTCTAAAATATCGCGGATCTTGTAATCCCACTTTAAAAGCAACTTCCTTAACCTGAATGTCTGTTTGTATCATAAGCTCAGCAGCCTTTTTTAACCGCAGATATCGTACAAACTCACTGATAGAGAGACCTGAGATTGATTTTACTTTTCTGAATACATTTGAATGGCTCATACCCATCTCTTTGACGAATACTTTTACGTTGAAATCCTCTTCCTGTAAATGTCGTTCAACAATCTCCACACATTTCTTCAAGAATAAACTATATTCTTCAGAAACCTTCACGTTATTATTTTGGAGCGTAACTTCATTGAAAAAATATGTTTTCAGCGAGTCGCGGCCCTTAAGTATGCTTTTAATCCTGGCAAGAAGCAGCTCCTTTTCAAATGGCTTTGTTATATAGTCATCAGCACCGCATTCAATTCCTTTAAGTTTGATTTCCGGAGAGGATGTTCCTGTAAGAAGGATTACTGGAATATAGCCAGATTCTTTTGATGCTTTGATTTGCGAGCAAAACTCCACTCCGCTCATACCCTGCATTACAACATCGCAAATTATAATATCAGGTTCCGACTTTTTTAACATCTCAAAGCCTCGTTCAGCACTTTCAGCTTCGAACACCGTATATCCATCAGTCAAAATTTGTCTGATATAGGTCCTCAAATCCAGATCATCATCAATCAATAACACATTAGGTTTATTCTCTACAACGTCATTATATATCTGGGCCATTGATTCTGAAACTGTTGAGCCGTATGCCTCATTTTGATCCGGAGACTCTGCAATTAATTCACCGAATAAATGGGTATTTCTAAAACCTGCTTCAGGAGTGACTTCTTCAAACGCGACACCTTCTGTTTTTTTAGGGAGAATATATTTAAAAGTTGTTCCCTGTCCTGCTGTGCTTTCGTAGGTTAAGCTTCCTTCTTGTTTTTTGGCAATAACTTTAGATATAAACAATCCTATTCCAAATCCACTTTTAGATAAGGAGGTACCCGGTTGGTCAAGCCGATAGAATTTCTCGAACAATTTTTCACCGATATCTTCAGGGATGCCTGGCCCTGAATCTTTCACTGATATTTCAATAGTATTTAACCTGTCTATCACTTCTAATGAAACTGTGCCAGCTTTCGGTGTAAACTTAATAGCATTAGAAAGTAAGTTGAACAAAATAATTTCTATTTTCTCGCGATCGGCAAACACCGCAATATGGGTTTCTGTATGATTAAATTTATAATTTAATTCGCGCGATTTAACCTGATTATTAAAACATAGAAAAGCCTCATTACATACTTCTATGATGTTCAATACCTCGGGTTTGAGCTCTGATACTTCATTTTCGACACTCTTAAATAACAGAAGTTGATCCACCAGACTTAACAATCGGCGGGTATTGCGATACATTGCGCTTATGTCTACCAGATTGATATTCTTTCCATCGTTATTTAACAGATCTTTAATCGGATTAACGATTAGTGTTAATGGAGTTCTTAACTCGTGTGATATATTGGTAAAAAAGGAAATCTTTTTCTCGTTGAGCTCTGCTTCCTGTAGAGATTTTAATTTGGCCAATCTAATTTCATACAATAAATGTGCTTGCCGTTTTTGGTAAAAAATATATGCATAAACACCCGAAGCCGCCAAAGCCAGATACAGGCAATAAGCCCACCAGCTACGATACCAGGGGGGCAATACTGTAATAGTAATAAAACGTCCTTCGCTGTTCCATATGCCCGAAGCATTGGTCGATTTAATTTCGAGCGTATATTTCCCTTCATTCAAACGCGAGTAACTTACCGAATGAAGATTCTCGGTAAAATTCCAGGCTTTATCCCAGCCTTTTAGGTAATAAGCATATTGTATTTTATCGGGCAGAGAATACTCAAGAGCTACAAAATCCAAAGAAAACATCGACTTATCATAAGGAAGTCTGATTTCTTTGATATCATAAATATTATTAGCTTTTTTTAAATAGTCACTGGATGCATTTACCGGATTGTTCAGTACTTTCATTCCAGTGATCAAAATCGGAGGAAAATCCTTATACTGAGCTATACGCGCAGGATTAAAAATATTAAACCCTTTTATCCCTCCAAAAAGCATTTCGCCCGTGCTTAATCGGGCCGAGGCATTGTAATAAAACTGATTAGATTGAAGCCCATCAGAAACATAGAAGTTTTCGATTTTAGACGTGCGTGGATTTAATCGCGACAAGCCATTAAAAGTGCCGAGCCATAAATCGCCGGCCAAATCCTGTTCAATGGTTACAACAATGTTGTTCGCAAGTCCTTTCTCCTCATTATAGGATCTAAATTTTTTATAATTTTTATCAAGAGACCACAATCCTCTGCCACTTGTGCCTATCCATAAAGTTCCGTCGCTGGAAAATTTTAAAACCCGTACATAGCTCTCTAAATTGAACTCTTTAATCCGGGCACTCTTTTTATCGATCTTGATCACCCCGGTCAAAGATCCCAACCACAAATTGCCTTTATTATCATCAGCGATAGAAATTATTTCCGATGAAACTGGGTACACCGTGATAACAAAGCGATTCTCTTTACTATCATACTTATATAATCCAGATTTCAGATTACTGTCCCATCTGCCTTTTATACACCCCGCCCAAATGTTTTTATCTGCCCCCTGATAGAGTCTCCAAACATATTTCGCTCCACTCTCATTTCCCGTAAACGGAATATTAACAAACGTTCCTGTATGTCTATCGTATTTTTTCACACCAGAACCATAGCTTGCAACCCATATATCTCCTTTTTCATCCTTTATAATGGAGGTTACCTGATTAGAGCCATAAGAATATTTTTCTGTTGTTTTAAATACGTGATGCTTATAGGTGTTCAGTTTTCTATTCCACACGGTAATACCTCCGCCATCGGTACCCACCCATACATTATCTCCATCTTCACAAAAAGACATTACAGTATTATGAATAATACTTTGTTGATTGTACGGTTCATGTCGTACGGTGTGAAATCGGTTGATTTTAGGATCTATGATATTTACCCCCCCACGTAAAGTACCTATCCACTTTCGGTTTTCCTTATCAATAAAAATGGTATAAATAGAGTTGCTCAGCAACGACATATTATCTTGCTGCTTTAATTTTTGAAGTAATTTACCAGAGTTGATATCAACCTGCATTAAACCATCCCCGTCTGTTGCAACCCACAATTTCCTGCTTCCGTCAAAACAAATATTGAATATCCGGCTTCCCGAAAGGTCGAATTCTTTTACATAAAATAAAGAGGCTTTCTTTGTTTGATGATCGAAACGAAAGACACCGGCATTCGTACCAATCCAGGCGTCACCATTTTCTGCAATTTTGATACAGTTACCACTTTTTATTTCCCGGTTCAGTAGGTTTATTTTTTTTGTCTGAAGGTTATACGAACACAGCCCATGATTGGTTAATAGCCAGACAAGGCCATTTTTATCAAAATCGAAAGAATACACACTGCAGGCTGAGGTTTGTTCCCCAAATTCCGATTCAAAATAAACCCTTGTTGCACCCGAATTTCCAGGCTCAAGGCATAGCAAGCCCAAACCTACGGTTCCAAAAAAAACATTTCCGGATGGATCCGTCTTCAAAGCATTTACAGGCGCATTTAAAATAGCTAGTTTTCCTTTCGGATCAAGATATTGAAGTCTTTTAAATTTAAAATTCTTCTCATCCAAAACTTCGGCACCCTTCATTGTTGCTACCCAAAGCTTTCCCTCCTTGTCCTCATCCATTGCCGTAATATGATTGTCAAAGAGAGATGTAGCATCACCAACGTGATTTCTAAATTTCGTAAAGTCATAACCGTCGTAGCGGTTCAGACCGTCAAAAGTTCCAAACCACATAAAACCATACTTGTCTTGATAAATCGAAGTAACGGTATTATTTGACAGCCCCTGTTCGATTCCAAGATATCTTATAGATTGACAGTGGGCTTGTTGAGTTATCCCCAGCAAAAAAGCTATAAAAAAAATGGCAAAAAAATTCATCAAAAGCCTGAGATTAATCATGTAAGAGACTGGTATTCAGATCCACAAAGAACTAAGATAAAGATTATAAACAACACCGGGGGTGTATAATTTTAAGCAGGTTTATAAAGGCACGATTTAAAAATATATTAAAAGTATCGGCCCCGAGAGCCGATGCTTTTAATATATTCTATCCTTTGCTTTTGTAATGCACTTCGGACAATCCTCTAAGCTTTTCAGCTGCAAATTCCGCTGTAATATCTCTTTGCGGATTTGCAAGCATTTCATATCCCACCATGAATTTTTTTACCGTGGCAGAGCGTAATAAAGGTGGATAAAAGTGCATATGCCAGTGCCATTCGGGATGAGATCCATCATTTACGGGTGCCTGATGCATTCCTGCTGAATACGGAAAGGAGGTTTCAAACAAATTATCGTAGCGTGTGGTTAACCTTTTTAGCGCATCCGCCAAAGCGCTTCTTTCCTCCTCAGAAAATTCTAACAGAGTGGTAACGTGTCTCTTACTAACGATCATTGTTTCGTAAGGCCAAACCGCCCAAAATGGGACTAACACTACAAAGTGCTCATTTTCGAAAACTATCCGCTTTTGCTCTTGCAGTTCAATTGCCAGGTAATCGCTTAATAGACTTCTGCCATGTTGCTCAAAATGAAGTTTTTGGTGCTGAGTTTCTTTATGAACCTCTACCGGGATACCATTTTGCGCCCAGATCTGACCATGAGGATGCGGATTGCTGCAACCCATAATTTCTCCCTTGTTCTCGAAAATCTGAATGTACTTAATGTAATTTATTTCAGATAAGGCCTTAAACTCTTCAGCCCACAGATCCACCACCTTTTTAAGACCAGGTAAACTTATTTCTGGTAAGGTCAGATCGTGTCTTGGAGAAAAGCTAATAACTCTGCAAAGGCCTTTTTGGCTATTGGCCACCAAAAGATTGTTCTTATTAAACTCCCCTTCAGGCGTGTCTGCTAATAAGGAAGAATAATCATTGGTGAAGACAAAACTCTCTTCATAGTCTGGATTTTTACTGCCATCAGCACGATCATTGCCAGGACAGAGATAACATTTGGGATCATAGGGCGGCCTGGTTGTATTTGGCAGATCTTCTACTTTGCCCTGCCACGGTCTTTTTGTCCTATGCGGAGAAACTAAAATCCACTCACCGGTTAATATATTCAGTCTGTTATGAGGATGTTCAGTTAGATCTAAGGTCATATTTATTTTATCTGAATGAAAAGGAGGTTAAAAAATCCAGCGAAATTATGTATAAATAATGATATTCAGGATAGATAACGCGAAGGTTGGTTTTGAAAAAGCGAACTCGCTTTAGAAGAAAAAGCCGGAAAAATGATCGAAGCTACGACGCTCGAGCTAAAAAAAGAGCTGTGCCCAACAAAAAAATCATAAAAATTATGACTATCTGTTAAGATAATGATAGACGAGTAAATATTTACTTAACACTATTTTAAAGATTTTAGCTCGAAAAATGATTTTTAAAAAAAGTTTTTAAAAACTGGTTTTTAAGAGAAAATAGGCGTTACTTACATAAATAGTATTCGTTTATGGCTGGTATCACGCTTGTTATTCTGTTAGTTCTTGAAGCTGTATCGATTGCATATTCGATGCATACAGCCCCTGACATGGATGAGGAAGAATTTTTCATTATCCCAGACGACAATATAAATCCCTAAACTTGGCTTTTAAGAAGCCAGATTTAAGAAAACCTACAAAAGAAAACGACCCTGAAAGGCCGCTTTTTTATGCTATCCATGTAAAAACGAATTTCGATTATACGAAATCAAATCAAATGGTTTTTCGGGTTTACTGAAAGGTTTTTTCTTTTTCCCTTCAATTTTCTTTGCGACAGCAGATGCAACCAAACCACCGATTAGATACAAGCCTGTAGTAAATACTTTTGTCTTTAATGTACGTGCGCTATAAGCAGGATTTAAGCCTAAAGACTTTGGTAAGAATACAGCACCCAAGCCGGCGGTCAATCCTGAGAGCGCACCTTTCGGCCATATATACTTTCTTTTGCCCGCTACGCCGAGGCTATAATAAATAGTGTTGCTTATTATGTCTCCGATTATAGCGATCTCATATAAATGCTTATCGTCGGGCACCGACTGATCGGTGCTTTTTATTCCTTTTTTTACCGCCTGCATCCCTAATAAATCCATTCGGGGCGCATCCTTGTCCATTCTTTTAACTATTTCGTGTAGTAAGGTGAGGGCACAAGCGCCTGCAAGTCCTCCTCCAATTGATGAGATCAATTTCATGATTGTATAAGAGGTTGCAGGGCCTTTTTGTTTAAAATTTTATCGCTTAAGCAAACAGATCGCTGCTTAAATAACGATCTCCCCTATCACAGGCAATAAATACGATGGTGCCGGATTTTAATTCTTTGGCTAATTCAACAGCAGCAAATGCAGCTCCTCCACTACTCATTCCTGCGAATATTCCTTCGTGTTTGGCTAAATTCCGGGTCATCGAAACAGCATCAGCCTGCGAAACATCCATCACCCGGTCGACCCGCCTAGGATCAAATATTTTAGGCAAATATTCTTCAGGCCAACGTCTTATCCCCGGTATAGACGATTCTTCAGTAGGTTGACAGCCGACTATCTGAATATCCGGATTCTTCTCTTTTAAAAACATAGAAGTACCCATTATCGTGCCGGTGGTTCCCATGGCACTTACAAAATGAGTTATCGATCCGTTTGTATCCCTCCATATCTCTGGCCCGGTAGTTTTATAATGAGCCATGTAGTTGTCAGGGTTTGAAAACTGGTTCAGTAGAAAATAATCACCGGTAGCACCTTTCTCCTCTGCATAATCACGACAAGTTTCTATATTGTCAAGCAGAGTAACTTGAGCGCCATATGCTTCCATCGTTAACGTTCGTTCGCGGGTAGAACTCGAAGGCATAACCAGCTCAATTTCTAAGTCGAAAAGCCGGGCAATCATAGCCAAAGCGATTCCTGTATTGCCACTGGTTGCTTCAACCAATTTAGTACCGGCTTTAATATCGCCTCGCTCCAGAGCACTTTGAATCATGTTAAAAGCAGGACGATCTTTAACACTACCGGCCGGGTTATTACCTTCCAGTTTGGCAAAAATCTTAACACCTGGAGTTGGACTTAATCTCTGCAATTCGACAAGCGGAGTATTCCCTATGAAATCAATTAAAGTAGCCATTAACTATTCACCTGCCTTTCTACCACTTTAGATTTTGATTCATGATAAACTGTTGAATATGGCGCAACGCTTTTTGTTAGCCATACGTTTCCGCCAATAATACTATTATGACCGATAACTGTTTCGCCTCCTAAAATGGTAGCGCCCGAGTAAATTACCACGTTATCCTCAACCGTCGGGTGCCGCTTAAATGAAGCCATACTTTTATCAACACTCAAGGCTCCTAAAGTAACTCCCTGATAAAATTTTACGTGATTACCGATCTTTGCCGTCTCGCCGATTACAATTCCGGTGCCATGATCAATATACAGGTACTCCCCTATTTCTGCTCCGGGGTGAATGTCAATACCCGTCTTAGAGTGGGCATGCTCCGTTAAAATCCGTGGAATTAAGGGAATATCAAGCTTTAATAAAGCATGGGCCAACCTGTAAAAAGATATTGCAAAAAATCCGGGATAAGCCCTGATGATCTCAAATTCACTTTTTGCAGCAGGATCACCTGTTAAGATTGCCTGGATATCGGTGTTCAGCAAGGCATATAGCTGAGGCAACTCATCAAAAAAAATCTTTGCCTTCTCTTCGTTATTACAATCCTGGCAAGCTTTTGTCGCTTTCATAATCTTGCAAAGCTCCGCTTGAAGCAATAAAAGCTCGCTTTCGATTTCCTGTAAGGATAAAAATATCTGCTTGGATTGTTCGGGATACAAAATCCTGATAAGTTTTGTTGCCCAGCCTGCAATCTCCTTATTCGACGGAACCGCTTCTATATGCTGATGCTTATCAAAAATGTGCTGAAAAAATTCTTTATTCATTGAAAAAAGCTGAATTAATTATGGCAACTAAAGATTTTGCTAATATAAGATTAACACTTTACTAAATCTATTTCTCAAGCTTCAGCTTAGTAAATGTGTTATTTAAATGAAATTACAAAAGTCTGCAAGCATCGATTGGCGATGATAAGATTGGAAAAACTGAAATATTCATAACGTAAAAAGCCCGGATATTAAATCCAGGCTTATTGTGTAATACTTTCAATAAATCTTAATAAGGCGGGTTTTCTGTCTGAACAGGATTTGCCTGATTTTGAGTGGATGTACTTTGATTAAATTGACCTTTTAATTGATCAGTATATTGTTTGGCTTTATCCATCCACTCTGGCGCTTTATCACTTAGGTCGTCTATCAAAGATCTTCCATTTTCTCTTTTTTTAGTTGCGTAATTTACGCCCGCGGCTACCGCAGCGCCAAAAACCAAATATTTTAATAAGCTCATTTTATATATTTTTAAATTCGATAGAATAAAAGCAATTACTGTTCCAATGTCCCTGTATTCAATCGACAATCTATTTATCTTTTTTAAATTGCCCCCATGAAAAACAATATTGAACAAACAGTTGAATTTGTTAAAGAGTCTCTAAAAAATGCAGAAGGCGGGCACGATTGGTGGCATGTTTATAGAGTATGGCAAACGGCAAAAACAATCGGTGAAAAGGAAGAGGTCAACATGGAAGTGGTTGAACTTGCGGCTCTTTTACATGATATCGCGGACTCAAAATTTCACGGTGGAGATGAAGAAATCGGACCTCAAAAAGCTGCCGATTTTTTAAGGAATATCTCGGTTGACCTGGAAACAGTGCAGCATGTTCAGGAAATAATCCGAAACATCTCTTACAAGACCAGCTTTGAACAAACGTCTTTTAACTCTAAGGAACTTGAAGTAGTGCAGGATGCAGATCGCCTCGATGCTATCGGCGCCATGGGTATTGCACGTGCTTTTAGTTATGGCGGGTTCAAACAAAGGGAATTTTATAATCCGGGCATTCCGCCAAACTTGAACATGAGCAAAGAGGAATATAAAAAAAGCAGTGCGCCCACAATCAACCATTTTTATGAAAAGCTGCTGTTGCTAAAAGATAAAATGAACACCACAGCCGGAAGAGAAATGGCATTGCAAAGGCATTTATTTATGGAAACATTTTTAGAGCAATTCTATGCTGAATGGCACGGAAAATAACAGAATACCTGCATTCCCATCAAAATTTCGGGCTGTCATCTGCCAGCCGTTTCTTCTTACTTTTAGGAAACTAAAAAAACATTCCCTTTTCCCTGCTGACATAGGGTTGTCAAAAATCCCTTTTTCTTTGAACCGACAAATTTCTGTAACAAGCAAAAGGGAAATATTGTCTTATCTCAAGAAATTTGAAATTAATTTAAAATGTTTTCTTCGGTGGTTCGTCTTCCGAATAAAACAAAGGATATTTTGCTTAGCATAGTAATGCCCGAAGAGAAAAACAACTACCTTCTGAAGTCGATTAAAGAATACAGTAAAGGGTTGTTAGGATTTATCCGGAAACGGGTGAAAAATGATGCTGATGCGGAAGATATTTTGCAAGACGTGTGGTATCAATTGAGCTCGGTTATTAACTCTGAACCTATTGAACAAACAGGTGCATGGCTTTATAGGGTTGCGCGAAATAAAATTATCGATAAATACAAAAAGAAAACAGAAGTCCGCCTTGATGATAGTCTTACCGACGAAGACGATAATCTGGATTTAAAGGCCTTTTTGTTGATTGAAGATAAAACCCCCGAAACGGAATTTTTGCGCAACATGTTTTGGGAACAACTATTTCTGGCGCTCGAAGAATTACCTGCGGAACAAAAGGAAGTTTTCATTTTACATGAAATGGATGATATCCCTTTTCAGGAGATTGCCGACAGAACAGGCCAGAATATAAGCACCCTGATATCACGAAAACGATATGCTGTACTTCACTTACGCAAACGTTTAGAACAACTATATAAAGAAATTACACAGAATTAATTCGATAAACATGAAAAAGATATTTTATAAAGGACGATTTGTATTTATCCCTGTAGCGATTGCAGCCTTCCTCTCGTTAATAAGCTTAATTGTAATGATGCTATGGAACAACCTGCTACCAGAAATAATGAATGTTAGAACAATTACATTTTGGCAGGCTATGGGCATTTTTATTTTATCCAAGATTCTGTTCGGTTTTGGAAAGGGAGGTAAAATGGGACCCGGATGGATGAAACATAAATGTGAAAACATGACACCTGAAGATCGCGAAAAGTTCAGAGCCGAAATGAAGGCACGGATGTGTGGCTGGAATAAAAAGCATTCAGACGATGATAATGACCTGATTAAAAATTAAATAGCTAAACTCATGATTTTAAGAAGTGGATTTATGAACATATTGGTATTTAAAACGAGCATTACTGCGCACGAGCAAATTATGCAGGTAAGCCCTTTACTGGATGCAGTACCCACCATTAAACACTGGAATTTTGATTTGGATGATTGTGACAACATCCTTCGAATCGTGTCCAATAATCTGGATCCTGAATCAATCGAATCTCTTTTAGAAACCGCAGGATTTGATTGCCAGGAACTGGCTGATTAAAAAACAGCCCGTTATCATTGATTTTTTTGAAAACTCAATGATAACGGACAATCTCTATTGTCTCAATGAAGATTTGCTCGCACTTAATAAAACAATATCTTAGTGGCTTATAAGCGCCCCTGGATATTAACAATGAGAAAATATATTCTTTCTGCAGTCATACTGTTTTTTATTCTATCTAACACTTATTCACAGCAAACTAAAGGCACATTCTCGCTCGGCAATAAAGAGTTTCTTTTAAACGGAAAACCGTTCATCATCCGGGCAGCCGAACTGCATTATCCTCGCATACCAAAAGAATACTGGGAACATCGAATACAGTTGAGTAAAGCCATGGGGATGAATACCGTATGTATTTACCTGTTTTGGAACCTACACGAACAACAACCGGGAGTATTTGATTTTACAGGCCAGAATAATGTCGCCGAATTTGTAAAGCTGGTTCAAAAGAACGGCATGTACTGTATCGTGCGGCCGGGGCCCTATGTTTGCGCCGAATGGGACATGGGCGGTTTACCCTGGTGGTTATTGAAGAAAAAAGACATCCAGGTGAGAACTCTAAAAGATCCTTATTTTATCGATCGTACTAAAAAGTTTTTGACCGAAGCCGCTAAACAACTTGCGCCGCTACAGATTCAGAATGGCGGCAACATCATTATGGTTCAGGTGGAAAATGAATATGCCAGTTTTGGTAATGAACAAGCCTATATGGAAGCTACCCGCGATGCCGTGCGTCAGGCGGGATTTGATAAAGTGCAGCTTTTCAGATGTGATTGGTCGTCAAACTTTAATAAGTATAAATTGGATGGTGTAGCAACCGCCTTAAATTTTGGTGCTGGTTCCAATATTGACAATCAGTTTAAAACATTTAAAGACTTATATCCTGATGCCCCCCTAATGTGCAGCGAATATTGGTCTGGCTGGTTTGACCACTGGGGGCGCCCGCACGAAACGCGGTCTGTAAGCAGTTTTATCGGCAGCATGAAAGACATGATGGATCGAAAGATCTCTTTCAGTTTGTACATGGCCCACGGTGGAACTTCTTTCGGCCAATGGGGCGGTGCCAATGCCCCGCCATATTCTGCCATGGCAACCTCATATGATTATAATGCTCCGATTGGAGAGCAGGGGAATACTACCGAAAAGTTTTTTGCTGTACGCGATCTGCTTAAGAACTATCTCTTGCCCGGTGAAACACTGGCCGATATCCCCAAACCGGTAATGCCGATAATAGAAATTCCGAAATTTGAACTAAAAGAAAGTGCCAGTTTGTTCGACAACCTTCCCAAACCCAAAAAAAGCGAAAAGATCCAGCCAATGGAAAATTTCGACCAGGGATGGGGACGAATTCTTTATCGCACAAATCTGCCAGCTTCTGCATCGAAACAGAAACTTGTGATCACAGAAGTGCATGACTGGGCTGTAGTTTTTATTAATGGCAAACAAATTGGAAAGCTGGATCGCCGTAGAGGTGATAATACGGTGGAGCTACCAGCCTTCAAATCTACTGCCAGATTGGATATTCTTGTCGAAGCAACAGGTCGTGTAAATTACGGAAAGGCAATAATCGACAGGAAAGGAATCACGGAAAAAGTGGAATTAAGTAATGGTAAAAACCTAAGCGAAATCAAAGACTGGCTGGTTTATAATTTCCCTGTTGATTATAAATTTCAACGTGCAATGAAGTTTAAAGCCGGGAAAATTAATGGCCCCGGGTGGTATAAAGGAAACTTTACCCTGAATAAACCAGGTGATACTTTTTTAGACGTAAGCAGGTGGGGTAAAGGCATGGTTTGGGTAAATGGATATA
The DNA here is from genome assembly GCA_946480915.1 of uncultured Sphingobacteriaceae bacterium. The sequence goes on along the minus strand of CAMLLO010000011.1, from coordinate 23,415 downwards.
ATGTGGGAAGATTCTGGAAAATCGGACCTCAGCAAACTTTATATATTCCCGGCGCATGGCTTAAACCAGGCAAAAATGAAGTAATTATTTTAGATGTAGACCAGCCATCGGCAGTTGTTGTTGCCGGATTAAACGCACCAATTCTTGATCAAATAATTCCTGACGCTTCTCTTCTAAGCAGAAAAAAAGGCCAAACTTTGAACCTGAGTGCTGAAACTCCCACGTTTAGTGGCTCCTTTTCCCCTGGCGAAGGATTTAAGGACGTGAATTTTGACCAAACAATTCAGGGCCGATATTTCTGTTTAGAAGCCTTAAGCTCGCAAGACGCGAAAGATGATTTAACCACCGTTGCAGAACTCGAACTTATAGGTGAAGACGGTTCCACTCTTTCGCGCCTGAACTGGAAAGTTGTGTATGCCGACAGTGAGGAAACAACAGCATCAAACAGCTCTGCCGACAAAGTTTTCGACTTGCAGGAATCCACTTTCTGGCAAAGCCAGTCTGTTGGTGGCCGTCCAAAACATCCGCATCAGATCGTTTTGGATTTAGGAGAAATCAAAAAAATAAAAGGATTCAGGTATTTACCGCGTTCGGACAAAAAAACTGCCGGTATGATTAAAGACTACCGGGTATTTTTCAAAACTACGGAGTTCAGATTGTAGCGAGACAGTTAGTGATTAAGCTTTGATTTCATCCAATATGTGGTAAGCGTACTAAAAGGAAAAATATTAGGCAAATGTCGCAACATTTATATCGATTCTAACGTACTGGTTCTTAGAAACTAATCATAACCAATAGGTATTGGCTCGTAATTTGTTAGATTATAAAACACACGCGACAATGATGGAAAAGATATTATCAGAAACAGATTCTCAACATCTGGTCAAAATGCTTACAGATGTTGACAGGGCAGAGATTAAACGTGACAAAGTACGTTTTGGAGAATACTTTATAGGAGAGGAAGATCACCGTTGCTTTAGAGTAAATCCGATAAATGTAATAGATGTAGAAGGCAGCTTGAAAAGGGCCAATTTCAACGCAATAACGTTTATTTAGCAGGAGGACTTTGCTTCAGTACCACAAACTTAGTGGGGTGAAGCGAACTAACCTAACTGCCATTTTAGATTTCCAATCAGGGAGATATACGAAGTCTTGCTGATTAAAAATTCTCACAAAAAATGCCCCGCTTATAACTTAACTTCTAAAAGCTTAAGCGACATAGTATGTCAAGGGTAGCCCAATGAGCCTTTGGGCATCGTTAATCTTTACAAATCAAATCACCTTTTTTTATGTTCTTTGTGATATGATAAAATCACATAGAGTATGGTTTATTACTGGAGTATCCGGAGGTTTGGGCCGGGCTCTTGCGAAAGAAGTTGCCCTCGGCGGAGATATTGTTATCGGCACCCTTAGAAAGCAAGACCAAATTGCTGACTTTGATTTACTTGTGCCTGAAAAAACATTCGGAGTATTACTCGATGTTACCCAACAATTACAATTCGAAAGAGTACTAAACACGGCAACTCTAAATTTCGGCCCCATCGATGTGCTGGTCAATAATGCTGGCTATGGTTTATTCGGGGCGATAGAAGAAGTCAGCATGGAAGAGGCAAGGCAGCAAATGGAAACCAATTTCTTCGGTGCACTTGGCCTTACTCAGGCAATATTGCCTTTAATGCGGGAACAAAAGTCAGGGCATATTATTCAAATCTCCTCTATGGCTGGATTTAGGGCTTTACCCGGAATGGGATTGTACAATGCCAGTAAATTCGCACTCGAAGGTTTTAGTGAAGCGCTGGCTTTAGAGACTAAACATCTAAACATTAAAGTGACCATTGTAGAACCCGGACCATTTCGTACCAGTTGGGCCGGCGACTCTTCCGTACGTTCGGAGAAAATATTAGAGGATTATTCTGATACCGCAGGCAGCAGAATTTCTACCATTCAAGGTTACTCTGGTCAGCAGCCAGGCGATCCATCAAAAGCAGCAAAGGCAATCATTAAAGCGGTAAATAGCGATAATCCACCATTGAGATTACCTCTGGGCCCAGTAGCAATTGAAGCTATCCGGAAAAAAATAATCTCGGTAGAGGAAGAAATTGACGAATGGGAAAAAATTGCAATGGAAACATCTTTTGATGATTAACAATTTCCCTGTATATTACCTATCAAGCTTATGTCCTGAATCATAAATCCTTAAACCATACAATTATGAAAAAAGCTCTTATTTCCTTCATGTTCGTTTTCGCATTTGTACTCTTCTGTTTTGCAGCAGACTTAACCGGAAACTGGAAAGGCACTATAAAAATCCCGAATGCTGACGACCTTGAACTCACCTACAAACTAAAAGCCGAGGGAGAAACACTCACAGGAAGTGTCAAATCATCTTATGGTGAAATCCCTTTAATGGACGGAAAAATTAAAGGAGATGAGTTTACATTTAAGCTTAAGATTGGTGATAACATAATGGAGCAAAGTGGAAAATTGTACGGAGATTCTATCATAATCAAAAGCAATTTCAGGGGAACCAACCGGGAAAATACGTTCAAAAGAGTGGTCGAAAATTAATAATTGCGGGTGGTTTAGGGAAGAAAAGGCATTCTTTTTTCAGCATAATCATTATACTTGCGGCTTTTAAACGAAGATGACACTATATCCTTTAAAGTTCAAAACCATTTTTAAAGACAAAATCTGGGGAGGCCAGAAAATCAACACTTATCTGGGAAAAGATTTTTCACCTCTTCCAAACTGCGGAGAAACATGGGAGATTTCAGGTGTAAAATCAGATGTATCTGTTGTTGAAAATGGTGATCTTGCTGGCAAAAGTCTGGCATCACTTCTGGAAACGCATAAAGCTGATCTGGTTGGAAAAAAGATTTATGAAAAATTTGGCAATGAATTTCCATTGCTGGTAAAGTTTATCGATGCAAACGACGACCTTTCCATTCAGGTTCATCCGAATGATGAATTAGCTAAAAAACGTCACAATTCTTTCGGCAAAACCGAAATGTGGTATGTTATTCAGGCGGACGAAGGTGCATCATTAATCGCCGGTTTCAATCAAAAAGTTAACGAAGACATTTACCTCGAGAAATTAAATTCGGGAAGGCTAAACGACATTCTGAATAAAGAAGAAGTTGAAGCCGGAGATGTTTTCTTTTTACCGGCGGGAAGAGTTCATACTATTGGCAAAGGACTTTTGATTGCTGAGATTCAGCAAACTTCTGATATAACCTATCGCATATACGATTTCGACCGGGTAGATGATAAAGGAAATAAACGCGAACTACATACCGAAGAAGCTTTAGCGGCTTTGGATTATGAAGTTTATCCGGAGTATAAATCTGTATACGAGAAAAAGCTAAATGAGCCCGTACATGTGGTGAGCTGCCCGTATTTCAGCACAAACATACTAGAGTTCAACCAGACTGTTACAAGAGATTATTCCTTTGACTCGTTTGTTATTCACGTTTGTGTACAAGGCTCGTATACCTTAAAATATGGTAATGAAAGCCTCCTTGTGAAACTGGGAGATTGCATATTGATTCCGGCATCTATTGATAAAGTCAGCCTGGATACGCAAACAGGTTTTAAGATTTTGGAGACGTATATCGGAGAGTAAGACAGGCTTGCTTTAATAAAAACTTTTACATCCGCTATTCTATTTATTACCGTTCTCCCTCCTTTTGGAAAAAAGAAGGGAGAACGTATAATAATTAATCAGTCAAACTCTGATACACCAGCGCCTTAAATTTATTGTGAATATCACTTCTTAAAGGCGATTGCTGAATAAATATCAGTCCTACAATCTTCTCAACAGGATCCACCCAATAAGTAGTTCCAAAATATCCGCCCCAGGCGAAAGAACCTTCGGTTACACCAAACTGGGCCATCCCTTTTTTAGATGTTATTTCGAAACCTAAACCAAACTTATCGAGGCCGACGTTTAAGTCACCGATTTGGTTCATTGTCATGAGATCTACCGACCGACGGGACAAAAGACGGTTACCATTATAAGTGCCGCCATTTAAAAGCATTTGAAGAAAAACGGCATAATCCTGAATGGTAGAGCTCAAGCCGGCACCTCCCGAAAAATAGGTCCCATTGCTTTTTGGATAGTCGGCGGTTATTACTCCATTTCGTTCATATTTAACCAAATTGTTTTGATTGTTGAACGTGTAAATTGGTATTAACCTGGATTGCTTAGCAAGAGGAAGATAAAAGTAGGTATCGTTCATGCCCAATGGTTTAAAAATCCGCTCGGTGAAAAACTTGTCAAGGCTCATACCCGAAGCAACCTCAACTAAATAACCCAGCACATCGGTATTCAAACCATAAGTAAATCGTTCGCCCGGTTGATGCACCAAAGGAAATTTAGCAAGTTTCTCAATTTCTGTTTTTAATAATCCGGCGCTTCCAAATCCCGGCGGGATACCCGAGGTTGCATAAATCGCTTTCATATTAGCAGACCCGATCACAGCATAATCAATTCCTGAAGTGTGAGTCAGCAGGTCGCGAATAGTAATTTCACGTTTTGCGGGCACAGTGGTATACGTCGAATCTGCCGGATTAAATTTATCAAGCACTGTCGGCTTGGCAAAAGCAGGAATATATTTTGAAATTGGATCATCCAAAAGAAATTTGCCTTCCTCAAAAAGCATCATTACGGCTACACTGGTTATTGCTTTGGTTTGCGATGCGATTCTGAATATATCATTCGTCTTCATAGCAATTTTGGCCTCAATATCACTATGACCAATAGCCTTGTTGTAAATCACTTTTCCATCTCTGGCAATAAAGCCAACAGCTCCACTGATAAGTTTCCGGTCGACATTTTGCTGCAAAAGCTGGTCGATGCGTTGTAATCTTTCGGCACTTACTTTAACCGAGGCCGGAGAGGCGGTTTGTAGGGTAGTTTGTGCAAAAGTATAGTTCAGCACCAACGAAAAAAGTACCGAATACAGGGTAATTCTAAATCTATTCATAGTTTATAATAAGTCTCTTGCAAATTAACAAATTCATACTAATTAGGGCATATAGTTTGGCACCTCAGTTCAAATATAAATATTCAGATTACGCATCATCTTTAGATATCCAAAAGGTGATACGACTGCTTCCATAAGCATTGCCGGAATGAACCTCTATTTAATGACTTTTTATATATCTAATTAAGTATCAATGAGATTTAATGAATCGTAACAATCTTTTTATTTATAATATTCGATAAATATTATGTAAATTATAATAATATTGTTGACTACCATGAAGAACGTATTGTTATTGACTATCGCAATAGCCATAGCATACAATTCCTTCTCTCAACAACCTGTTCAAAACCGGATTCTACACTATAACATTAAGGACGGGCTGTCATTCGGAGTTGTAAATTGCATAGCACAGGATAAAAAAGGCTTTATATGGATTGCTACCGCTGACGGTTTAAACCGCTTTGATGGTTCAGAATTTAAAGTATTCAAAAACGAACCCGACAATAAATACAGCCTGCCAAGCAACTTTGTAGATATGATTTTTAAAGATTCTGACGATGATCTTTGGGTTTCGTCCAGAACAGGCTTGAATAAATTCGACCCCGAGAAAGAACGTTTTATAAATTACAAATTCCATAAAGAAGCCCCCGGAGCGCTAATGAATTCGGTGGCTAATATCTCAAATAGTCGCGACGGGAATCTTTGGGTTGCGTTCAGCAATGGAGGATTTTCTTATTTTAATAAAAAGAAAAAAACAATTATAAATTATAATACCGATAATCTTCCCGACCTGCAGAATAACTCTGTCGGAAAGATTTTAGAAGATTCAAATAATCTTTTATGGGTTGGTACTCTGACTGGGATTAATGTATATAAGGTCGACAAAAATAAAAAGGTCGAAAAAGCACCAATAGATACCCGTAACCTACCCTTATACCGGACTAATTGTATTTACAACGATCGCTTTAACAACATCTGGGTTGCTACTCACAAGGGCCTGATTCTGTACAAACGAAATCTTAATAAATTTTTTGTACTGCGTGCACCAACCTACAATTTAAGGAGCGAAATATTTTATTTCCTTAATGAAGATAATGACAACCATTTACTTATTGGCCTGGAGGACGGAGGGCTGTATAAACTCGACATGTCGCAGGTTGCTGATAATACCAGACCAGAAGATTATGTAATCGAACCCGTAATTGGAGAGAGCGGGGACAATATAACCCCAAGGTCTATTCAATATCTGTTTAAAGACAAAGACAAAAACATGTGGGTGGCGACCCATGGTGCCGGAGTATATATGATTAGTGCGACCAAACAACGTTTCATGAAGTTCCAGAAGAAACTCGATGGCGGAGAAGAGGGATCGTATTTACGATTTTACGGCATGTGCGAAGACAATGATGGCAACTTGTGGATTGGATCTGATGGAGATGGAATTTATAAAACGAAACCTACCGGAGAACTTATAAAACATTACAAAGCAGATGGCAAAACAGGAAGTCTGGCGGGCAATGCCATACTTTATGGATTTAAAGACAGCAAAAACAATCTTTGGTTTGGCACCTATGCTAATGGACTCTCTTTATATAATAAGTCATCCGATACATTTACCAATTTTCAGCATAATCCCGAAGACAAATACAGTTTAGGCATTAACGACGTGCGCATTATTTATGAAGATGTAAATCAAGACATATGGATCGGCACCAATGGCGGCGGTTTGGGCCGAATGAATCCATCTACTAAAAAAATACAGAATTTTAATCGCTCTAATAGCGGTATTCGCTCTAATGATATACGGGCAATAGTTGGCGACAAAAACGGCAATTTATTTTTAGGCTGTTACGGTGCAGGATTAATGTATTATAAAGCCAGTGACAAAAAATTCTATAAATACTTCCAGCAGAAAAAAGAAAACGAACTGATTCCAAGCGGGGTAATATTGTCGCTTTATCTCGATAAAAAGGATCGTCTGTGGATTGGAACAGAGGGTGACGGCCTTGTAATTTATGACTTTAAGAATAAAACATTTAAAAAATATACTGATAAAAATGGTCTTGCAACAACAATAAATGCCATTAAAGACGAAGGTTCCGATAAATTTTGGCTAAGTACCAACGAGGGGCTTTCGAAAATTGATGTGGGCGCCAACAAGATTTTCAATTACGATGCCAGCGATGGGCTTCAGGGCGGACAGTTTAATCCGGCTTCGGCTTTGTATAGCGAAAAGGGCAAGTTTATGTGTTTCGGAGGTACTGAGGGATGGAACCTGTTCAGGCCCGAAGACATGAAAATCAGCACTCTTGATCCTCAAACTGTCATAACCGGGCTTGACGTATTTGACAAACGTATTATGGTGGGAAGGAATGAGGATCATGACAATCTTTTAGAAAAGGATATCAGCGAAACCGAGCGGATCACATTCAATCCTAAACAATCAGTTTTTACGCTTCATTATGCCGCTTTAAACTATTCTTTTCCTAAAGACGGAGAGTACGCCTACAAACTGGAAGGGCTGGACAAAAATTGGAATTATGTAAAAGCACAAAGATCGGCCACTTACCGTTATCTCGAACCGGGTACTTATGTATTCAAGGTAAAAGCTTCCAATCAGGATGGGATCTGGTCAGATAAAATAGCCAGTATTAAAATCAGGGTACTACCCCCCTGGTATAAAACATGGTGGTTCTACGTAATTTGTATTAGTCTAACAATTGGCGCAATGATCGGCTTTTATAAATACAGACTACATTCAATTGAAGGTCAAAAGAGAAAGCTTGAACGGCAGGTAGCTGAGCGTACTCTTGAAGTTCAGAGTCAGGCTGAAGAGCTTAAAGCTCAGTCAGAAAGTTTGAAAAAGCTAAATACCGACCTGCAAAACCAATCGGAACAATTGCAGGCGCAATCAGAAAATCTTCTTGTATTAAATAACGACCTGGCCCGTCGCAGTGAACAAGAACACCTGTTGCGTGAGCATGCAGAAACCGCCCGAAAGGAAGCTGATCTGGCCAATCAGGCCAAGAGTATATTTCTCGCTACCATGAGTCACGAAATACGAACTCCTATGAATGGAGTTATCGGAATGGCGTCTTTACTCCGGGAAACCGACCTTACTCCCGAACAGGAAGAATTTGTAAATATGATCAATACCAGCGGCGACGCACTGCTGCATGTAATTAACGACATTCTGGACTTTTCGAAAATTGAGAGCGGAAACCTCGAAATCGAACAAAATGAATTTGATTTACGCCAGTGTATTGAAAGCGTATTTGACACTTTTGCCAATAAAGCTGCAGATCAGGGCATAGATTTAGTTTATCAACTAGATAGCCACTTACCCGCTATGATGATTGGAGATAGTCTCCGTTTAAGACAAATACTCATCAATCTGGTGGGTAACGCTGTCAAGTTTACTCAAGCAGGAGAAGTATTTATTGAGGGGAGTTTAGCTAAATCCTCTGGTGATATTCTTGAGATTCAATTTAAGGTGCGTGATACCGGGATAGGTATCCCCGAAGATAAATTAGAAAGATTGTTTAAGCCTTTCTCCCAGGTAGATTCATCTACTACCCGTAAATACGGGGGAACCGGATTAGGTCTTATCATCAGCGAACGATTGATAAAACTAATGGGCGGAGACGTAAGTGTGAGCAGTAAAGTCGACGTTGGCACAACCTTTAGTTTCTATATTAAAACCAAAGCGGTTGAAAACCCTCAAAAGGAAGCAATTGCAATAGATGCCAGCTTTACCCAAGGAAAGAGAGTTTTGATTATTGATGATAACACTAGCCTATTAAATGCATTCAAGACGGAATTGGACGTTTTAAAGGTGAAACCGGCGCTTACAAGTTCCTGGCAGGAAGCGCAAATGATCTTAAATAACAATGAGCCGCCGGATCTGGTTATTCTGGACATGCAAATGCCAGAAACGGACGGGGTCATCATAGCTAAGGCTATTAAAGCTTTTAAGCCTAAGTTGCCCATTATACCACTTAGTTATGCAGGTAACGAGGACATCCCTAAATATCCGGAATTATTTACTGCTGTTTTAACCAAGCCCCTTAAGCAGGCACAGCTGTTAAAGCTTGTACAAAACGAGCTGAGAACAGAGCTTGGGGAAAAAGAAGCTCAAGGGGTATCTAAGCGTCCCAGCATTCTTAGTAAGGATTTTGCAGTCAGTTATCCACTAAACATTTTGATAGCGGAAGATAATTTGATCAACCAGAAACTTGCCACCACTGTACTCGGCAAGCTAGGCTATAAACCAGAAATCGCCAATGATGGAGAACAAGCAGTTGAAATGTTTAAAGTCAAACCCTACGATGTGGTACTGATGGATATGCAAATGCCCGTTATGGATGGAATTGAAGCGACCCAAACTATTAGAAATAACCTCCAGCTGAAGCAACCTCAGATTATTGCCATGACGGCCAATGCTTCGGCCGAAGACCGGGAGAAATGCCTGAACGCAGGCATGAACGATTATATTTCTAAACCAGTTAAACTGGATGAGTTAATGAACCTTTTAAAGAAAGCTGCAATGAAAGCTCAGCTTTTAAGTTGAGGTTGTCTAATAGTTGCTGGTCTAATGGGAGGATGTACGGTCGCCACGCCTAGCTCTTTTGTTTCAAGGATTAAAAGGTCGTTTCGAAGCAGTAAGGGTTGAATTGTGCTTATAAAACAACGAGCTCCCCTCCTTATTTTCAAGGTGGGGATTAAGGGGTAGCTTTGATGATTGTTACTGAATTGCTTCTAAAACCGTCACGAGTATATGCGAAACGTATCCGTAAATGTAAAGGACCTAGTAACCCAGCAGGGACTATTGGTAGCTTCTGCTTCTGTTAACTTCTGAAACCTTGCCTTGATATGTTCCCCTCGCTGTGTCTCCATTTTTCAACTTCAAAATAAATTGGATATCTAAATCTCCACTCCGATTTTCTATTGAAATAGTCCCCTCAGTAATTTCTACTACATGATTGTTAACTTTAACAGAACCATTGAATTGATATGGAAGACGTTGGTTAAGATTAGCTGAGGAAAACTGATAAACACCATCAGAGAGATTGGAAGTGTTATTACTTGTCAATGAGAAATAAACATAGGTTTGGGCTCACAGGCTAAGCACGAATGCAATGATCGATCAACGGTTAAGCTATTTGCATGAGAATCCTGTAAGAGCGGGTATCGTTTGTTTTGCCAGTCAATTTAAGTATAATAGCGCTGTGTAGGCGACAAGCCGGACGGAGTCCTGGTTTTCATGGTAAAGATTTAAGTCACCCCGCGGAAGCCTTAAACCAGAGAGGGTTCGAGCCCCATCATCCAGCCATTATACATGTAAAATACTGCGACAAGGGTTGAAAAATCCATTCATAAAATACACCGCGTTCGATTGGTGGGGAAGAATAAGTTTTTATTGGAGATTGTTTATTTCAGTCTACGTTGCCTAATTCAGAATAAATGATTTTATCATCAAGCCTTACTTCTGTGATGTTTCTTACATCTGTCATTGGATGAAAGCGGCTGAAGAACCCTGGCTTTAAATAATAAGCCTTTACCCTCTTATTTGCCATTTGTTTCCGCAAAGTATCTGCGTTCAATGCCTTCTGGGCTGCGCCATTAATTGTATAAATTCCGGGTACTCCTTTGAAGGCGATTGAGATATTGTTTAACCGGCCTTTGTCAACAGAGCGTACAACAGCTTCGAATTCAATAGAGTTCTCCCTATTAATTTTAATGGGTTTCAGAGCAAGAAATAAAATAAAAAGGAACAGGCCGCCAGTAAAAACGGGGATGATGTAGGTTAAATATTTTTTCATGTCTATGTTAAAAATCAGATTAATCAACATACTTTTTTTCTACTGCGCGGCAGACTTTGCTCTTCCACAGTATTCAAGTTTGGTTTATAAAGATATCATTTTTGCCACCAATATGTAATACACTACTGCTTTCACAGAAACCCTAAAAATTCCCTTATCTCAAACATTTAGAGCCTTTTGAAATTATAAGTATTAAACAACTTAGTTTGGGAAAGTACGGTACACTTGCGCTAAAAATCCTTCTTGGAATTATTGGATTTTTCATCATTCTGGTGTTGCTGATCTTTGTATTGATCAGAGTTCCGGCCGTACAGGATTTTGCCCGCGGCAAGGCCGTAAACTTCCTTGAAAAAAAGCTGGGCACTAAGGTAGAGGTGAATCACTTAACCTTAAATCTACCAAAGCTGGTGGTTTTAGAGGATGTATATTTCGAGGATCAGAAAGGGGATACATTACTGGCGGGCGATACCCTAAAGGCCGACATCAGTTTGCTTAAACTTTTCAGGAACACCGTAGAAATCAATGAAATTGACCTGCGCGGCGTAACACTCAAGGTCGACAGAACCCCTGACAGTGTTTTCAACTTCGATTATATTTTAAAAGCCTTTGGCACACAGGGCACTGCCACCCAAACTGCCGACACAACGGCAGCAATGAAGTTTTCTATCGATAAGATTAATCTGGACAGAATTGTTCTAAAATATAAAGACGCACCCACCGCCAACGATGTAGATCTTTACCTTTCTCATTTTGACACCCGCGTTAAAGAATTCGACCTGGAAAAAATGCGTTTTAACATTCCGAAATTTAAGCTGTCGGGAGTGAATGCTGTAGTTATACAAAGCAAGCCTGCCGTAAAGGCCGACTCGAAACAGAAAGACATGGTGGAAGCGGCGAAGCCTATCTACTTAGATCTGATATTGGGTTCAGCAGATCTGGACCGTATCAATGTAAAATACAGAAATGCAGTTTCGGCATTAAATGCGGATTTCAACATTGGAAGCCTGGCTGTTGAAAGCGATAAGCTCGACATGCGAAAACAGGTGATAAATTTAAGATCTTTCAGCCTGAACGATTCTAAATTCGATATAAGACTCGGCACCAAACCCGAATCAAGGGTGGTAGTAAAAGAGGTAAAGGAAACGGCCGAAGCTGTCGCAACCTTCTGGGGCTTCAACTCCGACAATATTAACATCCGCAACAGCGACCTGCGATACAATGATCAATCTATGCCGGTACAAAGAATCGGAATGGATTATGGGCATTTAGATATCAAAAAGCTAAACCTCGATGCTAATGATTTCATTTTTGCGAAAGATACCATCGCTGCAAAGATCAATTCTGCCAGCTTTAATGAAAAGAGTGGTTTCAAACTACAAAAACTGAGTGCTAATTTCTTTTATGGAGGCAATAAAACGTTTCTGGAAAACCTCTTCCTTCAGACCGATAAATCCTTAATTCGTAATGAAATCAGGCTGGCATATTCATCTATTGAAGATATTAGCAAAAACCCCGGAGATTTACGGATTGATGCCAACCTTAATGATTCGCGTATAGGCCTTCGGGATTTCGTGGTTTTTGTGCCGCAACTCGCATCCACCGAGCCCTTTAAAAGCAATTCAAACGAGGTAATAAACATTGACGGAATTGTGCATGGAAAAGTGGAGAATCTTTCTATTCCGCAACTCGAACTATCGGGATACAGGAATACCAGTTTCCGTGGATCGGGCAGAATAACGGGACTTCCGGACGTGAACAGGGCACATTTTGACCTTAACATCGAACGTTTTAATACCCGGAATACCGACATCTACTCGTTTGTTCCGGCCGGAACCATCCCAAATAATATTCGCGTTCCGGAGGCTATGAGCCTAAATGGAACCTTCAAGGGCAGTATGAAACGGTTTGCCGCCAATCTGAACCTGAACTCCAGCTTTGGCAGCGCTAAAACTGTTGGAACATTTAGCTTCGGCGATGTCCCTACCTATAATGCTCGTATCAACACTTATAATTTCAATGTCGGAAGACTGATAAAGCAGGAAGCCACCATCGGAAGAATAACACTTGCCGCCAATGTGAATGGCAGCGGAATGGACGCCAAATCGTTCAGCGGAACTGTAAAAGGCAAAGTTCTGCGTGCAGAATATAACAAGTACAATTACCGCAACCTAACTTTAAATGCCAGCGCTAGAAACGGCGCAATTGTAGCTAAAGCATTTATGAACGACCCGAATATCGACTTCGATTTAAATGCCAGGGCAAATTTCAGAAACCGCTATCCGAAAATTCAGGCCACGATTAATGTAGACAGCCTGAACCTTCAAAAACTGCATTTTTATTCCGACGATTTTCGCTTTCGCGGGAAAATTGTTGCCGATTTAGAAACCGCCGATCCTGATTACCTGAACGGTGAGGTATTGCTTACCAATGCATTAATGGTAACGCAGGGCAAGCGCGTGGAGCTTGATTCTGTAAGCGCAGTTTCGACAGCCAATGCCGACAGTAATACACTTAAAATCCGATCAGCATTTTTAAGCGCCAACGCTTCAGGGAAGTATAAACTTACGCAGATTGGCCCTGCCATTCAGTCTACTTTAAGCCGGTATTACAACCCGGACGGCGCGACTGTTATGACGAAAGTTTCGGGTCCTGCACAATACATGAAGTTTGACGCACGACTGGAGAATAATCCTTTGGTGCAGCAATTTGTCCCTGCAATAAAAGAGATTTCGACGATTTCACTTGTAGGAAATTTCAATAATCAGACAGGTGCATTAAACCTGAGTGGAACAGCCCCACGATTGGTTTACGGCGCGTACGACTTCAACAATCTGACGTTCAACATCGCGCCCGACGCAAATCGCGCGGTACTCAATTATTCTGTTGCCCTCAACCGACTGGGCAACACTCAGTTTCAAATTTTAAATACTACCCTTACGGGAGATGTTCAAAACAACATTATCTCCACCGATCTTCAAATAAAAGACGCAAAAAACAAACTGCATTACCGCATAGCCGGAAACCTGCGAGCCGTACAATCCAATTTTGAATTTAGTGTTTTACCTGAGGGACTGATTTTAAACTACGACCGTTGGACCATTGGCCAAGACAATGCAATTCAGTTTGGAAGCCGCGGTGTGATGGCCCGTAACTTTACACTTAGCAATAACAACCAGATAATCAGCGTAAATAGCCGTCCAATGGGATTAAACAATCCCATGTCTATCGATTTTACTAACTTCAGAATAGAAACACTTACCGAAATAGCAAGAAAAGATTCATTGCTTGCCGGAGGAACCATCAACGGAAACGCAATAGTTCGTAATTTCCAAACCTCTCCTATCTTCACATCCGACCTTACGATTAGTGATTTCAGCTTTCGTGGCGATACGGTAGGAAATATCGCTTTGCGTGTAAATAACGAACGCGAAAACACGCTCGCTGCCAATGTCGGCATCACCGGAAGGGGAAACCAGGTAGATATGACTGGCTATTATTATATCAATAACAGTAGTTTTGACATGACCATGGATATCGGGAATCTCAATCTGCGTAGCATACAAGGCTTTACGATGGGCAACATGAAAGACGCCAGCGGAAATTTAACCGGTCGTTTAGCCATAACGGGGACCGCAAACGCTCCCAAAATTAATGGTGATGTGAACTTTAATGATGCCGCATTCAGGATTGGAATGTTCAATTCACTTTACAGAGTCAATAATGAGCGGATCAGGTTTGACGATTCGGGTGTTAATTTCAACAACTTTACACTCCTGGACTCTGCCGGAAATACAGCCAATATCGATGGGATGGTTTATACCCGGAACTATACCGATTACAGGTTTAACCTGGATGTAAACAGCGACAACTTTCAGGTATTGAATTCAACCGCGAAAGACAATGAATTGTATTATGGCAAATTGTTTATCGACAGTCGGATAAGAATCCGGGGTGATATGAATAGTCCTGAAGTAGACGCTGATTTAAAAGTTTTAGAAAACACCCGACTAACCGTTTTGCTTCCGCAGACCAATCCGGGCATAGTAGAGCGCGAGGGCATTGTAGAATTTGTGGACATGGACAATCCTGAAGTCTCCACAATGTTTACAACAGGCCTGGATTCCCTGAATAAGTCTCCGCTTATTGGATACAATATCGCTTCGACAATAGAAGTATCAAAAGAGGCGGAATTTAACCTGATTGTAGATCAGGGAAATGGGGACTTCATTAAAGTGAAAGGACAGGCGCAGCTTACCGGCGGCATTGACCCGAGCGGAAAAGTGACTTTAACGGGGAATTATGTATTGCAGGAAGGCGCTTACGAACTGTCGTTTAACTTTATCAGAAGGAGATTTGAAATTCAATCGGGCAGCACCATTACATGGAATGGCGAACCCACCAGCGGAGAAATGGATGTAACTGCTATTTATACTGCACAAACCGCACCGATCGACTTAGTTCAGTCGCAACTGGCAGGCGCTACCCAGGCAACTTTAAACACGTATAAACAACGTTTGCCTTTTGAGTTGCTTTTAAAACTCAAGGGCGAGTTATTAAAGCCGCAGATCTCCTTCGATATTGATCTGCCCGAAGGGAATTATTACGTTTCCGGAGAAGTAATTGAAACGGTGAACACACGACTTGAGCAGTTGAGAACAGAACCTTCCGAATTAAACAAGCAAGCCTTCGCACTGGTGCTGCTTAACCGTTTTGTTTCAGAAAACCCCTTCGACAGCAGCGCCGGAGGTACCAGTGCCGAATCGCTTGCGCGACAAAGTGTAAGCAAGCTGTTAACCGAACAATTGAATAACCTCGCAGGAGATTTAATTGCCGGCGTAGACCTCAGCTTTAACTTAGAAGCTACCGATGACTATACTACGGGGCAATTAAAAAACCGCACGGACTTGAATGTAGCTGCATCAAAACGTTTATTAAACGACAGGCTTAAGGTATCTATAGGCAGCAATTTTGAATTAGAGGGCCCGCAACATGCTGGTCAACGTACCAGTAATATAGCCGGCGACATTGCCGTAGATTATCAGCTTTCGAAAGACGGAAGATACATGCTGCGTGCCTATCGTAAAGACCAATACCTGGTTGCTGTTGAGGGCCAGGTTATTGAAACGGGCTTAAGTTTTATCCTCAACATGGATTATAACAAATTTCAAGAAATTTTTAAAAGTCGCACCAAAGAAGAGAAGCAGCTGAGAGAAGCGCGAAAACTAGCCGAAAAGGAAGCCAGTGTTAAGTAAGAATTAAAAAGTTAAAATTAAAAAGCAGATAGCGCCAAAATAGTATTTGCATAAATTCAACCGCCAGTTTAAGTTTAACAGAACACTTGCAAATGAAATCATCCATCGTCAAAAATCTATTAATTTCTATTCCATTCATTTTCGCTTCGTGTAGCACTGTTAAAAATGTACCCGAGGGCGACTATTTATATTTAGGCGCAAATGTTAACATTCAGGACACTGACAATAGTCGCCGGAAAGAAACAAAAGCCCTGACCGAAGAGCTGGAAGGAATAATCCGCCCCCGGCCAAATTCGAGATTTTTAGGAATGCCATTTAAACTCTGGATCTATAACTTTTGGGTCAATCCCAAAAAAGAAGGCGGTATTGGCAACAAAATAAGCCGAAGATTTGGCCAGCCTCCAGTGCTTTTCAGTAGTGTAAAAGTTGATTATAACCGTACACTCGTGCTTAACCGTTTAGAAAACCGGGGATACTTTAGAGCGTCGGCGACTTCGGATACCACGTTAAGAAGAAAGAGAGCCCGCCTAAAGTTTAATACCGTAACCGGGCCACAATACACAATAAACAGCGTGGTATTCACTACCGATAGTTCGGATTTGGGCAAAGCAGTAAATGCGACCTCGGGAAGAAGCTTTTTAAAAGTTGGTGATGGGTATGATCTTGATGTTATTAAAAGAGAGCGCGAACGCATCGACACACGTTTGAAAGAACAGGGCTTTTATTATTTCAGTCCCGACCATATAATTGTGCAGGTAGACAGCACTAATAATGTACACAAAGTAGACTTGATTGTAAATGTAAAATCGAATACTCCAATAAAGGCACAGCAGATATACACTATCAATGATATCTACATCTATTCAAATTATGACGTATCAAAAGACTCATCAAGTATACGGAATGGCGAAAAGTATCGCGACTTTTATGTGATAGACAGCGCCCATACCTTTAAGCCCAAAGTTTTTGAGCGCACCATGTTTTTTAATAAGGGCGATTTGTATAACCGGACGGACCACAACATGTCGTTAAACCGGCTGATGAGTTTGGGAACGTTTAAATTTGTAAAGAATCAGTTTGTGGAAACTCCTGCAAGCGGTGATAATTCTCTGGACACCTATTATTATTTAACTCCCTATGCAAAAAAATCGCTCAGAGCAGAACTTACCGGCAGAACCACCTCTGCCAACTTTACCGGAAGCGAAATAACCCTAAGCTGGAGGAATCGCAACGTTTTTCGGGGGGCAGAATTATTAACTTTAAGCGCCTATGGCGGTACAGATGTCCAGGTATCAGGTATTAATAAGGGGAATAACCTGTTTCGTTTGGGTGGCGAGGCCACTTTAAATATTCCGAGGTTTATTTCTCCGTTTAAATTCAAATCATCCAGTGCATTTATCCCGCGGACGCGGATAATTTTAGGCGTTGACATATTGAATCGCTTTGAAAGCTATACACTAAACTCTTTCAGAACGTCTTTTGGTTATACCTGGAAGGAAAACATCAAAAACGAGCATCAGTTGAATGTGCTCAACGTGAATTATGTGCGGCAATTGAACGTCACCCCGCAGTATCAGGCTTTGTTAGATACCAATGCAAATCTTCGCAGGGCCATTGAAGAGCAATTTATCATAGGTCCGAGCTATAATTTTTTATATACCAATACTAACGAAACCCGTAAAACGAACACCTTCTACTACAATGGAAACATTGAACTGGCAGGTACTATTTTAGGCCTGGCAAGCGGAGCAAATGTTGTTAAAAAAGGATCGGCCAAAGAAGTTTTCGGCGTTCCCTTCTCACAATACATACGTTTGGAGAACGATTTTCGCCATTATTACAATTTGGGCTTTGGCTCACAAATAGCTAGCCGAATAATTACAGGCTTTGGTATTCCTTATGGCAACCGTGCCTCCCTCCCATTCATCAAGCAGTTCTTTATTGGTGGCACCAATAGTTTAAGGGCTTTCAGGGCACGATCTATAGGTCCGGGATCTTTTGCACCCGATCCTGAAGTAGGCACAAACTCTATTGCGGCCGACAGAACCGGCGACATTAAGCTTGAAGTAAACACTGAGTACCGGCCCAAGATAAATGATGTGCTACGCGGAGCAGTATTTGTGGATGCAGGAAATATCTGGCTTATGAAAGATGACGCTCAATATCCCCCCATGCCCGGTGCTAAGTTCAGTAAAGATTTTCTGAAGGAGTTAGCCGTTGGCGCCGGAGTTGGCTTACGTTTTGATCTGTCGTTTTTCGTTCTCAGAACGGATCTTGCCATGCCCTTGCGCAAACCATGGCTTCCTGAAGGAGAACGCTGGGTGTTAGGTGACTTTAACTTTGCTGATCCCAAATGGCGAAGAGAAAACCTGGTATTTAACCTGGCAATCGGATACCCATTTTGATGGGATTTAAAAAATACGTGTATATCCGTTTTTACACGGGTATACAAGGGGTCGTTCAAAAAAATAATTTTATTTGTATCTATGTATAAATATAGCCTGGCACGTATGCGGAGGGGATTAATGAGGATACAGGGAGGGCGCCGATATATTGGATATTTGCGCATATGCTTAAATATGCTCGTTATACGGTATTGTCAGAAAAAGCAAAACCTCTGCTGAAATCAAGTTCCTGTCCCGACGCTTTGCTCAAGGCCGACGCTGAATAGCAAGGTTGAAACAAAGCCCAAGGCCGATGCTTACACAGATCTTCTGCTTCGGTTAATGTTCCTTTCGTTCTTTTTTCCCCTCGAGCTCAAGCCGGAATGTTCTGTAGGTGCTAAAAATCTGCTTGGTTTTCATCGGACAAATGCTGCTAAAAATCAGGGGAATCTGATCCGAAGGAACAACAACCGTATAACACTAAGTTTAAATTATGCCCGGCAGAGGTGGTTTTCGAACTGTTCTGCTTTTTACTTACTTTAGTGCTGGGTGACAAGACTGTGCTTTTTAATCGGGCACAATATAAACTAAACCCGTTAGCCACGATTTCACGACAAAGCATGCACAGACAAGACTTGAATCTTGCTGAGGCACGTGAATATAGACATGGTGAAAGGTATTTGCAGTCCGAATGTTGTGGAAATTCCTCTTTTTTGCATCATAATAAAATGAGACTTTCAACTTTAATTCTTTACTTCTTTATTCTCAGCCCCATAGTTTCTAACGCGCAAGGAGAATCTCTACGACGAATTGTAAAAAGAGATACTATTACACTAACAGGAAAGGTTGTTGATATTTTCGGCAACCCTGTTTCGCATATTGGCTTGCTTGTAAAATCCACCAATAAATATGATATGCCCTTAGGTACATCTACCGATGTCGACGGATATTTTAAAATTCATGGAGCTTTCTTATATGACACAATTCGAGTTGAGTCGATTAACGAGATATCCTATATGAACAAAGGAAGCAGGTTTGTTACCATTCGGTTGCCGGAAATTATTTCAAAGGAGATTCAAGCAGAAGTAAAAGCTAAAAGATTTAGACCCAAAACCCTAACGAATCTTAAAAAGTATAAACTTGAAGATTTCATCTGCGTTCTACCACATATATCACTCTATGCTGAATATCCAGGAGGGCTAGACGCCTTCCAAAAATTCATATCAGCTAACCTTAAATATCCAGCTGGAGCAATTCAATATAACATTGAGGGGAATGTTAAAATCAAGTTTAAAGTCTTGAAGGATGGCTCACTTTCTGACTTTGCAATTCTAGATAGTTTGGGTTATGGGTGCGACGAGGAAGCTATAAGAGTATTAAAGTTGTCAAAAAAATGGAGGCCGGCAATACGAAGTAGCCGACCAATAGAATTAGAACAAACCATATCCGTATGCTTTCATTTGGAGGACTAATAAAAGAAACCGCGGCTTACGAGTAGACGGCCTCACCGCTTGTTTTCGAAGGTTTCTACTTTTTACTTACTTGAGTGTTGGATGACAAGACTGTGCTTTTATCTCGAGCACAATATAAACTAAACCCATTATGTGTAAATGCTCCAAACGCCTAACTAACGTATTCGCCCCACCAACTTTCTTTTGATTTTCGTAGATTTGTATATGAACCAGATAGAAAAGCATACTTCAATTATATCCAAGCTCTGTAAGAGCCATAAAGTAAGAAGTTTATATGCCTTTGGTTCGGTGTTAACCGAGAAATTCAATAGTGAAAGCGACATTGACTTGATTGTTGATTTTGAGCCACTAGACGTCTTGGATTATGCCGATAACTACTTTGACTTTAAATTTGCTTTGCAAGATGTTTTGAAACGACCTATCGATCTGCTAGAAGACAAAGCAATAAAAAACCCGTATTTCAGAGATACGGTAAATCAGCAAAGACAATTAATTTATGGACATTGAAGTCAAAGCTTGGTTGTACGACATATTAAATGCGATCAACGAAATTGAGGGCTTCTTTGTTGACACACCAAGAGAATTTAATCATTACCAAACTGATTTACGAACCAAGCGAGCGGTTGAAAGGAATATAGAAATCATCGGCGAAGCCATGAATCGGATATTAAGAAAAAACACCTCTGTCGATATCTCTAACTCCAGAAAGCTTGTTGATGTGAGAAACAGAATCATTCATGGATATGACTCGGTTTCAGATGAAGTAATCTGGGGTATTGTAATTAAACACTTACCAGTTCTGCAGGACGAGGTAGAAAAGCTTTTAGGGGAATAAAAAAAGCACTACAAAAAACAATGGTCGGAGCTCTATTAATTAAGACCGCACTAGTTTTATGAACTGGAAATATTTATTTGCAAGCCCAATTGCCTTTTTCCTTGGAATCCTTCTGTACAGGTATTACAATCGACAGCAAACGATGGGCGGTTATTCTCCAACAACTCATGCTAAAGGTTGGGTATTCGCTATTGCATGCTTTCTGTTCTCCATAATCCTGTTTTTTATGGCTTTTTTGCCGGGCTAACGATTCAAGGCACACACACAACCTTCGAAAATGGCGGGGTGACGTTGTTCCAGGAAATTTCTACATTTAACAAGCTTTGTGCCGGATGACAATGAACTACTTTCTATTACCCATCTTCGCAAAGCCAAAACCATTAGCGATCATTGTAATCCGGCCTCCTCAACGACGATAAAAACGAATTAGGACATTTTTATTTTAAAAAAAGAAAACCTAGCTTTGTTACATATTGAGTTATTACTAGCTCTACGTCTTCCGTGACGATGTTTTAGCAAACCTTTTTTGCAGGCAAAAACGGCATCATAATCTTAAAAGATATGTTATGCTATTTTATGCCTTTATTGTTCTCAAACAGAAAATTTTCCCCCCATAATTCTGTACGCCTCAAAATTTTAATCTTTTAAAGATTAACTCTCATTTATTACTCAAAAATTAAAAACTAAAATGACAGTACTAATTATTGGTGCAGGTATGGGGGGACTATGCCTTGCACAACTATTAAAAAAAAATGGTGTAAATGTTCAAATATTTGAACGGGATGCCAGTGCAGCTGCTCGGTTGCAAGGCTATCGCCTTCACCTTGATGCGGATGGAATTTCGGCTATTCAAGAATCTTTACCTGAAAAGCTATTTCAATTATTTGAATTGACATCTACTAATCCGCTTCCATACACAACAATTTTGGATACAGAACTGAAATTAAGTAGAAGATTCCCTATTGACAATTACAGTAAAACGGAACATCACGTTGAAACCGGAATTGCAAAACATCTAAATGTAAACAGAGCCACTGTAAGGGAAATATTACTTATGGATTTAGATGCCATTTGCCATTATGGAGCAAAACTAGAGCGTTATGAAACAGACAAAAATGGTGTTACCGCATTTTTTGAGGACGGCAGAACTGTAAAAGGAGATGTATTGGTTGGTGCAGATGGAGCAGGTTCTGTTGTACGCAAACAACGAGCACCAGAAGCAAAATTTATGGACTCTGGTGCAAGAGCAATTTATGGGCGCATTAAAATTGATGAAGCCCGAAAGGTTTTACCAAACTTGTGTATCGCAGATGTTTTTACTGCTGTTTCAGATGTTCGTAAATTAATTTTAGGTGTTGGGCCTATCATTTTTCCAATACGTCCGGAACTTGCCGCTCAAAGTATTGGAATTGAAAAAAACTTAAACCAACAGCACGATTATGTTGGCTGTATTGTTTCAGGACGTAAGGAGTTTTTTGGCTCTGACGATGTGGAAATCAGAAAGAAAACAAGTGATGAATTGCAACAGTTGGCAATTGATTTACTAAGTGACTGGCCAAGCGAAGCCTCTTCTGTTCCAGCAGTTGGAGAAAAAGGCTCTTTCTTTTATATTGAAATGACTTCCAGCATTCCTTTCAATTTAAAACCCCATCCAAATGTTACCCTTTTGGGGGATGCAATACATACAATGACCCCAAGTTTGGGCAGAGGTGCTAATGTTGCTTTAAGAGATGCTGCACTACTTGGTAAAGAACTGATTAAGGTGGCCAACGGGGATAAAGAGTTAGTCACTTCTTTGAAAGAATACGAAACAGAAATGACACAATACGGCTTTAATGTAGTTCGCCACTCGGCTGAAATGGGTACAAAGTTATTGGGACAAGACCCATTGCCCAACTAAAATAAAATGGAAATACTCATTTTTATTTCAATTAAATACTGACAATTTTTTATGGTCGTACAAAAAAACTGTACGACCATTTAGTTTTAACGCAAAAAAAAAGCTCATCGTGAAAACAAAGAGCCGCTAACATTGCATTGGCGTAATGACGCTGACGAACATAGACTGAGCATTTGCAATTCTTTTTATCTTTATTGCAAGCATTGGGCGTAAGAGCTTTGATTGCCCTACAACTGCAATGCTTCAACATTGGCGGAATATTCATGTAACTCCAGGCGCAATCAACCTCTTTTTTGACGCGATAGCACCTTATTTATTTTGTAGTTAAGCAGTAGGTTTGAACCTTAAAAATCAATTTAATAACTATGGCACTAATCAATCCTCACATTAACTTCAACGGAAATGCCGAAGAAGCCTTTACCTTTTACAAATCAGTATTTGGCGGAGAGTTTGCAAAAGTTATTCGTTTCAAAGATCTTGCAAGCTCTGAATTCCCTGTAGCTGAAAACGAAAAAAATAAGATTATGCATATTGCTTTACCTATCGGTAAAAGTAATATGTTGATGGCAAATGATGTTCCGGAAAGTCTGGGGAGAACAAACGAAAATGAGAACAGAAGTAAAATTGTAATAAATGCGGAAAGTAGAGAAGAAGCAGACAAATTATTTAATGGGCTTTCGGTAGGAGGACAAATAGAAGGGCCTATCGGTGATAGTCCCTGGGGTTCTTATTTTGGTTGTTTTAGAGACAAATACGGTATTG
>CAMLLO010000010.1 GCA_946480915.1 uncultured Sphingobacteriaceae bacterium | reverse complement strand
TATTAGGCCTGCCGCTAGCGTTCATCCTGAGCCAGGATCAAACTCTCCATTGTAATGAAGTTTTGTATCGCTGACCCTATTATATCTCAAATAGAATCGTTGAAATATTTTAGCATTTCTGCTAAAACTTAATTTGCTATTTGTATGAATTGACTAGGATTGTTTGTCGTTACGAGTAACGTTGTTTCCGTTTTTACTCGCTATACTATTTGACTTTTCTTTTAAAGAACTTGAGCGCCTCTCCTTCGCGGTTCAGCTATATTTATTCAGCCTGGTATCTTCTTTCAAAGATGGACTGTTTAAAGTATTTCAATTTTGTATCGCTTCCAGCCTTGCGCTGTCTGCTTGTTTTCCCGTTCGTTTTGGGACTGCAAAGGTGAGAATCTTTTTTGATTTCTGCAAGAAGTTTTTTTTATTTTTTTTGAGACCTTTTCAGCTCTCTTTCTTCTTTGCTTCTTACCCTCTTTTCAGTTTCCGTTCCGCCTTGCGCTGCCCGGTTGCTTTCTGCAATTCCCTTCGTTTTGGGATTGCAAAGGTGAGAATCTTTTTTCATTCCCGCAAGAAGTATTTTGCATTTTTTTTCGAGGCTTTTTACTCCCTCTTACTTCCTGTCTTTGCCCTCTTTTCAGTATTCAAAAGCTGCCTTGCGCTGCTTTTGCTTTTTCCCGCCCTTTCCGTTTGGGATTGCAAAGGTGAGACTTTTTTCCGTCTCTGCAAAGAAAATTTATCCTTTTTTAAAACCTTAGACCATTGCCCCTGTTTATCAGTGCTTTATTTTTTCCCTGCAGTCCTCCCGCACACCCTTTTGTTCCTGTTTATTTGCTTTTCTTGCAAACACCTATCAAAGTTAAGCACTTTCTCCTCTACTGTCAAGAGGTTCTTTAAGGTTTTCAGTAATAGCAATCGATTGAAAAAGTCTTTATTTTTTATGATATTTAAGACAAATATCAACAAGCCGGCAAGAAAGCATTTAATTAACAAAGGCATTGTTGCTATATAATGATGGTGTATGGAGAAGTTTTCGATAGAAGTAATTAAAGACGAAAAGAAATTGACATTCCAAGTTATTGACTATCCACATAGCGATGATTATAAATGCAAATTTGAGATCTATAACGACAATGGGATAGTCGCGAGTTTTGAACCAGACGGTCGGGGGCTTCTGCACATTTGCAAAAACAGCGGGATTGTAGATGAACAGATCCTTCACTTGATTGCCGATAAAATAGAAACGATGCGTTTATGGTAAGGAAGGAACGGGCAATTTAGGTTTCAACGAAGAATCAGTGCCATCTAAACCTGATTGCAGCGGCAGCGTGCGCAGAGGCCTTGTACTCGGGAAGCTATAGCGGAAAGCAGGGCTACCGGAAGATAGACCCCCACACTCCATTTCCCTTATAAAAAAAGTATTTCGTCGAGGCTATTTTCCCTAAGCGATGTCAGAGTAAAATTCTGATTTAAAAATAGCATCCGGGACATATAAAAGTTGAGAACTGTGAGCAGCAACGTTATCGACATGTAATTAATGGTCGTATGCGCTTTATAAAACAAAGCCGCGAGCATATATAATGACCATAGGATGGTTAGAAAACCGAGAATAAGGTTTATATATCTATTATTAAAGAGCATTTGTATTATGAAAAGCGCTATAATTAATCCCATCCATAAGTTAGCTTCCTGATAAGCCATCCAGGTAGCTATACCAGCGAAGTAAATTCCCGGCACGTATTGTTTAATAATTGAAGGTTTTGTAAGTGATGAAATCATATATAAGAATAAGGATTAGCAGTACTAGTATTCGCCGGTTGAAAGCATTACCAGCGTACATCCTATTACGGTTTCTATTCCTTTTTGTTCCGCTAAAAATTCAAGTTCCGGATTTTCTGTTCCAGGGTTAAAAATTATCCGTTTGGGATTCGTGTTTAGAACGTAATTATATAAATTCTTTTGATTATTCGGACCTACATATAGAGTAATTGTATGAACGTCAGAATGAATATACTCGGGCTTTTCGATAGCCACCCCAGCCACTTCACCACTTTTAATGCCTACGTTAACGATCTCATGTCCATATCTCGCCAGCTTATTTGAAGCCAGATAAGCGTACCGGCTCGAATCTGGAGTTGCACCTAAAACAATGGTTTTCTTCATTTCCTTCCTATTTATATATTTCTTGTTATTGCTTCTGCACAATTCATGCCATCGATAGCTGCTGAAACGATACCCCCTGCATAGCCAGCGCCTTCAGCGCAGGGAAATAGACCTTTTACCTGGGGATGTTGAAAGGATTCTTTGTCCCGGGGAATACGAACTGGAGAAGATGTTCTAGACTCGACGCCAACCAAAATTGCTTCGTTGGTGTAATAGCCTTTCATCTTTTTTCCAAACTGGGGAAGTGCTTTTTGTAAACGGGAAAAGATAAATTCGGGGAGTACCTCGTTCAATAAACTAGACTTTGTGCCCGGCAGGTAAGAATTTTCCGGAAGGTCTACAGAGAGTCGGCTCTCGACAAAATCCACCATACGCTGGGCTGGCGCTACGAGATTTCCTCCACCCGCCGTATAAGCAGCCTGCTCGATCTTACTTTGAAATTCCAACAATCTTAATGGATTCCGAGAGTCACCAATCACATCGTCTAAATTAATCTGGACAACTGTCCCGGAATTTGCAAACGGGTTATTCCGTTTTGAGGGCGACCATCCGTTTACTACTATTTCATTAAAATCTGTGGCACAAGGAGCGATAATACCTCCTGGACACATACAAAAAGAAAATACACCTCTATTTTCAATTTGTTCTACGAAACTGTAAGAAGATGGAGGAAGGAATGGGTCGCGAACATCGCAATGATATTGGGCTTTGTCGATAATATGTTGCGGATGCTCTATTCTGACACCCAAAGCAAAGGGCTTGGCTTCGATTAAAACATTTCGCTTATGGAGCAGATGATAAATATCTCTAGCCGAGTGTCCGGTAGCAAGAATTACATTTCTGGATTTAAAAATCTCTCCCGAAGAAGTTTTTACCCCTTCGATTTCAGCTCCTGTAATTATAATATCTTCAACTTTACAATCGAAGTGAACTTCCCCACCGGCATTTAATATGGTTTCGCGAAGTGAAATTATGATTTGAGGAAGCTTGTTGGTTCCGATATGGGGACGTGCATCGACTAAAATATCCGGGGTAGCTCCATGGGCAACCAGAGTTTTTAATACGTATTGAATGTCACCGCGTTTATTTGAACGCGTATATAATTTACCATCTGAATAGGTTCCGGCTCCCCCCTCTCCATAACAGTAATTGGATTCAGGATTAATAATTCCTTCTCTGTTAATAGCGGCGAGATCACGCCGACGTTGTTTGACGTCCTTTCCGCGCTCCAGAACAATCGGTTTCAAACCTAGCTCAATGCACCTTACGGCAGCAAATAAACCTGCAGGTCCGGCCCCAATAATAAGAACCGCTTTTTTATCGGCTACATTAGGATAGTTAACTGAAAAAACATCTGGTGCTGCCTGCTCCTGAATATACACATTCACCTTAAGTCGATATACTACCTGCTTACCGCGGGCATCAATTGAACGCTTAAGGATTTTCAACTGGGAAATTTTCTCCGGAGATATTTTAAGAGCGGAGGCAGCTTTTGCATTTATCAGAACTGGATCTGTTGCTTCAAAGGGAAGCAATACTAGTTCTACTTCTTTTACCATACCATATAAGCCAGGTTTTTATCCCGGACTTTACAAAGTTATGATTAAGATATTAAATGCGAAAAAACAGCTACTATTTGTGCAAATCCTCTAAACTTTGGGGGCTAGTTACCTGGACACCTAAATCCAGATCGGAAATTGGAGCATCGGCAACACGATTATGAATTCTTTTTTTCACGTTGGAACCTTTATAATAAGAACTCCCATCTGAGGTATTCGCCTTTGGCGTCTCTTCAATATTTTTGATTTCAAGTCCGTCTTCGCTAACGTTTAATATTGGGCTCTCTATCGAACTTTCGGGTTTAACTTTATACGGTTGCAAATAATCTATTTTAGAGTTTTCGCTACTTTCAAAAAAATCTGTATCTGTAAACAGGGCTTTCACCGTAAGGGGAATTACAATGGACATAAAAAGACCCAGAGGTAAAAGCACTTTAGTGGTTTGCTTCATTTTCTTATAAAAAATACAAAGGAGCATTTTTCTTATTACGTTGCGAATTAACTAACTGTTACAAAAATTATCAACAATTTTCATTTATGTTAAATTTACGATTATCCGCAAGTAAAAGCTGAACGGCCATCTTTTTATTTTTTGGTTACCCGCATTATTTTTCTCAAAAAAATAAAATAACGACAATATGAATTTTTTATAGCCAAGTTATAAATGGAAATGCCGCAAATTCAATTCTATTATACGATGAGTTATGGTAGATCAAAACAAAAAGCCGAGTTAAAGATTTATCTTTACTGACATAATGTCTAAGCAAAATAATAGATTAGATAACGGAATGCATTTTGATGATCGTTTTACAGAACAAATAAAAAACCCTTAAACCATGAGAAAATTTTTTTATACCATTGCAGCTTTAGTAACAATTCTTTCTTTTTCATCCTGCGGCTATAATACCATGGTTGATCTCGACGAGCAAGTTCAGTCGCAATGGGCGCAAGTTCAGAATGTATACAAGCGCAGAGCAGATTTAATCCCTAATTTAGTAGCCTCAGTAAAGGGAGCAGCAGCACATGAGCAAGGAACTCTAACTGCAGTTATGGAAGCGCGTGCGAAAGCTACCTCTGTTAATGTTGATCCTACTAAGCTTACACCTGAATCCATAGAAAAATTCAATCAGGCACAGGGACAGCTAAGTACAGCTCTTGGAAGACTAATGATGGTTACTGAAAACTATCCACAATTAAAAGCAAACCAGAATTTTCTTGAATTGCAAGCCCAAATTGAAGGTACGGAAAACCGTATTACAGTAGAAAGGCAGAAATTTAATGAGGTAACACGAGTTTATAATTCTAAAATTCGATC
Source organism: uncultured Sphingobacteriaceae bacterium (assembly GCA_946480915.1). Next base: position 150,648 of record CAMLLO010000010.1, on the reverse strand, counting down.
ATTTCCCAACAATCTGACGGCCTCTCTATTTGGCTTTGAGAAAAAAGGGTATTTTCAGGCAGATCCTGCGGCACAAAACGCCCCGAAAGTCGAGTTTTAAAATTGATTACACCGAATTGTTCATCCAATAAAAAAGGGAAACCGAAGAAGCTCGCAAACGAATGGCTTTATTTACAGACGCAGAACAAGAACGAATCAGGCAAGCTATTGAAGCAGCTGAGAGTCATACCTCGGGAGAAATCCGGATTGGTGCAGAAAAGCATTGCAAGGAAGATCCTTTAGACAGAGCCGCTAACTACTTTCATAAAATTGGCATGGACAAAACCGCACTTCGTAATGGAGTCCTAATTTATATTGCAACCGAAGACCGAAAATTTGCCATCATCGGGGATGCGGGAATAAATAAAGTTGTACCTCAAGACTTCTGGAATAGTACAAAGGAAGCTATGCTTAATCATTTTAAAAAAGGAGAACTTGTAGAAGGCTTAATCACGGGCATAGACATGGCTGGACACGAACTCAAGCATTTTTTTCCGTTTGAAGATGGTGATTCGAATGAATTATCAGACGATATATCTTATATCTAACAAAAGCTAAAAATTAAAGCTAAAAAATTCAATCTGATTCTGAGATCCCTAGAGATGACTTTTAAAAACTGTACCCTCCTTATTATTTTATTTCTTGTATCCGGTCTAAATGGTTTTGGACAAAAATTTCCGGAAAAACCTAACCGACTGGTTAATGATTACACCAATACGCTTTCTCAGGATCAAATCGATCAACTTGAACAAAAACTAGTTGCATTTGATGATTCAACATCCACCCAGATTGCTGTGGTGTTAATCCAGTCTGTAGGGGTTTACGACATTTCGGATTATACTGCTCGCCTAGCGGAAGCCTGGGGCGTTGGTCAAAAAGGAAAAAATAATGGACTGGTTCTATTAGCTGCATTAAAAGACAGAAAAGTTTCGATCCAAACCGGGTATGGTTTAGAGGGCGCATTGCCAGATGCGATCACAAAGCGAATCATTGAAAATGAAATCAAGCCAAGCTTTAGAGAAGGCGATTATTATGAAGGCTTAAACAAGGCAACAGACGCTATCATATCTTACACCAAAGGTGAATATAAGAATGATGCTCAGGGAAAACAGACGAAAGGTTCTGGTAAGTTTCCCGTGGGATTAATTATTCTGTTTATTATTATTATCGTAATAATTTCTAAAAAAGGCGGTGGTGGCAGCGGCGGCCAAATCATAGGAAGTCGTGGAGGATCAAACCTGTTTTGGTGGACCCTTATGTCTGGCATGGGAGGTAGAAGCAGCGGTGGTTTTGGTGGCGGTGGCGGACATGGCGGATTTGGCGGCGGCGGAGGAGGCTTCGGCGGATTTGGGGGCGGAAGTTTTGGCGGCGGCGGCTCTAGCGGCAGCTGGTAAAATTGAACAGCAGGATAAAAATATAGTAGGAAGAAAAACACTCAAATATGATACGAAAAGACTTTATTGAGGCAGAAATACAGAAGCTAGCTCAAATCATTGCGAAGATCATTGGTTTAAAAAATGATGGCAAGCTTGACGAAGCGCTTGAAATAAGCCAACAAGCTATTTCTGAGAGTTTCGGATTTGATCAGAAATTCTTAGAACAGAGCTCAGTTGAAGAATTTAAAGCTGAGTTAGAAAACAGAAATTATTCAGCTGAAAAACTGAATGCACTTGCGCAAATTCTTTTTGAAAGCTCTTATCCTTTTCAGGACACTGAAGAATGTGTGGCAGTAATGCATAAAGTAGCCCTGGTTTTAAATCTTTTGGAAACAGAACACCACCAGCAATCATTCGAAAACCTGAGCCGGCGAGAGATGATCGATAATTTTTTAAATAATGAACAATACGAGTAAGATGAAGTGGGAAAAATTATCTTCAAAATACCTGGTAAAAGAACAATGGGCCACACTCAGGGTTGATACCTGCAGAATGCCTAACGGAACTCTCATAGACGATTATTACGTTTTGGAATATCCGGGATGGGTTAATGCAGTTGCGCTTACGGAAGATAATCAAGTTATTTTAATTAAGCAATATCGCCATGCGGCCGAGGAAGTAATTCTCGAGCTGCCCGGGGGATGTATTGATCCAGGTGAAAATCCTGAGCAAGCAATTATCAGAGAACTTTTAGAAGAAACTGGGTTTCAATTTGAATCGATTGAACGTCTTTGCACGCTTTATGCTAATCCGTCAACTTCGGGAAACATCACAACCAGCTATCTGGCCAAGGGCGGCAAAAAAGTCCAGGACCAACATTTAGATGGCCGAGAGGAAATTGAAGTATTGAACGTTGATTTAGATGAATTAAAAAGGATGGCTATGGAAAACGAGTTTCCACAGGCTTTGCACGCCAGCGCGGTATTCCATGCATTGATTCATTTGAATAAGATTAGCTGATTTTTTTATTGATTCAATCCTTTTAAATATATTCGTTGGAAAACCAGGACATGGAACAAATCTGATTCTCAAGCAGATGCATGTATAAAAAACAGCATATTTTACAGGTCGGTATTCCGCACATATCAAGAAACTAATTTATTTTGCATCTGCGGAAATTCGAGAAGCTATATGCAAGTACAAGATATTTATATATATCCCATAAAGTCCCTGGGAGGCATCAGGTACGAAAAGGCAGCAGCATTACAACGAGGCTTTATGTTTGACCGGCGATGGATGCTAGTTGATGAGCAGGGCAAATTTATAACTCAGAGAGTTGAACATAAGCTTGCCTTGTTACAAACTGAACTGCAACTTAATACATTGATTATCTCTCATAAGCATTATCGGGACCAACAAATTTCTTTTGCTATAAATCAACAACCAGAGAATAACCTAGAGGTTTCGATATGGGATGACCTTGTTGTCGGGTCGCATCTTAACCCCGATATTGATCTATGGTTCAGCAATTACCTCGGAAAAACGTGCAAATTCGTTTTTATGCCAGAAACTGGAAGCAGACCCATCGACGAGAAATATGCTCAAAAAAATGAGCAGGTAAGTTTCGCCGACGCCTTCCCCTATTTGCTTATAAGCCAGGCTTCATTAGATGACCTAAATAGCAGGCTTGAGAATGCTGTTCCGATGGATAGGTTCCGCCCAAACCTTGTTGTCGCAGGAAGCAACGCATTTGAAGAAGATAGTTGGGACAAGATCAGAATTGGAGAGGTTTATTTTAAAGTTGCCAAACCTTGTGCCCGGTGCATTTTAACTACCGTAAATCAGCAAACCGGCTTAAAAGGCACAGAACCGCTTTTTACTCTTTCAAAGTACCGGGCGACTGACAATAAAGTTCTATTTGGACAAAATCTGATTGCATTGAATGAGGGAAGTATCAGTGTAGAAGACACTGTTGAAGTAATGAGCTATAAATAATGTGAATTTCCCATTGACCAGATTTACATCTAAGAGCTGTTAGCGAGGTCTTGCAAGCGAGCATCTTATAAAAAAGGCACTGTTAAATAATTAACAGTGCCTTTTTAGAATTAATTTAAAAAGCCTAACTCATTTTCAATTTCTTTTGAATGTCCTGAACATAAGCTTTAAACTTTTTATCAGTGTCTATTAAATCCTCGACAGTTTGACAAGCATAAATCACTGTAGAGTGATCTCTGCCTCCAAAAAACGCACCGATTGATTTTAATGATGTTTTAGTGTGGCTTTTTGAAAGGTACATTGAAATTTGACGGGCCTGTACGATTTCACGTTTACGGGTTTTAGATTTAACCATTTCAATTGGCACTTCAAAATACTCGCAAACTAATTTTTGTATGTACTCCATAGAAATCTCTTTCGATGTATTCTTAATGAAGTTTTTAAGCATTGACTTAGCTAAGCCCAAATCAATTTCTTTTTTATTGAGAGTGGATTGAGCTAACAAGGAAACCATAGCACCTTCTAGCTCGCGTACATTATTGTCGATGTTATGAGCAACATATTCAATTACTTCACCAGGAAGCTCAATGCCATCGGTATACATTTTCATTTTCAGGATTGCCATTCGGGTTTCCAGATCTGGCACCTGTAGATCGGCCGAAAGGCCCCATTTAAATCTGCTTAATAATCTTTCTTCTAAACCAGCCAAATCTTTTGGTGCTTTATCTGAAGTAAGAATTACCTGCTTACCTGATTGGTGTAGATGATTGAAAATGTGGAAGAAAATATCCTGCGTCTTTTCTTTCCCTGCAAAATTATGTACATCATCCATAATGATTACATCCATTGCCTGATAAAAATTCACAAAATCATTGATTGTATTATTTTTCAATGAATCCACAAACTGTTGGCAAAATTTCTCGCAGGACACATAGATAACTAATTTATCGGGATGTGAGCGTTTAATTTCATTACCAATAGCCTGAGCAAGGTGAGTTTTCCCCAATCCCACTCCACCATAAAGCATTAGCGGATTAAAAGAAGTACCACCTGGTTTTCCAGCAACCGCAAAACCAGCAGAACGCGCAAGCCTGTTGCAATCTCCTTCTATAAAATTTTCGAAACTGTAATTCTGATTTAACTGTGGATCTACCTGGAGTTTTTTCAATCCAGGAATGACAAATGGGTTTTTAATATCCTTATTCAATGCAACAGGTATTGGCATTGATTGCTTCTTTGCATCAGAGCCATTACCGTTTGACGGCATGTTAGTTGTGTAAGGCTTATTATTTGATGATTTTTCTACTACAATATTGTACTCCAAACGTCCTTCTTCGCCTAACTGCTTCTTTACAGTTTTTCGCAGGAGGCCTACATAATGCTCTTCGAGCCATTCGTAAAAGAATAAACTGGGTACCTGTATAGTTAGCACATTACCTTCCAGTCGCAAAGCCTTGATTGGTTCAAACCAAGTCTTGAAGCTCTGTGTAGGGATGTTGTCCTTTATAATTTGAAGGCAGTTGCTCCATACATTTGTACAAGTTTGTTCCATATTTTAACTTAATAATCTGATTTCCAACCAGCGGCAAAATGAAAAAACTGCCCGGTTTGGAACATCGAATATTCTAATAATTTTCTTCTTAAAAAACTAAATTTTAAAATAACTTTTAAACGGCTCAGTGGCAGAAGAGTAGGTCTCTTTTCCTCTTCTATCCCTTTTTAACACGAATCCAGACGCCTTAAAACTTCATTCACAGATACCGGAACCTGATTAAAAAAGAATGCTCAATAGTTCGGATTTTTCACGAAAAAAAAGAGCTTAAAAAGGCTGTGGTATATCCCCCAATTGTGAGGTCAATATAGGGAGTATTTTTTGTATTCCCTTAGTATCTACCGTATTAATATTATATTTTTTCTAAAGGAAAAAAAACGATATCAGGGGCGTTTGCAGATCAGTATTCTCCAAATTCTGATCTCAATGTGTCAGAAATTTCGCCTAATGTGGCATATGCTTCCACGGCGGCAATAATATAGGGCATCAGATTTTCCGCACTTCCACTCGCCGTTTTTAATTTCGCCAAGGCTTCCTCTACTGCTTGTTTGTCTCGAACAGATTGCAACTTTTTTATCTTCTCTGTCTGTATCTCGCGAATGGTATCACTCACTTTTAACAGCTCGAAATTTGACACGTTTGGCTCAGAATAACAGTTTAACCCAACAATCTTCTGCTGTCCATTCTCAATAGATAACTGATACTCATATGCAGAGCTTGCTATTTCGTTTTGGATATACCCTGTTTCTATAGCCGCTACTGCCCCGCCCATAGAATCAATTTTATCAATGTATTCCCAGGCTGCAGCTTCAAGTTCATCTGTCAGCGACTCTATAAAATAAGATCCTCCCAATGGATCAACTGTGTCTGTAACTCCGGACTCGAATGCCAAAATTTGCTGAGTGCGCAATGCCAGTTTTGCGGCCTCTTCTGTTGGCAGGGAAAATGCTTCATCATATCCATTGGTATGTAAAGACTGAGTTCCTCCTAAAATGGCGGCTAAAGCTTGTGTAGCAACTCGCACCACATTATTCAGGGGTTGTTGAGCAGTCAGGGTCGAGCCTCCTGTCTGTGTGTGAAATCGAAGCATTTGAGCCTGTTCTTCTGAAGCGCCTAGCTCTGTAGTAAGTTTAGCCCACATTCTTCTTGCGGCACGGAACTTGGCAATTTCCTCAAAAAAATTATTGTGACAATTAAAGAAGAACGAGAGACGCCTGGCAAAAATATTTATATCCAAACCTTTTTGGATCGCCGATTTAAGGTAAGCCTTGCCGTTGGCTAATGTGAATGCAAGCTCTTGTACAGCTGTTGAGCCTGCCTCTCGAATATGATAACCCGAAATCGAAATGGTATTCCATTTTGGAACATGATGGCTACAATATTCAAAAATATCTGTAATCAAGCGCATTGACGGCTTTGGAGGATAGATATAAGTCCCACGGGCCGCATACTCCTTTAAAATATCGTTTTGAACAGTTCCTGAAATCTTTTCCAGATCTGCACCCTGTTGTTTCGCCAGAGCGATGTACATGGCTAATAAAATCGGAGCTGTTGCATTGATGGTCATTGAGGTGGTAATCGCCTCCAAAGGAAGTCCCTCAAACAACTCTTCCATATCCTGTAAAGAATCGATGGAGACACCCACTTTTCCCACTTCGCCTTCCGATAAAGGATGATCGGAGTCGTAACCAATTTGGGTTGGAAGATCAAAGGCAACAGATAAACCTGTTGTTCCCTGAGCCAGTAAATAATGATATCTTTTATTAGACTCTTGGGCGGTTGAGAAGCCTGCATATTGGCGCATCGTCCACAACTTACCCCTGTACATATCTTTACGGATACCGCGGGTGAACGGAAATTCGCCGGGCAATTCCTTTATCTGTTTCGGCTCGGTATAAACTTCCTTTATTTCTATTCCTGATGTGGTTTTTCGTTTCATAATCAATTAAAGGAAAGAGTAAACAGCCCAAAGAATGCTCTCTGATTTCTTGTTGGCCGGGAATCTGACATCCCTATTTTCCAATCAAAAAAAATGCTGCATATCGTGTTTCAACAACATTAGTCCTGCATCGTAAGGATTTTCCTCCAAGCCGGATAAATGAGTTAAAATCACTTTACTTAACTCAAGAGAAGACGCTTCAGGAGACAATCCGGCCGCCGTATTATTAACCATGCTGATTGTGTCTTCTTTAATTCTATTCATAACTGCCCATGCCTGAGTACTTACATATAATTGCTGCGTAATATTATGCTGATGCTCTGTGCGGATTTCGGAAATAAGAAACTGCTGAATCTCTCTAACCGTTGTGCCTGCTACATGAATACGGACCAGCATATTCGATGGATTGATGCGTTCGATAAAAAGAGCCAAACGCTCGTATGCCTGTAATCGTAAAGGAAGAGTCGTTTCTAATGAGGCTCTTTTTAAATCAAGAAGTTTAGACTGACTTATTTTTTCTATTTCTGATTTGATCATCTGCCAGGCAATATAAACTATCAATGTACCGGCCAGTACAAACTTTAATACGTCAACAAAAAAATAGGTAATCGTGTTCATTATTGTATTTGTTATCTAAAGGTCAATATCAATGTGCTTTAAACAAAAGTGTGCATTTTCACCTATATTTGCATACTAAATTAAAATAAATGAGCATGGAGACAAGTATTTCAGTTATACCGGTTTCTTTTACTGAAGGAGCAAAAAAAGAGCTTCGCAAATTGAGAACACAACAAGAGCTTGGCGACGATTTCGGAGTACGTGTAGGTGTTGAAGGCGGCGGGTGCTCTGGAATGAATTACGTTTTAGGATTCGATCAGAAAAAAGAAGGAGATCAGGAGTTTGAAGTGGATGGAATAAAAATATTTATGCATAAAGCTCATGGCTTGTACCTTGCAGGAATGGAAATTGAATTTCAGGATGGATTAAATGCCCGAGGATTTACGTTCAATAATCCGAATGCTAAAAGTACTTGTGGCTGCGGAACTTCGTTCGCGGTATAATTATTCTTTATAGATAGTAGAAACCTGCTGAATCAGCAGGTTTTTTTTTTGAACAATCATTATTTGACCAGCATAGCCGAATAATACAATCATAAACCATGATTATTCGCAAAAAGACCAGAGAGCTAACCAGGCGCCATGTTAATAAGAAGCTTATTTTTAAGCTCCGTAGGCTCGCGATTGTTTTCATCATAGTTACTGCAGTAATATTTTACAACCTGATTCAAGGAATTCTTCATCCCTTTCTGGCTTTAATTGGAATATCTATCGGTTTTATAATCGGAACGATAGTGGGGCGTTTTTCAAATATTCATTGGCATGAAGAAACCGGCAAGGTAATATCCACCTGGAACCGGATTACAGTTTCTATCCTAATTTTATATCTCGCATTCGCATTTTCAAAAAAATGGATTTTTGGTCATTGGATTCATGGCCCGGCGTTGAGCGCATTCAGTTTTAGTGTTGCAACAGGAGTATTGACAGGCAGAATTATATCAATCAGAAAGCAGATCAGGGAAATTTTACGGGAACGAGGTCATTTAGAAAGGAAGAAAACTTAGAGCAATTCGTTCTGCAACTGATAATCGGTCAACAGACGAATCATGTAAGGTGTCGACAGAGATTTCAGTAATGCATCAGCATGTTTTATCCGATGAAGATCACTGCCTAAAAAATCTACCAGGTAATGATCCACCATCTCTTCAGCTATCTTCTGAGTTGATTTACCATAATATCCGGTGAGAGAAAGTGCATTTAATTGCAAATAACAGCCGCTATCTTTAAGCCGTTCGTAATTTTCGATAGAGCCTGCAAAATATGGATATCTCTCAGGATGTGCCAGCAATGGAGTGTAACCCTTCTGCTTAATACCGTCAATAACTTCGAATAAATTTTGGGGATAATTTATAAACGACAGTTCAAAGAGCACAAAATCTTTACCGAGAGTTAATATGTCGCCTTTTTTTAGCTTATTTTCAAAGGTTTCATCGAGGTAATATTCTGCTGCTGCCTCTATTTCTACATCAATCTTTCTTAAAACTAATTCTTCCCGAAGAGTATTTAATCCGGTAAGAATCGAGTTGCTTGTATTGCGATAGTAATCGGCCATTATATGTGGCGTTGTAACCAACTTTTTAAAGCCAAAATCCATCATTCTTTTTATCAGAATAATGGATTCTTCAATATCTTGCGCGCCGTCGTCAATCCCGGGAATAAGATGCGAATGCAAATCGGTCCCAATCGACGAAAAGTTTATTTCAGGGACGTATTCTTTTTTTTTCTTAAAGAAATTTAGAAGCATTAGCGATTATCATATTGTTCTTCGTAATAAGCCTGGTAATGTCCCGAGGTTACATCATTAAGCCATTCTTCGTTTGCGAGATACCATTCTACCGTCTTTTCCAAACCTTCTTCAAACTGCAGGCTAGGTGTCCAGCCCAACTCCCTCTGGAGTTTTGAGGAATCAATTGCATAACGCAAATCGTGCCCTGCCCTATCGGTTACAAAGGTTATCAATTTTGCAGAGCTTCCTTCTTCGCGACCAAGCTTATTATCCATAATCTTGCACAAAGCATGGATCAGGTCAATATTTTTCCACTCGTTATGGCCGCCCACATTATATGTAGTTCCGGTAGCTGCTTTATGAAAAATAACATCAATTGCACGTGCATGATCTTCCACCCACAGCCAGTCGCGTATATTTTCACCTTTTCCGTACACAGGAACAGGTTTATTATTTTTAATGTTGTTAATTGCTAAAGGAATCAGTTTTTCGGGAAAATGATGAGAACCGTAATTATTTGAGCAATTAGAGATAACGGTATTCATTCCATATGTATCCTGGTAAGCTCTGACAAAATGATCAGAACTTGCTTTTGATGCAGAGTACGGACTGTGCGGATCGTATGCTGTTTCTTCCGTAAACAGGCCTTCTTCTCCTAAAGTTCCATAAACTTCATCCGTAGAAACATGATAAAAACGTCGGTTCTCATAATCACCCTTCCAGTATTTCCGGGCAGCGTTCAAAAGATTTACAGTCCCTACAACGTTGGTCATAACAAAATCAATTGGACTTACAATTGACCGATCCACATGTGATTCTGCAGCCAAGTGAATTACTGCTTCGAAACCTTCCTGAGTAAATAGATTATCAATAAAGTCAGCATCTACAATATCCCCTTTCACAAACTGATAGTTAGGATAGTGTTCTATGTCTTTAAGGTTGGCCAGATTACCTGCATAGGTAAGCTTGTCCAAATTAACGATATGGTAATCAGGATAGTTTTTAACAAAACGCCTTACTACATGAGAGCCGATAAATCCGGCGCCGCCGGTAAATAAGATTTTTTTCTTCATTTGCGTTAGCTTTTTAAAGCTGAAGATTTAATGAGGTAAAACTAGAAAGAAATAGAGGATATGCCAAAGGTTTAGAACTTCTGGCATATCTTCCATTAAAATGGATGTTCGTTAATGTACTTTTCCCAGGCCCATGCAGATTTCATCATATCTTCGAGGTTTAATTCGGCTTTCCAGCCCAATTCCTTTTCAGCTTTAGATACATCGCCCCAAACCTGTTCAACATCACCTTCGCGACGGGGACCAATTTTATATTCTAATTTCTCTCCGGTACTTTGTTCAAAAGCATTAATTACTTCTAATACGCTGCTGCCTTTTCCGGTACCGATATTAAATATCTCAAATTTTCCCTGCATTCTATTTTCTTCCTGACGACGCAATGCAGCAATATGAGCTTTAGCTAGATCCACTACGTGAATATAATCACGCACGCAACTTCCGTCAGGCGTATTATAGTCGTTTCCGAAAACGGTAATCGGACCACGTTTACCTATTGCACTTTGCGTGATGAAAGGAACAAGATTTTGAGGAACTCCTATTGGCAGTTCTCCAATTAAAGCGGAATCGTGTGCACCAACCGGATTAAAATATCTTAAAGAAATTACTTTATAGTTAGAACTTGCATTTGCTGTTTCAACGAGAATCTCTTCTGCGATTTGTTTGGTGTTCCCGTAAGGAGATTCAGCTTTTTTAACCGGAGCTTGTTCTGTTACAGGTAAAACATCCGGCTGACCGTAAACAGTACATGAAGATGAGAATACAAAGTTCACCTCTTTTCCCGCGAAAGCGGTGAGAAGATTAATCAGCGAAAAAAAGTTATTTCTATAATATTTTAAGGGTAATTGAACAGATTCTCCTACTGCTTTATGAGCTGCGAAGTGAATAACACCTGAAATGTCAGGATTATTTTTAATCAGTTCAATCGTTTTAATTTCATCGCACAGATCTACTTGATGAAATTGAGGTTTTATTCCGGTGATCTGCGTAATCTGATCAACGATCTTAATATTTGAGTTGTCAAGATTATCTACAATTACAACTTCGTATCCGGCTTTCTGCAGCTCTACAACGGTATGAGATCCGATATAGCCTGTTCCCCCTGTTACTAAAATTTTACTCATTTTTATTTTGTGTAGCTGGTAAAGTCTTTATGTTCTATTTTTTCTATAAGCTCCTGAGGAAGCGATTTGAAATATTCGTAAGTAATTTTCAAACCTTCTTCACGTGATACCTTAGGCTCCCATCCTAACAAAGCTCTGGCTTTGGTTATGTCCGGACGACGTTGTTTAGGATCATCTGTTGGAAGCGGTTTTGTGATTAACTTTTGCTTTGTACCGGTTAATTTTATAATCTCTTCGCCAAACTGACGAATGGTTATTTCATCCGGGTTACCAATATTCACCGGCTGAGCATAATCAGAATGCAGTAAGCGATAAATACCCTCGATCAAATCGTCAACATAACAGAAGGAACGGGTTTGAGACCCATCGCCAAATACAGTTAAATCTTCGCCGCGAATAGCTTGTCCGATAAAAGCAGGTAATACCCGTCCGTCGTTGAGACGCATGCGCGGACCATAGGTATTGAAAATGCGGACAATCCGTGTTTCAACACCATGAAAAGTGTGATAAGCCATTGTTATAGCTTCCTGGAAGCGTTTTGCTTCGTCGTATACTCCACGCGGACCAACAGGATTTACGTTACCCCAATACTCTTCGGGTTGAGGATTGACATTCGGATCGCCATAAACTTCCGATGTAGAAGCTATTAAAATCCGGGCTTTCTTATCTTTAGCTAAACCCAGTAAGTTATGGATTCCGAGGGAACCAACTTTTAAGGTTTGGATTGGAATTTTAAGATAATCAATCGGACTTGCAGGCGATGCAAAATGCAGGATATAATCTAATTTTCCGGCAACATGCACAAACTTTGAAACATCGTGATTGTAAAACTCAAAGTTTTCCAGTTTAAAAAGATGTTCAATATTGCGTAAATCACCCGTAATCAGATTATCCATTGCAATTACATGATAATCTTCTTTTATAAACCGGTCACAAAGATGCGAACCAAGGAATCCGGCAGCACCGGTAATTAAAATACGTTTTCTTTCCATTATAATTCTACAACTTTACGACCAATACTATTATAATAATATCCGCAATCAATCATTTTTTGAATTTCGTACAAATTACGGCCGTCAAAAATAACTTTGGCTTTAAGATTTTTTTCGATCTTATCAAAATCAGGTGTACGGAACAAAGGCCATTCTGTAACAATGATTAAGGCATCCGCATCCTCAAGAGCTTCGTAAGGATCGTTCGCAAAACCAATAGAATCACCTTTTAGTTTTCGCACATGACCCATCGCTTCTGGATCGTATGCTATAATAGAAGCACCTTCATTTAAGAGTTCATCGATAATATAAAGTGCGGGCGCTTCGCGAATATCATCAGTTTCGGGTTTGAAAGCCAATCCCCATAAGGCAAACTTTTTATTTTTTAAATCACCCTTATAGTACTTCCGCATTTTTTCTACGATGACAACCTTTTGCTTCTCATTGACAGTCATTACTGAATTCAGAATACTGAATTCGTAATCAACTTCTGCCGCAGATTTTGCAAGCGCCTGAACATCTTTCGGAAAGCAGCTGCCACCGTAACCAACTCCGGGGAACAAAAAGCGCTTGCCAATACGAGCATCAGAACCAATGCCTTTACGCACCATGTCTACATCAGCACCAACAAGCTCGCAAAGATTAGCGACCTCGTTCATAAATGTAATTTTTGTGGCAAGGAAAGAGTTAGCTGCATATTTAGTAAGCTCCGAAGAACGTTCGTCCATAAAAATTATCGGATTTCCGGAGCGAACATATGGATTATACAATTCCTCCATCAACTTACGGGCTTTCTGACTGCTGGTGCCAACAACCACCCTATCGGGCTTCATAAAATCCTCAACGGCCACGCCTTCGCGCAAAAACTCAGGATTGGAAACTACATCCACTTCAACATTAGTGTTCTCGGCAAACACCTTTTTTACTTTATCTGCCGTACCAACCGGCACGGTTGATTTAGTGACAACGACTTTGTAATCCTTAACAAGTTTTGCAATATCCTTAGCCGCACCTAAAACAAAGCTTAAATCTGCCGAACCATCTGCTCCCGGAGGAGTGGGCAGGGCAAGAAAAATAATCTTCGCATCAGCTATAGCTTCCGCAAGTTCGGTGGTGAATTTCAATCTTCCTTGCTCTATATTACGATGAAACAAAATCTCAAGTCCGGGTTCATAGATTGGAATCTGACCCTGCTTCATCTTCTCAACTTTTTCTTCATTTATATCAACACAGGTTACATTATTACCTGTTTCTGCCAAACATGTGCCTGTAACCAAGCCTACATATCCGGTACCTATAACGGCTATCTTCATTTATATATAATTTTTTAATGGTAAAGTTTTTACATAATTAACAGTAATTTCGACGAAGATAAAATATTTGCACTTAAACATGCTTATCCTTTACAATCTTAGCATTAGAATATATAATTTATTAATAATAATTTATCAGCGTTTTAGCCCGAAGGCACACCTCTGGGTAGAAGGTAGAAAAAACATATTTGAAAAAATTTCAAATGAAGTTGATTCTAACTTACCATCAATCTGGTTTCACTTTGCTTCACTTGGAGAATTTGAACAAGGACGTCCGGTACTTGAACGTGCCAAAGAATCATATCCAACGTACAAAATTATCATTACATTTTTCTCTCCATCAGGATATGAACTTAGAAAGAATTATAAAAACGCCGACCATATTTTTTATCTCCCTTTAGATACAAATGCCAATGCGGAAAAGTTTGTAAAACTTATAAATCCCAAGTTAGTAATCTTTACAAAATATGAATTTTGGTACCATTATTTTAACGAATTAAATAAGCAAAACATTCCTTTAATTGTAATTTCCTCAATCTTTCGCAAGTCACAAGCATACTTCAAATGGTACGGAAGTTTAAACCGCAAGATCCTGCGATTTGTAGACCACTTTTTTGTTCAGGACGAAAATAGCAAAAAGCTCTTAGCCGAAATCGGAATAAATAATGCAACCGTAAGTGGCGATACACGTTTCGATCGTGTGGCTGAAAATGCAGCTGCCCCTAAGCAGTTTGATGAAGTGAAAACTTTTTGTGCAGACTCTAATATATTTGTTGCCGGAAGCACCTGGCCCGCTGATGAAAAGTTAATCGCCAATCTTGTTATCCGGTATCCCGACTGGAAATTCATCATTGCTCCACATGAAATTAAGGAGGAGAAAATCCAGGCCCTTATAGGGATGGTAGACAAGGAAAAAACAATCCGATATTCTTCCCTGAAACCGGGGCAACAAGCATCGCCCAATCAACAGGTTTTAATTATCGACAATATCGGAATACTGTCTGCACTTTACCAATATGCCGATATAGCCTATATAGGAGGTGGCTTTGGAGTGGGAATTCACAATACATTAGAAGCGGCAGCTTTTGGAATTCCTGTAATCTTCGGGCCGAACTATTCTAAATTCATCGAAGCAAAGGCACTGGTTAAGTTAGAAGCCGGATTCTCAATTAACAATGACACAGATTTACTCGCTGCGATGAGCAGCCTGCAAGATCAAGATTTCAGAAAAAAAGCTGGTAACACGGCAAAACAATATGTTGATCGGGAAAAAGGAGCAACCGAAAAAATACTTGCTTATATAAACACAATCATTTCTAAATAGACTGCGAAACCTGTTTTTCTTGATTTAAGACAATCCCGGCAAGTGCATCAATCCATTTTGGATGATCATTCAGACTTTCTACCAACTGAATCTTTTCTCCGCCCCAATTGCGAAACTCTTCATTATACTCTTGCGATATCTCGATGTTAGTTTCGAGACAGTCGGCAACAAAGGCCGGACTAAAAACTAACAGTCGCTTGGCGCCTTTTTTTGCAAGGTCTTCCAGGACTTCTATGGTATAGGGCTTTTTCCATGGAGAATTTCCCAAACGGGATTGGAAACAAATAGTATATCTTTCTCGCGGAAGATTCAATTTCTCGGCAATTAATCGTGCGGTATCATGCGATTGAGCAGAATAACAGAAACGGTTAACGTCGTTTAAGCGAGAACAGCAATTCGGTGTTTGTAAACAATATTTACCGGAATGATCTGCTTTTGTTAATTGCCTTTCAGGCAATCCGTGAAAACTAAACAAAATATGATCGAAAGTTTCAGGTTGATATTTGCGGGCATTTTCTGCAAAAACTTCTATCATTCCATCATTGTCGTGGAAGGAATTCACAAAAGAAATGTCCGGAATGGTCTGCCACTTGCTTACCAGTTCCATTACTTTCTGAATTACCGAACCGGTAGAAGCCGAGGCATATTGAGGAAAGAGAGGAACCACACGAATACTTCCGACCTGCTGTTTCTTTAGGCTCTCTAAGGCTGATTTTATCGATGGGCTTTGATAGCGCATGGCTAATTCAACGATATAATCAGTCCCCAGTTTCTCCTGCAAAAGTTCTTTTGCTCTTATACCGTAATAAAGCAAGGGGGAACCGTTTTCACTCCAAAGTTCTTTATAAATCTTGGCTGATTTTGGTCCACGGAAGGGGACAATTATGCCTTTAACAA
Organism: uncultured Sphingobacteriaceae bacterium; assembly: GCA_946480915.1. The sequence continues at coordinate 134,684 of CAMLLO010000010.1, read as the reverse complement.
GAAGCGCACGGTTGATAGCGTTAATATCAATGACACGCTCATCCATTAAAAACTCGTCCAGATATTTTCTCACATCAGAAACTGATGGGCTATCGGGTGTACCAAGATTTACTAATAAAACTCCTTGCTTTCTCATTTAGCTAATTTGCAGGTACAAATATAGAAGAGCAATTATTTTAGAAAATGACCGAACATAGGTTTTGACTTAAAGAATACAATTATTTCATTTTCCAGAGGCGCCACCAGGGCAGTCCCGGAGATTCATGATGTTCATAATGGTACCCAAAAAAATAACAGCTGAAGAAAGCAAAAATATGGTTCTTTCTTTGTGTGCGGGAATGGTGAGGATTATCGTGTGAACCATGATGCGGCAGCCAGGTACCAAAATAAAATAACTGAATGGTGCTTAGCAGCGAGGGCAAAATCCAGAATAGAAGCAGGTTAATTTCAGCTACCCAGAGCTTAAGAACATTAAAAGCAATAGCCATAATTACTATCTGCCAAATGGAAAGATATTCTTTCATGAATTTGAAATACCACGAGAAAAAACTTCCCTCATGATAATCCGGATCTAATTCTGAATGCACATGACGGTGATGTTCATGATGCTTTTTCAATAATTTATTAAAGGGAAAAGCAGCATATAAAGCTGTACAAAGCTGGCCGATTGCAAGGTTTAATTTGGCTGATGAGGCGACCGTTCCGTGCATGGCATCGTGAGCGGTAATGAATAAACCTGTGTACAAATGCATTTGTACAAGAATCATTAAATATGTTAGCGGGTTTGCCCACGAGAAGTTCCAGTTTAAGAGAACGTACAGACAAGCTGCCCATACTGTAATTACACCAAAGGCAACGATAACACCTGTGTTAGATTTTTTCATAAACCAGGTAAATCTTGTAGAAATTTTAAGCTTAATAAGCTTCCAAAGCTCTTTTAACTTTTTCCATCAGCCACATAGGTGTCGATGTTGCGCCGCATATTCCTATTTTATCATTCGGCCTAAATGAAATATTCTGAAGTTCTTCTTCCCGAGAGATGAAATAAGTTTCTGCGTTATATTTTTTGCATACTTCAAACAACACCTTCCCGTTGGACGATTTCTTACCTGAAACAAATATCACTTTGTCAAAGTTTTGAACGAATTTTTCGAGATCCTGATAGCGGTTAGAAACCTGGCGGCAAATGGTATCATTCGTTTTGAGCTCGTAACCGCGACTGATTAATTCATCTTTAATCGCGTAAAATTTGTCGGTACTTTTAGTTGTTTGACTGTAGAGAGTAATTTGCTGCGGCAGATCAATGTTGTCAAGCTCGGCTATGTCCTGAAAAACCAAAGCCTCATCATTTGTTTGTCCCTGCAAACCAATAACTTCGGCATGACCGTGTTTTCCAAAGATCAAAATCTTTTCATTATCATCGTAAGAGTTCTTGATCCGGTTTTGTAGTTTAAGCACAACCGGGCACGAAGCATCAATTAGGATTATGTTATTTTCTAAAGCGGTTTTGTAAGTTTCCGGTGCTTCACCGTGTGCACGAATGAGTACTTTCTCGTTTTTAAGGCTTTTAAGATCCTCATGATTGATGATCCGCAGGCCTAACAATTTAAGCCTTTCTACCTCTTCATCATTATGAACTATATCGCCAAGGCAGTATAAATATCCATCTTCTTCCAGAATTGCTTCGGCCATATCTATGGCGTAAACCACGCCAAAACAAAAGCCGGAATCTTTATCTATCGTTACCTTAAGGTTATAGTCCATGACGAATACAAAAATAGAGAAAATGTTTTTAAAGCGCCTTAATGTTTAGCGCGAAGAAGAATGCAAACTGGACGATAAACAGAACTATTGCAGCAAAATTACTTTTCCTGAATTTCATCAGATAAAAAAACCGCAACATCAGAAAAGAAAAAATAAACCAGCCCACATAATTCTGAAAAGGGACATCGAAATCATTCCAAGTCCAATAATCGTACTTTATGGCTATTGGCTCGATCATAAAATCAAGGGCGGTTATTAAGAAAGCGCCAATTAATGCTCTGATAATATGATTTTTTATACCAAACTCCTTAACAAAAATACCAGTTGAGTAAATAACCAGGATCCAATTTACGCCAATTAGCAGAGGAATATCGGCAAACTTGGGTCCCAATGCCGATCCATAAGTATATTCCCCAAAGATAGCTCCTGTATTAACTCCCAGCAATTCGATCACAAAACCCGCGGTAAATGCAGTAAGCAAAAACGTCCAGAAATATTGATTCTTGCCCTCATGACTAATAATCATTAAAAGCAGCATAAGTACTAAGTGAAAAGGTATGAGTTTTTTAAAAAGACCGGAGTACTCTGGCTGAATAAATCCGTAATAGCCAACTGCATAGAATAATACTACCAGAAAAGCGCATATACGAACAGGAGTAATTTTCATGATTCAATTATACGGCCCTTCCAACTGGTTTTTTTAGTAAGATACTTCTTTATTGAAACAACGGATATTAAAACCAGCGACATCATTTGGAAGGGATGCAACACTACATTTAAGAATACATTTTGTCCGCTAGATAAAGAGATCATTATTCGGGTTAAAATTATCAAAGTTATAGCGAAAAACAACAAAGAGTAATTGAGATACAATGCGATGAAAACTGGACCAACCATTACCAGGAGTAAATAACACAGCAAGCCTGCAATATTGTACCCAAAACCAGCAAGTAAATTTTTACTAAAGCCATTCACAGCGTCCCTGAAACCGCTATACATTCGGCATTTTATATAACCGTTTGAAAGCAGGGATTCACCTCTATATTGATAGGCCTTAATCAGTTTCATTATTTCAACATCTTCTACCACTTTATCTTTAACCTGGGCGTGCCACTTGTGAGCATGGTAGGATGCCGAATCAAATAGCATAAATTGACCGCTAGCAGCAGAAAGCTTTGGGTTACCGGATAGGCGAACCAGTCTGAGAGGCAATGAGTTCAGTAGAAGAAAGTGCATTAGGGGAACCACCAGGCGCTCGCCTAAGGTGAGCATGACCTGGTTAGTGAACAAACTTAAAAGAGCAAGTTTTCCCTGCCTCATTCGATGAACTGCATTATTAATGAGGTCGTTATAGATAATTTCATCTGCATCTAAAAAAAGCAAATACTTTCCTTTTGCTAGTGAGGCTAATTGGTGACATGCAAAATTTTTTCCAAGCCAGCCTTCATCAAGTTTCTCACCTTGAATGACTTTAAATCGCGAGTCTTTTGCGCAAAATTCTTCACAAAGCCGCAAGGTATTATCAGATGAACTATCATCTAACACCAGTACTTCTATGTTAGGGTAGTTCTGGTTCTTTATAGAAGTTAAAAGAGTTATGATGCTATTCTCTTCATTTCGGGCCGGAACCAAAACTGACACCAAATCGCTATGCCCGATGGGTGAGGCGGGAAGTTTAGGATTTGATATGAAATTAAATAGAGTGACTGCAAACCTGACAATAAGAAAGAAAAAAACTATATAAAATATCAGCATTTGCTATCAAATAAAAAGTTCAAAGCCGGCAACCTGAAAACAAACAATCAGATATCGATCTAAACCGTAATCCGACTTTGTTGTCGTCGCGAATCTTCATAATGCTTGTTATAAGCATCTCTGATTAAAGTAAGATCAAACCGTTCAGGACTGGCCCAGGATTGAAGATAACACGATATTGAAGGCTTTCGTTTATCAAAGTAATCAACGAACGAAGCTGCAAAAAGGTATTGAAATTTTCCGGAAGACGAACTTGCAATCTTCATTAAACCCTTCTGAAATTCGACGTCTTCCACGTGGTTCGAATAAAGTTTTCCTTGCGGAAATATTAAAACCAAATTTCTGGCATCTCTTAATAAATTTCCGGCATGCTCCAAAGATTTAACCAGATTTCTTGAATTTTTCTTTACAGGGAATGCCCCCAAATACTTTAAAAATGAAAACTTTCTGTAATTATCTTCATTAACCATTACATAAAAGTTTCTTTTGAAGTATAGCTTATTCAATTGAAACATCAGGAATCCATCCCACCATGAAAAATGATTGGAGAGTAATAAAACAGACCTGGATCTATCCAATTCAACTTTGTTGTATGAAAAGTCAGCAAAATCTTTATGAATAATGACTTTTATATACCACGAAAAGAATATTGAAATGAGAAGTTTAAGCATTTTTACAGAGTGAACTAAATTTAAATAAAAATGCACTCTTCCCTACAAAAGAGCTCTGCTAACCAAAAGTTTCAAACTTCTCCCAAAACCCGTCCTTTGGCAAGGGCGCCGAAATATCTATTGGTTCCTTCTTTACAGGATGGATAAATTGCAATCTCTTTGCATGCAGACAGATGCTTTTCTTTAAACTCCCACGGGGATATCCATATTTATTATCCCCTACAATTGGGCAGTCTAACGTTGAAAGCTGCACCCTGATTTGATGTGGCCTGCCTGTAATCGGGTCTACTTCAATAAGATAGTAACCGTTTAATTCACCTATAAGTTTATAATTTAATTCAGAACGTAAACTTCCGGCTACTTCTTTATCATGTGCTTTGGTAACATTCTTTTGCGGATTTTTAACCAACCAATGCACCAGGTTTCCACTTTCAGGAACCGGCCTTTTACGCACTACCGCCCAATACGTTTTATGCATCTCACGACCTTTAAACATGGCATTGATCCTGTCAAGGGCTTTGCTTGTTTTGGCAAACAGAATAACGCCGCTTACGGGCCTGTCCAAACGATGAACTACACCAAGAAATGCGCCGTTGGGTTTATTATATTTTTTTGCGAGGTATTTTTTAACCTTCTCATCCAAAGATTCGTCACCCGTATCATCCACCTGCACTATATCACCAGCACGCTTATTTACGGCTATTAAATGATTATCTTCATACAGAATATCCTTGTCGGTGATATCTAAACTTGTATAACGAAATTCTTGTCTCATAGGTAATATTAATACTGCTCCTTCTCGCTCGGGAAGTCATTGCTTTTCACGTCGCTGATATAAGATTTAACGGCACCGTTCATCAGTTCATATAAATTCAGGTATTGCCGAAGAAATCTTGGCCGAAAACCTTTGTTCAATCCCATCATATCGTGAACAACCAACACCTGTCCATCACAATGTGCCCCCGCACCTATGCCGATGGTTGGAATTCGAACAGAGTTTGTTACTTCTGCAGCTAAAACCGCAGGGATTTTTTCAAGGACTACGGCAAAGCAGCCACCTTCCTGTAGAACCAATATATCTTCCTTAAGCTTTTGCGCCTCTGCCTCTTCTTTTGCTCTAACAGAATAGGTACCGAATTTATAGATGGATTGAGGAGTTAAACCCAGGTGCCCCATCACGGGAATTCCTGCAGCTATAATACGCTCTATCGATTCTTTAATCTCTATGCCACCTTCTAGCTTTACTGCATGCGCTCCTGATTCTTTCATAATCCGGATTGAAGAATTAAGCGCTTCTTTAGAGTTTCCCTGGTAAGAACCAAAAGGCAAATCGACAACGATCAAGGCCCTGCTTGCCGCCCGCACTACCGACGCTGCGTGATAAATCATTTGATCTAAAGTAATGGGCAAAGTAGTTTCGTGACCTGCCATTACGTTTGAGGCCGAATCGCCCACCAGAATTACGTCAATCCCCGCTTCATCCACAATTTTCGCCATCGAAAAGTCGTAAGAAGTTAGCATCGCTATCTTCTCGCCTCTCATTTTCATTTCCTGAAGAGTATGGGTGGTGATGCGTTTTATCTCTTTATTTACAGACATGTTAGTAGTTCTACATCTCAAAGGTAGAAAGTAAAATTTAAACAGAAGTTTTTTTCGCTTTTATCGTAAAAAATGTGATAAGTTTTGTACTTTTGTCCCCCGTGAAATTTGAAGTAAACTGCTTCAGCCTGTTGCCCCCAGCAGCCGGAAAATTCTTCCGGGAATCCTCGATTTTTTTATTTTTTTACCTAAATATCAATTCATTTTCACGCAAGCTCTATAAATCAGTAGAACAACTTTATTTAAACAACATAAACTAAAATGACATATTACACCAAATTACCTGCTGTATTATTACTTGAAGATGGAACCGTGTATCATGGTAAAGCTGCAGGAAAAATTGGCACTACTACTGGCGAAATTTGTTTTAATACCGGTATGACCGGCTACCAGGAAGTATTTACCGATCCTTCATATTTTGGCCAGATAATGGTTACCACCAATGCGCACATTGGAAATTATGGTGTGCATGATGATGAAATTGAATCGGGTGATATTAAGATTGCAGGTTTGGTTTGTAAAAACTTTAACATTGCCTTCAGCAGAAAACAATCTGATAAATCCATTCAGGATTATTTTCAAGAGGAAAATATTGTAGGCATTTCGGATGTCGACACACGTTCACTGGTTCGTCACATCAGAGATAAGGGAGCGATGAATGCTATTATCTCTTCAGAAATTCTGGATATCGACGCATTGAAAGCAAAACTTGCTGAAGTGCCTTCAATGGCCGGACTGGAACTTTCTTCGCAGGTATCTACTAAAGAGCCTTATTATTATGGCAATGAGCAAAGCAAGCATCGTGTTGCGGTACTTGATTTAGGTGTTAAGAAAAATATTCTTAGAAACTTTGACCACAGGGACGTTTATGTGAAGGTATTTCCTGCAAAAACTTCTTTCGAAGAAATGGAAAAATGGGGAGCTGAGGGATACTTTATTTCAAATGGCCCCGGCGATCCTTCGGCGATGCCTTACGCTGTAGAAACAGTAAAAAAAGCACTAGCTGCTGATAAACCTCTATTTGGAATTTGCCTGGGGCACCAGCTATTAGCTTTAGCTAATGATATCAGAACTATGAAGATGTTTAACGGCCATCGCGGCTTAAACCATCCTGTAAAAAATATAATCATTGATCATTGCGAAGTAACTTCTCAAAATCACGGTTTCGGAGTTGTTCCTGAGGATGTAGAAAAATCTGATAAGGTAGAAATCACTCACATAAACCTGAATGACAATTCTATCGAGGGAATCAGAGTAAAAAACAAAAAAGCATTTTCTGTTCAGTATCACCCTGAATCTTCGCCCGGCCCGCATGACTCACGTTATCTGTTTGATCAGTTCGTAGATTTGATTGAGAATAAAAATTAATATTAAATACCGCTGATATTAATACATGAGCGGTATTTTTATTTAAGTTTTGATAAATATTCTGTTTGAAACAGATGTAAAATACTATTTTTGGCAACAATTCATTCTTAGTGTCCTTTTTACACTAAGAATACTATTAATGATATAAATAAATCAATACAAAATGAGCTTAATTTTAGACGTTCACGCCCGTCAGATCCTTGATTCCCGTGGCAATCCTACTATCGAAGTAGACGTAATTACAGAAAATGGCATTCTTGGTCGTGCTGCAGTACCGTCGGGTGCTTCAACAGGTATGCACGAAGCAGTTGAACTTCGTGACAACGACAAGGCGACATACATGGGTAAAGGTGTTTTGAATGCGGTAAAAAACGTAAACGAAATATTAGCTAAAGAATTAAAAGGACTTGACGTATTTGAGCAGAATGCGATTGACGCAGTTATGCTTGCCATTGATGGCACCGAAAACAAAAGCAAAATCGGCGCAAACGCTATTTTAGGCGTTTCATTAGCTGTTGCAAAAGCTGCTGCTCAGGAAAGCCGTCAGCCGCTATACCGCTACATCGGCGGTGTTAACGCAAACACGCTTCCAATCCCAATGATGAATATCATCAATGGTGGCTCTCACTCTGATGCTCCGATTGCATTCCAGGAATTTATGATTATGCCTGCGGGCGCTCCATCATTCTCGGAAGCATTACGTTGGGGAACTGAAGTTTTTCATAACCTGAAAAAGATTTTACATGATAGAGGTCTTTCTACTGCAGTAGGTGACGAAGGTGGTTTTGCTCCGACTTTTGATGGTACTGAGGATGCCGCTGAAACTATTTTGAAGGCAATTGAACAAGCTGGATACAAACCAGGGGTTGATATTTTCTTAGCTCTTGATTGCGCTTCTTCAGAGTTTTACAAAGACGGAATTTACGATTACAGTAAATTTGAAGGAGAAAAAGGCGCAAAACGCACAAGCGCAGAACAAGTTGAATATCTTACTCAACTAACAGAAAAATACCCGATCATTTCTATCGAAGACGGTATGGACGAAAATGACTGGAATGGATGGAAGATGTTAACTGAAAGAATAGGTTCGAAAGTTCAGTTAGTTGGCGACGATTTATTCGTAACTAATGTAACCCGTTTACAACAAGGTATCGATACCAATACAGGAAACTCTATTTTAGTTAAAGTAAACCAGATCGGTTCATTAACTGAAACAATCAATGCAGTTTCATTGGCACAAACGAATGGTTATACATCAGTAATGTCTCACCGCTCGGGCGAAACAGAAGATGTAACTATCGCTGACTTAGCAGTAGCTTTAAATTGCGGTCAGATTAAAACAGGTTCTGCATCACGTTCTGACAGGATAGCAAAATACAACCAGTTACTTCGCATTGAAGAAGAATTAGGTGCGAATGCAAAATTCATCGGCAAGGATTTCAAATTCTTAAAAAAATAGTCGAACGTTAATACGTTTATCAAAAGGCCTGCTTGTCGGGCCTTTTGCATTTGGGTTCATCTATTCTTTTTAATAAAGTCGAAGGTATATTGCACACTTAATCGCCCCAAGACAGTTCCCAAATACACATTCTCTTCTGATCTGACCTCATCTACTATTTGAGATGTTCCATCATACATTGTATATCTATCGATTTTCGTGGCTGAGGATTTGCTAACAGGAACAGCGAGACCTGCTTGTGCATTTAACTTAATTTTGCCCAAACAATAACTATAGCTTATCACCGGATCGGCGCTCAAACCGTGCACACCTTCATATCGACTTTGAATATAACGAAAGTTCGGATGGTCATAAAAGAAATCAAAATCAGTATAATTAGCATATCCAACCCGGAGCGCTATGGCATAATCACTTTTTAGCCGCTTTTTACCAGCATTAATTTGACCGAAGACATTCAGATATCGTGCTTGGGTGTACTCAACACCTTCTCCATAATCTATGAAATACCAAGAGTTGTCGACCTTGCTCAAGCCGACACCCAAGTACGCTTCCAAAATCCCAAATAATCGCTTATTTGATTTGGTGTAATATCCAATTCCACCTTTTAAAGAATAATCGTTTTTTTCAATATTATATTTACTTCCCATTATTGTGCTTCTCTTTTTATTTCCGATATCTAAAGTTGCAGCACTAAACAGAGCCAGCCTATTTGTAAATGCATAAGATACATTCAAGTCGAAGCCTCCGCCTCTTCCCAATGATGCATGGAGTTGATTCTTGGCATCATGCAATGGAATGAGCAGCGATTTTGGAGTGTAATAATCTTTTTGTGCGAAAAGAAATTGGGGAAATATAAAAAATATGGGCACAAAGAACCAAAGTCGGTTTCCCATGGCCAGCCGTGTTTCACTTTTCTTCATTTCTAAAATTAACAGAATTTCCTATTGATATAACCCACACTTGTTTCCAAATTAAAAAAACTAATTTTATTGCACCACCTGGTGTTTACATCCTCAGAAGCCTGCAAACAGGTAGCCCATACACAGGGCACACGGTAAATATCGATTTTGAAACCTCCCTAATCTTTTTATATTTGTAAACCATGAGAAGGATTGTAGGGTTATTCAGCCATAAATATTTTTTAGTTAGCGCCTGCTTTTTAATATGGATGTTGTTTTTTGACCGAAACGACCTACTTTCTCAGTATGAGTATCGCACCCAATTAAACAAGTTTCAAGAGGAAAAAGAGTTTTATATAACACAGATAGAACAAGTAAAAAAGGACTTAGACGAGCTAACCACCAACAAAGAACGTCTAGAAAAATTTGCACGGGAGAAATATCTGATGAAAAAAGACAATGAGGATGTCTATGTTGTAATCCGGGAAAAATCTTCAAAAGATTAATCCATCTTCAAACCATTTTTATTTTGAACTTTGCGTATCGAACTCTCAGGATTTTTGGACTTACCTTATTTCTATTACCAACAATAGCGGCTAAAAGTTCCGAAGAAAGCACCCGCAGTTTTCAAAGCAACAATATATCCACCTATCAAAATAAGATAAATTTCAATTTTGTTGGTGAAATTATTGGGCACTCTTATATTAAAATTAACCTCGAGTCTGTATTAATAAAAAGCAAACAAGATCTTCTGCATTTAAAAGGAACATGTTATGAAGCAATTAGCGGACATGAGTACAGAGTGATAGGCAGCTATAACATCAAAACACTGATGTGGAAATTAAACTGTTTCGACAACCGCAATACACATGCTTCGATATTTCTGGGAAAAGAAAATAAAGAAGGCGACATCTCCGGTAAGTGGACTAAGAACAAAGCCGTTCGCAACTTCTATCTTAAAAAAGCTGATTAAACTTCGCCGTTCCTTTTTCTTAAAAACCATTCGGCAGACAGCAATGCAAGGATAAGAAAGAAAAGAATCTTAAGGCTCACCAATTCCTCATATTTTCTATCTTCATATGAAATAGTCTTAATCAACTCATTTCCACGTATTTTGGCCGCCAGACCTTTCATATCTGAAGGATATAGCATCTCCCCGCCGTTTAGCTGAGACAAATTATATAATAATTGATGATTGGCAGTAGTTTGTTTGTACTCTGCCTGGTGTTGAACAATTGCAAATTGTCCTGATGCAGAATGCTTGGCTTTACCAAGCTGCGTCGTTGCAGAATAGGAATATTCGCCTGCCGGTAAAATTCCGGCATCCAAAATATATCCGTTTGCTGTCCTGCTAAAGAGAAAGGGATACTTTTTAGAACCCTGTTTTAAAGTAATGGAAACATCAGGGGTATTAATTAATTCATAAGAATCATTATACAATTCAGCATTTAAGATTATATGCTCGCTTTCATCAAAGGAATTTTTGGCTGAGTAAACTCTAAACTTTCGTTTGTCGTCTTTACTCACCATAAACTGAATTATTTTTGTAACTAATTCATCGGTGGCTTGATGTGTTCCCGACTCTTTAAAATCCTCGAGTCGCCACCTCCAAATACCTTCTCCGGCGAGAACTGCAACTTTTCTGTCTGCATCTTTTGAAAACAGTAAAAGAGGCCTGTTTGTGACCAATTTACCGATTTGTTGATTCAACAAAACAGATGCTTGCGTTTTTATAGCATAATTACCAAAAGGCGAAATTAACGGCGCGAAATTTTGCAGACTCTTAAGGGTTCGCTCGGACAGTGTGAAATCATAAAAGCCAGTGTTCACTTTCGCGAAGACTTCCTCTGTAGCACCTGCGGAGCTCAGAGCCAAAAGATTCTGCATTGACGAGAATGCCGAAAGATTAGTTTGTGCGCCAAGAATAAACCAGACTGGCTTATGCTCTGCCGCCTTCAAAAAGCCGTTTAGGTTTGTCCCTGATGAAGGAAGCTGGTGCAATATCAGCAATCCGGCATCTGCGATATCCGAGGGCTTATAATCTGTCGCCAAAACACTTTTAACTTCATAATTCTTATTGATTTCGATCGACTGCTTGATTGCCGCGATATCAGGATGAGGTGAGTTTGCCAGAATAACGACTCTGTTTTTCCCACCAATAACTTCCACAAAAAATGTTTGAGTATTATTTTGACGGGAAAGCTCTCCGGCTACGGGTGAAAGGTTTACCGTATAACGCTGTATTCCTTTTTTCTTTGCAGACAATGTCACTGGAACGTTTATCCGAAACTCATTCGAGCTGACAATAATCCCTTTACTAAAGACTGTGCCAGCGGCATTCGAAACTGTTAAACGACTCTCAGCTCCCCTGCTTTGAAAAGCTTCTATACTCACTTCCACCTGAAAATCGTTTTCGAGATAAACAATATTGTTATGATTAACATTGGAGATAAGCAAATCCTTTTTAGGTATTGTATCTCCCAAAGCAATAGTATAAATCGGAGATTTGATATTCTGAGCTTCATATTCCGGATTGCCACCTTGATTATAAATCCCATCAGAGGCCAGAATTACGGCACCAATATTCCGGTTGGGATAATGATCATTAATATGTTTAAAAAGCGCGTTAATATCAGTCAGCGATTCCTTATAATTTAAGCTTAATCCGGATTTTACACCTGCGCCCAAGGTAAAAGCCTTCAATTCAAAATCTCTGGAAAGATTTTGTTCCAGTTCTCTCAATCGCGTTGTATAAGCATCTATATTAAAATTGGCTGGCTTCGATAAAGAAATAGAAGCAGAATTATCCTGAGCTAAAATAATCAGTGGTTTTTCGGTGGTTTTCCCGTTGAAGCGAACCATGGGGGCCATTAATAGAAATGCAATAGCAGCAACAGCCATACTGCGCAAAACGAAAAGAGCTTTATTTAGCGAAGAACTTAACTGCGTGGGCCTGTATAATAGAAATGCATAACCAATGCCGAGCAAGATGCAAAACAGCAACCAAAAATAGGTAGTTGAAGTAAACTGAAGCTGAAATAAAAATGGCATATCTACTGAACGTAAATATGCCATTTTTTATTTAAAGACGTTAAAAAACCTTGTCTGTTTGCAATTACAGCATTCCACCATCTACGGCAATTACTTGACCGGTGATGTAAGAACTTAAGTCAGAGGCCAAAAACACACATGCGTTAGCAACATCTTCCGTTTCTCCGGCACGTTTAAGCGGAATACCAGCCTCCCAGCCTTCTACAACTTTGGGGTCGAGTACTTCTGTCATTTCAGTCTTTATAAAACCCGGTGCAACCACGTTTGTGCGGATATTTCTCGAACCTAACTCTTTAGCCATTGATTTGGAAAAACCGATGATACCAGCTTTAGAAGCAGCATAATTCCCCTGTCCGGCATTTCCCTGAACACCAACTACCGAGCTCATATTAATAAAAACACCCTTACGGTTTTTCATCATAATTTTAGATGCCGCTTTGGTTACATTGAAAATAGATTTCAAATTTACTTCAAGCACTTCATCCCATTGTTGCTCGCTCATGCGCATCAACAATCCGTCTTTAGTTATACCCGCATTATTAACCACAATATCCAGGGTTCCGAAATCAGCTACAATATCAGTAATCAATTGCTCGGCCTGGTCAAATTTAGAAGCATCAGAACGATAGCCTTTAACCTTGGTTCCTGATGTTTGCAAGTCCTGCTCCAAGGCAAGACCTTTTTCTACGGAAGATAAATATGTAAAGGCCACGTTAGCACCATGTTCGGCAAACTTCTCGGCTATTTTGCGTCCAATACCTTTTGAAGCGCCTGTTATTAATGCCGTTTTTCCTTCAAGTAATTTCATAAATTTTAATTTTCGGCGTGAAGTTAAAACTTTTTGTAGAAAGAGAGAACTGATTTACGATGGCAAGATTTGGGAATTAGGACATCTATGCCTGATCATTTAACATGCTCAGGTATTCTTGTTTTAGTTCTGCCAAGCAGGATGCGCATAAACAACCGTCATAAGTCTCGCTGATGTACTGGGTTTCGTTTAAGCTTAACTGAACCGCAGCGCACTGACACTTGGTGTATGAGTTGGCCTTGCACTCTATACGTCTTCGGCAGCGTTCACAAGAAATGATTTCGTGTTTAAGCATTTACAAACCCAGCTAATCTACTAAATATTCATTTTCACCCTCACGTTGCGGAGCCCCCCTAAATCGGGGAGCAGTATAACGGTGCGCTGAGATAACCAAGGTATTATAGTTATCCTGAACAGCTAATACATCCTTCCTCCATTGAACAAACCGGACCTTCAGGTATTTCATCCAAAACCGCTTCAACTTCGCTAGGAATTACCGGCTCCATATTTTTCCCGGCCTGATTATCAACAGTAAATTTAACTGCCTGAGAAGCCGCCTGAGTTCGCAAATAATACATTCCGGTTTTTAAGCCTTTTTTCCAGGCATAAAAATGCATGGAGGTAAGCTTCGATGAGTTGGGAGAATTGATAAAGAGATTTAAAGATTGCGACTGGCAAATATATGCACCTCTGTCTGCCGCCATATCGATAATGGTTCTCATTTTAATTTCCCATACAGTTTTATATAAAGCTTTAATTTCAACTGGAATCTCGGCAATATCCTGTATAGAACCGTTAGCTGTAATGATTTTGTTTTTCATGTCAGTGTTCCACAAACCAAGGTTTACTAAATCCTTAAGGAGATGTTTGTTTACCACAATGAACTCGCCGCTCAATACACGGCGAGTGTAGATATTGGATGTGTAGGGTTCGAAACATTCATTGTTGCCAAGAATTTGCGAAGTGGATGCTGTTGGCATAGGCGCAACCAATAAAGAGTTTCGCACACCATGATTCATCACATCAAGTCGTAAATTCTCCCAATCCCATCTGTTACTTGCGGGTGAAACTCCCCATAAATCAAATTGAAATCGTCCCTTTGACAAGGGCGAACCTTTAAAAGATTCGTAAGCGCCATCCTTTATAGCCAGGTCTTTAGAGGCCGTCATCGCAGCGAAATAGATCGTCTCAAAAATTTCCTTGTTTAGTTGCTGGGCTTCCTCGCTTTCGAAAGGAAGACGTAAAAGGATAAAAGCATCGGCTAAACCTTGCACACCTAAACCAACTGGGCGGTGACGGAGATTCGAGTTACGAGCCTCATCAACTGGATAGTAATTATGATCGATAATTTTATTAAGATTTAAAGTAACCTGATAAGTTACTTCATACAGTTTCTCATGATCGAAAACACCATTGTTGATATATCTAGGGAGTGCCAGGGATGCAAGATTACATACTGCAATTTCATCTGCAGACGTATATTCTAAAATTTCAGTACATAAATTAGAACTTTTTATCGTCCCAAGATTTTGCTGGTTTGATTTTCCGTTAGCTGCATCTTTATATAAAAGATAAGGCGTTCCAGTTTCCACCTGCGCATCTAAAATAGCGAACCACAATTCCTGGGCTTTAACGGTTTTTCGTGCCCTTCCCTCCTGCTCATACTTTATATATAAACTTTCGAATTCCTCGCCCCAGCATTCATGCAATCCGGGTGCTTCATGCGGACAGAATAAGCTCCAGTCTTCATTGGCTTCCACGCGTTTCATGAACAGGTCGCAGATCCATAATGCCAGAAACAAATCGCGGGCACGCATTTCTTCCTTTCCGTGATTTTTTCGCAAATCCAAAAACTCGAAAACGTCTGCATGCCATGGTTCCAGGTATACAGCAAATGCACCTTTTCGTTTACCACCACCTTGATCAACATATCTTGCTGTATCATTAAACACCCTCAACATCGGCACAATTCCGTTACTGGTACCATTTGTTCCACTGATATACGAACCGGTTGCCCGAACATTGTGAATACTTATGCCGATTCCACCAGCACTTTGTGAAATCTTCGCTGTCTGTTTAAGGGTATCATAAATACCGTCAATGCTATCATCTTTCATGGTAAGCAGAAAACATGAGGACATTTGTGGCTTGGGAGTTCCGGCATTGAACAAGGTTGGTGTTGCATGTGTAAACCATCGTTCAGAAATAAGATTATAGGTCTTAATAACGCTATCAATATCACTCTTGTGGATACCTACGGCCACGCGCATAAACATGTGTTGCGGACGTTCAGCAATTTCGCCATCAAGCTTAAGAAGATAGGATTTTTCAAGTGTTTTGAATCCGAAATAATCGAACCCAAAGTCACGATCGTAAATTATCGTGCTATCCAGAATTGTGGAGTTTGCATCAATAATTTCCATCACATCATCTGCTATAAGCGATGCAGGCTTACCAACTTTTGGGTCTACATACTGATGCAGCTTACGCATAGTCTCTGAAAACGACTTTGTGGTATTTTTATGCAAATTCGAAACAGCTATCCGCGATGCCAACAAAGCGTAATCAGGGTGCTTGGTTGTTAATGAGGCAGCAGTTTCTGCAGCGAGATTATCGAGCTCTGATGTGGTTACACCATCAAATAGTCCTTCGATTACTTTTTTTGCCACATCGATGGGATCAACCAAAGACGGATTTAATCCATAGCAGAGCTTTTCGATTCTGGCTGTTATTTTATCAAATTTTACGGTTTCTTTTGTTCCGTTTCTTTTTATTACAAACATTGGGAAAGATTAGAGATGTGAGAGATGAGATTTGAGAATATGCGAATCGGGTTAAGTATTTAATTCACTGTTGATAGATAAATTTGAGATGCTCTGCTAGTAGACCTTGTCTCATATCTAAAATCTCACATCTCATATCTATTCATCAGAATTCCTCGTCCAGCGAAAACGCCTGACTGCTTTCACTCACAGACAGCACGCCACTTTTCTGGTAATCGCCGACCCGCTTTTCAAAGAAATTAGTTTTTCCCTGAAGGGATATCATTTCCATAAAATCGAAGGGGTTTGTTGCGCCGAACATTTTATCGTAGCCTAGTTCTGAAAGCCATCTATCGGCTACAAATTCGATATACTGGCTCATCAGCTTTGCGTTCATCCCGATAAGAGCAACAGGTAAGGCATCCGTAATAAACTCCTTTTCGATAGCTACAGCGTCAACAATTATGCTAAAAACTTCTTCCTGAGACAGGCGATTTTTCAGCATACTATATAGCAAACAGGCAAATTCGCAGTGCAGGCCTTCATCGCGCGAAATCAGTTCGTTACTAAATGTTAAACCTGGCATTAAACCGCGTTTTTTCAACCAGAAGATAGAACAGAAGCTTCCGCTGAAAAAAATCCCTTCCACGGCGGCAAATGCCACGAGGCGCTGAGCAAATGTGCCATTATCAATCCATTTTAATGCCCATTCCGCCTTTTTCTTCACACACGGAACGGTATCAATTGCGTGAAAAAGACGGTCTTTTTCAGCATGATCTTTAATGTAGGTATCGATCAGCAAAGCATAGGTTTCTGAATGGATGTTTTCCATCATGATTTGAAAGCCATAGAAACAACGTGCTTCCGGCACCTGAACCTCATTCATGAAGTTTACGGCGAGGTTTTCGTTCACAATTCCATCACTTGCTGCGAAAAAAGCAAGAATGTGAGAAACAAAATGTTTTTCTCCTGAATTCAGGTTTTCCCAATCTTTCAAATCTCCCGAGAGATCGACTTCTTCGGCTGTCCAGAAACTGGCTTCATGTTTTTTGTACATTTCCCAGATAGCGGGATAATTGATCGGCAGGATCACAAATCGATCCTTGTTTTCTTTGAGTAATACTTCGTCCTGTTGCATAAAATTTAAGTTTAATGATGCGAAACAGGAATTGACAAAAGACGGGTATTCCATTAAGCGGGAGCAAAACGGAGACGAGCTTTCGCCAAAACCTTATACGTGAAAGTTTTGACAAAATCATTCTGGCAGGTGTCTGGCTTGTATAAACTTTCCAAAAGTTTGGAACTTTTGGAAAGTTAGGATACTTACAGTTGCACGTCAGCCCGTGATTTGAACACGGTTCCCTTTTAATCATAGCTCGGCATTGCTTAACTATGAACCTCAATGAAATATGTTAAAGAACTTATTGAAACAAATATAGCGGTGATTCTATGAACCGTATCGGGAAGTTTTAAACAGAAGATGAGTTTTAAACAATCAGAATATATTGCTCAGCAATTGAGCGATGAAAGTGCGCTCTATTTCTTTTTATATTTAATTTCCACGGAGGCAACTCCTTCATCCAGCATCCCTATTTTACGGGCTGCTTTTTTCGAAAGATCAATAATTCTTCCCGCCACAAACGGACCTCTATCATTGATTTTCACTTTGACAGACCGGCCATTTTTCAGATTGGTCACTTTTACCTTAGTTCCAAAAGGTAAAGTTTTGTGCGCAGCCGTCCGTTTTGAACTACGGAATTTCTCGCCACTGGCAGTTTTTCTTCCATTAAACTTTTTGGCGTAAAAAGAAGCCTTACCTGTTTGAGTTAGAGTTTCGGAACAAGAAGACAGAAAAAATAAAGACAGCAGCAGGTATTGACATCTCATTCAATAAAAGTAAAGCTTATTAAAAAAAGATAATCCCAAAAGTTTTCCACTTTTGGGATTGAATGTATATAAAATGAGTTGCCCTGTAATTTCCTACTTCTTAGCAGGAATGAAATTCATCGAAATTGAATTAACACAATGACGGGTATTTTTGGCGGTAAATCCTTCGCCTAAAAAGACATGACCGAGATGTGCGCCGCACTTGGCACACACAATTTCGGTACGCATGCCGTCAGGATCAGGAATACGTTTCACCGCGCCTTTGATCTCATCGTCAAAACTTGGCCACCCGCAGTGCGAATCAAACTTGCTATCCGAAAGGTAAAGAGGATTATTACAACGTTTACAGGTATAGGTACCTTTTTCTTTATTATTTAAAAGCTTTCCGGTTCCGGGATACTCTGTCCCTTTATTTACAATTACACGTTCCTCTTCAGGAGTTAATTTATTGTATTCCATGTTTTTTGTGTTATTAACTGTACTTCTCTTTGTCGTTGGTTTTTCCTGTCCACAGGAATAAAATGCCATGCATAAAAGACAGCTTAGTATATAGATTGTTTTTTTCATATCCACGAGTTTAGATCTCTCTTTAACATATACGTCAATGCCCTATGAAATAGTTTTCGCTCATCAAAATTTAAAATATAAGTGCAAATCAATTATAGACGTACATTTGTTCATAATTAAACTTTAGCATGAAGATAACTTTTCTGGTAATAGGAAAAACAGAAGACAGCTATTTAAAAGAAGGCATAGAAAAATACACCAAGCGATTAAAACATTATATTAAATTTGAAATAGTCGAGGTACCAGAGTTGAAGAACACGAAAAGCCTCTCTGAAGATCAACAAAAAACGAAGGAAGCAGAACTTATATCAAAAAATTTAAATAACACTGATTATATTGTTTTGCTGGATGAAAAAGGACAGGAACTGAGTTCTATACAGTTCTCAGGATTTATCAGTAAGAAAATGCTTTCAAGTGTTCAAAACCTTGTATTTATTGTAGGCGGACCTTACGGATTTGATAACAGTTTGCTGACATCATCTAATGAGAAGTTATCCCTTTCAAAAATGACTTTTTCGCATCAGATGGTTCGGTTGTTTTTTGTTGAACAGGTTTACCGAGCCTTCAGTATTCTTAAAGGTGAGCCGTATCATCATGAATAAATAACCACCTAAACACATATTATGCTTCCCTCAGACTACAAAAGAAGGTATAGATACAAAGGCATCAATCCTTCGAAAGAACAAAAGAAATTTTGGTTTATGTTCTTAATCGCCTTGGCAATAGGAGCAATTATACTATATTTTTTTTAACCAGGAAAGCTGAATTACTCAGCTTTCTTGGTTTTTTTAGCCGCTGTTTTTTTTGCAGGCTTTACATTTTCTGCCACAGGGACTTTTTCTTCAAGCACAGGGGCAGCTTCTTCAGCAGGCGCAATTTCTTCTGCAGGAGCTTCTGATTCAGTAAATAGCGGAAGATCTTTAATCAGATTAAACCACGTAATTATTTTCTTCATATCCGAAGCATATACACGATCTTCATCATGCGCAGGGGCCACTTCTCTGAAATATTTCCGCAACGTAGTGCCATCGGATTTTGGATCTGGAATGGATGAAGAACCTTTCATATTTCCGAAAATATCTATCAGTTTCAGATCATCATCTTCCCCAAAAACTGTAATATCTTCTAAGGAAGCTAATTTTGCGGTACTTAAGTTCACTATCAGCTTTACTTTTTGTTCATCCAAACTTTCAAGTACAAATCCTGATTTGTTTTGGCCGATAACTTTATACAAACCGGGTTTACCTGAAACGGCTACTAATCCTTTTAAATTCATTTCTGTGAGATATGAGATTTTAGAATTTAGATATGAGAACAAATCGCATAACTAAATCATTTTCAAAAACGATTAAATGTGAGTAAAGAAATTAGATTTGACATCCAGTGCTCAAATCTCGTATCTCAATTCTCACATCTATTAACTATTCTTCAATTATATCAATTCCTAAAATTTTGTCGCCTGCCCTAATAGCATCCACAACCTCAACATTTTCAATAACCTTACCAAAACAGGTATGGTTTCTATCTAAATGAGCAGTGTTATTGCGGCTGTGGCAAATAAAGAACTGAGAACTTCCGGTATCACGACCTGCATGAGCCATAGACAATACTCCTCTGTCGTGATATTGATTCTCGCCGGTTAATTCGCATTTAATTCTTGTGCCCGAACCTCCGGCACCTGTGCCCGTAGGATCTCCGCCCTGAATTACGAAGTCAGGAATAACGCGATGAAAAGTCACGCCATCATAAAAGCCTTGTTTTGCTAACCCAAGAAAATTAGCCACGGTATTAGGCGCATCTTTGTCGTAGAACTCTACCGTCATGTCGCCTTTTTCTGTTTTAATTATTGCTTTGCTCATAAGTTTCAAATTTAACGAGTGGGCAAAGGTAATTATTTCAGTCACATTGGGTAATGACTTTTTAAAAATCGATTTTCCAAGGCTTAATTTATACCTTTAAGTCCACAATTTACGTTATTGCATTCATGTTGAAATGGCATTTCACCTTCCTTTGTTTAGTAATATTATCTTTTGGTACAAGGGCGGCTTCGATAATTATCCCCATGGATGAAGATCAAAAAAACCACTTGAAAGCCTATGGAATTACGTTCTGGACATTAAAAAATGGACTCGAAGCAGAATGGCTGCTTAACTATCGCGGCGGAAGCTTTTTGATGAAGTATGCTCAATCACTTGAAAACGAATGCAAAATCCGGGGTGTCTCTTACGAGGTGATAAGCGACTCAAAAGTAACATCCATACTTAATGAAATATCTGATCCTTCGGTTAACATGGACATGGTTAAGCTGGAAAAAGCTCCAAAAATTGCTGTATACTCTCCAAAAAGCAAATTGCCCTGGGATGATGCAGTGACCTTGGTTTTAACCTATGCAGAAATCCCTTACGACATTATTTATGATGAAGAGGTATTAAAAGGCAATCTTCCGAAATACGATTGGCTGCACATGCACCATGAGGATTTTACAGGTCAATACGGCCGCTTTTGGTCTGCCTATAAAACATCCAGCTGGTATATTGAAGATGTTAAACAGCAAGAGGCCATGGCAAAAAAGCTTGGTTTTAAAAAAGTATCGGAAATGAAACTGGCGGTAGCAAAAACGATAAAAGGCTTTTGCGCAGGCGGTGGGTTCTTATTTGCGATGTGCTCCGGAACCGACAGCTTTGATATTGCTTTAGCCGCTGATGGAGTAGATATATGCGAAAGCATGTTTGACGGAGACGGTGCAGATCCAAATGCACAGTCAAAGCTGGATTTTAGCAAAACATTTGCATTTCAAAATTTTAAGCTTGATCTAAACCCATATAATTACGAATTTTCGTCAATCGATGTAACGCCCTCGAGGGTTCTTGAACGAAGCAATGATTTTTTCACCTTATTTGATTTCTCGGCAAAATGGGATGTAGTACCGACCATGCTTACGCAAAACCATGATAAAGTTATAAAGGGTTTTATGGGCCAAACCACTGCTTTTAGAAAAGATCAGTTGAAGCCAGATGTATTAATTATGGGAGAAACAAAATCGGCCAATGAAGCCCGCTATATTCATGGAGATCTGGGCAAAGGGCAGTTCACCTTCTATGGAGGGCATGACCCGGAAGACTACCAACATCAGGTTGGAGATCCGCCAACCGACTTAAATCTACATCCAAACTCTGCCGGATACAGGCTTATCTTAAATAATGTTCTTTTTCCCGCGGCTAAAAAGAAAAAGCAAAAGACTTAGGATTAGAAAAGTAAGAATTCAAAAGTAAAAACCGCTTTTTAGAAAGGCAGTCCAGCTTTATAATACTTTAGCTCCCTCTGCTTTGGGGAGGGCTGAGGTGAGTTCCTCTTAATCATAGAAATTCCAGGTGACACCAAACTTTAAAAGAGTATTTGGCATTGGATATCTGTTTACTGTATAATAGCCTTTTGAAAACAATCCCTGGTTTACATAATCGTATCGTACAAATATATTCGCTCTCTTCAATGCAAATTTCGCCCACACATCAATTACCGGGTATGATGAAAATTCGATTGGTTCGCCATTATAAAACTGACTCACATTAATGGCATAGGATGGTGCAGGAAAAGGACTGTTCCAACGAGCGTCAAACCCAAGATTTGTGTTGATGGCTTTAAAGATCCGGGCAGCAAAATAAAAACTGTTATAAGTGTATATTTCCGGTGTCCTTAAGATGCTTGTAAAGTCGGTTTTTTGATAAACGATAAAGTTTTCGAGATTAAACTTACCGAAACGGGAAAACTTGCTTACGGTTAGTTTTAATAAATTGATATTCTTATCAAACTGAACCGGGTTGATTTGAAACGAATCTGCTGCAGCCTCGAAATATAAATGATTTACTATCAGGTAATAATCTGCCTTGGCTCTGAACCCGAATTTCGGATTTATATAAGCAAACGATAAGTTATTAGTTTTTGTGTTTTCAAAGCTCCTGATCCACTGGTGATAAGTATAATTTGTGCGTTCAAAAATTTGTTGGGGAGATTTATTCTGCAAAAATGCGCCCAGCACCACCCGCCCCACAGACCGGCTTAATAATATTTGGGTTTCAGCATTATACAAGTAATCACCAGCATTTTTACCCTGAGCAATTTGTTGAAGGTCACCGGAAATAGAAACTCTGTTACTAAATTGATAACCCACATTTGCTTTGAGAGTAACATTTTGGAATTTGGTAGCATAATCCATTTGGTTGTACCAATACAAATCGTGCTGCAAGCCCACATCAAGCTTTAGCTCATTTTTTATAAAACTTAGGGAGCGCCCCCTTAAATAAAAGCTATACATAAACTCGTTCCGCAGATTTTTTACTTGTGTAGAATCTTGGGTCAGTGGAATTGTATCACCTGAAATTTTGGGGAATACCGGATTTAATGAGCTTTGCAATTCGTTTTTATGGAATTTATAGATATCATTTGAATAGGTAAGCGCATGTGATATTCGTTGAGTCGGCAAAATATTCGAATTCACATCTGCAGTTAAACTGTCCAAGCGGCCTATGTAGTAAAATTGCTTAATAAAGTATTCCTTTTGCTTCCATTCCTGATAAGGCGACTCTGTTCTACTAAAACGACGAACCCCGTTTCCTAATCGCACAATCTCGCTCCCGCTGATTTTCGGCTTTTCTGCAATGAAGATCGAATCGTTAACAAGCGAGCCATTTTCTGCGGCTCTTAAGGTATTAAAAAGCCCATTCGCCAATAGATTATACCGTTTATTTGGGGATTCATACCAGGTAAAAACTGCCGCATTTAAATGATCACCTTTCTGACTCCGGTAAAATCCTTCAGATCCGATTCGAAAATAATTTGCTCCGAAATTCCAGTTGGGCTTAATATTCTGCGAGTGGGTGGCTTTAAAAAATTGTTCCTTCAACTTACCATTGATATAACTTAGAGAAGTAAAAGGAGAACGTGCCCGGTAATATTTTATCGAATCCTGGGTTAAACGATAAACGTCTAAAGAATGAAAGCCGGGATCAAAGCCAATAATTTTTGAGGGGCTAAATAACATGTCGCGATATGCGATTCCCAGATTTCCGAGATTTATTGTTGGTGCTTGGGGTTGATTTAAAGGATTATAATTATGAAAATTACGAAACGTAGTGTCGATAGGCAAGGTTTGCGTACTGTCTTGCAATAATCCTAAAGTGGTATATCGAATGTACTTTGCTGTAATTATGAGCGTATCGCGAGCCTCATCTTCAATTTTTCTCAACGAATCCAGCTCAGCATTAGCATCAGGGGTGCGATTATTTCCACCACGCGGAGCTTGAGGACGCCCATTCTGAGCCATCGAATTCGACACGTTCAAAGCCAGAAGTAACAAAATCACAGCAAAGAAATAGTTCTTCATTATAGAGAGGCAATCAATTCTTTAAGTATAGTCGTCATTTTAGGCTCTGCAGTTTCGGCAACCTTAATTATATCTTCAACAGAAACAGGTTCAAGTACATCCAGGAAGCCTTCATCTGTTAATACAGATATTGCAAAGACAGGTAATCCCATATGATTTGAAACAATAACTTCCGGCACGGTACTCATTCCAACAGCATCGCCACCAATAATTCTTAAATATCTATACTCCGCTTTTGTTTCAAGATTCGGCCCCGCAACAGAAACGTAGATCCCTTTATGACACCTGATGTTATTTTTAGCTGCAATCTCCATTCCCTTCTTCACCATTTCGCGGCTATAGGGCTGGCTCATGTCTGGAAACCGTGGACCAAGTTCTTCAAAATTCCTACCTCGCAATGGATTATCATGCTGAAGATTGATATGATCCTCAATAATCATTAGGTCGCCTGTCTTATAATCAGGGTTTAAAGATCCGCTGGCGTTTGAAACAAAAATCTTTGTTATTCCCAGCATTTTCATTACCCTTACGGGGAAGGTAATCTGCTTCATATCGTAGCCTTCATAATAATGAAGTCGCCCCTGCATTGCTACAACCCTTTTGCCTTCCAGCATTCCAAAAATTAATCTTCCTGAATGAAATTCGAGGGTCGAAATCGGGAAGTTCGGAATATTGGAATACATCAGTTTATGCTCGATCTCTATCTCATCAACGAGAGCTCCCAGGCCCGTTCCGAGGATAATGCCAATTTCGGGCGTAAAATCACCTATTTTGTTTTTAATGTATGCTGTAGTGTTGTATATCTCTTGTAACATAGAGTTCTATTAACTTGTTAAAACGTTCATCATCCGGCTGATGAATTCTGGCGGTAACCGGCAGGTAATAAACCGGTAAACCATTTAAAAGTTCGAGTAATTCCGCCACCTGTAATCGCTGTGCATCTTTCTCCGTTGTGATGATCAACTTGTCGACGGATGCATCTTCATTAAACTCTTCTGCAAGTTTAGCAATATTTTTTGTGCTGAAAGTGTAATGATCGGGGTAATCATGATGGATGACTCTGCCGGTAAAACTTTTAACCTTTTTTAACAGGGGCTCTGGGTTAGCAATACCCGTTAGCAAAAACACCGAAGTTTGGGATGTAATACCCCACAAGAGTTTTTCATTTGAAAATAATTGTTTTTTATCGGCTATGAAGCTTGCATGAGCTTTCTCATTGTATTTTTTAAGCGGTAAACTCATGCAGGTTTCATCAGCGGAAGCTAAGGAAATTAAATTTCCATACTCCAGATAGGAAAAAAACAAATTCTGATGCTTGAAAGGACTGATACGTTCTGTTATTTTTTCTTTTTCGGTCTCAGACAAACTTTCAGGGCATTTTGAAACTACCAGAATGTCTGCTCTTTTTCTGTTGGCAAATGGCTCCCGAAGGTTTCCTGCGGGAAGCATAAGAAAGAAATCGTTCAACCGGGTATAATCGAAAAGCAAAATACTTAAACCAGGCCTTACAGCCCTATGTTGAAAAGCATCATCGAGAATAATCACGTCATGGTTTTCCTGGAGACGTTCGATTCCCGGTACTCGCTTTTCTGAAACGGCAACTGTAACATTGCTGAACTTATGCTTGAACTGCAAGGGCTCATCGCCAACTTCAGCAGCTGTATTTAATGTATCAACTATCCTAAAGCCTTTCGTGCTGCGTTTATAGCCCCTGCTTAGAATCGCGACTTTATATCTTTCCTTCAAAAGGCGCACAATATACTCGGCCATAGGACTTTTACCGGCACCACCAATGGCGAGATTTCCAATGCTTATTACTGGAAGGTTAAATTTGTGAGATTTGAAAATCTTTAGATCGTAAAGCAGATTTCTTATCTGGATAATACATCCATAAATCAAAGAAAAAGGAAGCAACAAAAGTCGCAGGTATTGCATGGGGTAAAGATAACTTATAGAGCTTAGTTCGAGATAAGAATGTTTTTGTTGTTCGAATTATACCCCATTATTCTAGTATTGCAGATGTTATCGTACATTTTGCAGATTGGATTTATTAACCGGTGAAATTTTCGACAGGTTTGCTAAACATTAATATTTGAAATGAAAAGAAACACTGTTATTCTCATACATGCGCTTTACTGGAGTACTATAATAATAAATTTTTCTATATTTCTGTTTTTTAATCGTGACTCATCACCAAGAACGATTATTTCAAACGATATCCGCACAGTCGATTTTTTACTACAGACTAGTTCTAGGTTAATTGCTTTCTACATCGTATATTTCTATTTGTTTCCCAACTTTCTGCCACAAAAGCGTTATTTTAAATTTCTCATCTATAGCAGCTTCACTTTAATTATTGTTTCAGGCATAGCAATTCTGTTCTTCGAACTTTTTGAACAACAATATTTAAACTCACAAGGACTAATTAGCAGCAAACCATTTTTACAACATAAAAGCTATTTATATTATTATTTCCAAAGCATCTTTAATAGTCTGATTCATGGCTCTCTATTAAAAGGTTTTATCTCATGGTATTCCGAAATCAGAGTTAAAGAACAATTAAAACGAAAGAATCTACAAACCGAGCTCTCCCTCTTAAGGGCCCAGATAAACCCTCACTTTCTTTTCAATACACTGAACAACATAGATATACTTATTGAGAAAGAACCTAAAAAGGCATCTGCATATCTTAATAAACTTTCAGATATCATGCGCTTTACAATTTACGATTCTGGCTCAGAAAAAATCCCTCTTCGTCAAGAGCTTGAATACCTTGAAAAGTATCTTGAATTGCAACGGATAAGAACTCGAAATCCAAACTTTATACGATACGAAGTGACAGGGAATACAAAAGGCTTAAAAATCGCACCAATGCTATTTATACCTTTCATCGAAAATGCCTTTAAACATGCTACAAACAAGAAAATTGAACATGCAATTGATATCTCAATTAACATTAATAGTACGGGAATAATTTTTAATTGCAAAAATGCAATAGATTACGCTGTTTTGCCGCAACAAAAAGGTGGTATTGGTCTGGAACTTATTAAGAACCGCTTAAATTTGATGTATCCGAGACATCAGTTAGAGATACAGAAATCGGATGAGCTATATAGTATAAATCTAAACCTCGATTTAAGTGAAGATTAATTGCATAATTATCGAAGACGAGCCGCTGGCACTTGAACGAATCAAAGACTACGTCAAAAAAGTTTCTTTTCTAAGTCTTATTGGCTTTTTTGATAATGGAATTGAGGCAATTGGTTTCCTAAAAACACAAAATGTAGATTTAATATTTCTGGACATCCAAATGGATGGGTTTACGGGTATTCAGCTTATTGAATCATTAAATCAGCGTCCTGAAATTATAATCACGACGGCTTTTGATAAATACGCATTAAAAGGGTTTGAACTTAATGTTACGGATTATCTGTTAAAACCCTTCACTTTTGAGCGTTTTGCACAATCAGCAGGACGAGTGTTTGACAAACTTAATACATCTCAGAAAAATGACAGCAGAACATTTATGTTCATAAAAACAGAATATCGCCTTGAAAAAATCCAGTTTGACACTATCCTTTTTATTGAAGGTATGAGAGATTATCGCAGAATACATACTACTGAAAAAAAGATAATGACCCTACAAACGTTCAAAGACCTGGAACAAGATCTCCCATCCGCAAATTTCTGCCGGGTACATAAATCATATCTAGTTGCCATAGATAAAATCGAGAGTGTTGAACGTGATCGAATTAAGCTCAATGGTGAATATATTCCTGTTTCTGACACATACAAAGGCGATTTTATGAAAAGAATTTATGTTTAATATTGAGACTCCTAAACTCTATTTTATTCATCCGATTTACATGATTTAAAATCCTCTTTGGTATATTTGAGAATAAACATCAAACCAATGACAAAGGGATTTTTTAAAATACCGCCAGCAATTAATGAGCCCATTCTAAACTATGCTCCGGGCAGTAATGAGCGGATGCTTTTAAAGAAAGTTTTGAGGGATGCATATGCTGCCCAAGCTGATATACCGATGTATATTGGAGGCAAAGAAGTTCGAACCACTAATAAAAAAGAAATCCGTCCTCCACATAATCACCGGCAGGTAATCGGGCATTATTATGAGGGCGATAAATCCCATGTGGACCAAGCCATAAATGCTGCCTTATTGGCAAAAGCTGATTGGGAAAATCTGCCATGGGAACAGCGTGCAGCTATATTTTTAAAAGCTGCAGATTTGGCTTCGGGCCCGTACCGGTACAGACTAAACGCTGCTACTATGCTCGCCCAGTCGAAAAATGTTTACCAGGCAGAGATAGACGCTGTTTGTGAACTCGTTGACTTTATCCGGTTTAACGTGCAGTACATGGCTGAAATTTACGCGCAGCAACCTCCTACTTCGGCTAAAGGAGTTTGGAACCGTGTAGAACAACGTCCCCTTGAAGGTTTTGTATTTGCGCTTACACCGTTCAATTTCACTGCAATTGCGGCCAATCTTCCGGCTTCGGCGGCCTTAATGGGCAATGTTGTAGTTTGGAAACCCGCAGATTCTCAGATCTATTCGGCGAATGTGATCATGGAAATTTTCCGGGAAGCTGGCTTACCTGATGGTGTGATTAACTTAATTTTTGTTAATGGTCCCGAAGCGGGAGAAGTGATTTTCAATCATCATGATTTTGCGGGAATCCACTTTACTGGTTCTACTAAGGTATTTCAGGAAATTTGGAAAACTCTTGGAACGAATATTCATAAATACAAAAGCTATCCCAGAATAGTCGGCGAAACAGGCGGTAAAGATTTCATTCTGGTTCATAGCTCTGCAGATGTGCAAGTGGCCAGTACTGCAATTATACGGGGAGCTTTCGAATATCAGGGACAAAAATGCTCCGCAGCCTCGAGAGTATATATTGCCGAATCCTTATGGCCTCAAATTAAAGAGCTGATGCTGAACGATCTTGCGAGCATTAAAGTTGGCCCGGTTGAAGATTTCGGCAATTTTGTAAATGCAGTGATTACGGAAGCTTCGTTCGATAAACTTAGCAAAGCGATTGATGATGCCAAAAGCGATCCGGCTCTTGAAGTAATAGCGGGAGGTAAATATGATAAATCTGAAGGCTATTTTATTGATCCGACAGTAATCGTAAGCAAAGATCCATACTCGTACACTATGTGCGAAGAATTGTTCGGACCGATTCTTACAGTTCATGTTTATAAAGATGAAGAGTT
Source organism: uncultured Sphingobacteriaceae bacterium (assembly GCA_946480915.1). The sequence goes on along the minus strand of CAMLLO010000010.1, from coordinate 105,476 downwards.
CGAAAAAATTCTCACTGTTGTTGACAATACCTCTATCTATGCGTTAACGGGGGCAATTATAGCCCAGGATCGTTACGCGATACAGCAAGCGACCTATGCTCTACGCAACTCGGCCGGAAACTTCTACATTAATGATAAATGCACCGGAGCGGTTGTCGGTCAGCAGCCATTTGGGGGTGCCCGTGGCTCGGGAACAAACGACAAAGCAGGTGCGATGATAAACTTGCTTCGCTGGGTTTCTCCAAGAACTATAAAGGAAACTTTCGACCCTGCAAAAGATTACAGATATCCTTTTCTTGAGAAAGAATAAAATTCACCTCGCCCAGGGATTAAACTTGGGCAAGTTTCATAAGTAATTTAGAGTGGCTGGTTGTTTAATCCCCAGCCCTTTTACTATGCTGGTTACCCCTGCAAATTTTGACAGAGCATCATCGCCCTTATCCTAAGGGATAATACCTTTATCCCTTTTTCTTGCCTTTGATGTAACTAAGAAATGACACTATAAGCGCGAATACACGTTTAAACATCTAAGCAAATACAGTATTTTTGTTTCAATAATCAGTTTATGAAATTCAGGATTTTAACCATTTTACTTGCCACGGCAACGGCAACAATCTTTTCTTTTAAATCTGCAGCACCCGAGAACTTCGTTGTAGATACTAAAGCATCCTCAATAGAATGGGTAGCTGGCAAAGTTGGAGGCAGTCACAAAGGCACCATTCAATTAGCTTCAGGAACCTTGTCTTTTGTGGGAAAGAGCTTAAAAAGCGGAAGCTTCGGAATTGACATGAGCACTATTGCCATTTCAGATCTAAAAGGAAATTCCAATCAGAATCTGTTAAATCATTTAAAAAGTGACGATTTCTTTTCTGTAGTTAAAAATCCTGCTTCTACTTTTGAAATTACAAAGGTTTCTCCGGCGGGAAAAGACCGCGTGAATATCACCGGAGATTTAACGATTAAGGGAATTAAAAACGAAATAAGCTTTCCTGCTTCTGTTAAAAGAGTAAAAAACACTGTTGCTGCCGTAGCCAAAGGCGTAAAAGTCGATCGTACTAAATATGATATTAAATACCGCTCAAAAAACTTTTTTGGGGATATAGGCGACAAGGCGATTGATGATGAATTTGAATTATCAATTAATCTTGTGGCTAAGAAATAAACTAAATGTTGGTTTATAATTGGTGAGAAAAAACCGGGGCTTGCTCCGGTTTTTTTATTCCTTTTTTTCAAACGGGAAGTATCTTAAACCCTCCATCAATTTCTGCAACCTTTGATATTGGCTGACTTTTGGCATGATAATACAAGCAGGTCCAGTTGTTTTCCGCTGCGAGCTTACCATAAGTTTCGCGCAACTCCATCGACCTTGCCCCGTCAAAATCGTATTTGGCTTTAAATTTCCGAAGCAGCTGTTCGGGTTCAGGCAAAATATCGGCGCCGAAAAACACTTTCTCTTCTCCTTCTTCCACTAAAAACACCTGGTGAAACTCGCAATGTCCGCCTGTTAGCTCGTATGTAATTCCACCTGGTAATTTCCCATTTCCCTCAACAAAATGAATACTGCCACTACGCTGCACCACATCAAATATTTCGGTATGGTAAGATTTAGAACTTGAACTAAAAGCTGCCTCCCATTCCCCTCTTTGAATAACATATTCAGCATTCGGAAATGTGAGTTCCATTTTGCCGTTTTTCTCATAAATCATACCGCCCGAGTGATCGTAATGAAGATGAGACATGAGCAAATAATTAACATCACGAAAGTCATACCCTGCTTTTTTAATATTCTCGTGGATGATTAACTCGCCCTGTTCATTTTTAAAGCCCAAACCCGTATCAAACACAATTAAACCGTTTGACGTTTCGAGTAAAAAAGGCTGAACGTAAACAAACAAGGAGGCCGGACGATCTTTTGGATTATGAATTGCCGGATCGAAAGGCAAAAATTTCTTAGAACTATCTACAGAATAAGACCCTTCGTATAATACATGTACTTTCACAGAAAAAATTGATTATTGACAATGAATAACTTACAAACTGATACGGCATAAATTTCTATTTATATAGTATATTTACCCGTTAGACCCTAACAAAGATATGCAAAAAAGGTGGGCAGAGCAGGAAGTAACTAACCCAAAAGCCATTCAGGAATTGATGCAATCGCTTCAGATTAACGAAGTGTTAGCTACCCTATTGGTAGGCAGAGGGATAACTACTTTTGAAGATGCACGCTGCTTTTTCAGGCCAGACCTCTGTCACCTGCACGATCCTTTCCTCATGCAGGATATGGAGAAAGCAATTCTTCGCATTGAAAAAGCAATCTTACAAGAAGAAAAAATTTTAATTTACGGAGATTACGATGTTGATGGGACTACTTCTGTTGCCTTGGTTTACAGCTTTTTTCGAAAATACCATAAAAAGCTTGATTATTACATTCCCGACAGGTATAAAGAAGGCTATGGAATCTCCTTTCAGGGCATTGATTACGCTGCAGAGCATGGGTATAGCTTAATTATCGCCTTAGACTGCGGCATAAAATCGATTGACAAGATTGATTATGCCAATACATTAAACATTGATTTTATTATTTGCGATCATCATACTCCGGGAAGTATTTTGCCAGATGCTGTTGCTGTTTTAGACCCTAAACGTGCTGATTGCCAATATCCTTACACAGAACTTTCTGGTTGCGGAATTGGTTTTAAACTGATACAGGCATATGCACAGAAAAATGATATTCCGTTTGAAGATATTTGCTGCTATCTTGATTTAGTGGCAGTAAGCATCGCTTCTGATATTGTGCCAATAACTGGAGAAAATCGCGTGCTGGCATGGTTTGGCCTGAAAAAATTAAATGAAAGTCCGTGTAACGGACTGGCTGCCTTAATAGAACTTTCAGGAAAAAAACAGTACACTATTTCGGATGTCGTATTTATGATCGGCCCGAGAATAAATGCTGCTGGCCGTATTGATGATGCTAAGCACTCTGTAAGTTTGCTTATTGCAGACAATGATGTTTCGGCAAAGAATCAGAGTCTGGTAATCAATATCAAGAACACAGAACGTAAAGAATTCGACAGTTCAATTACTGAACAAGCCCTGGCAATGCTGGATTCTGACCCTACTCAAATTAATCGTAAAACCACTGTGGTTTATGATGAAAGCTGGCACAAAGGAGTGATAGGAATTGTTGCTTCAAGGCTTACCGAAAAATATTACAGGCCAACAATCGTGCTAACAAAATCTAACGGGCATGCAGCAGGCTCGGCACGTTCGGTTCTGGGATTTGATCTATATGAAGCATTGAGTGCTTGCAGCGATTTACTGGAACAATTTGGCGGGCATAAATATGCCGCCGGATTAACTATAAAGCCCGAAAACATTCCAGCATTTCAACAAAAATTTGAGGACGTTGTATCCCAATCAATCCCGGATGAATTATTGATTCAGGAAATTAGTATCGATGCTACCATAAAGTTAAAAGACATTGACGGAAAGCTATTCAGAATTCTAAATCAGTTTGCACCATTTGGGCCACTAAACCTTGCACCCATTTTTTTAACAAAAAGCGTTTACTTAAAAGGGCCCGCTACAGTGGTTGGGAATAATCATTTAAAGATGAATATAAGTCAGGATCAATCTCCCGTTTTTGAGTGCATTGGTTTTAATTTAGGCAAACACCTTCCCTTAATCGAAAAAGGCATTCCCTTTGATGTATGTTACTCCATCGAAGAAAATGTTTGGAAAGATAAGCGCTCGGTTCAATTAAATATTAAAGGAATTCGCAGCATCTTAGAATAATAAAATGATACTCAGAGCAGAAAATCTGGTAAAAAAATATAAGCAACGCACAGTTGTAAATAATGTCTCTTTCCATGTAGAGCAGGGCGAGATTGTAGGTCTTTTGGGGCCTAATGGTGCAGGAAAGACTACTTCGTTTTATATGATCGTAGGATTGATCAGGCCTAATGAAGGGCATGTTTATCTTAACGAGGAAGAAATAACTGAAGATCCGATGTATCGCCGGGCACAAAAAGGCATAGGTTATCTAGCCCAGGAAGCCTCAGTATTCAGAAAGCTTTCTGTGGAAGACAACATTCGCGCCGTCCTGGAGATGGGGAAATACACTAAGGAAGAACAGAAAGACAAACTTGAGGAACTTCTTACAGAATTCAGTCTGCACAGAGTTGCTAAAAACCGGGGCGATCTTTTATCTGGGGGAGAACGCCGGAGAACCGAAATAGCGCGTGCGCTGGCAGCAAATCCGAATTTCATTTTATTAGATGAGCCCTTTGCTGGAGTTGACCCCATTGCTGTGGAAGAAATACAGAGTATTGTAGCCAAACTTAAACACCGCAATATCGGGATCCTTATAACCGACCATAACGTACAAGAGACCCTTTCAATAACCGACAGAGCTTATTTGCTCACAGAAGGAAAAATCATGTTGACTGGTACTCCAGAAGAAATCGCGAATAATGAAATGGCCAGAAAGTTTTATCTGGGACAACATTTTGAGCTTAGAAGAAAAAACCTAACCAAATCATCCACCCCTAATGACAATAGTTAATTCCATTGCTACCTGGTTCATTAAAAAAAGAATGCACCAGATAGAATTGTTCATCAAATATCCACACGAAGTGCAAGATGAACTTTTTGGTAATCTTATTAGCCAGGCCCAGGATACCGAGTGGGGTAAGAAACACAATTATGCTTCAATCCGGAACCAGGAACAATTTAAGAACAGCGTCCCAATCCAGGATTACGAATCGTTAAAACCATATATTGAACGTATGCTGAAGGGGGAACAAAATATCCTCTGGAATACCGAGATTAAATGGTTTGCAAAATCGTCGGGAACCACGAACGACCGAAGTAAGTTTATCCCTGTAAGCCAGGAATCTTTAGAGGAGTGCCATTATAAGGGCGGTAAAGACATGTTGTCTATTTATTGTAACAACCGGCCGAATGCTCAAATATTTACAGGAAAATCCCTGACTTTAGGCGGAAGCCATCAGGTTACTCAAAGTGGTGATATTTCCTTTGGCGACCTCTCGGCTGTTTTGCTTAAAAACCTGCCAATGTGGGCAGAGTATATCAGAACGCCCGACTTATCTATTACGCTCATTGAAAACTATGAAGAAAAAATAGAGAAGATCGCCCAGGCTACAATTGGTGTGAATGTAACTAATATGGCTGGGGTTCCAACCTGGACGGTTGTTCTGGCGAAACGCCTGATGGAGATTACAGGGAAACAGAATCTGTTGGAGATTTGGCCCAATCTGGAGCTTTACGTTCATGGAGCTGTTAACTTCACTCCTTATCGGGAGCAATTTAAGAAATTGATCCCTTCAGATTCGATGTACTATCTCGAAACCTATAATGCTTCTGAAGGATTTTTCGGCATACAGGATCAGTCTAATTCGGATGAAATGCTTTTAATGCTTGATTATGGCATTTACTACGAATTTTTACCGATGGAACACTTTGGAGAGGAAAACCCAAAGACATTAGGCCTGAGTGAGGTAGAATTAGGAAAAAACTATGCCCTGATTATCTCGACGAATGGTGGCTTATGGCGCTATATGATAGGAGACACTATCAAATTCACATCGCTTTCTCCTTTCCGGATTCAAATTACCGGCAGAACAAAACATTTTATCAATGCGTTCGGCGAAGAAGTTATAGTGGATAATGCGGAGAATGCATTAGCCCAAGCATGTAAGGAAACAGATGCAATTATTCGGGACTATACCGCATGTCCTATATATTTTCAAGGCAACGATGCTGGCGGCCATGAATGGATTATTGAATTTGAACAAAAACCTACCGATATTGAGCGATTTGTTGATGCTCTTGATAATACTTTAAGAGCGATAAATTCGGATTACGATGCCAAAAGGTTTAATGATATGGCTCTACGGCGACCGAAAGTACATGTAGCTCCAGAAGGAACTTTTTATAATTGGTTAAAGAACCGGGGCAAGTTAGGAGGCCAGCATAAGGTCCCAAGGCTAGCCAATGAAAGAAAATACGTGGATGAGATTTTGGAGATGATGAAAGCTTAATCAAAAAACAGCTTAATGATGATGTAGTCTCTTTTTAGGAAACAATAGAGAGGCTACAATACTCACCGTCAATATCAGCATAATAATAATCAAGGAATGTGAGGTTTTGAATCCCCACTCCTGCAGCCAGTGATGTGCAAGCATTTTTATTCCTATAAACGCCAGAAGAACCGATAAGCCTACTTTAAGGTAATGGAATTTATGGATAATATTAACCAGTAAAAAGAACATCGACCGCAGACCTAAAATCGCGAAAATGTTAGAAAAAAACACAATATAAGGGTCTTTGGTGACGGCAAAAATTGCGGGAATTGAATCTACAGCAAAAATCAGGTCGGTAAATTCTACAATTAATAAAACCAAAAACAAAGGGGTGACCATCCTTTTGCCATTTACGCGAATAAAAAATTTATTCCCAACGAACTCTGGATGTATTGCAAAAAAGCGCGACGCAAGTCTAACAACTTTATGATTCTCGGGATCTATTTGTTCGTCTTGATTGCGTTTTATAAACATCATGACGCCAGTGTAAACAAGGAAGGCACCAAAGACATAAAGGATCCACTCGAACTTATTAATTAAGGAAGCGCCTAAAAAAATAAACATAAAGCGCATCACAACCGCTCCGATGATCCCCCAAAACAGAACCCTGTGATAATATTTTTCATTTACACCAAATGCGCTGAAGATCAACACCATAATGAAAATATTATCTACTGACAGGGCGTATTCAATAACATATCCTGTCAAATATTCAATAGCCAGATTTTGCTTGTAAGCCAGAAGGCTTCCAATGAAATCATCTGGATTAAGTTTTATATCGTGTTTATGCGCTTCGGTTAAGACCTTGAGTTGTGAGAAATTTGATATACCATGTAGCTGATTTCCTTCGGTAAGCAAGAGAAAGTAGAAGCCGATGGCGAAAGACACCCAAACAAAGCTCATTATTGCAGCTTCGCGCAAGCTTACTATATGATCTTTTTTATTAAATAAACCTAAATCAATAGACAACATCAAAACTATGAAGATCAGAAATCCTCCGAAAAACACAAGTTCATTTGACATAGATTATTTCTTTCGCTCTGTAGTAAATCTAACAAGTTGTTCTAAAGCCGTTCTTGCCTCGTGCTCCGGAAATGTGTTAAGCACATTAAATGCTTCCTCCTGATAACGGTGCATTTGCATCTCTGCATAGGCAAGTCCGCCGCTGTTTCTAACAAAATGTATTACTTCCTGTACTTTTTGGGCATCCTCGTTATGGTTTTTAACAAGGTTGATTATTCTATGTTTTTCAGCTTTGGTAGATTTACTAAGAGCATATATAAGAGGAAGGGTAATTTTCTTTTCTTTAATGTCGATGCCAAGGGGTTTACCAACGTCATCGGTACCGAAATCAAACAAGTCATCTTTTATCTGAAATGCTATTCCCGTTTTCTCGCCAAACAAACGCATTTTCTCAACCGCGGCACTATCTGCACCGGCAGAGGCCGCACCACAGGCGCAACAGGAAGCAATCAGAGAAGCAGTTTTTTGCCTGATAACTTCGTAGTAAACAGGCTCATCAATATCAAGTCTGCGGGCTTTTTCAATCTGTAATAATTCTCCTTCGCTCATCTGTTTTACTGCTTCAGACACGATTTTCAACAAATGAAAATCATTATTATTAATAGAAAGCAGTAAGCCTTTCGATAACAGAAAATCACCGACAAGGACAGCAATCTTATTCTTCCATAGAGCATTTACAGAAAAAAAACCCCGGCGTTCATATGAATTATCGACAACATCGTCGTGAACCAGGGTCGCCGTGTGTAATAGTTCGACCAGAGCGGCCCCTCGATGAGTCGCTTCTGTTATGCCACCGGCAAGACTGGCCGAAAAGAACACAAACATTGGTCGTATCTGCTTGCCTTTACGCTTAATAATGTAATGCGTAATTCGGTCAAGCAAGGGAACTGAACTTTTCATCGAAGATTTAAACTTATCTTCAAATAAATCCAGTTCCTTTTCTATAGGTCGCTTTATCTCGTCGAGTTTTGGCATGAATTATCAAATCATGTTGTGAAACATGAAAATATATTTGCTGCAAACATAGGCTAAAAATCGCGATGTTAAGCAAACATCAGGCTTTAAAACCCCATACATTGAAATATTTCCAGTCTTTGTTTAAGTATTATAATTACTAATCAATCAAAGTTAAATACTCCTGAATACACAATCTGACAACTAAGGAGTAAATCACCAGATATCTTGACGAAGTAGAATATTAAACTTAGCGATTAATTAGGCGGCAACAGATAAAGACTTATGCTTTTTAACAGGTGAAAAATTTTAAAATATTTTTTTTTCTTCATCTTCCCTTCATCTTGCTGAGATAGTTTCGTATTCATAATTCGATACTTAAATTAATTATAAACGATAAATCTTAGCAAAATGAAAACAAACACACTCTTAAAAGGACTATCATTTTTCGCAGTTGCGGGACTTCTATCCTTAACTTCATGTGACAAACAAACAACAGAGCCACAAACAGACGCCGCAGAAGAAAGTCAGGCCATCTTAGTTGCCGAAGCAACAACCTCATCAGATGCAGTTTTTATTGTGAACACTGTTCCTGATGGTTGTGAAAAAGATTCGGTTACCGCTGTCGAACTTCCTGCAGCTATAGCCACTTATCTGAATGCTAACTACAGCGGCTATACTTATTTAAAAACCTTTAAAATTCAAAAAAGCGGCAGCCTAGAAGGATATATTGTTGCGATTAAGTATAATGATAAACCTATCGGCTTAAAATTTGATGCGGAAGGAAACTTCATAAAAATATTCGAACAACGCGAGCGTGGTCAACTGATGGGCAAAGGCTGGAAACGTGGCGGCAGATTTGATGGACGCGACGGTCAACATCGTGATACTATTGCCTTGAGCGCATTGTCTGCAACGATTAAAACCTATTTCCTTGTCAATTACACACAAGATACCATACTTGCTGCACATGCAGGCAGAGGCGGGGATATTATTGTAATTTCGGCAAACAACGGCTTGTATGCGACTTTATTTAATGCTAACAACATCTTTGTAAAACGCAGCCAGTTGATTTTACAGGCAGGCCGAAAAACAGCAGTTAGTCAGGCCAATCTTTTAACTAACATCGCCACGTACTTAAGCACCACTTATCCAGGTTATGTGTTCCATAGAGCCTATGCGGTAAAAATAAATTCAACTACGCAGGCTTATGTAGTTTTCATCGATTCAAACGACACTAAATATGCATTACGTTTTGACGCAAGCGGAAACTTTGTAAACTCGATGGTGATTAAATAGGCATCCCAAACACACATATATATATCTAAACGGCATCCTTTTGATATGGATGCCGTTTTATTTTTTTGCGCAATGGAATTATTAAATTATACCGACTAATTTCTTACTTTTGCAAACTTCCAAGGGAGAGATGTCAGAGTGGTCGAATGAGCCAGCTTGGAAAGCTGGTGTACTCGCAAGGGTACCGAGGGTTCGAATCCCTCTTTCTCCGCAACGTTTTTAAAGATAAAGCCTTTTACGATATGTAGAGGGCTTTTTTGCTTCTAATCAAAAAGCTCCTCGTTTTATCGAAGAGCTCTCTTTCATCTTACAGTGCCAGGCTCATGATCCGGACCGAAAGTCCGGGAATTCGATCTTCCATGGCTTGAGTGTTTTGGCACATAATCATGATATTCCACGCCCGTCGGCTCTTTTTTTACTTGAGAGTCTGTCGTGTTGTTGCCTTGTTCTTTGGTAAGCTCTGCTTCATTATTTTCAAGGACTTTGCCAGATTTTGATTGAGTTTCCATGGTGTTTTTCTTTATCCCAGTTAACATTCAAACGCTAAACCTTATCTATTAAAGATACAAAAAACATCTGGATAAGAAAAGCCTTGACGATGCTTTTTTATCAAATAAGAACCTGTTGATGAGACACTTAAATACCAATCACACAGGAGAAAATTATTGAAACTGATCGTTTTTTAGCCAGAATTTAAGAAACTGTACTTATGCGGTAAGAGGATGCTCTAACGATATGCGCAAAGCAAGCATTAGCCGACTAAAATACTGCTTTTGACCAGTTCATCGGATTAACCTTGCTAAGTTCGCCGCGCAAATCTGTTTCGAGAAGAGCAGACATACGATCGTAGGTAAACCCGCGCGCAAGTAGGAACATTAGCTTGGTAACAGCAGCTTCATAAGTCATATCAAAACCGCTGACAACGCCCATATTCTTTAGATCGCGGCTTGTTTCATAGCGGCCTAACTCAACACTGCCAACTTTACACTGAGAAATATCAAGAATGATTTTCCCGCTTTTAATAGCAGCTTCGAGACAGTCTAAGAACCATTTTTCTGTAGTAGAATTCCCGGCTCCAAATGACTCCAGAATTATTGCATCGGTTGCAGAACCAACAATTGCAGCAACAGTTTCTTTACTGATACCGGGATAAAGCTTTAAAACTGCAATTTTATTATTTAACTTTTTATGAACCCTGAAGACACACTCATCACATTTTCGAATACTGTTATCGTTAAAACGTAAATGAACTCCGGCTTCTGCTAAAACAGGGTAGTTCGGTGACCGGAAAGCTTCGAATTTTGCAGAGTTATACTTAAATGAACGGTTGCCACGAAAAAGTTGGAAATCGAAATAGATACATACTTCCGGAACCCTGGCTTTTCCATTTGCCATCTTTGCTGATGCAATTTCAAGGGCTGTAATCAGGTTCTCTTTTGCATCCGTGCGAATTTCGCCTATTGGCAATTGCGAGCCGGTAAAAATAACAGGCTTATTTAAACCTTCGAGCATGAAACTTAAGGCCGACGCAGTAAACGCCATTGTATCAGACCCATGAAGAATTACAAAGCCATCATACGCTTCATAGTTCTTTTCAATCAGCTCTGCTAACTCCATCCAGATGGCTGGAGACATATTCGACGAATCTATAATCTCGTCAAAAGAATGAACTGTTATTTGATATGGAAGACGCTGTAATTCGGGGACATTTTCAGTAATGTGTTCAAAATCGAGAGGCTTAAGTACACCCGTTAGCTTGTCCTGAACCATCCCAATAGTTCCCCCGGTGTAGATAATTAAAACCTTTGTCATTCCCAAACTCAATTATTTTCTAAAGATATGAAAGGAAAGGCTTTGTCAAACTCCAAAAACATTTTTTGAATTTTTTGTAGTAATCTCAGCAACAATCTCGATCGAAACCTCCTTAATATCCGCAACTTTCTGAGCTATATACGTAAGAAAACTACTTTCGTTCGGTTTTCCTCTAAATGGCACAGGTGTTAAATAAGGCGAATCTGTTTCAAGAACGATATTTTGTAAATCTAATTGTTGAACGACTTTATCAAGGCCTGAATTTTTATAGGTAACTACTCCTCCGATACCGAGGTAAAAACCAAGATCAATAATTAAATCGGCTTGTTCTTTTGTCCCGGTAAAACAGTGAAATATCCCTCTTAACTTCTCGTCCTTTTCAGAGAGTAATAACTTATAAACTTCATCAAAAGCATCCCTGCAATGAATCACAATCGGCAGATCCAGTTCTTTAGCCCAAGAAATTTGGGTACGGAACGCTTCCTGCTGCAGAGGTAAGGTTGTTTTATCCCAATATAGGTCTATTCCGATTTCTCCGATGGCGTATATTTTCGTTTTGGCTATCGACTGTCTGATAAGTTCGAGTTCCGTTTCATACTCATTTTTAACATCACATGGATGCAAACCCAGCATGGCAAAGCAATGTTGTGGATACTCAAAAACCAGCTCGGAGACCATCGCAATGGAGTCTGAATCAACATTCGGCAAAAAAAGACGTTCGACCTGATTATCCAGGCACCTCTGCATTAGTAGTTTCCTCTTTGCAGCATCCCTTTCGTAATAAAGATGCGTGTGTGTATCGGTGAGAATCATTTTTGCAAATATACAGGTAAGCTTCTAAATGCGGAGCGCGCGAATCAGTAAAGGGCTTTTATCACGACAAATACTTTCCAACAATCGGCATTCTTCGTCCCATACCAAAAGCTTTAGGCGACACGCGTAAAATTGGAGGAGTTTGATACCGTTTAAACTCGGCTTTATTTACCATCGCAATAACTTTTCTAACCAGTTGTTCATCGAATCCCTGAGCGATAATATCACGAGAGCTTTTCTTTAACTCAATATATTGGTAAAGCAGGCTATCGAGAATATCGTAATCGGGTAACGAATCGCTATCCTTTTGATCGGGGCGTAATTCTGCTGATGGTGGCTTTACAATGCTATTTAAAGGAATTATTTCTCTTTCGCGATTTATATGCTGCGCCAGCTGGTAAACCTGTGTTTTATATACATCGCCTAATACGGCAATTGCACCGGCCATATCACCATAAAGTGTCCCATAGCCAACCGCACACTCGCTTTTATTTGAGGTGTTCAATAAAATATAGCCGAACTTGTTCGAAAAGGCCATTACAATGATAGCTCGACAACGAGCCTGAATATTTTCTTCGGCTACATTGAAAGGGAGGTCTTTAAATACTGGGGCTAACATAGAATCGAACGCATCTGCTGCGTCCTTAATAGCTATAATTTCATGCTTACAACCCAGGTTATTCACCAAATCCAAAGCATCCTGAACAGAATGCCCGGTCGAATATTTCGATGGCATTAATACCGCCATAACATTTTCCGGACCAAGAGCTTCGGCAGCTAAAGCACAAACAAGTGCAGAATCTATTCCACCAGACAGGCCGAGAACAGCTTTGCTAAAACCCGATTTATAAAAATAATCCCGGATGCCCAAAATCAAAGCCTGATGAATTTGTTCAATATCCGGCGCCGGACTATAATCCATCTTTTGATGGTTTTTTATTTTATTGGCCTCAAATTCGTAAATCCGGATATCTTCCTTGAAATAATTTAGTTGATCAAGTAATTCGCCCTGTGCATTAAAAACGAGAGAGCCTCCATCGAAAATTATCTCTGTTTGCGATCCGATTTGATTGACATACAGCAATGGCAAATTATATTTTTTACAATTATCACTCAAAACCTTGTACCGGTTATCGTCGTGGTTGTAAGAAAAAGGCGAAGCTGCAATATTGATCATCAAGTCGGGCTGTTGTTTGATCAATTCATCCATCGGAGCAGAAATGTAAAGCGGGTTATCGTTGATATTCCACAAATCTTCGCAAATGGTTAAAGCGATTTTCTTGCCTTTAAAGTCTACGCAAAAGAAATTCGTTGCCGGTTCAAAATATCGATACTCATCAAATACATCATATGTTGGCAACAATGCCTTATTGACTATATTTTTAACAATGCCGTTCTCAATAAAATAGGCCGAGTTGAATAAATCCTTCCCTTCTGTTCTCGGGTTTTTTGTCGGAGCTCCTAAAATGCATGCAATATCCGTACAGGCGGCTGCAACTTGCTTCACGGCCTCATCGCACAACTCTATAAACTCGGAAAATTCTAAGAAATCTCTCGGCGGATAACCACAAATAGCTAGCTCGGCAAACACAATCAGGTCTGCACCTTTTTGCTTTGCTTCATTGATGGCTTTGATAATTTTTGTTGAATTTGATTCGAAATTACCTATGTGATAATTTAATTGAGCTAATGCAATCTTCATTTATATATAAGACGTTATTAAAAAAACAGGCCAAGATTTAATGTCACGAAAGGATTTCGTGAATCATAATCCTTAAAAGTTTTTGTAAATCCATTATTAAAAGTAACGCCGGTAAGAGCGATTAAGTTTCTTCCCACATTCCATTCGGCTCCTGCGCCCATAATTAACCCTAGTCTGAACGAGTTTACCTCCGATGAAATGGATACATCCTTAACCATTACATTTGTTCCGAAAGAGGTTGCGTCTTTTTTTGCGGAAATATTTATGCCCGTTCCTAAACCGAACTGTCCGTAAAACCTCCCCTGATCGGACGGATTACTTTTGAGCTTTAAGGTAAAAGGTATTTCAAGATATTGAAGCTTATATTCGTCGGTAGAAATATCCTTTTTAACACCTTTACTATGTAGTGAGCTTACCGTAAAGGCGGTTGAAAAGAAATAATTTTTTGCAAAACCGACATCAGCTATAACGCCGTAAGAGAATCCAGCTTTACTTCCATCAGCTACCAATCTGTTACCATCATCTGTTAGCCAGCTTAAGTTAGGAGACACCGTAAATCCTAATTTGAAATTCTTTTCATTTTCCTGAGCATTTCCAACAAAAGGAGCCAAGAATAAGCCTGTAATTAGCAGTATGTATTTCATAAGTTTCAAATGTATAATCTGTCTCTTCTCTTTGATTTTACTATTTTCGCTTCAGAGATCTATATGAATACTAAAAGCATTTTCCAAATCTACCTGTTTTTTTCTATTGGCCTGTTTGTATTCGGCTGCAAGAATAAGAAAGATGTTGATGTAAGCAACATAAATCTTGATATAAAGATTGAAAGATTTGACAAAGACTTAAGCTCATTAACGGTTACAAACTACCGGCAGCAAGGCATTCAGTTTCAAAAGAAATATGGCATCTTTTATAATGATTTCATGGAAGGGATGCTGAGTGTTGGAACCCCGGGTAGTGAGGAATATTATCAAAATCTTAAAACCGTACTGTCAGCTCCCGATTACAATGCATTAAAAAGTGAGGTTAGCCAAAAGTATCCCGATTTGGAGAGACAGGAAAAAGAATTAACCGATGCATTTAAACATATTAAATACTATTATCCTAATCAACCCGTCCCACGAATCATTTCTTTTTTTTCAGGATTTGCGGTGCAAACGCCTATCGGGAATAATTACCTCGGTATTGGTCTGGATATGTTTTTAGGACCTGACTCAAAATTTTATCCTGCGCTACGGAGCAGCATTCCGGCGTATATCTCCAGGCGCTTTACTCCGGAAAATATAACACCGAGAGTTATGGAAGCATTTATCCGCGAAGAAATGTTTCCGGAACCGGATCAGATCACATCATTAATGCAGAAAATGATCTACAACGGTAAAATCATGTATTTTATGGACGCAACTATGCCCAATATACCCGATTCTTTAAAGATCGGATACACTACCCAACAACAACACTGGGCCGAGGATTATGAAGGCGGAATATGGGCGTATTTTTTAGAACGGAATCTTTTATTTGAGACCGATTATCTTAAGATTCAAAAATATCTCACCGAAGCTCCCTTTACCCCGGGTATAGGAGATAAAAATGAATCAGCACCAAAGCTCGCAGTTTTTTCGGGATGGAAAATCGTGAAGGAATATATGGAGAAAAACCCATCCGTGACACTCCAGGAGTTAATGCAGGATAAGGATTTCCAGAAAATTTTAGATAAATCGAAATATCATCCCGACTAGTCAGGCAAACGATCGATGGGTTTGATAGTAGTTTTACCATCACGTCCTATACCGCCGGAATATACGCGGCCGTTGGGTAACTGCCCTAAAGGCCTGCCAGATCCAGTTCGTATCTGACCTAAAATTATTCCTATATCCGTTTGTGGGTTTACTGTATATCCTCCAGCTCTGTTTCTGATCGACACAAAATTGGGGCTGTTCTTATCTGTAATCTGGGGCTTCTGTCCGCTCGACAAATAACTCAATACAACCTGCCCCCCATTTCCATTATCAAAATGCCTGTTAAAATATCTGGCGTCTTCGCCGGAAACATCAACAAAAAGACTTTTTAGTTGAACAAAATTGACAGACAGATTTAGATCAGTTCCATTGTTCTTACTATCATTGCCGCGAATGATAACATCTTTTCCGATAAAAGCATGGCTTACTACAAGGTCCACTTTTTTCTTACCGACAAAGGATAATTTGGATCTGTCCTTCATTATAAGTGTATCAATGCTAATTGAAGTTATTGAGTCGCCTTCAGTAATAGCATAAGATTTTTTTGCCTCGATTACCAGCTTATGGATCTTAACAGACTTGGATCTAACTTGCCCCAGAGAGGTTAAAGGCAACAGCAGCGCAAGATATAAGAATATGCTTTTCATTATTCTATAACGCCGGGAGGATGGTTTTCTTGTAAAAATTTGACTTATAGAGCTTTTCGCCCTATAAGTCGGAACTATTTTATTTCAGGATATTAATCACTGATTTAAGGCACAAAACAACGCCTATTAAGAAAATAATATTCGAGAGCAGATCAACAAAAGTCCAGTCGGCAAGGAAGCGCAATACCGCACCTAAAACAGTTACAAAAATACCGATAGTCAGTAAGGTATAATGACTTGGGTTATTGGCGTTTGTAGTACTTTCGCTTTTTTTATAAGTTTCTATTGGATTCTCCATTTCAATAATTTATCTGGGCGAAATTACAAATCTGATTCTATACAAAAAAGCTTTTAATCTTTTAAAACCATTTTCAGTCCCAAGAGCTTTAATCCTAAAAAAGGTTATGGCAAAGTATTCAAAAAAGGCTGGTGAAAAAGTCGAAGAAGTGATGCATGAAATGAAAGAAGGTAAGCTTAAAACCGGAACAGGAAAAAAAGTTACCTCCAAAAAACAAGCGGTAGCGATCGGTTTGTCGGAAGCGCGGAAAGAAGGAGCGAAAGTACCAAAGAAGAAGTAACACAAACTAAATTTCGGCAAGGCTGGCAGAGATTAAAGGTAAAGAACATAAAGCTAGGTCCGACTGCGTGCTATGGTTCTTTATTCGGTTTTTTTTAGGCCTCATATGAGCTCGCCGATCAGTTTGAGGCCAACCCTGCCGACCGGAACCCGCCAAAATTAAATAAGCGTTAACGACCTCTTGTATCCCCCGAGGAATGTCATTCTCCCTCCTTTTCGCGGTAGTTTTGACAAGGAATTAGCTTAATACCACCCGAAAATAAATACTTGAAAATACCCGAAACAAGCAATTTAAAGATTTGGTTATCACATTATTAAAACTTGATTTGGGTCTACTGAGGTGTTGTTCTTTATTAGTTAATTCATCAAAAACAATCATGAAAACGTACCAACTTATCGCGCTTATTTCCGGATTAATAGTTTTTAATCTGCCAAGCCTGAATGCTCAATCCAGAAAAGAAATAATTGAATCGCTTACCCAAAAAACCGATAGCCTTAACAAATTACTCAGGGATAAAAATGAAACGATAAAAAAGACTGAAATTCAACTGGCCAGATTAGAAGGCGCCGCCGAAGCAAACCAGCTATTTTTTAAGCAGTACGAGAACAGAACTGATAGTCTGTCGAGATCTCTGTCTAAGAAAGATAGTCTTATTAATAACCTGAATAGCGAACTAACTAAGCTGAAAGCTGCATTTTATGAATCGGAAGAAAGCAGGAAAGAAATAAGCACCAGAAATGACACACTCCAGGCCGAGCTTGCCGTGTATAAACAAAATGCGACACCTGCGGCTGTAGTAAAAAAGGAAGCCAAAGCGAATATTGAACCGACAAACACGGTTGCAAAAGAAAAGCTTAAAGAACAGCCGACGAAAACCACTGAACCAGAATAAAATCCTGCTCAGAAAAACACGGGTGATCCCCCGATTCGAAATGGCGTTTCGGGGGCTTCCCAACGAATACATTCGCATGTATTGATTTTGTTACTGACCTTATCTGTTTTTTCCAAGTTGCTCGAGATGCCGTTTGCAAACGTTCCCGACAACGAATATATCCCGATCATGCTTGCATTTTCGTCCTGAGAGCTATTTTTCTTAGTCGAAAGCTGTATGTCTGTCGTCCACGCTCAGGGTAAAAAAACAGAAAATCCATATATTAGGTACAACCAACCACACCATTATGATAACCAGTAAGTACCTATGGCCTGCCTATCTTAGCATGCTGCTTATATCAACAAATCTTAATGCACAAAGCCTCCGCGAACGAGCTGAAGATGCAATGCTAAGGGCTACAAAATTCATGGTAAATGAAATCAGTACGGATGGTGGTTATGTTTGGTATTACACAGAGGACCTATCAAGACGCTGGGGCGAAATGGAAGCCTCGGATTCTATGATATGGATTCAGGATGGGGGAACTGTTACCGCGGGGCATGTTCTTTTGGAGGCGTACCAGGTAACCGGCAACGAATATTTTTATTATGCCGCCGAGAAAGCGGCCACGGCGCTGATGAAAGGACAGAGTCGCGAAGGCGGCTGGAATTACATGATAGACTTTGCCGGAGAAGAATCTCTAAAACGCTGGTATAACACAATTGGAAAAAATGGATGGCGACTAGAAGAGTTTCAGCATTATTACGGTAATGACACCTACGACGATGATGTAACCTCGGATGCAGCCCGACTGTTGTTGAAAATGTATCTTGAGAAGAAAGATCCGAAGTATAAATCGGCTTTAGACAAGGCAATTAACTTTATTCTTAAAAGCCAATATCCCATTGGGGGCTGGCCACAGCGCTACCCGCTCAAAGATGGATTTAAGAAATCCGGTCGCCCGGATTATTCAGCTTATTTCACATTTAACGACAATGTAATTTGGGAAAACGTAAATTTTCTAATCCAATGTTTTCAGGCGCTGGGCGAAAAACGATTACTTGATCCTATCCATCGCGGGATGAATTTTTATCTTCTTTCTCAGCAGCCGAATGGCGCATGGGGGCAGCAATATACCATGAAAATGGAACCTGCTGGCGCCCGGAGCTATGAACCTCCGGCGTATTTACCTTCTACAACCTTAGAGAATTGCTTTCTGCTTATAAAATTTTATCAATATACTGGTGACCGCAAATACCTGGAAGCTATACCGCAGGCAATTAAATGGCTGGAAAAAGTAAAACTGCCAACTAGTATGACTCAGGGTGGAAAATACACTCATCCACTGTATGTAGAACCCGGCACCGAAAAACCTCTTTTTGTTCACCGCAAAGGTTCAAACGTAAGGTATGGATATTATTATACCGACTATAATGATACTAATTTGCTCGCACACATGTTTGGCAAACGAAATGTGAATATACAAGAACTGAAAGACGAATATGTCCGGATAAGAGCCTTAGCTACTGAGGAAGCTACTAAAGATTCGCCTCTTAAATCGGACCATCCAGATGTCAGGGGATCTCAATTTTTTCGTTCCATTAACAGGAACGATGCCCCTGCGTTTGACGTAGCAGAGGCTGATGTGAGTAGAATCATTGCGAGCCTTGACAATCGCGACCGCTGGTTAGTGGAGCATGTGATGATAAGCAATCCATATATCGGCGATGGGCAGAATAAAGCACTTACCGATCAATATGCTTCGACCATGGTGGGTGATGAAACGGATACCTCTCCGTACAGAGACCTTAGTGAAACAAAGTATATTTCAACTCCGGAATATATAAAAAACATGAAAATGCTCATCAATTTTATTAGTTCGGCCAAGGGTAGGAAAGATATTCATAATTAAAAGAACGGCAAGTAAATCAATCATGATAAAAGATTTTATTAAAAGTATAAGGAAAACTAACTACCCTTCTACGCAAACCTTTTTTGCAGGGATCAGTCTTGCTTCGGTTTTTCTGCTGATATTTTCTTCCGATCTTCGGGCTCAAGACAATTCAAATCATGCGCCAAAAACCATCGTTTGGAAAATCGATAACCTGCATCAAATTGACGGCCATAAACCCACCGTAATCGGAGCTCCGCTTATTATCGAAGACTCAAACGAAAAATCCGTTTCATTTAACGGCATTAATGACGGCCTGGTTTTTTCGAAAATTCCGCTGGAAGGATGGGATCAGTTCACCATTGAGGTGCTTTTTAAACCCGATGGAAATGGCCCTGGTGCTCCAAGGTTTATCCATTTTCAGGATAAAGAAGCAAACCGTGGGACACTTGAGGTGCGGCTTACTCCGGAAAGAATGTGGTATCTGGATACTTTCTTGAAAAATGGCAAAACCAATGCAGCTCTAACTCTTATAGATTCGAGCTTGTTGCACCCAGCCAACCAATGGTATTGGGTGGCCTTAAGTTATGATGGTAAGAAAATGGCCAGCTATGTAAATGGAATAAAGGAGCTGGAAGGTGATATCAACTTCGCCCCATTGACCCAGGGAGAGATTTCAGTTGGCGTAAGATTAAACAAAGTCAGCTGGTTTAAAGGTCTTATCCGTGAAATCCGCTTTCATCCGAAGGCCTTGAATTCGTCCATGTTACAGAAGAATGGAAAAACAAATCCGGGCTAAATCTTAAAATGTCTTCCCTTAAAAACCTGCTTTATTCCATGGATTAATTTTTTAAATGAATCGCATTATTTTTTGCCCGTCCTGAATTTCACCATCGATGATTTTAAGCCAGGCGAGCTTATGGTAACGTTCACGCTCCCTGCTTTACCTGTTGATTGAATGTAAGCAAGCAACTTCCCATTAAATGCTTTTCTCTTACTTGTTTTATAATCTTCGTGACTGGCAAGATCACCACTCTCAAGGCCAAGCAATACGGCGGGTCCATCGATAGCGATCGAAAGTTCATTATTTGCTTCATACACCGGATTCCCCGCATCGTCTGTGAGTTGAACTTCAATATGTGCAAGATCTTTACTGTTAGCGGCGAAATGCGCTTTATCAGCAGCAGCTTTAATAACTGACACAGCTCCGGCGGTTTTTATTTGAGATGAAGCAGCCAGAGCCCCCCTGTTGAATCCCTTCACCGAAAGCACACCCGGCTGATAATCTATATCCCAGAAAACAGGTCTGCCCTTCTCTGATTTGAGTTTCTTTCCAAGCGATTTGCCATTCAAAAACAGTTCAGCTTCTTCTGTATTTGAAATAGCGCTCACCCGGATCTTATCTCCCGTATTCCAGTTCCATGATGGTTTCAAGTCCCTTCTTCCTCTTTCTTCTGCTTCTTGCGGAACCGTTGAAGCTGTTAAATAAACAAATGGCTCAGTCGTCCACAGGCTTTTTCTGGTATAGAAATTCGGTTTAGGAAAACCTGCCAGATCTAGCAATCCGGCGCCACTGCTTCTTATCGGCCATGCACGAGCCTCGCCAATAAAGTCAAAGCCTGTCCATAAATATTGCCCGAAGATATTTTTACTGGTATCAACAGCTTCCCAGGCTGCGTAACTCATACCATTTTCACTACCATAAATAATCCGGTTTGGGTATTTTTTATGATCTTCTTCGTATCGGTATTCCTGGTAATTATAACCTACGATGTCGAGATTTTGAGGATAATCGGTCGTATTCGACATTACTACACCTGCAAGGGCAGCAGTTACAGCGCGTGTTGTATCTTCCTCTTTCACTGCCTGAACCAATATTTTTGACAGCTCGGCCAGACGGCTTGCTGCAGGATGATCCGGAAGCTGACCTTTGCCATAAATCTGAGGATTTCTTCCGGTATTTAATATCTCGTGGGTATATGGGTCGTTGGGATAATCAATCTCATTTCCAATACTCCACATGATTATCGAAGGGTGGTTGCGGTTTCGTAGAACCATATCCTTCACGTCGCGTAAAGCCCATTCCTTAAAATCTTCATGAGACCCGTCCCTGCCTGGCTGTCCGATATTCCAGCCTTCAATCCATTTATTTTTCCCCTCTTCCCACTCGTCAAAGGCTTCATCCATAACGAGAAAACCCATTTCATCACATAACTCATAAAAATAATCCTGGTGAGGATAATGACTCATCCGGATAGAATTGCAACCAACTTCTTTGAGTTTCTTTAATCTTCTCGCCCAAACTTCCCGCGGAACCGCTGCTCCCAAAGCGCCCGCGTCGTGATGGACGCACACTCCTTTCAGCTTCATGTTCCTGCCATTTAGAAAGAAGCCTTCATTAGCATCAAACCTTATCGTCCGCAGGCCCACATTCTCTGTATATTCATCAGTCTTTTTGCCGTTATTGTAAGTTGATACGGTTAAAGTATACAGCCGAGGATCTTCGACGGACCACAATGCGGGCTTGGTCAGAGGCAGCGACAGCTGAGCCTCGGCTGAAGAATTTGCATTCAGAGACATACTCTTATTTGCCGTTGCAACTGTTTTACCCTGCAGACTTAGCTTAGTTTCGACTGAGACTGTTGCGGTTAAAGAGGACGAATTAGCTACCTGAACCTTTACATCGGCCCTGGCTTTTTCCGGCGACACTTCTGGTGTGGTAAAACTTATACCCCATTTTGGAATATAGATTGGCTGCTTTGTAATTATATAAACATTGCGGTACATCCCGGAACCGGTATAAAACCGTGAATCTGCAAATTTGGAATGATCTACCTTCACGGCAATGGTATTAAGTCCCTTCTTTAAATAGGGTGTAAGTTCATATTGAAAAGGAATAAAACCGTTTGGCCTTTTACCAAGGTAATGTCCGTTAATCCAAACTTCGCTATTCTTATAGACCCCATCGAAATAAATAAAAGCCTTTCCTGAAGTGGGCACATCAATCTCACTAAATGTTTTACGATACCAAGCAATACCTCCGGGCAAATAGCCTGTGCCGCTTGCCCATTCCTTACTGAAAGGACCTTCGATGCTCCAATCGTGAGGGAGGCTTACATTCCTCCAGCTGTCATCGTTAAAACTCATGCCTTCGGCATTTACTGCTTCGCCTTTATAAAACTTCCATCCATCGGTAAATAACTTCTTTTGCCCGATTTGCTGTGCAAAAACATTCGAAAATGCTAAGGTTAAAAAGGTAAAAACAGACAGTTTTTTAATAGTGTAGATTATATTCATATTATGGTTATAGAAGAATTGAATAGCGAAAATCGACAAAAATTATCGAGCAGGCAGGGGGTAAACAGCTAAAAATAAGGGGTAATATCCTTAGCAGGTTAGACCCGAAAAAGGCAGCGAGCATTTAGAAGCGATTTTGTGAGTGTGAAAAAGAAAAACGACTAATTGAGATCCGAAAAATCCACGTTTTTTCATCTCCATCTACAAGATCCAGCTGTATGCTAATGGTATACGCTTTTTAATTTACCCGTTTCGTACAGTTGATATGCGGTTTGATAATAAGCGATTGCATGTTCTGTTAGTTGTTTAGGAAAAGTGGCCGCCACTTGTTCATTTACATCTTTTTTATAAAGATAGGTATCCACTTTCCGATTAGGGCTCAATATAACTAAACTGTCCTCTTTCATATAGGCTAGTTTCTGATATGTCCCCAAAACAATTCGTGGAATATACTTTTGAGATAAGATATTTTCTCCGAACAGATTACTTTCATACCTCCAGCCAAGAATATGCAGAAGGGTTGGATATAAGTCTATTTGTGAACACATTTTATCTATTTGCTTAGGCTGAGTTGGCAAATTATAAACAATACAAGGGATGTGGTATTTTGAAATGTCAATTTCATTTTTGCCCGCACTACTTGCACAATGATCGGCAACAAAAATTATTAATGTGTTTTTAAACCAGGGCTTGTTGTTAATCTTTTTCAGGAATTCGCCAATTGCAAAATCAGTATATCTTACGGCCCCTTCCCTGCCTGTACCAGAAGGTATATTTATTTTTCCGCTTGGATAAGTGAAAGGGCGATGATTTGAGGTGGTCATCACAAAATTATAGAATGGCTTTCCTCTTTTATAGTTAGCATCACTGCTTTTTATAAGAGCATCGTACAAATCGCCGTCGCAAATACCCCAGGCGTTTTCAAAATGCACCTGTTCATCAGGTATAATAGTACGATGGGTTTTGTAATGGTCGCCTACACTTATATTTCTGCCACGATCTATGATATTATAGCCATTCGAGCTAAAATACTGATTCATATTATCGAAGTATCCATCTCCGCCATAAAGAAAATTTGTTTCATAACCTTTCCATCTGAAAATCTCTCCTATTGTAGACAGGTTTTCATTATTACGTCTTCTTACAATGCTATTTCCCGGCGTTGGAGGGACTGCCAAACTTAAAGCTTCCATTCCCCGGACAGTGCGGGTTCCTGTGGCATACATGTTAGTGAAAAGAACTCCCTTGTCGGCAATAGAATCAAGCACCGGAGTCAATTTCTGTACATTACCAAAATGAGCCATAAAGTCTGCACTAAAACTCTCTATGGTAATCATGATCACGTTTGGCTTTTGCTCTTTCAAATTACTGGAGATACTTCTTACAACCGATTCAGGTTCCCCATCAAAAGAGGATTCGGGGTCTTTTAGGTCATTCCGTATAATTTTAAATGCTTTTTGTTCATCGAGCAATGAATAGAACTGCTCATAATTCAGCTCATTATTTTTGAATGCTGCGAAGAAAGAATATACCCCTGCTTTTGATAATTCATTTTGATAGCGACTGGAACTGTTATCGGCCCAATCATTATTAATAAACGCGATGTATAAAAAAGCCAGCAAAAAGGTAACACCGCTAAATGCGATACGTTGTTTAAACGGTGTTGTGGAGTTAAACGAATTTGAAAATATTTTGAACCTTATAAAAACGAAAATTACAAGCAGAGCGATCGCCACCATGCTGCTGATTAATATTGGCAATGGATAAGATTCATTTATATTGTTTATTACCTCAAAGGTATAAACCAGGTAATCGACCGCTATAAAGTTAAAACGGCTTTCAAATTCCTGCCAGAAAGTAAGTTCTGCAAAGAATGAAAACAGGCTTATTAACACCATTAAAAAAACCAGCGCATACGAGGTTATGTAGTTAAATTTTGAGTTTAACCATCTGTTGGGTATTAACAGCAAATAAAGGGCGTAAACGATTGAAAAGAAAACAGAAACCCCAACATCAAAAATGAAACCTTTGCCAAAAATCAACAGGTAAGACATCAGAGTTAGCGGCACCTTCGATGCCGAGAGAATCACTAATATTGAGCGTACAAGAAAAGAGGAAAAAATAAAAAAAGCGATAAATGCAACTAGTGTTCCATATCTGCTTTTTAATAAAAAAGATTTCATGAATTGTTTTTGTTTAAAACGATCAAGGTAAGAAAATAAATTCCCGATCGGAAACTTCCGATTTATGCGGATTCAGCAAGACTTAGTAGTCTCTATCTAACCGTATGCGTTGTATGAAACTTTCTTCTATACTTTTTTATATATTCTGAGGGGTTCATTCCAAACACCTTGTTAAATTGTTCCCTAAAGTGCTTAATATCTTTTATCCCCACTTTATATGCAGACTCTGAAACCGTAGATTCCGTTGATATAAACATTTCAGCCGCCTTTCTGAGGCGAATGAAACGGATAAATTCGTTTGGAGACTGCCCTGATATAGATTTTATCCGGCTATAAAGCGTAGATCTGCTCATGCCGATCTTATCCGCTAAAACCTTAATTCCAAAATGTGACTCCATTAAGTTCTCTTCAACTATCTGAATGCAGCGATCAAGGAATTGCTTATATTCATCCGAAATCTTTGAATTATCTGGCTTTAAGGTAATGTGATTAAAAAAGTAATTCTGCAGGTCGTTCCTGTTCTTTAAAATCCCAGCTACTCTGGCTATCAGCATCTCCCTCTCAAAGGGTTTACTAATAAAGTCCTCTGCGCCACATTCTATTCCTTTAAGCTTTACTTCGGCAGAAGAACTTGCGGTTAAGAGGATAACGGGAATATGATTTAAGGCCGGGTCATCTTTTATCCTTGAGCAGAGTTCTATTCCACTTAGCCCCTGCATCATGATATCACTTATCACCAGATCCGGAATATGCTTCTTCACTATTTCAAATCCGTTATCTCCATTGTCAGCTTCTAAAACTTCATATTCGCCTTCAAAAAGCTGCTTTACGTATTGGCGTATCTGAATATTATCATCAACAATCAGAATCCGTTTATCATCCGAATACACTTCGGTACTTTCTAAGGCCCCGGCAGAGCTTGTGGGGAATTCTTGCTCCATTTGCGATTCTACCACTAATTCTTCCAGGAACACTGAGCTTTCGTGTACCTCTTCGAATATTACAGAGTCTTTAAAATGTTCTTTTCCTTTTTTAAATGACACCCAAAATTTAGTTCCCTGTCCAGCCCTGCTTTCATAACCTACTAAGCCTTTGTGGCTTTCAACGAAACTTTTCACCAGCGACAATCCAATACCGAAACCACCTTCTGAACCGAAATTATTATTTTGCACCTGGTAGAATTGTTGAAAGATACGTTCGCCGACTTCCGCGGGAATACCTATTCCTGTGTCGTTTATCTCAATTATAACATCCTGATCTGTTTCCAAAACTTTTATAGTTATAGATCCTTTTTCAGGAGTATTTTTTAGTGCATTGGAAATAAGATTAAAAAGAATAATTTCCATCTTCTCCCGGTCTGCAATAATTTCGAGTGTATTATTTACCGTTTCAAAAGACAGATCAATACCTTTTTTTCTGGCTTGATGAGTAAAGCATAAATATACTTCCTGGCAAACGCTGCTGATATTCAATTTAACCAGTTTAAGTTTGCTCATCTCGCTCTCAGATTTCCTGAAAAGTAAAAGCTGGTCTACAAGGCTGAGTAATCTCCGGGCATTCCTGTAAATTGTATTAAGGTTTCCCATGCTTGCATTATGAGACTCATCGTGCAATAATTCTTTTGCCGGGTTAATTATAAGCGTCAAAGGAGTTCGAAACTCATGAGAAACATTTGTAAAGAAATTTATCTTCTTTTCATGCAGCTCCTTTTCTTTTTCGGCTTCAAATTGCGCAGCCTTGACCTTAAATTTTAGCCTCGTTTGCCGAATGCGATATAGAGAAAAAGAATAGATGCTCGCTCCAACGAGGCCGAAATAAATTAAATAAGCCCACCATGTTTTATACCATGGTGGCAGTATAATGATCTTAATACTCGAAAAGCTGTCAGCCCAAATTCCATCCTCGTTTGAGGCTTTAACTTTGAAAGTATAGGTGCCGGGGGCCAGATACCGATACGTTGCAGATCGCTGGCCTTTTACAAAGTTCCATTCTTTATCAAGTCCCTCAAGCTTATAGGCATACTCCCCTTCGTGCGGAAAACCATAATTAAGGGTCAGATAGTTGATCGAAAATACTGGCTGATCAGGGTTTAATTCTATTTGATCGGCCTCTGTGATATCTTTAATATTTTCAAATGCTGCTCTATCTGTCGGCTGTCCGTATATGTTCAAACCCGTTATCAGAACCTTAGGGGCTACTTCGCTAGTTTTTACATTGTAAGGATCAAAGAAATTACAGCCTTCGGTACCACCAAAGACCATACTCTTGTCCTTATTGCTTACTATTGCAGAACCTTCATGAAACTGCCCGGCCTGCAACCCATCAGACTCATCATAATTATAGATTTTACCAGCATTAATATCAACCTTAGAGATGCCCTTATTCGTGCTTAACCAAACTTTTCCCTGCGCATCCGCCTTAATAGCATACACCGTATTGTTAGCGAGACCAGTTTTTTCATTGTATTTTAGTATTACCTTTGTTTTCGTGTTGTAAATAACAAGGCCATCGCCTTCTGTCCCGATCCACAAGCGACCCTCCTTATCCAGATATAGCGCATATACTACATTATTTACCAGAACACCACTTTCGCCGGGCGTTTCAAAAAGTTTAAAAAAGGCATTTCGTTTGATATCAAAATAATTCACCCCGCCACCGTAGGTTCCGACCCATAAAATCCCACTGCCATCGTCGGTAATTGCCCGCACATCATTTGAAGCAATTTCGCTGTTCTCCGGATTCCAGTTATCAAAATTTTCGGTCTTTGGATTGAAAAGGTTCAAACCTCCTCCATTTGTTCCAACCCAAATATTTTGCTTGCTGTCTTCATATATAACACGGACATCATTATATTTTAGACTTCGGGGATTTTTGGAGTTGTACGAAAAGGATTGAAAGGAATCAAACTTTTTATCATAACACATCAAGCCTCCTTTATAGGTTCCAAACCAAAGTCGATTTTTACTATCTCTAAGCGCAGATAATATTGCATTATCTGTGATGCTCCCCCTTCGCCCGTCGGCTCTATAATTTTTAACAGTCCTGCCCTCTTTCGTCACTTTAAATATACCATCTCCATCAGTTCCCAGCCAAAACAGGCCGTCACTGTCCTGCGTTATTCCATAAAAACGAACAAAGTCAGGACTGTCTAAATCCTTTCTTACCTGAAACTTCCTAAACTTTTTGGGGACACTATTAACCATGTAGATCCCATTCCCGTAGGTTCCCAACCAAACATTTTTATCCTTATCTAAAAAGAGCGTTTGGACCGACCACTTCGTTACCAGGTTACCATTGCTAGCCTTTACGGGATCAAAGCGATAGATTGACCCCTGGCTATTCGGTATTGAACGGCCAGAAATTGTATACAGCCCACCGTCTTGAAGACCTATAAGAATTTCCCCACTCCCATTTTCCGCTATCGATAAGAATATATTACTAGGCAAATAGTGATCTCTGGCGTTGAAAATCTGAAAGTTGTTTTGTTTTTGTGAATAGAGAACTAAGCCATTTGACGTAGCTACCCACACATTTTGATTTTTATCTTCGAAAATTTTATTAATTCTCGTATCCAAACGAGGCGGTACAATCCGGGATTGCCTTTTTACCTGTGAATCCATTACTGCGAACACCTGTATTCCGGCCCCTTTTGTCCCTACCCATAAAAAGCCTCTGGAATCTTCGTAGATGTTTAGTATGTAATTTGTTGTTAAGCCTCTTAAATTTTCGGTATTGTACGCGACAAACTTTTTATCTTTCTTATTAAAATAGTAGAATCCATCTGTTGTAGCAACCCAGAGGTTGTGATCCCGACTTTCTGAAACACAGGTAATATCATCCTTCCGTTCCGGCTTCCGGTCATTGCTACTGTTGTATTTAATAAATCGCTGAGTTTGGGCATCGAAGCTCATTAATCCATTTCGGGAT
Source organism: uncultured Sphingobacteriaceae bacterium (assembly GCA_946480915.1). Next base: position 76,630 of record CAMLLO010000010.1, on the reverse strand, counting down.
GATATCCATAGCTGGCCTTGCGAATCTTTAAATACAGACTGAACGTGGTTACTGGCTATGCTATAAGGGTTATTAGGTTCATTTTTGAAGGCTGTAAACGATTGCCCATCGAATCTATTCAAACCATCGGATGTAGCAATCCAAATAAACCCCTTATTATCCTGCGCGATACTATTTACGATTCCGAAGGAAAGGCCGTCTTTTAAGCCATAATGAAAAATGTTTTTTTCTGCCTGCGGTTGAGACTGAACAGTTAGTGAACTTAATACCAGGAGAACAAAAAAGACCTTATTCATTTCGAAACGTTCTGACGCTACTTAATTGGTTCTTGAATATACGTTTATTGGCAGATAAGTCCAAATGCTAAGTTCACCCAATCGGCTGCAGATACTAATTCCCGTCTTTTTAATTGAATAGCAATGATCTGCAAAATCCCCAGAAAATTTAAGAACGCCTGAGGACGAGGCAACAGGCGTTCAAGTACATATGTTTAAAGTTTTATTTCGACTTCAACTTGTTGAGAATTGCCTTATCCCTACCAAGCAGCATTGATTGCTCCGGCTTATTAAGTTCAAAAATCACCACTTCATTTTTTCCTTTTTTAAGCCATTCGGCAGGGACGTATATAGTCTGCTGAGGGCCTATCTCCCAATACTTGCCAAGATTGTGGCCGTTAATCCAAACTACTCCCTTGCCCCAGTTCGAAAAATCCAAATAGGTATCGGCAACTTTGTCTAAACTCAGGTATCCTCTCTTAAGAGCAGGCGTTTTCAAATCAGCACTGTTTCCTTTTTTCGCGGTAATAGTTGGCATGTTATCGAACGGAAGCTTATACATTAGCCAATTTTGAATTTCTCTTCCTCCCAATTCTACTTTTTCGGTAATACCTTTTTCATTTTTTAATAAATATGGCCCAAAATTTATCCGTCCCATATTCTCTACCAGAATATCGAGTGTTACTTTTCCTTTCGGCAGATTTAGCAATAAGCTGTCCTGATATAAACGCCTGTCGAGGTTTCCAACCCGCTTTCCATTTATAAAAACGACACCATAATCTCTTAAATCCCGGATTTTAAGAAGTTGCTGACTGCCGCTTCCATTGACTGTGGCTCGGTACATTACATACCCGTACGCCTGGTTTAAATCTTCGAATGTTAAAGGAGTCTTACTGGCCGTTGGAGACTTCAACAAGTCAAATACTGTATTTGTGGACGTAAATACAATAGGCTTTGTATTAATTGATGGTTTTGCGGAAGGAACAGGTGGCAAGGTCTGACCAGCGGAAAGGTTTTTCTGAATTACCTCTCTGAAACGCATAAACTTTTCAGTCGCGTTTCCTGCTTCATCCAATGGTGCATCATAATCATAACTACTGATTTGAGGTTCATAGGGATTTTTATCATTAAAGTTTGCGCCATTCATAAAACCACGCGTGCTTCCCCCATGAAACATATACATGTTTATTGATATTCCAGCCTGCAGTACAGAATCCAACCTTCCTGTATATTTCGCCGCAGGAACGGTATGGTGTTCCGTGGCCCACCAGTCAAACCATGCTGGATACCATTCAGCAATGAAATACGGACCTTTGCCATTGTTATTTTGGTGGATAAGCGATTTTACCTGATCGGGATTATCAATTCCATTAATCGCCGGAAGCAATCCGGGTAAATGGCCGTTTTTAATCGCTGCCTCCGGATCGCAGGTATAAAGAATACCATCGAAGCCGGCCTCTATAAACATCTTTCTGTTTAAGTCAAGGTAATTTTTATCGCTACCATACGAGCCGTACTCATTTTCTATTTGCGTCATAAGAACGTTTCCACCATGGTTTACTTGCAGAGGTGCCAGTTGCTTGCCTACCTCCTTGATGTAATTCTCGTAAGCCGCCAGGTATTGAGGTTCAGTACTTCGAACTTCAAGACCTTTAATATTTTGCAACCAGTAGGGATAACCTCCGAATTCCCACTCGGCGCATACATATGGACTGGGACGTAAAACCACCCAAAGTCCTTCCTCCTTCGCTATTTTCACAAATTCCTTGACGTCATTATTTCCCGAAAAATCATATTTACCTTTCTGAGGTTCGTGGATATTCCAAAACACATACGTTCCTATGGTGTTCAATCCCATCGCTTTTGCCATTTTCATTCGGTGCCTCCACGATTCTCTGGGAACCCTGGGGTAATGAATTTCGCCGGAAATCATTTGAAATGGCTTGCCGTCAAGTAAAAAGGCTGTATCTGTCAGACTAAAGGTATGCCCAGGTCCCTGGGCCTTTAAATCGCGCGAAAATGCGCTTGAGATGGAAATAAGTAACAAGATTCTAAATATATTTCGCATATTATATGATGTTATCTGAACTATTATTGATGTATTTTTTGATTGCCAGCTCAAGGAATTTAATTAATGATCTTAGAGACAAGGGTTGTTATACTTTGGGCCTCCAGTTCAAATCTATCTTTCTGGTTAAATGTATTGTTGGGTTTGAGATCAGAACTTTCAGAGGTTACATATCTGGTCTGATTACCCAATTCGCCATTCTTTAACCGCAATGTTATTTCGACTGGATGGAAGCCATGGTTAACTAAAACTGTAATAAGTTCTTTAGACCGCTTGTCAACATAGGAAGATACCAGAATATCATTTCTTTGAGATGAATCAGGTATGCTTACCTCTACCCGGACAGCTCCCGGACGTATGAACCGGCTGTAATTACCCAGCACCCAGAGCATTTTACTCGGATAAAATTGACCGTCTGAAACCTTTTTATCCACGTAAACAAGTCCATCTTTGTAATTGTATGCCGACACGGCAGTCCACCAATGCCATGCGGATGCATTCGCGTTGACAAGATCGTTATGGATAACTTTAGCCAGATATATGCCTGGGCGCATTCCAAGATCCCGTTTTTCACCTTTGATTTCTCCCTCATTATCTCCAAGAATACAATACTCAGACTGCCAGAGCCGTAATCCCTTTACAGAAGATACCTTCTCGTTGACTTCTTTTCTAATGCTAACTGCTTTTGAATATGGAGATGTTGTAAAATAACTATGCGCCGAGATTACTTTGTCTACTGTTTGCAAATCACCAATAAAATCGGGTGAAGACAAATTGAAGAATGTATCAATTTGGCGGCCTTTCCCCGGCTTATCGAAATCTGAGTAGAGGAAATCATATTGAGCGGCTTCGGCTACTGCGATTTTTGTACTCAGCTTTGCTTTAACCAAAGCAGTATTTAACGATTTTACTATTCCACTGACATCATTATTTGTGAAAGGAGTTCCTTCTTGTCCGCCATCACTCCAGTCCCACTGAGGTTCGTTAGCCGGGCTCAAATAATCAAAAACAACTCCGGTTTTCTCATTTACCCCATTCACTACCTCAACTAAATATTCCGCAAATGCATCAAACTTATCCCGATTGAGATTTGGTTTGGCCTTGGTCGCGAAAGCTTTACCGTTTGCCGTTAAATGCACGGGAGGACTGTTGGTGAAAGCTAAAAACTGATCTACACCGCGTTCTTTCGCAGCCTTTAGAAACCACATTTGTCCTGCCTGTAGGTTCCAATTAAATTTATCCTTCTCAAAAAAAGATTCAGCTCGTCGCCACTTATCTTTTATCTTACTTCCGCTTCCCTGTTGAGCGCTTCCGGCTCCAATATTAAATCGCCACATTGACAGACCTATCCCTTGAGGCTGGCCATTTGGGAGGAATTTCTTACTAAATAAAAGATCAGCAATAGCGTTTTTCTTTCCATCAGGCCAATTACCTACAAACTGACAGGCCCAGGCATCGGACGCGGCAAAATTATCTATGGTTTGATATTCCTTAGACAGATCAATAGTGATTGCAGCATGTTTCAAATTTTGCAGCTTATCGTCACTACCGTGTTGGGCCCTGGTTATTGCAGGAAAACAGAAAGCCAAGGCGACAAAAAGTAAAAGTTTTTTTCTAAGCAAAATCAATCTGTGTTTATAAAATATTAACGTCACCATAATAAGCTGCAAGGGAGAAAGGGCCAAAAAAAGCCAACAGTTCTTATTAATTTACCAATTAAAAACTCGCCCTAACTCCCTTAACAGCATTTTAAATTTCCTCAATTCTTGTTAACTGAGCTTCGCTATAGCTGCTGGAATTTCCATTGTTGATTATTGCCCCCCCACCAGCTCCACTGAACAATATTAGCTCCGTCTGCTGTTGATTGTCCATTTACATCCAACGCTTTACCGCTATTGCGATTAATAATCCTTCTATATCCGCCTCCATTATCAATGATCTGCCATTGCTGATTGTTACCGCCAGAATAGGTCCATTGAATAATTGCGGCGCCATCAGCAACCGAACCGCCATTCACGTCTAGTGCCTTGCCACTGTTCCTGTTTATGACGCGATAATATCCTGTTCCATTATCAATAATTTGCCATTGCTGGTTATTGCCACCCCAATAGCCCCATTGAATAATACCTGCACCATTTGTGGTGGCACTTCCATTCACATCCAATGCCTTACCACTATTTCTGTTAACTATCGAGTAATAAACATTTGGATTGAAGTCGCCTCCTTCGCCCCATCCATATCGAATTCTATCGCGTCCGGAAGCATTTGTAACTGACAGTGTAATATTATTTCCGCTGCCGCCACGGGTAGTAATGCTGTAAATATCACCATCCCTTAAACCCGGCCAGTAAACGCTTCCGATTTTGTCATTTCTGAATACATTGGTTGAGCCCTGTATATAGGCAATTTCATTATCTCCGGCTGAAGGATTATTGTAGTTTTTACCGGTGGTCATAGGTGCCCCGTATTCGGTTACAACTGTGCGGCTGGCGTAGGATCCAAATTGATCTCGCCATGATTGCTCCCAGGCTGCTACGGATGTTCTATTCGCCCAAAAGGCGTAATTATGCAAAGACAACAGGCATTGCGAAAATCGCGTATCTGCACCAATAGGCTTAACATCGTCACAATAACCGGTGCCTCCTAATAGAATCCTTCCACGTGGGACATTAGGATATCTGGCCAACCAATTGGCATATATTGTTGTAAGCTGAGATGTTGTGTAGCCGTGAGGCTCATTGAAAACCTCGAAGTATACATTGGCATTGCCGGTATATTTGTTTACTACAACATCCCACATATTCCAAAATTGTGTGGTATTATCAATAATACCGTCTCTTGAAGATGCACCTTCCCAACAAGCTATGATAACCTTCATATTTTTGCTTAAAGCCGCATCTATTGCTCCGTTGTATGAGTTCCACCAGGACTCAAGAACACTGGGGGGATTTATGGGAAGTCGGACTGTATTAACACCGGGTAGGGTCGATTGAAAACCGGTTAAAATGGAATTAGCTTTTGCAGATACAGTTGAATAACTATCTGAAGCGGTTAGTCCTGAAGGTATTACCCAACCATCTACAAAATTATCGCGGCCATCGGCCCAGTTTACACCAGCTATACCAGCAGCTCCAACAGCAGATATTGATAAATTGTCTTTGACGTTTATAACCACGTCTTCTTTATTAAGATCCTGTAAATCGTTCTTTTTAGAACAGCTCCCCAGAATAACTATGCAACAGCACAAGGGAATTAGAATTTTGATTTTCATTTTTTTTGTTTAATTAGGTTAGTTATTTGATTTTATTTGATATTGAGGAAATTAGATTTAAAAAAATATATGACTGATTTCTACTCCAAATACTATTTCAATCACCTATCATAAACTTCTGAGCGGTATACATTCAGGCATTATAAAGTATAAAAATTCTTTTCATGTTCTAAGTGTGTGTGTTTTAGGTTCCAATCGACATTTCCGTTTTTATCTAAAAAGGATTCAGCTCGCCGTTGCGTGTTCCAAAGTTTGCAACGCATTATCTCCAGTAGAGCAATATAAATTCCATGAACTTAATTCTATTAATTTTCACTTAAAAAACTTTACAGTTGTTGGAGCGTCCATTGCTGATTGTTCCCACCCGAAAAGCTCCATTGAATAACACCTGCACCATCAGCAGTCGACTGACCGTTTACATCTAAAGCTTTACCACTATTCCTATTGATAACTTTTCTGTATCCGCCCCCGTTATCTATAAGCTGCCATTGCTGATTAGTAGCGCCAGAATAGGTCCACTGAATAATTCCTGCACCATCAGCAGTCGAGCCGCCATTCACGTCTAATGCCTTTCCACTGTTCCTGTTTATGATGCGATAATATCCTGTTCCATTATCTATAATTTGCCACTGCTGGTTATTGCCACCCCAATAGCCCCACTGAATAATATCAGCACCATTTGTGGTGGCACTTCCATTCACATCCAATGCCTTACCACTATTTCTGTTAACTATCGAGTAATAAACATTTGGATTGAAGTCGCCTCCTTCGCCCCATCCATATCGAATTCTATCGCGTCCGGAAGCATTTGTAACTGACAGTGTAATATTATTTCCGCTGCCGCCACGGGTAGTAATGCTGTAAATATCACCATCCCTTAAACCCGGCCAATAAACGCTCCCAATTTTTTCATTTCTGAAAACATTAGTTGAGCCCTGTATATAGGCAATTTCATTATCTCCGTCTGATGAATTATTATAGTTTTTACCGGTGGTCATAGGTGCTCCGTATTCGGTTACAACTGTGCGACTGGCATAAGAACCAAATTGCCCTCTCCATGACTGCTCCCAGGCTGCGAGGTTTCCTCTGTTTGCCCAAAAGGCATAATTATGTAAGGATAATAAGCATTGAGAGAAACGCGGGTCTGCACCAATGGGCTTTACATCATCACAATAGCCGGTACCTCCTAATAGAATCCTTGCACGTGGCACATTAGGATATCTCGCCAACCAATCGGCGTATATACTAATAAGCTGGGATGCTGCGTAACCGTGAGGCTCGTTGAAAACTTCAAAGTAAACATTGGCATTGCCGGTATATTTGGCTACTACCACGTCCCACATATTCCAAAATTGTGTGGTATTATCAATAAGTCCGTCTCGCGAGGATGCACCTTCCCAATAAGCGATGATTACCTTCATATTTTTGCTTAAAGCCGCATCTATTGCTCCGTTGTATGAGTTCCACCAGGACTCAAGAACACTTGGAGGATTTATCGGGAGGCGAACTGTATTAACACCCAGGGTCGATTGAAAACCAGTTAAAATGGAATTAGCTTTTGCAGAAACAGTTGAATAACTATCTGAAGACGTTAGCCCGGAAGGGATTACCCAACCATCTACAAAATTATCGCGGCTATCCGCCCAGTTTACTCCGGCTATACCGGCTGCTCCAAGACCTGCAGCAGTTGGGGTAGTTTCGGCAGCAGTAACGGGGACGCTTTCGGCGGGTGTATCTTGCAATTCGCTTTTTTTACATGCATACAGCATGAAAGCAATAGCGAAGAGGGATAAATACTTTTTCATTTGGTTTTTATTAGGCTAATAATTGTTAGTTTTTAACTTCTACATATTGAAACTTCTATGGAGATATAAATCTCTCGCTGTAAATCTGATAAGCTAATCCTATCGCAAGAGACCAGACGTCGTGAATAATTTGCTAGCTATTAAAGAGTTCCCGGGCTGTGATATTCTCCCGGGAACTAGTAGAAATAAGCTTAATATAAATTGTTTTGCTTCAGCTTGCCTCCTGATGCCTGGATTTCAGCTCTCGGTATTGGCAACCAATAATGTTTCTCCTCAAATTTTCTACCCTCTAAGGCTATCTTTTTCTGATAAGTTAGGGTGCTGCCATTTTTGGTGATAGTAATTCCCTGAGCAGGCATATTTTCAGTTTGATCCGCTATCTTCCAGCGACGAACATCATAAAAACGATGTTCTTCAAACGCCAGCTCAACTCTACGCTCTCTTCTTATAGCTTCACGCATTTGTTCTTTAGTTAAACCAACCAAAGGCGGCATATTTACTCCGGCACGTGCACGAATAGCGTTAACCGCATTGTATACAGTTATATCAGGGGCGGTACCAACTTCATTTTGTGCTTCCGCATAATTCAACAGAATCTCAGCATATCTGAAATAAATCCAGGGCTGTATACCAGCTACGTTCCAGGGGTTTTGGATCGGCAAGTCCTCGTCAACAAATTTTCTGAGGTAATAACCGGTTTTAGAAGTATTCCAATTTGAGGGACCATCCTTGCTGTCGCGCCCTCCGGGAATGAAAGTCTCAACAGCGCGACCGCGATATAGTGCTCCATCGTGAAGAACTGTAGCGTAAAACCTTGGGTCCCGGTTTTTATAAGGGTCTTGTTCATTATATCCGGATGTTGGGTCGGTTATAACTTTGCCATTATTCATTTCATAAGCGTCTACCATATTCTGTAAAGGCAAATTACCGCCCCAGCCGTCATAACCATTCGGACCGTTAGAAATTTCCAGACGAACGTGAGGGGCCGCTACAGTATAGTAACGAGCGAAAATAACTTCGTTGTTGGCGTCAGATTTCTGAAATAGGCGGCTATAATTTGAGCTTATATTATAAATACCAAGATCCATTACTGCTTTTGCAGCGTCAGCAGCTGCTTGCCAGGTGCCTGCGTTATAAAGCGGACTTGCAGCATATAAAAGCAATCTCGATTTTAAAGCGAGAGCCGCACCTTGTGTTGCCCTGCCCCTTATCCAGGTGCTAGTATAAGCTGGAGGTAAGTCAGCAGCCGCCTCATTTAGTTGCGCGACAGCATAATTTATACAGTCCGCGATACTTGCTCTTTGAAATAGCGCCGGATCTGTAAGATCGTCTGTTAATCCATATACCTTATCTCCTATTAAAGGCACACCGCCATAGTTACGAATAAGATCCTGATAACGGAAAGCACGAATAAATTTAATCTCAGCTCTCAGACGTTTCTTATGATATGCACTCATATCTACCTTATCTAAATTAGCTAAGGCATAATTACATTCTCTTATACTTCTGTAGCTGCGGCCCCATAATGTGCCGGCAATGCCCGTATTTTCAGGAGATAACTCCCCTTTCTGAACAAGCCAGGTATCATCATTATTATTATAAATTGCCTCGTCAGTTAGTGAACACCACATAGCATATTCAAAACCTCTTCCAAATCCGGGAAGTGTTCCTTCTGCTTCTTTGTTCGTTAACCTGGTACCCAGGTAACGGTTAATCACAAAAGATTCAAAAAGTGTGGAATCTGATGTGATTGCAGCATCGGATACTCTGTCCGTAGGTGTTACGTCTAAAAAATCTTTTTTACAGGATGACACTATCGAAAGTGCAGCTGTAAAGTATAGTATATTAAAAATTCTGCTTGATTTCATGATCTCTATATTTAAAACTTAATACTTGCGCCTAAATTGATAATACGTTGTTGCGGATAAAACTGTCCGCTTTCACTATTACCTTCAGGATCATAATCTTTCACCTTTGTAACGGTGAACACATTAAATGCATTGGTGTAAAACCTCACCGACTGTATTTTAGCTTTCGAAAGCAGGGACGCTGGCAGGGTATAACCCAGCTCAATATTCTTTAACCTTAAGAACGCCGTGTTATTTAGCCAAAAATCATTACGATATTGACCACCGCTTATAGAAGCAGAAGCTCTCTCATCTACACGAGGAAAAGTGCCATTTGGATTTGTAGGACTCCAACGGTTATCAGCCCAGCTGCTGTAAAAATTACCCACTGTTCCGGCTTCGCCCAATACATATTGATTCACTTTGGACTGGCCTGCCAAAACCGCAGAAAAATCAAAGTTCTTCCATCCGGCATTTAGATTGATCCCGTATGTAAGCTGAGGTATATTTCCAACATCGGTTCTTACCTGGTCGTCAGCGGTTATCTTGCCATCGTTATTATAATCCTCGAATTTTAAATCACCCAATTTGGCGCCTGTCACATGAGGGTAACTGTCTAGTTCTTGTTGGGTACGAAAAATACCTATAGACCTGTACAACAAGTAAGTGTTAAGTGGTTTGCCGGTTTCCTTCTGATAATCGAGCTTGGCAGGTGATTCATCCATGAAAACAACATTGCTCTTTGCATAAGTGATATTACCTGAAATACCATAGCTAAAGTTACCCCTATGATTATAACCCAATGTGGACTCAAATCCCTTATTATCTACTTCACCTATATTTTCAGACGGCACTAAAGCATCTGAACCATAAGGATTTACAATTCCGGTTACATTTGGAATGGAAGCATTTCTATAATAAAGAATTTTTGATCTGTTTTCCTTAAAGTAGATAAACTCAAGAGAAATATTTTGGAACAAAGTTGTATTTAAACCGATATCTGTTTTTTTAGAAACTTCCCAGGTAATATTTGGATTAGCAAGTTTAACCAAGTCAATTCCCGGTTGAACACCACTACCAAGTATGTACTGATTATTAAAAGAATAGTTATTGATAAACTGGTTAGATCCAACATTATCACCACCCAACTCTCCATACGACGCCCGAAGTTTCAGATCGTTAACAAACTTCACCCTATCCTTAAACCATCCTTCCTCTGATACACGCCAGCCCGCAGAAACTCCCGGAAAATAGCCGTATCGTCCTGACGAAGGAAAATTAGACGAGCCGTCAATACGTAATTGAACTTCTGCCAGATATTTCTCTTTATAGTTATAATTGGCCCTTCCAATATAACTAACCCGAGTCGTTTTCCAGCTTCTACCTTCAACTTTCATATCTGTAGGGCTCGTTCCGCCCTGAGATAATTCGGGTGTTGCCGGTGTCGGGAAATTCAACTTTCTGGCATCGAAATACTCCAGTCTTGACTCACTCTGCTCATAAGCGGCAAAAGCAGTAATGTTATGTACACCAAAGCTTCTTTTGAAATCCAATTTAATATTGGCTGTAGATAAAGTAGTATTTTCCTGAGACTGAAACAGGGATGCTTTAGCCTCTCCAACCGTTTTAGGTTCATAGACATTAGTGGTACTGTTATATAAGTACACTAAATAAGGCGTATTGAAATTTTTGTTAGATTGATCTGATTTATCTAAAGCATAAAAACCATCTAATGATAATCCTTTAACCTGCGGAATAGCATAGCTGGCCCTCAGAATTCCGTTAAAGAATAAACGCGGATTTTTGTTTAAACCACCCGCATCCGTTACCATCATTACCGGGTTGTTATTTTCTATACCAGAAGAAGGTAGTCCGTTAGGATACACTGCAGGTACTGTAGGGTAAGCTCTATAAACCGAACGGAAAATATTACCCGCTCCCTGGGTAGGGAACTGCCGGTTTTCTTGCCTTCCAGCTAAAGATAAACCCACTTTGAAGTTATTGGTAATGTTAGCGTCTATATTCGATCTGAGATTATACTGGTGATATTCTGTAGCACCTTCCTTATAGATACCACCCTGGTTAAGCATACCTAAAGACACAAAGTATTTTGTGTTTTCATTTCCGCCGTTTACGGATAGATTGTGTTGATTTTGAAGGGCATTATCTTTTAGCGAGGTTGCTATCCAGTCGGTATTAGGGTAGTTTAATGGATCTGATCCATTCCTGAACTTCTCTATTTGCTCGGCAGTATAAAACTGGTTCATTCCTCCGGCGGGGTTATTATAATAGTTAATTTCATTCCTAATTGTTGCATAAGTTGCAGCATCCGCCATTTTCGGCAGACTTGTAGGAGATGAAAAACCCTGGTTGAAACTGTAAGAAACGGTTGGTTTACCTGTAGTTCCTCTTTTTGTAGTAACCAAAATTACCCCATTGGCAGCACGACTACCATAAACGGCTGCAGAAGCATCCTTTAAAACGGTCACACTTTCAACGTCATTCGGGTCCAGACGTTCAAAACCGCCGAGTTGTCCCGGCACACCATCCACAACAACCAAAACATCTCTGTTACCAGTAGTAGATATTCCTCTGATGGTTATCTGAGAGGCATCATATCCTGGTTCCCCACCACGATTGGTTGCTATAACTCCAGAAAAACGACCAGCCAGTGAGTTGGAAAGGTTAGGCTGCGGACTCTTTACTAATTCTGCGCCTTTAATATCAGAAACCGATCCTGTTAAAGTTGCCCTTTTTTGCGTACCATATCCAACAACTACTACTTCCTGCAGTGATTTGGTATCCGGTACAAGACTTACGTTGATAATTGTTCTGCCATTAGTCGGAATTTCCTGAGTTATAAATCCAATGAAGCTATACACAAGGCTGGCGGCATTATCCGGAACAGAAATAGAATAATTCCCATCCACGTCAGTTGTTACACCATTCGATGAGTTCTTAATTTTGACGGTCACGCCGGGTAAAGCTTCGTTACTGTTATCTGTAACCCTTCCTTTAACTGTGACCTGGGCATTGGCTACGCAAACTGCCAATAAAACAATGGGCAAAATTAAGCCTAGCTTAATCCACCAGTGCGTGCGGTAATTACTACACATAAATATTACTCTTTTTTGGGTTTAATTGGTATGAAAAAATATTGACTATTGTAAGTTTACACTCATAAGAAATACTTTTTAATGTTCTGTCTTAAAAAATCGGCCGTGTTTAAGGTTTATAAACAATAGCTAAGGTCAGCCAAAAACAAGCTGGTGTGTGAGGGGCAAACAACCACAATCATAGGGGGGATTTAACAAAATATTATCGTCCGAATTTCAAATTTAGTATTAAGAAAAAACACCAAATACCGCGATTTATTAAGGTCAAGCACGAAAATGTTATAGGATTATAAAATCTATTAGGGTAAATCGGGCCGGCAGGGAAAGGGACTTATAGGGATTTTTTTGGGGAGTCAATCAGATATTTGATCCGGGGTATGTAAATTTTGGCGGCGCCAATGCTGCCAGTTCAGTCCTCGGGTAACCGGCCAAATGGCGTTTACCTTCTGGATAAAATTGAATCAATCGTTCACTATATATCCGAGACCTTTTCTATAAACAATCGTTTCGCTTTCAAGCAAATCATCATAAGCTTTTTTAATCACTACTTCAGATACCGCCAAGGTTTGGCTTAATTCCTTTACCGATGGAAGCACCGACGACTTACCTAGTTTTCCTCTTTCAATAAAGTCAGTAATCCGTTGTCGCAACTGCTCATGCAGAGAAAGCTGAGAAATGTAATTTAATCTAAGTTCCATTTTAAAAAATTGAAGGCCAGCACTTTATGCATACTTAAAGGCCGGCATAGTTTTAATATCATGACACAACAAAGCCCGTTTACTACTCAATCTTTCGAAAAAAAATCAATAATTCAGAATGCGAGCTAAAGGGATAAAAAAAAGGTGCCTCAAAAAGACACCTCTAGCAATCAGAACAGGATCTTGTAACTTATGCAACAAATAGCTCCGCCCTGTATCTGAATTCCTCACGTAAGGTTTGAACGGCCTTGTAAACGTGATTTATTACGGATTGATACTTTATCCCGGTTACACCTACTATTTGATTGTAATCCATATCTTCATAAAATCGAAGGAAAACAATTTCTTTCTGGCGCGAAGGGAGTTTATTTAAGGCATTACTTATCACTATTTTGAGCTTTCTGTTGCTTTCTTCTTCTGTTATTATGTCTTCTGCCGAGAACTGAATATCAGTAAAGATGAGTGAAGCTAGTTTCGTATCCTGCAGCTTGGTGCGTCTTATATGGTTAAGAGTAATGGAACGAACACTTGTATAAAAATACGACTTCACGTTTTCTATCTTTCCAATGCTCGTTTTTTTAAGCCATAGCTTTATGAACATATCCTGCAGAAGATCATTAGCTTGATCTCCGTCTTTTAAAATGCCTTTTGCATAAACAAAAAGGCCGGGATACAAATAAGAATGTAGGGTAGCATATGCTTCCTGATCGCCATTACAAACTTTATCCCACAGCTTAGAAAAATCTACAGTTTTATTTTGCATCTTATACTGAAAGTAAATCATGTAATTGATGAGATACTGAGTATAGATTTGACTTATAAAGAATCAGAGTCTTTTTCCAATTTTTCAATTGCGATCTTAATAGCTTCCCAACTTTCCAGATCGATTTTTCCGACACTTTCAGTTTAATACCGAAAGGCAAAATGTCATCTTCTTCAAAGTCATCCACTTTTTTTGCTTGCATGTTATCAGCAAGACAAATAAAATGAAATTCTATACTCTCATTTCATCTATTAACTTTTGTAAAATTTCGATTTTGCCACAATTAAGGGCCAGATCTATTTTCCTGTGACTACCCGAAATACATCTCAGGCACCCCAACTTCGCGAGAATTAAATCGACAGTTCATCTTTATGGCTTTATTTTTACAATTGGCAAAAGCCTCTTCTAATCATCAATCATTTTACAAGAAAGGAACAAAGAATTCTCGTGTTCGAACATCACTAAGATCGCTAATAATCATACCTTATGAGAGAGGCAGAATGGTCAATCAGAGGGGGGATACATTGCAAAAAACCCTCGTCAAGTACATGAACGAGGTTTCAATCTTTTTATCAAGGAAGTTTATAAGATGTTTTTTTTAAGCAGTAGCGATAAGTTAAAATGCAAACCTATTTCTGATGCAAAACAAGTGTGTTAATAGATTTTGCTTTAAGCATGAACTTTGCACCTTTGTCGCCAAGCCCGATGCTTGTCTCTCTATCATTTGATTCCTGATTGACTATCATGACAACCAAATCGCCGTTTGGATTAACAAATGCCAGATGATCTTTTCCTCCTGAAGTTTTTAATCGATAAGCGCCGGGCAAAACAAAGTGACTTAAATGCTTCATTAGATAATACTCAGGATTATATTTAATCTCCCCTGTTTTTTTGTTTATCGAAATAAGCATATTCTGTACCCATCCCCAGGTACTTTTTCCTGTTTCATCGAGCACCATGTTCCAGTGCATATAACTACCTGCCCCATTACCGATGTATTGATTCATTAATGACCATGTGTATTCCGCCGACTTCCAGTTATTCTCTCCGTTCCCACGTTCGGATTCGGTTTGCATAATCGGATAGGAAGGATACTCATCATGAATGGTTGCGACAGCTTTTTTGGCATCCCACTGCATACCTATTCCCTTTATGAATTTTGCCGCATCCTTCTCATTAAGTATGGTGCGGCTAAAGTTGGGATCGCCCGAATTAACTGTACCCAACCAGATTTCGGTCTTAATAGAGTCTTTTTGAAATTGAGGCCCTAAAAACTTTCCAATAAAAAAGGCTAAATCGTCGGGCCGCCATGTACAACTTTGCCAGTGAGGTTGATAAACAGGCTCATTTTGCACCATTACGGCAAATATGTCAATTCCCTCTTTCTTATAGGCGTTTACAAACTTCGAGAAATAGAGGCCATAGGCATTTAAATACCTGTTCTCCATTTTAAATGCAGTTGCATTGTTTGCAATAAATTTTCCCGGATCCATTGTTTTTACTTTACTATTAACGCCCATTGCATAATGGTTGTTAACCTTCATCCAGCTGGGTGGCGCCCAGGGAGAAGCCCATATTTTTAAATCCGGTTTGATTTTCTTCGCTGCCTTTATATAAGGGATCAAGATGTAACGGTCCCTGTCTATATTGAAATTTTTCATTTCAAAATCTTCTGGCACGTCATTGTATGAATAGTAACTCAAGGAGTAGTCATTTGATGCTAAAGGCATACGACATAAAGTGAAGTTAGCACCCTCTTTTGAGAAAAGATTGTTAAGAACCTTGTTTCTTTCCAAGCCGGGTAAGCTAAGAAGGGCCTCCCATCCCAATTCATTAAAACAGGCCCCAAAGCCATCTATTCTTTGCATCCTCTCGCCTGGATATAGTACAATATCCGCCTTTTCTGTGTACTTGCTACTTAAAGACACACCTGCTTTATTCACCCATTGGGTGCTTTGGGTTGAATAAGTCCATGTAATTTTCTGAGCGGCCGCAATGTTGCAAAGAAGAATGAGCTGTGAAAAAAATAGGGTCAGTGCTTTCATCTGTTTTCTGCTTTTTAATTTCAATTTTTCCTGAGTTATATGCGCTATTCCCCGACGGAAACACGACACCAAAAATAGAATGTTATACTCTTAAAAAAAGCTGAATGATGGACTTCGTACAGACTAATTTTTTGAGGGATATCCATAAAAAAAAGGAGGCCCGAAATGAGCCTCCTTTTTTGAACAGAAAAAATATTACTTATTAATAATTATCTGCTTTTTCAGCAAAACTTCCCCCGCATTTTTTAACTGAAGTACATAAACTCCATTTATCAGGTAATCAGGTAGGCTGATTTTTGAATCCTTTACTATACCCCGGGCAATCTGCTTACCAAGAAGATCAAACAATCCGTAATCGCACACTTTAGAGTCAAGCCCCGAAATGTAAATATAGGATGTAGCTGGATTAGGATATACTTGGATTACTGCAGCTTCAGCGACAGCGGCAATCAAGTTTAGCCCCTCATTTTTATTTACGGCCATTTCCGCTGATAAAGGCAGATCGTTAGCCAGATTGCTGATATTTTGCGCATTTAACGCGTAGTTATAGATCTTAAATTCATCGACCGAGCCTTTTAACAACGGATCATTGTACTGCGATTTGCCGACGTAGTTTTGATTTGTGATTCCGAGATTCGCGGGTTTAAAGGTTAAGGCGTTATTCGAAGCTGCTAACGTACCGTTAACATATAACCTGGCGGTATCTCCGGATTGGGTGATGGCAAAATGCGTCCATGTATTAAGCGGGAATGTATATGCATAATTCACCGTTTGCTCAACACCACCAGTTTTAATACTATATCGAACGTTTGAAACACCACCGCTGACACTTGATTGCGGTGTCAGAAACATATAGTTGGCAGTTCCTGTTCCAAAATCAAAAATTCGCATCCAATTTGATAATGCATCCATCTTCACCCATGTAGAAATCGTAAAATCAGTTAAAGATTTTACAGGCGAATCGGCCAGATTAACGTATGAGGTTGAAGTACCATCCAATTGAACTGAGCCCGCTTTATACCCGGTATTGTGGATTACTGTTGAGCCTAGTGTGCCATTATATCCACCCCAAAGATCTTGTGCAAATGTACCAGTGCTTTCATCAAAGCTTATGTAAAGTTGCTGACCAAGAACTGGAGTTCCGGCTAAAACCGATGTTTCCGGACTTCTGCCCGCAGCATTATAGGCCACAATTTTGTAGTAGTATGTTGTGCCGTTCACCCTGTTTATATCTTCATAGCGAACTGCGTCTACATCTGTCGCGATTACTGAATACGTACCTGTCTGGGTAGCAGATCGTGAGATCTCGTATTTCGCATCGTAAATAAAATCCCATGTTAAAGCAATTTTAGTATCACCCGAAGCAATATGAGGATTTTGCACCGCAGCCGGAGCGACCAAATCTTTTGTTCTTAACAATAGAACTGTCGAATTGGCGCTTTCCCCTGCTGAATTTAAGGAGGTAACCACATAATAGTAATTGGTGCTCGGAGTTAAATTTTCATCCTGATACTCCAGCAAAGTGGTACGAGCCAAAATGGTGGCAAACGGTCCCGATGAACTTGTCCCCCTTTTTAAGTTATACGAACGCGCGTTAGCTCCTGCATTCCAGGTTATTTTATTAATAGAAGCAGAAAGAGCAGTTCCTGTAACCGAGGTAGGTGCAACAGGTGTAGCATCTTTAGTTACAATGGTATTAGTTAAGGAATACGCAAATTGAGTTCCATCAAGGTTGTACGCTTTTATTCTATAAGTTGCCTTATTATAAACATTATCAACATAAGTCAGAGTACCGCCCCGCGTATAAGCAGTAAATTCCTGCACGGCAATGAAGCTTGCGTCTACTCCGTCAATCATTCGCTCGAGAACATATTTTGAACCTAATTCTACATTTACGTCCGACCACTGTAAGGTAATCTTAGAATAATCGTCGCTATTAATGGTAAAACTAGCTGTAGGAGATAAAAGTGCCCAATTGTGGATATAAGCTTTTGAAGGATTAAAAGCAAAATTTGATTTATTAGCTGCATAATATTTTCCGGCAGGGGTTAATGTATCCGCCAACACCATCGCACGCTTATTCTCTACCCAGTCGTAAATAGCATACCGTTCAACGAAAGAGGCAGTGTCCAATACTCCGAGAATACCTTTTATATCACTCAATTGCTTTTGAAATTGTCCTTCCTGATCGGCAGGCCAGGTTTCTGTGGTCCAGTTGGCACCATTATTCCATTCGGTTATCCAAAGCGGACGCTTCACTCTGTCGTAGATAGACTTCAACTTTGAATACCATTGTTGCGGAGTCAGACCTCCCCAATAACAGTGAATCGCGACAAAGTCCACCCGGTAGTTTAACTGGTTGCACTTGGTCATGAAATCTGTTATCCAGGCATTTTCAGGAGTCGCAGGAGCGGGAGAACCAATTCTCAGGCCCGACTTCATCATTTCTGGCCACTGAGCAATTGCCTGATCAACAGTCATATTGGATTGATCGGGACGATCGGGCTCGTTAAATCCAAGAAGATGATTTACGTTAGTTTTATTTTTTATATCTGTCCATGACGGCCAGCCACCGTTTTGACGGATAATTGCATAGTCATAAGTACTTGAAGCTCCTCCCCCGATGTTCCAATCGTAATACCAGGTTGCGTTTATTTTAGCCGGCGACCAACCCGCTTTGCCTTTTTTACTTATCCAATCCCATCTGAAAACCCGGATGAACGACACGGTTCCATCCAAGCCGGTAGGCATGGTGTTTACAATTAAATCATCATCGTTGGCAATAAACACCCGGCTGTATCCAGATCCATCAGGGTTATTTGCCAAAGTAGCCATATAACCTCTTTTTAATTTGAACGACTTGATGGAATTATCAAAAGCACCTAAACTATTATTGTATACGTCTATTGCGTAAGGCTGGGAAGTTCCGGCCAGATTTGCCTGCGTAAACACTTGCAATGCCTGACTTGATGTCTGATTTCCATTAGGAATCACAACTGTACCGTTTTTATAAATGGCAACCCTAACGTTTGTATTGTTCACAGCAACAGCACCGCTAATTTTTATATCATCAAGCCAGTTTGCTATCACCACTGAAGGGTTAATATTATCAAAAAACAACCAGGAATCGTTTGAGTTGAGTTCCACCGTTGAGTTTATAAGCGGGGAATATTCGCCGGTGAGATGAAGATCCGTTTTTCCGGATACAATAAAGTTCGTATTTACGGTCGGCAAGTAACTCGCCATAGCGCCGGTAATTGTTAAGTTTTGTTTGGCAGCGGCAATAACGCCTGTTGGAGCATAAGCGCCTTCTTCGTAGGTTACGGAAGTAATCGTCATATTTACAGCACCACTTGGATAATTCTTACCAAAGACGAATCGCGGCTTAGCCAATATCTTATTTAGAGATAATTGCGAGATTGAAAATATCCCCCAATCGCCGGTAACTGTTATATAATATAAGCCCGCTTCCTTTGAAGTAAAAATGAAATCTTCTTTTTTCAGATCCCGGGTACCACTGGTAGTAAAAATATGAGAATCAAAGCGGTCGGCTGCGGCTGTGGTTTTTCCAATACCTACTGTGACCGTTTTTGCCCCTGTAGCATTGGCTACATAAGCATGAAGCATAGAGAAATCGTATGCTGTGTTCGCATCCAGCATCACTGGATAATTATACGCGACAGTTGAAAGTGAGCTGTTATCCCATCTTATATAAAATACTCTGCCAACATAAGTAGAGCCGTTATATGTATGTAAGTTCGAACCCGATGAGGCATTTACATCAAGATACCGTGATGTGCCTACGGTTGTAGAATTTGCAACTGCAAATAATGTAGTGGACGTAGTGCCCGTATAGCTCCAACTGTAATCACTGGGTTTTCCGGCAGTATTCGGCGCTATACCTGCCCAGTTCGCAATATATGACCCGGGAAGGTTTTTATTTAAGGACAGTTCTGCGATGGAAAACAAGCCCCATGGCCCGGTAAAGGTCAGGTAATAGGTTCCTGCTTCCTGCGATGTAAATACAAAACTTTCTCGTTTTAAATCCCTGGTTCCGACGGCATTGAAAACCTTGGTAGCATATCTTCCACTAGCAGTATTCGTTTTACCAACACCAACTGTTATGGTTTTGGCTCCGGTACTATTGGATACATATGCATGGAGCATAGAAAAGTCGTAGGTGGTATTCGCTTCAAGCGTAACAGGTAAGACATATACGGCATTGGCGATATTATTCGCATCCCATCTAATATACAATACCCGTCCATTATAAGTGGTCCCATTGTAAGTATGCGTATTGGACGTAGAATTCACGTCCATATACCTGGACCCACTACCTGAGTTCGCGATATTAAATAAGTTGTTGGAAGTTGTGCCTGTGTAAGACCAACCATAATCACTTGGTTTACCTGCATAATTACCGGTGGTACCGGCCCAGTTCGGTACGAGATTTGGTCCGGCGACCGCATCCTGTATAGGTCCTTCTACACCTCCGATAATATCCTGAATTCCTTTAAGACTTTGCGACTGAATAAATGCACCATTCTGATAAATATGTGCCGAATCATTTCTCACCGCAATACGAACAGTGTGATCTTCGCCGGCCCTGGAAAGTGAGAGCGGTTGAATAGAACTCAGAGAAGAAGATTCTTTTAAGTTGGAAGCATCCAGCGAAAGCCGGAAGCCCTTCGCGCTTGAATTTCTGCCTTCGATATCGAGTCCTCGACCTGTAGCAGAAGTAACTTTTCCAACAACTTCAAGAGTGTAGCTTGAGGGCAAGGCCTTTGGCCTGAGCACTGTGTCCACCTGCGTGGAGTTAGAAAAGGTTCTGGATGAGAGAATGGTTTCGCTGAGAGCTCCTTTGGTAGGCAAATTCGGTACCTGTGCGATTAACCCTGTTAGATAAAAACAGACAATAGTTAATGTAAGTAAAATTTTTCTCATGGCTTTATAATTGGTTAGAAATATGGTTTCGGTCGATTAAGATTCAGGACCCACGTTCAAGGGAATCATTAAATCCTACGACATACTAGTAATTCACTTAAAAATGCGACGACACATTTAAAGTGAGATCCTTAAGGGGGATGTCTAGATCTCATTTTTCGAAAGTTTATAATTTGGTAAGACAAAGAAATAGCTTATATATGCCAAATTCAGGGTGCATTCTGATAAAAAATAGGAGGTATTTTCGGCTTTGGAGCCCCAAAGCCTTATAAGAATTCACACATCGCGCGTGAGCTCTGATAACTTCAAGTGCGAGGATTGCTAAATACAAAGCCCGTTTCAAAAGTTATCCAGAAAAACACAGTTGTTAACATTTGTTACAAAAACGGCATTTTTTTTGCTGCTGTTTTATTGATACAATTAGAAATGAAACGAAGGATTTTGGTAATAGAGGATGATGATATAGTAAGAGACACGGTTCAGCTCTTACTAGAATATCGGGGATACGAAGTGCTCACCTCCTCAAATGGACAGGGAATATGCACCATCGTGGAGGATTTCGAACCTCATTTGGTTCTAACAGATATTTATTTGGGAGAGACTGATGGACGAATTATTTGTCAGGAACTCAAGAACAATCCTAAAACCAGTCATATTCCTGTAGTAGTTATGTCCGGATCGTCTGACATTTACAATTCAATTTCCTCTTTCGGAGCGAACGATATTGTGTCTAAACCTTTTGATGAACAAACCTTAGTCAGCCGGCTGCAAAGACAACTCACCGCTTAACCCAGACTTGCCATCACAACTATCAAGCTATCTGTTTTACCTTTTCAGGGAAAACGTCTGTTGGTTTAATATAGCTGCTTCTTCAATCGTTGGATTTTCTAACATTCTTTTTGTGATTACGGATAAGGTTCTAGGTAAAACAACAACTTTGTCTATATAACTAGTCATGTTCCTTATAAGGAAGTTTTGTATCTTAATACAAAGTTGCTCTTTGAGGTATGCGCTGGGGAGGTTAATGATTTTCATATCGGATGATTTGCTAAATCTAATCTAAAAGCATGCCAGCAATTTTATCCAATTTTTTGCATATAAAAAGCCGCGCATTTCTGTGAGGATTTGCGCCCGAAGCTGGGCGCTTCTCGAATTACTTATCGAGGATTTAGAGAATTAGGTTATATCAACCTAGTTCGAACATTACTCCGAAGGAGAGAACAACCAAAAGATATAGGACGTTTCTCCGAACTAAACTTCTACCGTGAAACCCATCGATCCTGCATCGCTACTTGTTTTCACTTCTTTATCATAAATAATTTGTTTGCCATCGCTTCCAACATAGTTTACCCAGTCATTGGGCTTTCTTCCATCAGGGTCGATAAAGCGTATAGGATTGTAAATGCATAGTTATATGGTGAATGCCTGCGAATCTGCTCGGCAAGTGGGTCTATGGTGCTCCATCTCTCAATCACCGGGTCATAAAATCTGGCCCCGTAATCATACTGACCCAACTTGCAAAGCTATCCCTTTCAATCCAAAGCACCCCAGGCCATCGTATCATGATCCTCGTAATATGATGCAATCACCTGCATATCATGTAATCGCGGCTCTTTTTTGAATCCTAGTGCTTTAAGATAAGTCCTATATTGCCGGTGGCCACTAAACCCTTTTTCAATCTTACGGGGCGGGGAGACAATCCACCAGGATTCTTTTACTTCAACGCCCATTAGCTGCGTGCTACCGGTGTAAACTAAAATAAGCCCATTCAGGACAGTCGCTTTTTTGATACGGCTAAGCATTGAATTTCCATCTTTTAATGCTACCAAATTCATGCACCAGCCATATTTTTTTCCGAATATCACAGCCTCATAGGGTTTGATAAAAGGTATTCGGGCAGAATCCCATTCACCTTTTTCGGTATAAAATTTGTCGACTTTATGCTTGCTATCATGCCTGCACGCCAATGGTGTGAGCAGCAGAAGCAATCCAAAGAGTCTTAAAAAATACGCTATCATTTTGTTATCGTTTCGCTCAATCTTACTTCAACTTTCATATCTTGATTCCCGCACTGGTCGTAGCGAGACGCTCATATCTTTGTTAAATAATAAAAAACAGAGCTAGAAAAAGTAACTAGTCGCAGACGCTAAACACGTTAATAAGGATGTAGAGTCGTAGGCGAACCTGCTTTTAGTTTTTTCTTACGGAGCCTGAACAGTACTTAAGAGTATTTGCTTTGCTCAGATAACCCTGCATAAAACTAGGAGAAAAGGTTGTATATAAAGCTCGGGGCGAACATCCAGTTCCTTTGCCAATAACACCATATTCGCTCTGGTCTTACTTAATTCTACAGCAATGAGCTTGAACTCCCGATCATACTGCTTTCTAATTTTTGACATATCCATAAAGTTAAATCTTTTGACTTAACCTTCCGTCCATTCAAATGTAGCAACTGCATAGATTTGAATAAGATAAGGTACGAAAAAGAACAGTACCTCTTACGAGAATGAGCGCTACTAAATAGGTACCACGTTCGGACCAAGTCCACTAAATAGTGGACTTGGTCCGAACATGTCTCGAACATGCCCCCCTGTTTGGTAGGAGTGATAGGACGCACTTTAAGTATCTCATAGGCAATCGAAAACCCGAGATTGCAGTAACCTCCTTTCCGTGAAGTTCAACAAAATTGTCTGCTAGATTTAGAATTGCTGTGGAGGCCTCAAAATCGTCAGGATGACGAAAGTATGCGAAAAGGCACGAAAAAGGCCGTTTTTATAGAAAAAAAGCCTCACATTTCTGTGAGGCTTTGCTCCCGAAGCTGGGCTCGAACCAGCGACCCTCTGATTAACAGTCAGACAGCCACACACCACAAGCAGCTAATAACCAATTACATACAATAGATAGGTTAGCTATTGTTGCATATTTGTAACACCAAAATCCAATTCTCTTTCATTACAAAAGTGCAATATATAACTATACGCCCCGAAACTTACCAAATATTGCATTATATTGACAATTCAGTAGATATTGAAGAAGCTTAAGAGGGCTAGGAGACAAGGATTTTCAATTACATTTTCCAGAAATGCGCTTCATTAGTAATCAAGAACTTGCACCATGAAAACTTACTTTCATTGGTATTTATTTAGGTATCTTTCATACGAACGATATAATTTTAGCTTTTACAGACAATGGCTATTTTTTACATTGACAAAGTCTTTATTTGTCACTATACTGACGGGGCCGCTCCATCCAAAGTAATGATTCCAAAAGGATTCAATGGTTGAGATATCTAAACAACAATCCATGTCGCGGAGCTTTATCGAATATAACATGTTCCCACATACGATGCTTGGGAAACATTACCGGCCATTGAACCTGTTGGCTATACATAACGATGGTTTTTCAATAGAATGAGCTGTTCGAGTTAAACCACATGGACGGGGTTTTAAACGACGAACCCCTTTCTTTGAGATCTTTCTCAGTCGACCTGGGGATCAAAAGATTATGAGTCTTCGGATATAGTCGTCTGCTCCGGGGCAAAAACTGCGTTTCTGATTTACTAAGGCACAATTTACAACTTTTTACGGAATGGTCAAAATACTTCTGTTACATATTTGTGACGGTTGAAAATTTGCAAGGTCCAGAGTTACTGCATCTGCATTTTTTCGTGGATAGGCTGATTGCATAATCTCTGCATTATCCTATAAAACCAACATTAAATGCTTTAAAATTTCTATCAAGTGCATCTGAATGAGAATTTGTTGAATATATCTATATACAAGATTGGGCTCCCCATGATCCACTTGGCTGGTAAAGAAATAAACTTGGTCCAGCGCCACTAAAATTTTGATTTATTTGCAACTTCGCTGTCGGACTTGTTGTTCCGATACCAATACTTTCATTAAATGTTGCAAATGTATCGTAAATAGTGTTACCGAATCTTGTTACACCTCCGTCTATATCATTAATAGTATTGATATACAGATCAGTCCAGTCATTTAATGCATAATTATGAGAAGGAATGGCGGCAACATTACTATAAGTACCAATAAAAATCTGCCTGTCGATTGCAGCGTTTGCGCTATGGACTTTCCCCCGCCATGTAGTAGAATTCTCATCTTCCTGGAAAGTAGAGGTATTTCCATACAGTGCACTAAGTTGGTTGTTATTTCTTTATTTGCTTTTCGAGGTTTGATATCCGTTTATTCTGTAGTTGAATGATATTATCCTGTTGTTCTGATCGTTTGTACTGTTCAATCATATATAATGTCAGTTCCTCAATCTTTTGCAACAACTTCCCATTCATCTCTCCTACGTTTATGCCATCTTTCGCAACTTCAGCAGCAGATGGTATTTCGGGAAGATGTTTGTTCTCTTTAATGAATTGTTCTGTAGATTTTAAGTCAGGAAGTTTATATGAGGGTTCAAAAACGAAATCTGACCATGGTAAGGCTTCAACTTTTATTTCGGTTGCACGGACTTTTCCGGCTACGGCGAGTTTGTAGCCTTTGGGATCGGTTATCCCAATGGCGACATCACCACCATTAGGATTAAAAATTATTGGTGTATAAGCCCCAGAGTAAGCTTGAGATTGAAGCTCCGCATAGTTAGATGAAGTATTGTATGCTAATGATAATCTTTTCTCAGGTGATGTTTCTCCTGTAATTACAACTTGCGCATTGTTAGGAGCACCAGAAGTATTAGCGTTTGCCTGGATATGAAGTTTTGAGCCTGGAGTAGTAGTTCCTATGCCTAAATTTCCATTCGCATCAAGCCGCATTCTTTCAACACCATCAGAGTTTTGAGAAGCAATCCCAAAAACCATCGCACTTCCTGAATTAGTGTTAGCTCCTGTAACAATCCCTTTTATCCAATTAACTGCACCAGCATTAGCTAGATTTAGCCGAACTTCCCCACTCTGATTACCATGTCCATTACTAATCGTTATTTGACCACCTAGAGAAGATAAATTGTCGATTTTAAAGGTTGCGTTTGTCCCTGTTAAAGAATTCGTCAAAGTAGTATTGCCAAGTCTATCGACAATAAACTTAGGCACTGTTGTTCCTCCCCAATAATAAAGTCCACCAACAGCACTATTGTTATAATTTAAGTCAATTTCACCGCTACCATCTGAGCCAATAAAGCTATTCTGAATGTACAAAGCAGGTGTTTTAACACTCCCATTAAAATTGGCATTTTGCGAGTTATCAATTGTTAAAGCTTCTGTATACGCTCCCGAACCGGTATAAAAGCGCATATTTCCATCCCATCCACGTATACCAACCTTATTACCAGTTGCCGTCCAGAATAAATCAGTATTATTGCTATTTAAGTAAATACTATTATAAGTATATAAGCTAGCATCTAAGGTCAAAGGAGCTGTTGCAAACCTAAAGCCTCCTGAATTCAGATGTAAATATTTGACTGTACTGTTTCCAAAGTATAAAATTCCGTCATTATCAGAAGTGCTTCCTGTTTGTAAAGAACCAGTTAATGAAACACTAGTGCCATATAATCCTCCAGTTAACGGGCTCCCAGTTCCGGCCGTTAAAGGCAAACAATCAGTTTGTGAATACCCATAGATAGCAATCATGGTTGCCAAGGCTGTTGTGATAAGTTTTTTCATTATGATTAAGGTTAGATTGTTATTTCTTTAATTGTTTTTCAAGACTTTCAATTCGTACTCCTTGTTGCTTAATTAATTTATTCTGTTCGGTATTTAGTTTATTTTGTTGGATCAAATGAAGGGTTAACTCCTCTATCTTTTGAAGTAGCTTAATATTCATTTCACCTAAGTCCAAACCGCCCTTTTTCATTTCATCAGCTGACGCTATTTCCGGTAAATGTTTATTGGTTGAGATATATTCTGCTACCTCTGCGAGAGGTTTTAGATTATAGTCTTTATGGAAGACGAAATCTGCCCCTGCATTTATTGTTACTTTTACTTCACGGGAGTGAATCTTACCACCAACAGTTAGCTTTGCATCTGGGTCTATATTGTTTGCTCCAATCCCTACATTTCCACTAAATGTTGCGTTTCCATTTTGAGCTATCTTGAAAACATTAATAGGGTTGCTATTATTATAAGTGTCGATATTAAAGCTTTGACCACTCCCACTTCTGATTCCCCAATATCCATTGCTATTCGCAAAATGATATCCAGGATAACCGGAGATGGTTCCGATGTTTACTATGTCGTTTGGCACTATAGTAGAATGTATATTATTGCTAAACGTAGCTGATGTTCCTGTCAAATTCCCTATAAATTGGCTACTTCCCTGAACATATAAATTATTTTGTCCAGGCCATGGAGATGTTGAATAGTTTCCAATGATTGTTCCACTAGCTTGATTTATAAAAATTCCGTTTCCGGAAGTCGACCCCACATTAATACTATTTATAAAAGTTGCAGATGTGCCTAACACTGCATCCGTGAACTTTGAATTTCCTTTCACGTGAAGTTTGTATCCTATGGGCTCGTTTACCGTGAATCCCCCAATCCCTAAACTGTTGTTAGCGAATTTCATTCCATCAGTAGGAAGTGTCGCTCCTGATTGAGATCCATCAAAGCCATTTGCAAAATAAATAGCATTCTGACTGTTCGTCCAGATTCTCATCTCAGCATTTGTAGCGTCTCGGGTAGATATCCCCGATTTCCAGGTTGGATTATTGCCAAAAATCAATGTTCCATCATAAGCCCCATTTGTTAATATAAGTCTTCCCGGAGTTGTAATATCGCTAGAGAAAGTTGCAGATGTTCCGATTAATCCACTTGAAAAATAAGTAGGTGGTACAATTCTAATAGCATCAGTTCGTCTATATCCAAGATATAAATCACCATTAACACCCCCTGAACCTGAATTCAGTTCGTTTGAAAAAATCGAGATACCACCGTTTGTATTTGCCTCTAAGCCCCTGTCAAAAGCTGGAAATTTTAGAGCACCGCTAAATGTTGCCGATGTTCCGGTTAAAGAGCCTGCAAAAGTTGCATTTCCTAATGCATTTAATGTTAATGCAGCAACATTATTTGGCATAAAAGTAATTGGAACTCCCGTTACTGCTTGATATAATAATCCATCGGTAGCACTGTTATAATATGAATAACCCTTAGGGATGCCATTAGCAGAATAGACTATACCTCCCGAATAAGCGCTACCTTCTAAGGTTAGCCATTTTGCAGCACCTCCAGCGCTGAATGGAGTTGTTGTGCCAATACCAACATTGCCACTGTCAGGAAATGTATTGGTCGCTTGTGAATAACCAGAAACAACAAGCATAGTTGCGAAAGCAGTTGTGATAATTTTTTTCATTGTAATAAGATTAGGTTCTTATTTTTTGATTTGTTTCTCAAGAGTTCCAATACGTTCATTCTGCTGCTGAACTAGCTTGCTTTGAGCCTCCAACATTTTACGTAACTCCATAGATTCTTTATTCTGCTCAATCACATACAATGTCAGCTCCTCTATCTTCCTCAGCAGTTTTGCATCCATTTGTCCAAGATCTATCCCATTTTTCTTAATCTCTGCTTCTGATGGTATTTCAGGCAAGCGATTATTCTCTTGAACGTACTTCTCTACTTCAGGCAAGGAAAGGAGCTTATTACCTTGTTTAAAAACATAATCAGGCCATGAGCCTTGTAGGGCTACTTTTACAGATTCGGCTATTACATTGCCAGCTACTGCAAGTTTGTAGCCTTGAGGATTGGTTGTGCCAATAGCTACATTGCCTCCATCGGGGTTCAATGTCAAATTTGCCCAGTTTCCAATATTGCCAGTATTATCAGAAACTTGGAACTTTACGTAGCTATCATTTGAATATATCGTAACACCTCTGGTGCCTCCACCGGGGCCACCGCTTGCAAATCTGGCGATATTTGACCCCACCGCACTATTTTGAACATGCAATAAATGTTGGGGCGAGGCAGTACCAATACCAACATTCCCAAATGGTTTCAAGGTCATGTTAACACCACCTACAGTACCAAGTTCCAAGTCAGGAAATACCTCATCCGGGAGAACCACTGTATTTATGCTAAATTTTTTTCCGGAGGTATATATATGGCCTGTCCTAAGTCCTGCATTATAAAAATCGAGAAAACTACCGCCTATCGGATTTGCAATACTTAATGTAGTTGTATTTACCCCATAATTTGTTGGACTATTTGTTCCTATTCCGATATTGCCGTTATGATTAATAAACATTTTACTGCTGAATACATTATTAGCGTCATTTATCGTTCGAAATTCTAAACCTTCATATCCGGAAGCACTAATCGCTCTCAAGTCCCATTTCTGCTTATCATTAGTGCCATTTATACTGTTCAACCTCAGAAAAGAATCTGGACTTACAATATTTATAGAACCCGAATTAGCAGATCCCTGGGCGTTAAACGTAGCATTTCCACTTGGCTCTATTGTGAACTTATCACCGTTACCGGCAAGGTGGACCATAAATTTCCCACTATCATCCTGACCTAGCCACCACCCGTAGCTAGGATTGAATGCATTGGAAGCGTTTCGAAGCTGTAAAATATATCTTTGATTACTTATCGCTTCCATTGTATGGTTACCTCCGCTATTAAACATTGCAGTTGAACCTATTATCGAACCGGCTAAATTTAAATTTCCATTTGTCCCTAAAGACATGACCGGCGTTGAAGTTGGATAAGGAACCCGCCAATAAAAATTACCATCTGCCGGACTTACACCTATTGCCCATCTGTCTGCAACCGCATTTTCAGTAAAAGTTATATATCCGTGGTCACCCGCAGATGGTCTTATATTAACAGTTCCACCGTTATTAGGGGGTACATTAATAGTTAACTGCCCACTTAGCGTCCCCCCTGCTAAAGGTAAATATTGTGAATACCCATAAACAGTGATTAATGTTGCCAAGGCAGTTGTAATACTTTTTTTCATTTCGATAAAATTATGGTTTCTGCTTTTTGATTTGCTTTTCAAGGATTACAATACGCTCATTTTGTTACTGACACAGTTTGTTCTGTTCAATCATGTACAAAGGCAACTGATTATCAATCGGCAGAATTCCTGATTCACCATTTCTATACACCCGTTCTAAACACTAATTGATTATTGGAATTATTGCCATAACTCACATTATTATGGATATGAAAAACACGATTAGGACTTGGTGTTCCAATATTTCAGGATAGGGATATGTATTTTGCGCATTCCCATAAACAGCAACCAACATTGCCAATGCACTTGTAAGATCTCTTTTCATAGTGATCTTATAGTTTAGATTTAAGTTGATCGATTTCTCCCTTTTGAATATCCAATCGCTTATTTTGCATTTGAATAACCTTATTCTGCTCTATCATATACAAAGTAAGTTCTTCTATTTTTTGCAACAGCTTTATATTCATCTCTCCCAACTCAAGACCATTCTTTTTCATTTCTTTAGCGGAAGCTATTTCTGGTAAATGTTTATTGACTGAAATGTATTCTGCTACATCATCAAGCGGTTTTAACTTATAATCCTTTTCAAAAACAAAATCTGCTCCGCCGCCTGCACCTATGGAAACCTTTACTTCCTGCGAGTGGATCCTACCCGCTACAGTGAGTTTTGCATCAGTTGTTGCAGTACCTATTCCCACATCTCCGGTTGAATTCACTACAAGTGCTTGCGAATTAAGCCCTCCGCTCGCAGTACGTGTTTGAAGTGCAACACTCCCTCCTTGGTCCACATTTGTTATCAATACGTTATTACCATTTTCACCCCCTGCTAAGGTTAATCCATACTGTAAATGCGCTCTAACAATATCCGCAGTTTTAAAGGTTACATACCCACCGGTAGCCTTAGAATTAAATGTTGCGATCTCGTGAGCATCTGTATTTTTAACGGCCAACCTGGCCTCAGGAATAGTGGTTCCGATACCCATATTACCTCCTTTAGTTAAGCGAACTACTTCAGCATTATTTGTCATAAATTTAATTGGAACTCCTGCAGCACCCTGAAGTGCCATGGCTCCATAATCATAATAGGTATACCCTTTTACTTGGCCATCTGCCATATAAGAAACTCCACCGCTATAGGCAGAACTAGTACTGTTGATTCCTAAGGTAGAAGCAGCTGGTCCAATTGGAATAGGACTTGATGTACCTATATTTCCGTTAGAGTTTACAATAAAAGCATTTGAATTAAAAAAGCCACTCGAAGTTCTTGTTTGGAGTGCAATGTGCCCGCCTACATCAGCATTGGTTAATAACATATGAGTACCACCACCATTACCGTTTAACGTCATCCCGTATTGGAGATGTCCTCTAACAACATCCGCAGTTTTAAACGTGAGATAGCCGCCAGTAGCAATAGAGTTAAATGTGGAAATCTCATAAGCAGCAGTATTTTTCACCGATAATCTTGCCTCCGGATTAGTCGTTCCAATTCCCAAATTCGCATTCTCAGGATAAGGATATGTATTTTGCGCATAACCATAAACAGCAACCAAAGTTGCCAATACAGTTGTAAGAATTCTTTTCATAGTGACCTTACAGTTTAGATTTCAGTTGTTCAATTTCTTTTTGCTGTTCAGCATTTTTTTTATCCTGCTCATCCAATCGCTTGTTTTGCGCTATCAGATGTAAGGTCAGTTCTTCTATCTTCTTTAAAAGCAATGTATTCATTTCTCCGAGCTCTATTCCGTTTGCTTTGACTTCTGAAGCAGTAGGCACTTCAGGCAAATGCTTATTCTCTTTTATATATTGTTCGGTAGCTTTTAGATCAGGCAAATTATAAGAAGGATCAAATACATAATCGGACCATCCGTCTGGAGTGACTTTAATCTCTCTCGCAAGAACTTTTCCGTTAACAGTTAATTTTTCTCCTGGAGTAGTTGTGCCAATACCAACGTTGCCATTACCAGAATTGTCAATTACTAATCTGATGCTCCCATTTTGTGATATTGAGAACCCCCCATTATTAACTCCGGCTATATAAGGATTGATATCTATATAATTACCTCCATTAAATCCTGTATTGAGTCTGAATTGATTTATCCCTCCATTTGCAAGATATATCTCCTGCTTTGCACCCGGCGTAGAGGTTCCAACACCCACGTTCCCTGCATAATTTATTACCATCCTGTCTTGGTTTGCTGTATTAAACTTCATCGCTCCATAACCATTATGCAGAGTTATAGAATTACCTGGGTCTTCTGTTGACAGCAACTTTCCGGTGTAAGGTAAAGCCACATCACCGTTTACTTCCAGCTTGTAATTTGGTGATGTAGTACCAATCCCAACTTTACCATATGGATCAATAGTAAACCGATTTGTCAGGCTCCCGCTAGTATTTAATGTATTAATATGATAAGCCGTCGCATAACTGGCCCATAAATTATGTTCAACTGTATGTGAAACTAATACTTGACTGTTATACGTATTCTGACTAACGATTAAGTCTTTTGTCAGGCGATTCGAGTTTCCACCTTCTACAAACCAATCACCAACAGATAATTTCGATACCGGATTAGTTGTTCCTATACCAACAGCTCCTCCATTTGGATTAAGAGTTAATGGCGTAAAAGCACCGGCATAAGCCTGCGATTGTATTTCAGCATAATTAGAAGAGGTATTATACCCCAGAGATAATCTTTTCTCCGGATGGGTATTTCCGGTAATAAACAACTGTGCATTATGAGGCGCTCCAGATGTATTTGCATCCGACTGAACATGAAGTTTTGAACCTGGTATTTGAGTTCCAATACCAACATGTCCTGATTGATTGATTCTCATTGCCTCCGTTCCTTGAGTACTTCCCTGTCCGTTGGGAAAAAATGTTATATATCCAATAAACGAAGAACGGTTATCAATCCTGAATTCGCCACTAAGCGCAGAAGAATGGATTAAACCAGGATAAACATCATTGCCTAAGGCAAGAGTACCTGTATAAGTACCGTCTTTGATATGCAGTTTAGCAAACGGACTGCTTGTACCAATCCCCACATAGCTATTTTGCAAAATAGTTAAGGCAGTTAATGGGCTCGCCCCGTTGTTTACATCGAAGTTGATGGAATTATTCGCGGCATTTCTAATGGCCCAGAATCCACCAGGTCCAATCAGGTTTGCACCTTGTATTCCTGGACCATTGTATGTATTGGTAAAACTTCCATTGTTTAGGTAAAGAATTTGGTTAGTTTCCTGAGCAGAGGTAGAAATGTACAGCAAAATTGCTAATAAAATAAATAATACATTTTTCATGGTTTAAGTTTAGGGTTTGTGATAAGAGTTTCTAAGCTTTTTATGCGTTTATTCTGTTCGATGAGATGTAGAGTGAGTTCCTCAACTTTCTTTAACAATAAGGCATTCATTTGCCCCAGTTCTATTCCGTTTGTCTCAACTTCTTTAGCAGAAGGCACTTCCGGCAGATGCTTATTCTCCTTAATATATTGCTCAGTAGTTCCTAAATTTGGCAATTTATAAGAAGGCTCAAACACATAATCCGGCCAGCCATCGACAGCAACTTTAACAGCTCTGGCCCTTATATTACCATTTACATTGAGTTTTTCGGTAAGATTATCGGTACCTATTCCTACATTTCCACTGAACGTCCCGGAGACTGCTTGCAAACCATAGGAAATTCTAACGTTATTGTCCCCATTACCTATGCTCATGATTTCAGTTGACATTGTTTCTGTGTTATAAAAGCGGGTGCCTCCATATATACTTTGAGCTCCTATCTTTATTCCAGTGTGAAAGGCTACTCTTAGGTCTGGGTAAGGGTGTTCCCATCCTCCTGATTCTTTGAATATCGCGTAAGACTGACTACCAGTATTACTAAAATAGATTCCGAAAGTATTGTTAGTTGATACGTCATTTTTATGAACAATCCCAGTTACCGACTGCAGCCAGGCATCTGATGTAACCGTACTTGTAAAATTTGCTGATGTTCCTTTCAAGGCACCCATAACCACAGATCCCCCCTCCGTACCATCCTGATTTTGGAACGAATAACCATTAGCTCCCCCATTAAATACAAGATAATTGTTCTGTGTCCTGATTTTATACGCAGCTGGATTAGAATCAGCACCGGGTATTATAGCTCCGCCAAATATCCCTTTTCCAGCTACATTGAGATCATCGTAAAAAGTACCCAAACCTGATATTGCCAACGGCCCTGTTACTGATCCACCAGTCACTGGCAAGTAAGCAGTTGAGCTAAAAGCGTTTGAACCTAAAGATTGACCATTTATAGTTACAGCGTTCCCTAAAGGATTAATATCTAAAGGCTGGCTCGCATGGGATTGAATAAAATTTCTGCCGGAACTACTACCAATTGCAAAGTATGCATGCGTTGGCATATAAACATTAGGCGCTAATTTTAAATAATCGAAAGAATTCTCATACGCGGATGAACCCAATCCCAAAAATGATTTCACTGCATTTGCCGAAAATTTGGTGACCTGGTTGGATGTACTGTAAATTCCTGCGAAAGCAGACATATCTGAGTTGTGAACTGTTGGACTCGTAATCACAAACTCACGAGCAGAAATATCTCCAACGCCATCCCGTTGAACAAGAGTATTAGCTAAAGTCGATTGCGAAGGATCCAAATACGCCGCTGAACCTAAACCTAAGAAACTTTTAACCGCTTGTGCGGAAAACTTGGTCACTTGGTTTGAAGTACTATATATCCCTGCAAATGCAGACATATCCGAATTATGAATAGCGGGATTAGTAATGGCAAATTCCCGGGCAGAAATATCACCAACCCCGTCTCTTTGAACGATGGTGTTCACTATTGAAGTTTGAGAAGCATTTAAATACGCAGCCGAACCTAAGCCCAATTTACTTTTAATTGATTCCCATGGTGCATACCTCAACTTCCCTGCAGAGGCATCAAATACAATACTATAATATAAATCATCGGCCTGTTGATGCTGATACCCATTCCATGAGCCTACAAATTCAGATGCTGTTAGGGTACCGGTAAAATTCGCCGTTGATCCATACAGGGGGCTTTCCAAATCAATTTTATTGGTTCCCTTTAAAGCCAGATCACCTACAGGATCCTGCAGGAATCCATAAGCGGAAGTGCCATCGTAATTTATGTGACCGAACCTTGCGTAATTAGCCGCACTAGCCCATGTACCGACCTTAGCAACCCCGAATGCATCGGATGAATTAATCGTCATTGAAGTTTGTGAAATACCGTGAGATAGCCTTGGACCTGACAGAGAAAATCTATTACTTGCACTGTCTACCTTTCTGGTGTCTATCAGGTAATTCCAAAAATCATAAGAGAGCCGCAGTTCATGTTTAGTAAGAGTTGTATTGTTTTTATCTTCAGATTTGGCAAAAAGTGGGTTAAGTATTCCTGAGATGAACAGAAACACTTCAAAGTAAAGACATAAGGATTTCATTAAGTGATAAGATTAAGGTTGATATTAACCCTAAAAGTAAGGAAATCTTTATCTATCCAAAATTGCTACTTCGCTTTCAGCTTCGCTACTTCTTCCTTTAACTCAGCCAGTTCCTTGTTTTGGCCGATCATGTAAAGTGTAAGTTCTTCAATCTTCTTTAACAATAAGGCATTCATCTGTCCTAACTCTATTCCGCTTTTCTCAACTTCCTTGGCAGAAGGTATTTCAGGCAAATGATTATTTTCTTTGATGAACTGTTCGGTGGTTTTTAAATCGGGGAGTTTGTAAGAGGGGTCAAAAACATAATCAGCCCATCCGTCCGGAGTAACTATAACAGCTCTTGCTCTTATGTTTCCGTTTACATTTAGCTTTTCGCTAAGATTTGTTGTGGTCCCTATACCTACGTTTCCGTTATCTGAATTAATATACAATGAAGATCCCATCCAGTTGCTATTTGATTTACTCCATCCGCCGATTGAAAAATCCCTCCCCAGGTAGTTCAAACTTAGTATATCAGGATGCGAACTCCATCCGCCGGTAACTGAGCCTCCACGACCTAAATAACCGATATGAGTGGTTCCCTCTGCCAAAGTAAGAATCTTAGATGTTGTTATCCCGTTGACATGAAGTTGCGTTTCAGGGGTCGTTGTCCCAATACCTATATTGCCATTTGGCAATATTCGCATCTTCTCGGCATTAGCAGCCCCCAATGCAAGAGGATGATTGCTATATGAAAAAAGATCCACTTTGCCCGCACTCGTTGAAGCCACAAATTCAGTTCCATGCACGTTATCATAAATATCAATACTTGGAGAGGATGATGTTGAATTGTTCCCAACAAGTCTTAGGACATTTGAACCACCATGAACTTCCAAATTATAACCAGGGGTAGTTGTTCCTATCCCCACCTTCCCGCTTAATATAGTACTCCCCGCCCTGTTAGCCAGTTGTACCATATCATCTGCTGCAAAATCAGGAATACTTAGTCCTGTTGGGCCTTGATTATAATACAAACGCCCCTGACTGGAATTAGAAGCATCTGTAGTAGTTTGCCAGTTGGTTCTTAATACGACATTAACTTCAGAGTAATATTTTATATCTACATACAAGGGCACATATTTAATATTACCAGAAACAACAACCTCGGTCCCTAGAGTCAGTTGAAAACTATTGGCACCTTCTCCGCTCATATCCTTTAAATAAGCTCTCGGAGGCACTTGGTATCCATAAGAGATGATATAAGTTTTTTTCAAACCTGCGGAATAATGCCTTTCAAGCAAGTCTATTTCGGCTGTACCACTCCAGTTCCAATTTACAACATCGATATATATTCTTGCAATTTCGTACCGAAGTGGTTGGGCATCATTTGCTTTAAGCTGATTAAACGTAATAGTTTGTTGTCCTTTTGCATTCAGGCAAACGAGCATTAGTAATAAGGCAGGTATTAGTTTTTTCATTTCTTGTTTTTTAACTGGTTGATTTCACGTTGTTGCATCCTGTTGTCTTCCTTAATCTTTTCATTGTCCTTTTTTAATTCTATAAGATATAAAGTAAGTTCTTCAATCTTCTTCAAAAGCATAGCATTCATCTGGCCTAATTCTATACCATTGGTCTGTACTTCTTTTGCTGAAGGCACTTCAGGCAAATGCTTGTTCTCTTTGATGAATTGTTCGGTTACCTTTAAGTCCGGAAGTTTGTAGGACTGTTCAAACACGTAATCCGGCCAGCCTTCAGGGCTTACCTTAACTGCTCGGGCTCTTATATTGCCGTTTACATTTAACTTTTCGCTTAGGTTATCGGTACCGATACCAATGTTGCCGCTAAAGGTGGCGGAGGTGCCTGATAAGGAGCCTGCAAAAACAGCGTTCCCCGCCGAACT
Source organism: uncultured Sphingobacteriaceae bacterium (assembly GCA_946480915.1). The sequence goes on along the minus strand of CAMLLO010000010.1, from coordinate 39,539 downwards.
AATTGAGAACTTTTCAACGCCCCTGATTTGAAACTGGTGGAAAGAACCTGCATCATAATAATTCTCGCCGCTACCAACATTTCCAATCAACAAACTACTTGTAGTTCCAATCGCCCTTAATGCAGATTGACCAGATGGAGAGTTAATTTCCAGACCGCCTGTCAGAGTTCCGCCTGTTAAGGGCAAATACGAAGTCGGATTAAAATTCCCGCTATGCCAAAGCGTTCTCCAAGCATGAGTAGTATTTTTTTCATTTTATTTTAAATATGCGATAGGTTATTTACTGGTTTTAAGCTTTATTATTTGTGCCTGCTGCTCATCTACTTTTTTACTTAATTGAATCAAATGCAAGGTCAATTCCTCAATCTTTTTCAGCAGCAAAGCATTCATTTGACCAAGTTCTATCCCATTGCTTTGAACCTCTTTAGCAGATGGTATTTCAGGAAGATGTTTGTTCTCTTTGATAAACTGCTCTGTAACCTGTAAATCCGGCAGCTTATAAGATGGCTCGAACACATAATCTGGCCAGCCTTCAGCACTAACTTTTACAGCCTGTGCTCTTATGCTGCCATTAACATTAAGTTTTTCCGTTAAGTTAGCGGTACCAATACCCACGGAACCATCAAAAAAACCTACACCCGTATGTAATCCTGTCGCCCCTATGTTTGGAGCCGAAGTGTTCCAGTTTCTTGTCCTTAAAATTCGTGTTCCTGGTTCTACATCCAAGTAAAAATCATCTTGCTCTGAGCCTGTAGGGCGCCATACCTCAGATCTTATTGTACCATTTACCTCTAAGTTTTCCTGTGGATTTTCTACACCTACCCCCACCTTACTTTTCAGCAGAATCTTATTTCCCCCATTAGATTTAATAACCAACCCCTTCTCATCTCCATTCGATTCTATATAGCTATTTTCTCCCTCAGACCAAACTCTTAAATTATCCCATGTCGCGAAATTTGCATCCTTATTATAAGTCTGAATGATACCATTCACATCAAGTTTTGCTCCTGGAGTTGATGTACCAATTCCTACATTCACTCCCGTAGTAGTAGCTAAAGCAATAGGGATCGCCACGCTGGGACTAATTGAGAAATATTTCTGTGTTGCCCCTACCTGACTGACTTTGAAATTCAAATCCGCATCGCTCCCATTGGAAAGATTTAACATTTGGCTTATTCCTGATCCTGAAGTAATATCCCACACCTCTAATTTAGATGTAGGTATTGTAGTGCCAATACCTACTCTACTAGTCGCCCCATTGAGGTATAATATTTCAGAAAAACCGCCATTTCCTCTAAATATATGCTTGTTCGCATCGTAATAATTGTCGCCAGTGTTATTGTAATCGACTCTTAATTGTGCGCCATTACTCAGACCTATATGTAGTCTAGAATCAGGGCTACTTGTACCAATACCCACGTTACCATTATGTTTTATTCTTAAGCGTTCCTGTAGGGTTCCTCCACCTTCTTTAGTGTAAAAAAGAAGATTACCGTCCTGAAGATTACCATCTCCCATAAACCATGCGAATCGTGCATTTTCAACACTTCCATTATAAAGAGACATATGTCCGGTATTCCCTCCCCAGGCTATCCCTGATTTTAATCTCAATAATTCATTATCTACATACGGAGTAGAATTAAAGATCGTAAGCGATGCTCCGGAATTAGTCTCTCCTATACCTGCGTTTCCAGTTTGAGGAAATGTGTTTTGCGAATAACTTTGGCTAGAAATAAGAATAGCAAAAGCAGTGATAAGTAGTTTTTTCATTATGATAAGGTTTGTTACATCTAGCTTGTGAAAAACAAATACAACTATACAGAGCCTTAGCTTTTTGGTAGAAGAATTACTTTTTACCAGCCTCTTCTACAAGGTTCAGGCGCTCCTTAAGCAACTCGTTCTCCTTTTTTATCTCAATCAGATACAGAGTGATTTCTTCTACTTTCTTTAAAAGCAGAGAATTCATTTTCCCAAGCTCTAATCCATTGGCCTGTACTTCTTTGTCGGAAGGAATTTCTGGTAAATGTTTGTTTTCTTTTATGAATTTCTCAGTTTCTTTCAAATCGGGCAGTTTGTAGGAAGGCTCAAATACATAATCGAACCAGGGTAAAGGTTCAACCTTAACTTCTGTCGTTCTGATTTTTCCGGCTACAGCCAATTTATATCCTTTTGGATCGTTCGTGCCGATACCAACATCTCCCTGACCATCAACAATAAACCGCGAGCCCGCACCCTGAACTACTTCAAAAGCTGTACTACCTGCTCCGCCACTGTTATAAACCCTCAATCCTTTCCCACCCGTACCGTATGAAACTATCGACTGGGACCATAGATTATTATCATGGTTAGTTTTGATTGCGAATACCCCTGCTTCATCCCCTGATACAGGTAAGGTGTAAGAACCTATCCCGAGCATGTTTGCATTCGCGGTGCCATAAACATGGAGCTTGGCCTCAGGGCCATTGGTTCCTATTCCGACTTTCCCGTCAGACTGAATAGTGAAGCGCCGCTGGCCGCCCACGTAGGTAGTAAAATGATCATCACCTGCTTCGATTAGTGTTGACACACCTGCAGCTCCCTGAAAAGCTAGAGCAGGTATATTGTTGCTTGATTTTTGAAGAGTTAAAGTATTACCTGGACCATTAATAATTACAGACCCTTTTACATCCAGCGGAGCCTGCGGAGCGGGGGTTCCGATTCCGACATAGCCGTTACCGAGGATGCGGACACGCTCATTAATGCCGTTGGAAGCTTTGTCGTATGACGATAGCGCCAAAGATGTATACTGTTCGTTTTCAGCCACATTGGAGACTAATTCGGTTGAAAATGCCTTATTTAAATTATATACTCTTACTTGCGTTCCTTGTGCAAAATCAACATCTATCCCCTCAACGTACATGGCATTCGGATTAGTGGGTCGGGTACCATTAGCAATATAGATATGCTGGTTGCGCCCATCTAATTCTTCTACTAAAATATTCGAATAAGCATATTCTGCCCAGTCCATGGTCTTTATCAAATGCGGGCCGGAAGTCACAGTTGCCTCGACATTGGCAGAAGCAAGTTTGAATAATGGTTTAACCACATACACCACCACTGATGTGCCCTGTGCAAAATCGGCATCCAGCCCCTCTACATTCATTGCGTTAGGATTATATGGCCATGCAACAGCAGGATAAAAATGCCTGTTTGTACCGTCGATATGTTCTACAGAGATAATAACATTTCTAAAAACATTCCAATCAGTGGTTTGAATTAGATGTGCGCCCGAGTTTACAGTTGCCTGGATTTTTTGAGCGAAGGTATCAGAACCTAAAAGCAAGCTAAGTACAAAGACAACTAAGCTTTTTAATGGAAGAAGATTCCCGTTATTAAAAATAGTTTTCATCAGGACAAATCAGTAGCTAAAATCTTCGTATTTGTCTCAATACTTACAAACCTGTATATCGTGAGCAATTCTACCCCCCATTCCTTTCATATTGATATACGTAAGCACAAAACCCGAAGGATACCATAAAATATTAGCCGGGTTCATAGGGTTCCCCTTCTCTATTCTGTCTTTCTCAATATGATTTAGTTTAATTACCTGGCCGGTTTTTAAATCAAGTTCACCGTACATCGCTTTATTGCTCAGCATGTTAGGATGATCATTGGCAATAAAGCGCAAAATATTACCATCCCGGTGAATACCAAGTCCATACCCGTATGCAGACATATAAAATCTGGGAACTATATTTTGCGATTTGAGATTAAAAGACAAGTCATAACTAGTCAGCAGCACACTGTACACATTATCCCATTGCCTGGTTGAAGTAGCGGCCGCTTCGATCGCCTCAATACTTGTAAAAAGCTGGTCGCCGCATTCTTCAAGCTCCAATATCCGCATATCCCCTGGCTTGCCTAAATCAGGCTTGTCCATTTTTTTATTAACAACTTTATAATTCTTTTCAAGGTCCTTTACCCTAGACCTTGTAATCTGCTCTTTCTTTTCGATTTTAGTACCGTCTGCAAAGTTAAGTCTGCTAAGACTTAAAGCAGCTTCTTTATCCTCATCCTCATACAAAGTAGCCAAATAAACTACTGAAGGATTATTTTTACTTACCAGGAACTTGGCGGTCATGTCTTTATCCCGGGCATTTATAGTTTGCACAAGTGTTTTTACCGCTGCAGTATTTCCACTTACAAATTGCGAAACCTGTATAGCATTTTTAGATGGGATGGTTCTTATAAAGACTTCTCCTTTTGAATTGCACTGCGCCCCGCCAAATCCACCTTCGGGCAGAGTCAGTTTTGTTTCATTCTTTCGCTCAAGCTTCTCATCTAGCTCAATCAAGGTGAAGCTTTGAGTTTCGCCAAACTGCTGCAAAAACTTATTGACTAAAGTTATATCAATAGCTTGTTTTCTATTGCTGAGCCGTAAACCCACCTTGCAAAACGAACCATCATCGGAAAGAAAAAACAGAGCTTGTTCTATAAAAGTGGCGTCGCCGGTATTAATATTTTTCTGAAGCACTACTTTACCGCTGACAGGATCAATTAATGAAGCATTTAGTTCATTGGTATAGGCTTGTGTTGCATTTTTCAGATGCGGCGTAGAAAAAACGATAAGGTAATTTTTAAACTTTCCAATGGTCATAGCAAGACCTTTTACCCCGGTGGTCCATTTCGTAGTTCCGTTCTCATCCACTGCTATTATGCCTTTTCCACCTAAGGTTACCAATACTCCCTTACCTATCGCGACAGCTACCTTATTCAAAGATTTATCGCCATGAGTTTCTTTGCTGGAAATTCCGTTAAATCCTCTCCAACTCGCCGTATTTGCAGGATTTGAAAATAAAGACACTTCTGGTAGTTCTTTCTGTACTGTTTGAGCATTTAATAAGCAGGGAGCAAGAATTAAAGCTAAAAGAACAAAGCACTTATTCATTGATTTCATTATAATTCTTTCAATTTATGTGTTATCAGTTGTTTGGTTTTCTAATTAAAAATCGGGCAATGAATTCCAGAAAAATCACGTCATACATTCCTGGTGCCCTGGTTGGTGCGAGCTTTATAGCTCGACCTTTTTCTCAATCACACAAAATCCTATTGCTGGTGCGAGCCTCCAACTCTCACTACCTTCTCTTCGCTAACTTTTCAACTTTCTTAGCGAGTGAATCAATCTTTTCATTTGCCTTTTCGAGCTGCTTATCTTTCTCTATCATATAAAGCGTTAACTCTTCAATCTTTTTAAGCAGTAAAGAATTCATCTCACCCAGCTCAATTCCGTTTTTCTTAACCTCGGCTTCGGATGGGATATCAGGTAAATGCTGCTTTTCGGTAATGAAACTTTCTACGTCCTTTAATGAAGGCAGTTTATACGACTTATAAAAAACATAATCAGACCAATCTGTTGGGTCTACCTTGATTGCCTGCGTTTTTATGGTACCTTTTACCGCAAGCTGATAGGTACCAGGATTGGTCGTGCCAATGCCGATATTACCGTTAAAGGTTTTGATACCGAAAATTGCTTCATCACCGGATTTATGGACTATATTAGACTGGTCGATTGCGATGCTGGATGACGCCACCTTTTCCACAAGTCCGGTAGATGTATTCCGGGTTAAGATATCATACCCCGTTGAAGATGGTGCAGGATCTGAATTAATTTTAAAGGAGTTTGCTTCCATAACATCCGAACTTTTGATACTTCCATAGACCTGTAATTTATTTATTCCATCGTCCGTGGTGGTTCCTACCAAAACATTCCCTTTATTACTTGAGCCGTCATTCTGTAATACTACATTTCCGATCTTCCCACCATTAACTCCACTTCCGCCATATAAATACATATTTGCTCCTGCTATTACACCAGAATTAGCAGGCTGCGCATCTCCAGATTTGATGTGCATAGTAGTCGGTAAAATACCGCCTCCGGCTGTAGTGCCCGGACTAATAGTAAACCTTGTAGCGTACGAACCCGACATAGTTAACAATCCTTCAGAACCACCATTCGTGTTAATTTTTGATAACATACTAAAAGCAACGCCATTCCCTGCCTGAGTAAAGGATCCTACATTCACCCAAGGGCCCGTGCTGATATTCCTGGAGGTAGCTGAAATTCCTCCATAAGTGTCCATTAGGACACTTCCGTTATTTGATGCAGACCTCAATACAACACTTCCGTTGTTATTCGATTCGACCAATAAACTACTACTTGATTTAATTGCCCCTGTAACACTACTCAAAGTCGGAAAGAACTGCAAAGTACCATCACTCTTAAATCTGAATGTTTCTCTTAAAGTGCTCTCGTCTATGCCGCTTTGTGGCATATACATTCTGAAGGATGGCTGCAGCCCACTGTCATGTCTGAAATCAAAGGTACCTACCGCTTGTAAGGTTCGGTAACGAGATCTGATTCCACTGTCATTACCATTGGTATTTGCATAAAAATCCTGAGCTAACGTCGGGTTACCAATAGTACCGGTAAAGCCAGGGCTTTGGAACGACTGAGCATATGTGGAGGTATTAAGATAGTTAAAGATAACTTCCCCGGTTCCTCCCTTTATGGTCATCCTGGGCACTGAAGTCTGTAAAGTAGAAGTCGTTGCCACCCCTAAGGCTGGTGTTTGAAATACCAGATCCCCTGGAGTACCAGCTCCAGTACCTTTACCTGATGCTAAGGTCAGGCTACCACCTGATAAATCATTCCCAGGTCCTGCCCCTGCACCATTAATACTTACGCTTTGCCCACTAGTAGTACTACCCTGTGCCTGGACACCATTAAAATATACTGAATTTAAAGACAAAGCATTTCCTTGTGTACTCCTTCCAAAAATAAGCTGACCGCTGGCAGTTGCTTCCGCTTCCCTTCCAAATACAATGGAATTGAAATTATTTGTACTCGCTGAAAGGCCCATAGCTATTCCTCTCCAGGAAGTACCTGTAGTTGCTCCGGCGCCAATAGCTATCGGGCACTCTGAAGCAATAGTTGGATTTACAATTGCAGCATTCCCGATAGCTATACCCCAACTGGTTCCTGAAGAGGCACCATTACCTATTTCTATAGACGAACCACCGCTAATTTTAATCCTAGAACTACCAAGCGTTAGTCCTGATGTAGGATTATAAGTAAACCCTGCATCATCTGCAACCAGGCCGCTGGAGTTATAAAAAGGTATTCTGTTTGGTGTTCCTGTTCCAGAAACAATTGAACCAGAACTTATCTTTTCTAAATACCCGGTAGTACTATTTTGTGTTAGAATATTATAGGAACCTGCCGCAGAAGTTGGAGCAACAGGTAGCTTCAATCCGGTTGCATCTACTCTCATGCGTTCATAAATTGTCGAACCTCCACCTCCGCCATCATTGGTGCCGATAACGATGGCATTACCCGATTGTCCAATAGTTGCTGATGTATACAAATAGCCATTCGCGGAATCGCCATTAGGCATAGTCTTTCTAAACTCAAGCGGGTAGCTTGCATCAATCCCTATTTTATTAAATCGTGCACCAGATTGAGTTGTTCCCCCACCATTACTAAAAAAATTGCCTGCAGAAATCTCCTGCATTTGAGACAAACTACGACCTGTTACAGCATAACTATTTGATGGAATACGCTCAATAATTCCTGTAGTGGAGTTACGAGTTAGAAGATCATAACCTGTTGCTGATATCCCGGGAGCAAGAGTTAATTTAATACTATTTGCCCATAGATTTAATAAATTGGGTGTGTATAACTGTATATTAGTTGCATTAACATTCATATCTGCACCTTCAACAACTAAACTCCCAAACTTACCCTGACCAGATACCCATATATTACCTGTTTGCGCAGCAGCTATTTGGTTATGGATATAATTGGCACTTCCAGTGGCTGGCGCCAGCGCATTTGATGATATTTTTTCAATTATATTAGTACCGCTATTTCTTGTTAAGATATCGTAACTGCCTGTTGAAACAACCGGATCATCTGACAACGTAAGCGTTGATGATTTTATTCCTCCATTTACCTGCAATTTGTTTGCACCTTCAACAGTGGTTGTACCAATGCCAACGGTCCCAGAAAAAGTCGCAGATGCCCCACTTAACTGATCTGTAAAATTTGAAGTTCCCTTTACATGGAGCTTATAACCAATAGCTTCATTTACAGTAAAACTGCCTATACCAAGGTTATTAGCTGCGAGTTTCATCCCATCGGTCGGTAAAGTTGCACCTAACTGTGTACCATCATATTCGTTGGCAAAATAAATCGGACTTGCACCTTTTGTCCATATCCGCATTTCCGCATTACCGGCATCACGTTGTGATATACCAGACCTCCATGTGGCATTACTTCCTAAAATAAGGGTACCATCATAATTCGAAGTTGCTAAGTTTAACTTACCAAGAGTTGTGATATCTCCCGAAAAATAGCTGGTACCGTTTACTGCTAATTTATTACCAGATGTTGGATCGGTCTGATAGTCGACCAGTAAACTATTTGTAACGAGAGTATTTGCATTAAGTTTCGTATCAAACAACGCATCTTCTGTAAACTTTGAAGTACCTTTTACATGCAATTTATACCCAATCGCTTCATTTACTGTAAAACTTCCGATACCCAAACTATTTCCCGCAAATTTCATCCCATCGGTCGGTAAGGTTGCCCCCGACTGTGTACCATCAAACTCATTAGCAAAATAAATCGGGCTTGCACCTTTTGTCCATATCCGCATTTCCGCATTACCGGCATCACGTTGTGATATACCAGACCTCCATGTGGCATTACTTCCTAAAATAAGGGTACCATCATAATTCGAAGTTGCTAAGTTTAACTTACCAAGAGTTGTAATATCTCCCGAAAAGTAGCTGATACCATTTACATGTAATTTATATTGAGGAGCATTTGTACCTATACCAACATTACCATTAGCAGCTAAACGCATAGCAAGATTACCATCAGATGCGACATCCATACCTACTGTATTATTAGTATAAAAATCAAGGAAGCCACCGGCTGCCGTATTACCTGCCCTTACCTCATTCACACCGCTATTTCCAAAAATCAAATATGCCTGAGCGCCACTACGTGCCCCAAAGTACGACCGATATAAATTGTTATAAGTCGATGATGTAAGTGTAATTACCGGAGAGCTATCTTTTATTTCTAGGGTAGACGCCGGGGTAGTTGTTCCAATACCAGTACTCCCACTTGAAGGGAAAGTATTAGTTTGTGAAAAACCACAAATTGCAAATAATGTTGCAATAGTTGTTGTAAAAATTTTCTTCATATAATAATTATGATCTCTGTATAATATATTCTGAAAGGCCATTCACCCATTTCTTCGCTGTTTTGACCATTTTTGTAGAGTTAGCACAGCGTTTCTACGGATTCGTCAATAAACAAGAGTCTCCAGACTCGCTTCTTCTCATACTAATTCTATTTCAAGTAACCCTTTCTCTCCAATATAATAATCTATTCCCGACGAATACACATATCCTGTGCAGCTCTTATAATTTCTGCCCTTACGGAATTTTCATGCAAATACTCCAGCGTCGATTCTAATAGTTCATTCGAAGAACATTCAACAGGATGATTATCCTGCTACCAGAACTGATAACTCTCATTTCTTTTGTTTGCTTCTCCGGCTTTCTTAAATATCCACAACACCCAGTTTCTTCTGCTTTCTCTTCTATTTCAGTTATTGTTTTAATAAGCTTAGTGAAGTATCCTTTTTAAAATCTCTCAGTACATCTGATAATTTGTTTTCAACGGTGGAAACTATCAGATGCAGATGATTACTCATGATACACCAGGCATGTACTTTTAAGCCTTTATTTTTCTGACAAAAACTTAAGCTTTCTACAACTACATCAGCATATTCTTTGCGACTAAATACGTCTACCCACTGTACAACGGCAAACGTTATAAAATGGATAGCATACTGATCTTTTATTGTATAGCCGCGGCCTGACATTCTTTCTCTTTTCGTTTAGCGAGTCTAAGACTCTTTTTTATTTATTAATCCGTAGTCCCTATTACTCAAACCTAAGCTACAGACTACGGACAGTTAGCTCGAACCAGCTAACTGACTAATACGCACGGACTAGCTTAGGGTATAGCATTGAAAAGCGTTATTTTATGGCCTGCTTTTCATTCTCGGCACACCTCGGACTAGCTTTGAGAACGCACATTTGCTAATGCTTGCCCAACACTAAAAGTCCAAAGAAAACAGGACAAAGAAAGAATAAATGGTTCATTATAATAACCTAGAACCACAAACCCTGGAACGGTTAACAACGAGAACATAACTATAGCGTTGTATTTAAGATCTTTTACAACCAGCATTTTCGTCAAGAGCAAAAACGATAGCGCCCCAAAAAAAGGGGTTATATACAAGAGTGGACTCCAAGAACCCTCCATTGAGAACATCCAAATAATTGTCAAATACAAAAAGAAGTTCAAACTTAAATAAATCAAAGCCATCCTTTCTCTAAACTTTTGAAACAAGAACAATGTTAATGTGGGAATAACTATTCCTGGAAAAAAATAATAGGATGTCAAAAATATTTCCTGACCTCCATTAACTCCAAAAGCTGAAAAGAGAGGTAAGAACCAATAAGATCCGAAAATAGTAAAGTAAAATATAGTTCTATATTTCAGATTATTAACAAACATACATCCAATTTAATTTGAGCCTTTCTTATCTTTCTTGTCATGCGTTCTTAAATACTCAGCCATTTTCTGCCCTTGAAAAATCCTGTGATCTAAATTCATAAAGTCAAATTTTGCATCCTTCCCAAATTTCTTTGAGAACTCCTTCTGAGCATACCGATTAGCCGCGGGAGTAAGAGGAGATAAAAGCCGATTATCAAATAATGCATTTAACCCCTGATGAAGATCATTCCATGCATCTTGACCGTTGTTCTTTATGTAATTATTTTTATAATCATTAAGATAGCCTTGTAATGTCGTCATCTCGATTACTACCATTTGTTTATCTAATTCAGCTCCAGAGAGATTGGCATACGATTTTCCGTTCCATGTTACAGGGCCGTCTCCTAGAGCATATTTTCCAAAGTTTTTGAAATTTTCCTTCAATAGAAATTCATTAGCTCCTCTAAGAACATTCTCCTCTTGGTCATTCATAAAAACAGTATTCGGCATATCTGCTCCACCAACCATCGTTTTAGAGGTAACATCGGTTGCAGCGGCGAACCAGTAATTATCCTTCGCATTTTTTGCAGCCCAAGCATACCAATTATGCCTAGCTTCGATATTTTGATAAGCACCTGGATTACTATTAACAATATTATATCTGAATGCTGCCGAGTATGATGACTCTATTGCCTTTCCCCTAACAACATACCATTCCGTTTTTCCGATCTTAGGTAAAGGCCTTTGACTAGAAAGATAAAACGACACTTCTACAGGCTCCAACCCATCTAAGTCGATACTATTAACAGGCTTATTACCAGCGAATTGATAAGGTGTATACCAAGGATAGGATGGAGACAATGGATCTACGCTCAAGAACCTACCCAACCTCGGGTCATATATTCTAAACCCATAATCCTGCTGATTCCCTTCTCCCTTTACCTCATTATCATTCTCCTTACCATTAAAGCCATACCGATAGCTATCTCCCAAGTGCCAGGTTCTTCCGGGTTGCAGCATCCCGAATGCATAGTAATCCTGCGCACTCAATACCGTTGCATCATAGGTACTTCCATTAAGGATTCTACTGTCACTGATGACCGCGAGAACGTTCCCTAAATGATTCGATAATTCATACGCTTTTTTACCACTCAGGCTCCATATGGCCGTTCCGCTTGTACTGCCGATATTTATCTCCGGCTTCCATATACCAAGCCTGGAGCTGCCATAAAGCTGTTGCTCTTTCCAGTTAGTTGCACTATTTGCATTGTCATAAACTGCTAAGCTGTTCCCCTGTGCATCACGAACGTACCAGGTGGTGAGGTTATTCGCCGTCTTACTTACTCTGTTACCGCTCGGGTCATACTGGTAGCTGATAGTTCCGCTATTCTTAGCGATGCTTTTGATCTTACCGTATACCGTCCAGTCGATACTGGTGATACCTTCATGGCTGTCGGCTGTCAAATTACCAATGGCATCATAGCTATAGTTATCATCATTCTGGTTATCAATATCCTCATTGTAAGCTCCTGCTCCTACTGCATCTTTAACATGGCGTAGTCGGTTGTTTATTAGTTTGCCTGTGGCATCTCTGTTATAGCCGTAATTCAGGTTATCCATTGCCCCACTATTACCGGTTCTGCTAGCCGATAGAATATTTCCGTTTCCATCGTAGTTAAAACTTTCACTATAAGCACTGCTGATGCTTCCACTGTTCCAGCTGGTAGTACTGTTACTCAGTGCATGCTGCCTGAATTCTTTTAGCCTGTTCAACTGATCATACCGGTAACTATAACCAGCTACATTGCCTCCATTAATTCCTTGTATCGCTACCGTGCTATTGCTAATGTTACCATTATACAAGCTCTTGCCCGTTACAGCGTCTGCGATATACTGCATACCAAAGGCTGCAGATGTGCTTCCTCCTACCGGCTTATAATCATCCTGGTAATATCCCAGGCTATAAGCCATCACATCTTTTCCGATTACTGCTCCATCATTATTGATCTCTGTCGCCGGATTTAGCGCATTGCCATTCACTCCTTTTAACCAGCCCTGCAGGGTATAGGCATAATCCGTTCCCTGTACTTTGGTACCTTCATCACCTAGCTCTACCCGTGCCAGCGGTCCGTGCAAATAATACTGGTAATAAGCGTCAAGCTTCCGCTCAGGCACAGGCAAGGTACTTCCCATGGCATAGGGATTAATAATAGCTTGAGTACTGCTCCAGGCTTCGGTTAAACGGTTCTCGGCGTCATATTTATACTGATAATAAAACTGGTCGTTTTGCCCGTGCTGGTAGGCTACCAGATTTACTTTACCGCTTACTAGATCATATTCATAATCTATTTTCTTTAGGCCTAATCCGCTTACCTGCTGGTAAAGAGTTTTTACATTACCAGCTATATCGTAGCTGTAGTAGCTGGCATTAATACTGGTACTTGATGGGTTTTCTCGGTAAATACTTGCTGAAACACGTTTGTGTAAATTATCTTGAATAAGGCCGCCTGGAATACCATTTCCGCTTAGGGGAGCTGTATCATATACAGTCTCAGTGATCTGGCTGTTGCTACCCCCACTCAGGAAATTCTGATAAGCTGTACTGCTCAGATAATCTGGCTCGCTCAATCCCGAATTTACATAGTTCTTCTGCCCTACTTCTGTTAGCCGCCCTAATACATCATATTTTGTATAGCTGTAATCACTATTCTGTGCCTGTCTCGCATTTTGCGATACCACTAAACGGCTCAGATCATCATACCAGAATTTACTGCTACCACCGTCCGGGGTAGCTTGTTTAACCACCTGGTTCGTGGTATTATAAGCATAGCTCGTGGCCAGACTATGTTGGGGATATACTGGGGTATTACTTTGTGTTTCTATTTTACTTGTATTAACTCCGCCTGCAAGGGTTTCACCTCCCGCATCCGGTGTATTGAACCGGTACCAGCCAGTTAAAGCGGCGTTAAGCGGCTGCTTGTGCTCACTAGCCAGCATAAAGCAGCTTTCCTGGGCATTACCAACTATATAAAGAGGTGAAAGCTGCTGATCGTAGACTCTTAAATATTTCAGACTCGAAAGATTCTCCGGCATTTGGATCGGATCGCCTCCACTGATCACTTCCCAGCCGCATCCATTTTGCTGACCACCTGCAATAGCTGGCACAGCTTGCCCGTTAACAAACACATTCAGGGTTCCGGTTTGAAAATTTGAAGCTTGTATCACAACATGTGTCCATGGATTTAGCGGTACCAGACCGGCAATATTTACCGAAACATGATTCGAATTGGTAAATACGATGCTTTTAGGATCTGCAGGCTGACTTAATGTAAAAACATCCACATTTAATGTATTACCGCTGATACAGGTTTGAAACATAAACTTGCTCCCTGTATTACCCGGAGTTGTGGCCAGCATCTGCATTGACTGGATATTCTGACTATATAACCACATTTCCACAGAGCTTCCTGTGCTGGTAGCCAATGCTGATTCAAGGCCTGTTAAAGCTGTAGCTTTTACACTATTTCCGGTAGGGAAGTTAGGATCAGCAGTACATGCAACCGTATTTCCAGCCATCCTTACTGCATTGGCCAGTTGGGCTTGCGAATCACTCAGTGGATACACCCCTTCCGGTGGGATAGTACGCACAAGATTATCAGCCTGGTCGTAATAATAAAGGGTGTAATGAAAAGTCTTCTGCTTAGTTTTTAAGCTTGTGTTTGATTTTGCTGCAGCACATGCCGTCACATATTCTAGACGGAATTTTTCTTTCTCGGCAAAAATGGCATCTACATACTCTTTCTGACCATCCTGAACTCCCAGAGTCACCATCATTTTGATACAGTCGAATGGGTCCGGATCGAAACTTGCAAAAGTTGGCTTATTACAAAGTACCGCTGATGGATTACTTGCTATGGTCTCAAAAGCTCTATAATCATGCTCAGAAAGTGTTAATCCATACTTGAAATTAATATAGGTAGTTAAGATCTCACCATATACCGAATCCTGCTCAGTAAGTTCTCCCGGGGGAAACTCAACATTTAACAGGTATTGTTTGGCACTTAAATAATCAGACCCCGAAATACATCCAGGTGACGCAGGATCAAGGAATATTGGTAATTGAATATCTCTTGGCAAAAGTTTGTAACAGCTCCCGCAGGCTTGTTCAAGCATAGCTAGTTCCTGTTCCGTAATATTCATTACAGCCCCATATTTTGTCAGCAAAAAACTATAAAATGTGCTGTTAGGTGCAACACTATTTCTTTCCTGTTGCAAAGCGGTAATTTTACTACATATCTCCGGACTTACACTTCTGATCATTGTATTTGTAAACTGGGGGACAGGCGAGTACGGATAAGTATCATCTAACAACCATGGGTTCAACTGCTTGGTAAAATGATTTAATCCCATCCAATTCTGCATCACGTATTGAATCACCTCGCCAAAACTTGTCCATGAGCCCCCCCCTGCAGGCCCGATAGTACTTGCCCCGGTAGGATGGTTAAGGTCTCCTCCCGCCACACAAACTTCTGCCAGAAAACTCCTCAAGTCATCGTCAATAGTAACACTGTCCGGATGTCCTGCAAATCCTGGGCTAAGTTTTTTCATCCAGTAGTCTGCTTTGGCATAGCAGGCGGTATTTACCTGCTTAGCTATAGCTGCCTTATTTGAAGCATCTATAGCATTAGGATTAATGGGCTGATTTAATATAGGATTGTCTAAAAAACGAGATTCTTTATTTTGATAAGCAAGACAAGCAGCACTCACAGCCGGAGGCGAAGTCACTTTAAAACGGGGTATATAGGGGTATGTGTATGCATCCTGAGTCGAGCAATTGAGGTAACCATAACTATAAGTTCTGAAATGCTCCGCATATTCATCTAAATAATCATAACCATCATAGTATTGTAGGTCAACCGTAATCAGGTATTTTTTCAAGTAGCCCGGTATGTAATCATAAAAATCTGACCACAATTCAGGAAAATACGAGTAACGGTCTTCCCTCAAGTCGACATCCACTGTATAGTACTCGTCATCTGGATTACATCGAACAACTCCCGGATTTTCTTTTATTAACAGCCGGGTTACTTTGCCTGTGCTGCTTTGGGTTTGATAGGCCTCCTGATCAAACCATGAAAACCGGCTATCCTGTATTATATGAAAAGCGGATTCACTTAAACTACTCCTATCAACAACCATATAATCTCTTCTGGCAACGTTAACATACCGGTCAGTATATTGAATAACACTACCAGTCCCGGTCTTTAATTTCAGGCTACTACGAAATGACGTAGAACCATTAACCCAACTGCCCGGAATATTACAACCATAAAAAGAATTATAACTAAGCCCATTGCAAAAATCATTATTTTGCGAGACCGATATTACTTCATAATAATCCGGATAATGATCTGAAATATAGTTAACAATAATATTCTGCGGATTTGAATTATCGGTGTAAAAATCCTCAACATAATAGTCTATTCCGGCTTCAGGGTTTTCAAGTATTTTTTTCGGCGTAAAATTTTGGATATACTCTATATCACCAATTCTTGTACTTAATACCAGCTGGTTAGAATTTAAAACAAGAATTACACTCCTCACTTCTTTAGCAGTACCCTGGTCGAATATGAGTTCACAGGTATTATTGTCTTTTTGCCATGAGCCATGGGAGACATCAAGTGTTCCTGAAAAAGCCTGATTGGTACTAAAATTAAGTGAATTATTTGCATAGCTGCGTGTTGTAGAACTTAAAACGTTGTTAGTGTAAATATTTTTCAGGGTAGATGTACCCTGCCACTTATATGTCGTTAGCAATGAATAATCGTACGAAGAACAGTCTGCTACACAAGTAGGTTTTATAACAACATCTTTTAAAGCGACACCCTCAGGCAGGCAAAAGAAAAACTCGTTGTAAGGTGACGTAAAAACAAAGCTCGCTGTCTGTTGCCCCGCTATCTCGATGTCTACTTTAACATTTCCATTGATTTGTACGCCCTGATATCTTAACTTTATTGTTTGACTAGTACATGAAGGTAATGGTTCCCACTCTCCTGCCACCAGATGATAGCCTTCCAGCACAAAGTCACCAGCTACTGGGCAAGCCTCCGGAACAGGAAAATTTATTGGCTGACCGATTTTACAGCTCGAAGTACAATTGTCTCCCCGAACCTTTTCATTATATTTTTCCCTTAATTCAAAATATAGATCCTTGTATGTCTCCCATTCTCTGTCCATTAATCTGCAGCTGCTAATTGGTATACAATTGTTCCATGCTGTACCTTGGTTGGCAGCGCCATCGATGCAATAAACGGAATAATCTACATACTGAAGTACATTTTTCGTAGCAACGGAACTTGAATTAATATTCAGTACTCTTAGGCTATATTGTAACAGATCCTGCCGCATTGAGTCTAAATATGCAGCACCTTTTTGTTGAAAGAATGGATCAGCGTCTAACAACCATGCAGCATTCGAGTAATTATAAGATAAGCCCCCTTGTATTTTATAAATTTCATTGGCCGTCTCAATCTCTTTTACATTATTATACCATACATAATAATCCGTATTTTTTTCGCAATAATCCAGCCTGCAATATTCTGGATGGTATTTCAAGAACTTCTCTGCCCATTCATCCTTCCAGTATTTAATCAGATCTGTTAATTGAAAATCAGCATCATATGGAGAGATAACTATCCCATTATTTAATGTGATTTGTTCTTTAATATAATCTGGGTCGGTCTTAGATTTAACTGGAAATTCTCCGCCGGTTGTACCAATACGCCAATTTTGGGCTATAACATTAATTGAAGGCTCCAATGTGTTACCCAGGGTATCGAATAAAGCATACTGTCCATATCGAGTAACATCCTGCAGCATTAAAGTTCTGAAACTTTCACATGGGGAAGGTGGGGAACAGGTAAGTTGGTTAACATAATTGAGTAAATATGCATATTTACTGGTGATCCAGCTCGCATATTGAGGGTTGCTTGTATTAGCTAGGGTCACCCCCAGTTGCTGAAGCTTCAGGCTCACCAGAGATGCAAACGACTGTTCGGTGCCCAGCAAAGTCTTTGCATTTTTACAATCAGAAAAACAACTCTTGAAATCAATTTCATCCAGCCTCTTTAGCACATAATAAAGCTCATCTTTTATAAATCCTTTTTCCAGTCCTTGTTTAATGGCACTCTCTGTAAAGGCTTCTATAGTATCCCGATTAAAAGCGAGTTCAAAATTGATATAGTATTCTCCGATCTTAGAGAATTTCACATGTTCAAGGCTGTCTGTATAAACTCCCTCGTTGTTACAGTCCTCTTTCGGACTGCCGATCTTTACAGACTGGGTGGTTTGATAAACATCTTTATCGCAGTCATCCTTAATCGAGATATTTAATTCATAATAACAATTACTGCAAAGTTTAAAGGTTGGTGTATTGTAATGATTGTATATTAATTTCTGAATATCATAATAGATAACAGTATTGCTATCAGGAACCGAAGCCAGAAAAGTGGTGCTCGCTTTAATTTTCAGTGCTGTCGCGTCGAAAATAAAGCTTTCCGGCTTTAACAACACCTGTTTCTTTTGGCTGGTGATACTACTTGAAGTAACAGTATCCATCGCTTCCGATCCCTGTCCTGATAAAGCTGTGGCCACAGTTTTTCCGCTGGCATTCAGATAGCTGATACTGATTTGTCCATTAGGGTCAACCACCATATTTTTAAGGTAATGCTCTGCATACCCTATATCATTTCCGAACAAACGGTCAAGTTCCCATTGTTCTGGTTTACCATAATAATACTTAGTGGTTTTACTTCCCCCATCACCCGGTTGAAACATTTTACCGACACCTCCCTGAACCTTTATTCGGCCGGTATTATCTCCGGTATACTGTGTAAGCGACAAAGGATAGCGCTCAGCATCAGGGATATAACTATTATACTTCTTAGCGTAATTAATATCATTCAAAAACGGATTAAGCTTCGAATAATATTTTGATGCACCGAACTCACTGCTTAAGGTATCTGGCTTAAGTTCGCATCCATTAACAATGTCGCGAAAAGAATAAGGCACATTAAAACTTTTTCTGTTAAATGCCGAAAAATAATGAAGATAAGGCTCCCCGGACTCCTTTACTGGAGCTGGAAGAATGCTGGCAACAGGCCTTCCGAACTCATCATAAACATTTTCTTGTAGTACTGCAATATTATCAGAGTTATTGATAGTTACAGTCTGACGACCTCGTAATGAACCATCGAAATAATTGATAACTTCTTTTCTCTTACCTTCTTCGGCAAAACTGGCCGAATACTGCCAATTTAGGTTTTCTTCATGCCAGTCGAGCTCCCACGCTGCATACCCCGTACCTAAATGATAATCCCAGTTTCCGGTAACCCTAATTCCAAGTGAATTATATGATGCTTGTCGAATACGTACCGCCAGATATTTGGAATTGTAGATGAGAGATAAAACATATGAGTTAGCTTCTGTCGTGATCCTTGTCGCATTATTTCTAAAAAGCCTAATCTCGTCATTTGCTGTCACTGGCGTAGATCCGTACAGCATGCCGTTTAATATGCCTTCAAATTCGCTGCCCTCATCTATTGAAACCCATTCAATATCATATTCCTCCGCACCTGCAACAGGGCTCCACGTTAAGTCTAACTGCTGTTTACCAACACCTCCTCCGGTAGAACCGTTGGCAGCACTCCTAAAATTGGCCCCCAAACCCATTCCGGCCTGCGGTTTAAACAGGTATTTACGATCAATTGTAATGGTATTGGTAAGCTCTATGATCGGTGGAATATTTTCTCCAAATTGTGGACTGTTAAATTCCGTCACAAACACCTTTACATGATAGCCATTATTAAAGCGGTAGGTATCAGCTATTTTATAGCTTGCTCCGGCCTCTTTAGAATAATCTACATTCAGGTTTACCGACGTAATCTCTGTCGGCAATGTTTGTGTCGGACTTGAATAATACTCGATTCTTAATGTGGCCTGACAGGAGAAACTGCTGCTTATTGGATTTTCATCATTTATCTTAATAGAGATCGCATTCAGAACCGAAACATTAGTAATGTCAGCCCAGTTAAATAAAGGACTTTTAAATTTCTCATCATTAACTAATAATGAGTCTCCTTTTTTTATACCTTTTTTCGACGTTTCATAAGTTTCTATACCAGCGATGCTTTTCTCAATACATAACAGGCTTATAAGACAAAATAAAATTAAGATCCTTTGTAAATTTTTAAACATAGATTAGCTGTTATAGCGTTAATCAAAATAAATCCAATTTCCCGCCAGTCAATGGCCCCAATTCCCATGTCACTATATTAGATATTCGGCATTTTCAATGCACTCAAATATACTCTCTTACAATACCAGCAACTGGTACTCTTCAAATCCTTTATTTACCTTCCACTGCTTATCCACCTTCCTGACTATTTCCCGTGACAGGTATTTTTCAATAGAAGATTCCGTGCTTAGTTCGGTTAAATAGATATCAAGCAATTTTTCATTGTCAGTTCTTTCGGGCTCAATAGTATTGGATAATCGTGCGAATACCCTCTTTACTTGTTGAGACTGCACATCAATAGTCACACTATATTCTTTACAGCTTACATGTTCTTCATTAATCAATGAAATAATCTCGTTATCTCCTTCAGCTCTACTAATCACATCATACTCTTCAAATTCCACCCCCTCTAAAAGCTTTTTCATATCCACCATACCTACCCCTTCTGTCACGTTTTTTTGTTGTGAAAGCATGATCGTTTTATTGGCATGATCAATATAAAGGTATAGGCCCTTTGCATTTATGGTCTCGGTATCTCCCAATTTGTAGTAGAAATCGCTGCCCCTCTTACTATACAAGTAATTTAAACCGGTGATAACATCAGTAGAATCAGCCTCATTGATTGAATTAATCACTCCTCTGATAAAGCATTCATTCCTACTCACATCCATATTATTACATACATCCTGCAACTTTTTAAGTAAAGCAGGATCGTAACTTTTTGGTAAAGCTGCGTTGAAAACTGGTTTCTCCTCCTCTTTTAGAAGATTAAAGACATCCTTTATCATTGCCTTTGAAAACAACGCCGTCGCTGTTAACAATAGAATAATAAATAATTTAGTACCAAATGACCTTTTTATCCTTTCCATGTTCAGTTCTGATTGATTTATTGTCTGCGATACGATGACCGGCTTTCTTTTAAAGTAACAATTCCTCTTTCGGTCTCCTTTTTAACTCGAACCAGCGACCCCTCATCATCATACTCGTAGAAGGTCGCAAAGGCATTCTCATCAAGCTCTGCCATCAACTTAAACGTTTTGTCATTATATGCATACGATTTAAGTTGGGCACCCAATGGATGAATCCTGATATCATCAATATAAATTCCAGACACTGTATTCAGAATATTAAACTCGGCGCCTGAATTATATCCCCCTGTTGTGAAGATTCCTTCAATAAGTTTCCAACCTTCAACAATAGCTTTGCATTTGAAATTTTGAGGACTCCCATCATTAAAAGAATATTGTATATCCAGGCTCCTGTCATTAGGATGACTGTCCTTTATCCACGCATTGAAAACATATTTGCTTCCTGATTTCGGCTGAAATCCATTAGGATATAGCCCTGGATAGTTAAGAAGTTTATACTCGTTCTTCGCTGTGAATGTAAAATAGGGTTCCGTTTTGTGGGTTCTTTCATGTACGCTGCTCAACAACTGAATGCCTTCCAGCGGTAATACCACACTGTAATTCCCCGAATGCGATTCTGAAGAAACAGCACTATTATAGAGGCTGCTCTGTGTAGATAAATTAATAAATTGGTAAGGAGATTCCTGACTTGGATTAGCTTTCCTGAATAGGTTATCCTCAAATCCATTAACATAGATCTCCCGGTTCATAGCATTAGAAGCTATTGCAGCTGGCATTTTCCCGTTAAAATCAAACAAGGCTGAGTTGTATCGCCCAAGCGCGTCTTTATTTTCCAACTCTTGCCCGTACTTATTATACAAAGTAACTGTATTAGAGGTAACCCATTTACTATGGCTGTTCTCAATCCATTTATCATCTTGAACTTTCCACCAAAGGTTGAACGTATGATAATAGCCTGCTGATTTTACATTGACACCTTTACTATCTGATCCGAAAAGATTGTTATACTCTCTTCCCTCTTCATAAACATTAGTTCTATATATGCGCCAGTTACCCAAATATCCTTTTAAATAAGGATTAAATAGATTAACCTCCACCGGATACTCGAGATAAGCACCCTCGTATGAGTAAACCGGCTCTTCCTGGAGTATTTCAATATTCTCGGCCCAATTCGAATCATATAGAACGTTCGAAGCATTGACCACTTTAAGACTGCTGAGGTCTCCACCCAATTTGAGCTTAAATTCATCACCTTCTATAGGGTTCCCCATACAAACAAGTGTTGATGTAGCTGGTTGTAAAAGGTTTCTATAGCCTGAACGGATGATTTTCGAAAATGGCAAATTGACTTGCTGAATAGCTCCCTTAGAATCAATTAACCGTTTATAGCCCCCAGTTTCGACAGCCCAATAACATTTACCTGTACCAAGGTCTGCTATTTCATCACCGGGCGAAATATAGTCCAAATACGATGTATTAGTAATAACACCAGAAACATCTGTATTTAATCCTTGGAACAAAACCCCTAGATTTTGATAAGCAGCACCCATTCCTTTGTACGCCCAATAAGCCGGTAGATTAACCGAATATATATCCTGCTTGAATTCATTTTGAGTTTTGGTTATAAGCGCCTCACCGGTCAGGCTATCGTAGGCCACGTTCTCCGTGCTGATAGATGATCCGTTTTCGCGCTTCACAACCCTTTGAACAACTCCGTAATATTGGCTAACTTTTAGGGCACAAAGAGAACGGAATAGTTTATAATCATTATTATCATATTTCGGAAAATGCGGTATCGGTAATGTGATAAATACTAATGGCACCACGTCAACACCAAATTGCACTGAGAAACCAGTGTTGGTAGACTCTTGTTCTCGCGCATCAGTAAAAAAATCAATATCTCTGCCTATGACAACACCTTTTCTAAGCACACCTTTTTCATTTACCACATTGACCGTATTTCTTAGCCGAAATTCTCCAGCGCCAGCATTGCTTGTATTATAAAAGAACTCAGTAGACGATATTTCTGAACCGGTTTTATTATACACCCGGTTTGCCTTTGGCTTGCCGTGCATGTCATTTAATTCAATGCTATATCCTTGGGCAAGGCATTGAACATCATAGCTGGATCCCGAAAGGAAGCTGAACCTCTTCGCTGGATTTGACTGAGGACTCCTCTTAATAGGCATTACGCTGGTAATTACTGGAAAATCTTTAGCAGTGTAAAATTCATTTACAATATATCCCGTTTCAGGCAAAGGCGTCGCGTCCCCGCTTCTATCAAGATCTCTAACTGTAACCTTACTATATACAACATTCGCTCCTGGGAATAGTGACTCCCCGAAAGGTTCTTCCAAGGAGAAATAATTATTTATTGCTCCCCTGATCTTCTGTATATAGGGTACAGGCTGTCGCATAGGGTTTTCATCCGCACCAACGAAAGGTTCATAAGACGCTACACCACTGCTGATTAATTTGCCATTTTGTTTCGTGGTATACTCGTAGGACTGGCCATATGTATTACTAAAAGACGGTGCACCTGACATATTTGCCCATTCGTCAGAGATCCTAATGGTCTTAACCCTTGCCCCCCCTCCAATCTTCTTACCATTAGCTTTGGTTATTCTTACAAAACTTTTTGAAAGGTTTACCTGGCTTGCAAAGTTTAACTCTGAGGCTTTCTCGTAAAAACTTTGACTTAATTCCTTGATACCTTGGATTGAGCTGAATATAGCATTGATAGCGCGCTCCGCTGACAAATTGGCCGATCCGTCATTCGCCCTATTTTCAAAACCTCTGTATGCATATCGTGGATATTCATTTTTTTGTCTCTGCCAAGCCGCTATGGCTATTGGATTGCTCGTTACACTCCCTTCAGTTATGTTTTCAAACATTACTTTAACGTATTCGCCATCTGGTAAAACATTCGCTATCTTGGCATAGCAAGGCACATAATCAAAATCCTGCCCTTTACTTTTACTATAACCGGTCGAAAGTTTTACAAATAGCTTTGTATAGAGATAGTCAGATCCATTTAGATAATTATTTTTGAACCATTTAGTAAGAGCTTCCGCATTACTGGTTATTGTAGCAGGAATTTCTGAATTTATGTTAACCCGTACTCCCCTCGTTTCTTTTAAAGCACTGCTGCTCCCCAGACTTATTATTTCTCCGCCTGCATTTAGTAAATCAAAGTCGACCATTTCCATTGACCTTTTATTTTGCACAAATGCATAATCATCAGACTCATAGACAACTTCGATTTTACCACCTGTAGGTAGAGTAATTGTTGAGATATTCCAGAGGGAAGCATTTTTTGCAACCAAAGCTGAGTCTTGGGTAGTGTAAGGATATACATCATTTTTCATCAAACCCTTGTTCTCCGAGCTCAATTTATAAGTACCCCATCTGTCGGTACATAGATTGGAATATGCTACTACCTCATTACCGCTATTGGCCTTTTTATTATAAGTGAAAGTATAGGGGTGGCTTTTGCCTTTAACCGTATTTCCGTATTCGAACCAAACTTTTCTTAAAGTAAGTTTTCCTCCCCCTGGATTATAGTTCGAATCAGTCGGGTTATTTACCTTAAGTGAATTAGGCGTTTCAGGGCACAAAGAATAATCGTACCCAAACTTTACGACTTTAATTGGCCGCTTCATATCTGCTTTTGAATACAACCGAATTTCACTTAGTCGTTTTTGTCGATTAACGAGATCTCTTCCTCCTCTCCAATCTGTCACACCCAGTCCATCGACTCTGTCGGTTAGTATGAAATAGGCAATTTGAGTTTTACTCTCTATAGAATGAGTATACCAAAGTTCCTTCTTCCCTACTATGATACTTGCTTTATCATCATCTGGATCAGCTAAAAGGCCTTTGTTTACAGTAGCCCGGTCTGATCCGTAAGGAGTTCTCCAACGGTATGAATTGCTAACTTTTGTATAATGAAACTTTATAGCGGTACCGTTATCATCCGGGCTAACACCATCATTGGTTTTATCTACATAATCAGGCGATAGAATCTCTGTCAACAAAAAGCTTGAGGCATAAGCCGGTTGAATTTCTTTATGATAATAATGATCAATTCCTTTTTTATAATTAAGAATTCCGCCGATTACTGGATATTGCACCTGGTTACCATCTTTTGTCTCATAATCAGGAGTTATAGCCCCAGGAACTTGTTCTGTACCAATAGCAAAAGAGATTTCCTGTTGCTCAATATTGTAAACCGGAATTCCATAAACCATTCGCTGGCCGCCGTCATCTGTTACCGTGATTTCTGAAATATGATGTTTTTTACGATACTCACTATCTCTTTCTACCGAATCATTTGCATGAATAGAGAAACTTTCAGGCAACTGAAAGCTTGCAGAATCATTTAAGGGGTAAGATTTTATCCTTTTCTCATGTCCGACTTTCGAAGCTTCCATGGCGGTGAGATATGTGACAATACTCTTTCTTGCTTGTCTGGCGTCGTTAATTAATGGTTCTGTGTCTGAGTTTTGTCCTTGCTTATTATGAAATGAAGCAAATGAGGTTCTGCCGGATAAATTAACACCCAAAGCTGACGTACCTTGCAACTTATTACTTAAACTTTCATCCTCCAGCCCCTTTTCTCCTACCATTTTAAAATATACATGCTCATACTTAGGGTTGGATGACGGGTTTTGAAAATCACCTGCAGCCAAATAATTATTCTCCTGAGTCCATTTGCTGCTCTTTGTTTTTGAAGTTTGCTCAAAGAAAGTTCCGCCTGCATGCCAGCCAATTCCAAATCCTGCGTCAAATCCTCCAGTACTAACCCTCGATTCTTCATCAACTGTGGCATCTCCGAAGGCCCCGGTGCTACGGTGTAATCTGAATTGCCCGCTACCTGACTGATTAGTATAACTGAACAGATCTGGCATATGGATTGGCATAGCAAGAGCTGGTAACTCTGGTATAATGGGATTGTCCTTTTCCCGGATAAAATCCATAACAATATTCCCTTTTCCCTTGGCTCGCTCTGCATACATAAACCCGTATCCTTCATTTTCGATTCTTGATTTCGCAACCGTTTTTACACTCTTATAACCAGTGAAACCACCACCCAGAAACACCACAGCCAAACTAGCTCCACCATCAAAGCTAAAAGACCCAAAGGTACTCCGGTAAGGAATTTGAATGGTGGGATTGATCGGTTCAGTGTTATAGCTTATAGCCGAGGTAGATAAATCTAAACCTCCGCCCAAACCAATATTCTTAAGTTGTTTGCTCGCATTAAAACTGGCCCCCAGAGTAAGATCCTTTGTACCTGATCTCGAATTATACCCCATTGATGTACTTAATCCTCCATTAGCCAATAATTTATTTGTCGATTGACCAGATATGGACATATTGATATAGGGGGAGACATCGTATCCCGCACCACTAGCAGTACTTGATAATACTCCTAAACCTAAACCGGCTGTTAGCGCACCATCATTAATCAAGGATACGGAGATTCCCGCATTAGCTCCTATCTCTGCACCTATGCCAGTGTAGTTGTCACTAAAAATCCCTAACGTCAGAGACCCTTTCCCTTTTACAATTCCTCTTCCTTTTACTTCTACCTTGGCTGTAAACTTTCCTCCAATTGTTACTTTTGGTTTGGTATAGTGCTCTGTAATGACTTTATCTCCCGAAAAATCATCCGCGATCCCGCGTAGCTGCCTGTTTATTGCCCCCACATTCATATTCCATCCTAAACCGACCCAACTGGCTTCATCATCCATTCCTGAACCCGACTGATAATTAAGATTTATCGGATAACCTTCAATATCCAACAACGGTATATTATATTTAAAATCCCCGCTCGTCAAATCAACCATGTCTGATACTCCGGCAGGTTGAAACGACTGAGTTTCTGGCTGACTTGGTCCGGAAGTAAGTGCATAAGCAATAGGAACGTTACACAAATTTGCTACCCAAATCACAAGCAACATTATTGCAATTTTTCTTCTTAAGGAAACACTAAAAATCATATGCTGGATATATTTTCTTAATTCTTATTTAGATCAAAACTATAGGTCTTGTCAGATATGTATAAATCACGATAGGTTAGCTCCAATTTTCGGTCTTCCGGCAAATCATGGCTGTTAAATAGAAGTAGGTATTCAAAACTATTTTTAATCCCATTTGCCACGGGCTCCTGAACCATCGGAAAAATCCTCCGCTCCCCTTCTGCGAAATAAAAACAACTATCAGTGTGATACCACATTTTTTGACCCAATTGCTTATTCACATCAATATTCGGATTGACTAATAAACGCACCCTATATTCAAGCATAGAACGATCTTCGCCCTCTTGAACTTTCATAACCTGAAGTGTTAAATGCTTATCTTTTATTTCCGAAAAGCGGGTATCTGCTTTATTACAGCTAATGCCAGTTAATATTAGCAGAAGCAGTCTCTTAATTAAGATTTTCATTGCTCTCTTTATAGATAAACCTTAGCCTTTTTATGTTGCCATTTGGCAACGATACCTTTAACTCGTAGTAATAACCGCTTTTAAAATAGCCCCTCTTTTGTAGTGGTATCAGTATATTATTCTTGCCTCTGTCCAGATTAACTTTAGGCAGGTTTTTAATACTTATCTTCTGATCTGTGATACATTGTATGGTGTATTTCAGATATTGCTTTTGGTAGGAGTTTACTAAAGCAAATTTGATTAATCCGTTTGCTATATAGTAGTTACCTCGGGCCAGATCCTCAATATCTCTATATCCATCATTCTTGATTTCCGGACTTTCTAGATCATCCTTACAATCCACCGTAAACTCCCACACTTCTGAGCGATTAATTACCGTTCGATTTTTATAAGCACTCACCTGCCACGCGTATTTTTTGCCGGCGCTTAGCTCTTTCGAAGATGCAGGATAAGGAAGTATCGGATTAACAATACCCGATTGGGTGATAATCGGCAGATTATAATTCAGCGCCTCGGTAGCATTTTGCCGTTCTTTAATCTCTACCAGTACCAACTGGTAAGCTGAACCCGAGATTTGCGGAAAAGAAGGCTGCCAGCTTAGCAACGGACGCTTCTCACATATTTTATCCTGATTGTATGGCTCAATAAGCATCAAGGGCGCTGACGGAACCACTTCATAATTAAAACATTGATCCACCGCGACTTCAGCATTCATGCTGTTAGAAGAAGGTTCGATTGTAAAGCAATACTCATAGTCTCCTTCCGGAAAATAACCGTTCTGCTGAATGGCATTGGATATCTGGCTGCCTCCAAACTGGATCTTCGCACTTCGTACAGCCGAAAACGGAACGGTGCTATTACCATTAATAAGAGTAAATGTTTCTGTTTTAATGTTTACGATCTTTCCGTATTTTCTTTCTGTTACCACTAAATTTAGCCTGACAGTTTTCGGTCCCGAAGCATTAAGGATGCGTAAGTTTAAAAGCCCATCAATACTTCGTCCATGCAGCTCTGGCACAAATTGAAGACTTACCTGCCCAAAAACTGGCACAGATGCAACAAACAACAGCATACTAATAACTTTGCGCATCATTAGAATTTATTTTTTAGGTAATATTTTATGGATAGTTCTCCCCTGCCTGCAGCATATAGATCAGGATAGAGTGGCTGAATAAGATTCTTCCGCAAATCTGCGTAGGCACTAATATCAAAATGCTTTCCGGCCAGCAGTTGAAGGTTCTGCTTTATCCCCACCTGACGCGCTACATCTTTATTATCAAGGAATGTCACTGATGAAGTAATATTCATTTTAAGGAGCGAATACTGGCAGCTGAAATCGCCGTTGAACATATCTCCAATCAATTTAATGGCACTTGTTTCTTTGTTATAGAAAACGGATGCAGAAACACTGGCATTTTTAAGAACCAGGCTTTGTAAATAGTTTAGGGTAATAAAATTGCTGTTAGCAGACGATAGCTGATGATTAAACACCTGCTGTTGAGCAAGTGTTATATTGCTGAAGGAGTATTTACCTGCAATCTTATAACTGGCGTTTCCGCCAAACTGAAGTTTTCGTGATGAATA
Organism: uncultured Sphingobacteriaceae bacterium; assembly: GCA_946480915.1. The sequence goes on along the minus strand of CAMLLO010000010.1, from coordinate 10,722 downwards.
AACAGCGGTATTTACTTCCCCCATTTTATTCATGCCATTTTCCATATACTTTAGCGTAAAATTCGATTTCTTATTAATTCTGAAACGACTATCGAACTGAACTTGCAAATTTTGCCAGTGGGCATTTGAGCTGAAACTTACAGGGGTATTCCTCAGATCGGTTCTAAGGCTCATGGCCAGCCTGTTATTGTAAAACTTCTTCTTCAAATTTCCACCCATGCGCATCTTCATATTGCTGCCCCCTGCCCCTCCCGGATTCTGAAATCCTACTCCGGCATAATTGAAATACAGGTTACTGCTCATATTCATGTGCTTACTTTCCATGTCATGATTAAGTCCCATGGCCATAGTTTCAAACAGCTCGTCACTGAAATAATTACTCAAGGCGCTTTTATCAAGCATTAGGTGTTCGCTGCCCGGAGAAAGAGTATTGTTATACTGACTGGCCGACTTAGAGACGTCAATCGTAAATTTCCCCATGTTTTGTGTGGTCATTATCTGCGATAGCGTAAAAGTCATGCTGTTACGCCCCATGGTGGCAGACTGAAAACCTGGTTGTTCGCCTTGCCTGCTGAATGATCCTACCCAGGATAATTTACCACTTCCGAAAGAAGACTGATTTGTGGGCACACTCATGTAAGAAAAAAAGCGCGGTGAAGAATATACAGAGCTTTCAAAGCCTGCATCTTTTGAGGTTCCAACATCGTTCTGCTTTCCAAAACCTAAGGATACCGGCCCCCTTTGAGTTCTCACTGAAAAGTTTAGCCCCTTAACAAAGACATCCCTGTTTAAAAAACTGCCGGGTAATTTATCGGAAAAAGCTCCGGTTTGAAATTCGCGTACCCTGGAAAAGACGGACTGAAATTTTCCGGCCTGTGGGTTTTTGCTTAATTCTTTAAATAATTCGTTTTCCAGTTCACTAATATCTCCTTTACCGGAAACGATTTTCTGTACCAGTTGCATCTTTTGAGCATCTAATCCGTTTTCAGCAAGCTTGTTCTTAATTGAGGTAATTACTGTACTGATAGTATCTGTAAGATTTGCTTTCAGCTTTTGCTGTACCGATTTGTTATTTACTGAATTTAACAGCGTTCCTTTTTTCTCTGCTAAGCTCTTTACTGAATTAATACTGTCTGCTATAGGAGAGATTTTTGCATTAAACTTTTCCTTCGTGTCAGCAACTTGCTTATTTCCAGATACGCTCAGTTCCTCTTTATAGCTGGCAACAAGCTCTGATACTTTTTCTTTTAACTGCTTTTCATTAAGGTTTAGAAGTTCGTTTATTTTTTCAGGATCTCTCATTAAAGAAAGAAAAGCCGGATTAGAGCTTAGAAACTTTGCATCTGGCATCGACCTTAGTTTCCCAATCACTGCTTTCCCGGTAAAATCAGGAAGTTCCATCCCCTGTAAAAAGGTTTTCTTAAAATCCGTAACATGCTCCACGTCGCTCTTTAAAGAGTTTAGCATGCGTTCTTTATCAAAATTGAATTTAAAGAGATTACTTTGAAGAGGTTCAAAACCGCTATCTGAATTATAGTTATTCGATAGATCCAGATTGACCGGAATTTTGGCTATTGTAAATTTTCCCGCTACAGTAATGTTGTTTAGGAATCCAGGACCTGTTTTTAAAGGACTTTCTGTGAGATATAATAGATTGTTCTCCATAGAAAAATCAAATGGGCTTTCCTTTTTCTCTGATGAAGATTCTTCTAGTTTAAAACCAGGCAGATTAGCGGCTTTCAATTTTGCAGAGGCATAAGCTGCCTTTTCTTTCATTAAAGAATCAGACGGAAGTTGAAGTTTTTTTTCAAGGGATATTTTGTACTGATCACCTTTTTTTGAAAGCTTGCTTTTTAATGTATCGGCCGAAGGCTTTTTTAATTTTAATGCACTTTTCAATGCCCCACTGTCGATGATGTTCTGAGGAAGCTTGTTTATAGAATCAATAATATCTTTCGAAGACACTGAACCAAGCACCGATCCTTCCTGTGCAGATACAGATAAAGATGTACTTATTACAAAAAAGCCGACAAAAAACAGCAAATATGCTTTTTTCATATAGTATGCATTATATTTTTAAATGCGAACTATATATGCCATCACAGTAAAACAGGTAATCCTATTTACACCTTAATCTGTAATCTTTCACACACAAGCAAATAGCTATTTCTTTGCGAGATTATAATGGTAATATATTTTTCGTAGTATAGGTAACTAAAACTCGGTTTAAAGATATTTAAAAATCTTTAGCCTGCAATATTTTTTTAAAATTTTCGTTACCAAAACCCCTGAGATTTTGTATCACTACTTTTCAAGCACCTTAACTTTCAATTTTAAGGCTTCATTCTCCGTGATTAATGTTTGTAATTTTTTATTCACATCAATCACATATAAAGTAAGCTCTTCAATCTTTTGAAGTAGCTTGGCATCCATTTTTCCAAGGTCTAATCCTTCTTTTTTCACTTCAGATTCTGAAGGTATACCAGGCAAATGATTATTTTCATAAATATATTTTTCTAATTGAGGCAAGGAAAGAAATTGATGTTCTGGCTTAAAAACATAATCAGGCCATTCCCCTTTAGGTTTTACCTTGACTGATTCTGCTATCATAGCCCCCCCTACCGCTAATTTATAATTGTGAGTATTATAAGTACCGATACCAACGTTTCCTTCTGCATTTGAATACAATGCTGTTTTATTACCGTTTACATTAAAGTATAATCCACCATCAATATTTTGCCAAATCTCTGCTCCGTCGCCATTATTATACTGTGGGCTGGATAATTTAATAAGAGGACGGGTAGACGACAACCTTAGACTTCGGTAATCATCAGATTTTATATCAAGCTTGTAGTCTGAGCCGGAAGTTCCGATACCTACGTTACCTGATTTGTCAATCCTCATTCGCTCAGGATGGTTATCAATGCCACTACTTTGAGTCATAAAAATAATGTTCCCTCCAGAGCCCCCGGCATAGCCCGATTTTATCTTAAAATCAATATTTTTACTATCTATATAGTTTCCAGTGTACGAAGCTTCTTGACCTATGCTTAAACGCTTGTTACCAGGGCTATCATAAATTGCGATAGCATCTGCCCCAATCTGTTCCTGAACAACAAATTTCTCAGAAGGGCTGGTAGTACCTACCCCCACCTTTCCATCCCCTCTTAAAAACAGAAGTGAAGAATTATCCCACTGAGTAAAATTTGCAATAAAGCTGCCGACACCCATATCTCCTCCTTTCACTCTTAATGTACCGTTTACACCACCGCCTACTAGATCTAATGGGGATGCAGGAGAAGTAGTACCAATACCTACATGCCCATCATTCTTAATGGTCATTTTACTTGTTTGCGAACCATCACTGTTTTTTGTAAGGAAGTTAATGGAAGCTCCCTGATGATGGATATCGTTTGACAATTCTAAACTAGGGCCGGCTTGCCTGATACTTGTCGTTCCCCAATCTTGGCGCTGTAATAGTATTGATGGATCTGTATCAGACTTGATCAATCGCATATCGCCTGCTACTTCCAGTTTATAATAGGGATTCAAGACACCCACTCCCACATTCCCATTTTCAACTGCGCGCAATGCAAGATTTGCCCCTTCCGAGGTGAAAGGATTACCAACGTATAGATTCCAATCGTTTGTCATTGGTAAAAATTTTGACACCGATATATCGTTACCAATGTTATTTAGAGCCGTCCATGATGAATTAAAATTTATAGATCGCACCTTAATTATAACAGGTAAAGCGGACTCGGTAACTCCCAAAGTACTGACCGCCCTAATTCGGAAACGAGAATTGCCGTATTGGCTATTACAGTCAATTGTAAAATTACACCATCCTGAGTATACATAAACATTATTATTTACGCGTCCCACTTCTCGCCATAACGCAGGATTTGCATGACTAACACTGGCAAGATGAGTGGCTGCAGCTGCAACATTTCCTCTTGTATAAGCTATGGAAATTTCATAATACCCTGAAGAGCCAGCCATTTCAGGTGCCACCTGTAAAAATTCAATGTAATCTCCTATCTGATACCCGGCAGGAAAGGTTAAAGTAGTTACATAATCGGCTTGTGAGAACGATATTTCATAGGATATAAGGAATATGAAAATTGAAAGTACAATCTGTTTCATGTTATTTACAGGTTTTGATTTTCAAGACTTCAGACTTAAGTTCTTCGTTAGATATTTTCAGCGCCTTTATCTCTTTATTCTGTTCTATCAGGTACAGTGTAAGTTCTTCTATTTTTTGAAGCAACTTGATGTTCATGTCACCCAATTCAACACCCTCCTTTTTCATCTGATTAGCAGAAGCCACTTCAGGCAGGTGTTTATTCATATTGATAAAATCTGCAACCTCAGTCAGCGGCTTTAGAGTGTAATCTTTAGCAAACACAAAATCAGCCCCTGCTTCAATAGATACTTTAACTTCACGAGCGTGAATCTTACCAGCAACTGTTAGCTTAGAATCGGGTTTGATAGTACCGATACCTACATAGCCAGTATTTAGAAGAGTCATTATGGTTGAACCATTATAATTCCGAATGCCGGAATGAGGATTTAAATCATTGACACCATACCCAATATCAAGAAATGTACTTCCTTGCCCTGCTGTACCAATAGACCAATGCTTACTTGTACCGGATGTACCGGAATCATATGAACCAAGCATAACCGTAGGACCATGATTGGGATTATTGACATCGCCTGACATCAATACAGCCTGAGGATAATGGCCTGAAATACCTAGACTTGGCCGATCATTAGTATCTTCGATAATTCCCCCTGAAAATGCACCGGCTACATGTAATTTCCCCATTGGATTTGATGTACCTATTCCGATATTCCCTCCATTAAGGTAACTATTACCCGAAGTGTTTAGATAAACAGCCCTATTGCCTTGATGACTGATAGAAAATCCATGTTCGCCGGCCCAATTATGTGTCATCCATTCTAATACCCCATCTACCGGTGAATAAAGTTTTTTATCCGCTGAATTCTGATTTGCAAAACCTATACTACCATAGATATCGAGTTGCTGATTAGGATTGCTTGTTCCTATTCCAACTTTACCATTTGCTGAAACACGCATTTTCTCAGTAAAACCGGCAGATCCACTCCCATTTGAAACCCCAAAAGCGATATTGGACCCACTTCCAGAAGCAGCACCCATAATTAACCGAGTTTGGGCGTTATCTCCTCCTTCAATTCCAAACGGATTTGTAGGATCTGGATTAAATGAAATAGTTTTGTTGTTACTTAAAGAGAGTGCATAGGTGGGATTGATGATTCCAATGCCAACATTCCCATTATTCAATAAGGTCATTATTGTTGATCCATTATAATTCCTGATGCCTGCATGTGGATTTAGATCATTCACACCATATCCGATATCTAAAAATGTACTACCCTGTCCTGCAGTACCAATCGACCAGTGCTTATGGTTTCCAGACGTTCCTGAATCATAGGAACCCAACATAACTGTCGGGCCATGACTGGGATTATTTGTACCTCCTGCCATTAGTACCGCTTGCGGATACTGACCAGATACTCCAATTCCCGGACGATCATTTCCATCCTGAATAATCCCACCCGAAAAGGTACCTGCAACATGTAATTTACCAATTGGCGCTTGTGTCCCAATACCTACACTCCCATTGAAAAAATTTGCTCCTGAACTCAAATAGTATGCCCCTCCGGAATTTGTAATTCCACCAGAATTAACATAACTATCTATATCGGTCTTAAAAGTATGCGCGGGGCCATTGTGCTCCTGGAAGGGCAGTGTATTTTGAACATTATCATATACCGTTGGGGTTATAGCATAGTTGGAATGATAGTAGTACGTTGAGTTTCCCCCGCGTAACCATATTACTAATAAGCCGCTCCCTCCCCCGGTTGAAGCATCCCTCCATCCTGCTATGAAATTCACTATATTATTTCTTATGTCAGCATCAATAAAATGAGCTCCATTTCCCCAAAAACTCAGATGATAATTAAATGTGGAAATTAAGGCCCCACGCCCTACACTGTTTTCATGAACATTCGATCTGCCAATTTTTAAAACAGTAGGTTCGCTATTAAACCAGGCAGGATCATTCCAGGTAACAGGATAAAATTTATCAAAATCTCCACCAACAGTAATTGAACCGCTGGATGTTTGGGCAATAGAGGTGTTAATTGAACTTAATAAAGAGCAAGAAAAAAGACATAGCAATGCTGCTATTTTAGGTAGAAATCTCATTTTGTGATAGATAAGGTGAAATAAAAGTAAAAAATATTTCAGAAGTAGAACTAATTTCCTAAAACTTTATGCTTTTAATTATGTTCCATGGCTCTCCATATGAGGAATGATCGAAAACCGCAATGAGGACACTAACTTGCGAAGCATAGCAAACCTGTTCGGTGCCCTTATTTTCTGTTTTACCTGGCCTTCAGTTGTGCAACTTCTTTTTCAAGAGTTTGATTCTTCTGTTTTAATACATCTACTTCCTTTTTAAAATCGATCATGTAAAGAGTCAATTCCTCGATCTTCTTTAACAACTTCGCATCCATTTGACCAAGATCTATCCCTTCTTTTCTAACCTCCTCTTCCGATGGCATTTCTGGCAAATGATTATTTTGCTGAACATAGCTTTCAACTTCCTGTAAAGAAAGTAGCTTATTCCCGGGTTTAAACACATAATCGGGCCAGTTACCCTGAAGTGCTACTTTTACTGATTCAGCGATTACGTTACCTGCTACGGCAAGTTTATAACCTTGAGGATTTGTTGTGCCTATGCATAAATTACCATTTTGATCAAGGCGCATGTGCTCTGCATATCCTGGAGCCCCATCTCTAAAAATAAAACCTGCTCCAATAGGTTTTTGTAAAAACAAGTTTGCCGTTTGATTATTAATGATTCCGCCACCTACACAAGTTAAATTCACACTATTGCTAGTAGCATCCCCGCTAAACGTTGCAGATTGCCCTGTTAGTGAACCAGCTAAAGTTGCATTTCCGTTATTTTGCACAAAGAACTTAGGGCTATTTCTATCTCCCAAATGAAAACCTATCGCATCTGTTCCCCATGGATATCCGGTCCCTTGATAATATGCTATTCCGTATTCTGTGGCATTCCCGAATCGCCATATATTATTATGTCCTGCACTATATGTAGAACTCTGAAAACCTCCATCAGAACCTGTCATTGCCGAGACCTGTCCTGTAAAAGTTGCACTTCCATTTGGTGCAATTGTAACTTGTTCGGCATTTCCAGCCACTAATCCAAGTGAACCACCAGAATAAACATTTCCCACAGTAAAATGAGTTTCAAAAGCTTTTAGATAAGAAGCACTTGTTCCAGTGCCGCCCAACCGAACATAATTACCTAAACCGTTAGATGTTTCTATATTTCCACTAAGCGTTGCAGTCGTCCCTGATAAAGGGTGTAATAAGGAAACAGTTGTACCATTTAAGATAATTGATTGTGAAGTTGACCCGCCCCCGAATAATCGTGTTACACCACTATTTCCATTATTATAACCAATCCACATTCCATCTGCATTTACTCCAGACGTTTCTGCGTTAGAAATAACTCGCATGTTAGCATATGTATCAAATTCAGCAAGATTTAAACCTTTTGGTGAACCAGGTTTGTTTACTGATAATGCATCTGTAAACAGAGCAGATTTACCGGTTAAAACTCCAGTAAAGGTTGCACTACCATTATCCTGGATATAAAACTTCGGGCTGTTTCTATCTCCAAAATGAAACCCTATCGCATCTCTTCCCCATGGATATCCGGTCCCTTGATAATATGCTATTCCGTATTCTGTGGCATTCCCGAATCGCCATATATTATTATGTCCTGCACTATATGTAGAACTCTGGAAACCTCCATCAGAACCTGTCATTGCCGAGACATGTCCAGTAGAGATTGCATTTCCTGCTATATCTATCGAAAACGCGGTAGAAAAATCATTCCCTGGGGCTGATGCATTTCCAAAATACAGCTTATTGTCGCCACCTACTACAGTGGACCAGGTTACCCCGTTCTCTGAACGCTCGAGTTTTAAGCCACCATTAAATCCTTCCGATAATTGTTTTATATGGAGTCTTGACTGGGGTGCGGCGGTACCTATTCCCACGCTTCCTCCCGATAAATTAAAATAGCTGGGACCTCCATTGTTATCAATATAAAATGATGCTCCATAATAAGGTGTGAAACCGTGAACAGGCCCAACAGTAAATAGGGTATTTCTTACCACTGTTTTTCCATGTATATCTAACTTTTCTGTAGGGGTAGTTGTGCCGATACCTACATCTCCATTAGGAGCTGTATAAGTTTGCGAATAACTACAAACAGCACTCAGTGTTGCAAAAACAGTTGTAATAATTGTCTTCATTGTGATAAGGTTGATTGTTATTATTTAATTTGTTTCTCCAGAGTTGCAATGCGTTCATTCTGAAGCTGAACTAATTTATTTTGAGCGTCTAGTGCTTTACGCATCTCTGTAAAGTCCCTATTCTGTTCAATCATATACAGTGTCAATTCCTCGATCTTCTTTAGCAGTTTCGCATCCATTTGACCAAGGTCTATTCCTTCTTTCTTAACCTCTGCTTCAGATGGCATCTCAGGCAAATGACTTTTTTCTCGCACATACTTCTCTACTTCAGGTAGCGAAAGGAGTTTATTTTCTGACTTAAATACATAATCAGGCCAGCTGCCTTGAAGTGCTACTTTTACAGATTCGGCTATTACGTTACCTGCGACAGCTAACTTATAACCTTTAGGGTTGATAGTCCCAATGCATAAATTTCCATTAGCATCAATCCTCATTCGTTCAATGCCATCCGTATTTGAAGAAGGCACTCCAAACACCATTGCACTACCTCCATTAGTGTTAGCTCCAGTAACTAGCCCTTTTATCCAGGACACAGCACCTGCATTGCCTAAATTTAATCGTACAGACCCATTCTGATTGCCGTGACCATTAGTGATAGACACCTGCGCTCCAAGATCTGAGATATTATCAACTTTGAAGTTTGCAGACGTTCCGCTTAATGGTCCCGCAAGAGTAAAATTATTAGCAGCATCTATTGTAAAAACGTTTATAGAAGCGGTATTATCTCTGATAGCAAACCCAGCATTAGTAACTCCTAAAATGTAAGAAGTCAATGAATAATTTCTGCCAGCAGCTTGCAGACCGACAAGGTCAATCTTTGGAAATGTGGTTTCAGCTTTTAAGAATGGAGCAATGACATTTTCACTAAACGTCGCAGATGTTCCGATAATTGGCGACTGAACATGAATATCTGAGCTGCTTTTAAAAAAGATAACGCCATCATTTCTCTGCATATATCCGAAAGCTGTGTTTTCCTCCGCAGCGGAATGACCAAATCTGCTATAGGAAGCATCGCCTACAAAAGCACCGATTCTCGCATTCGTAAACGTGGCAGATGTACCGGTTAATGCACCTCCAAGAGTTGTATTACCGTTAACGTCGATGCTAAGTCTTTTGATTCCGGAAAAAATAGGATTTGCTCCATTGGAGGTCGATTGAACAAATGCTAATTCGCCCCAGTTATGATAGTTGTTTATAATTGCCCAATTCCTATTATTTTCATTGTTGTACATCGAGTTAATTAAAACTCCCTTATTGGAATCACCAGCTATTTCAATATTTCCGGTAAGTGTTCCTCCTGTTAGTGGCAAATAAGTGTCAAATTTGTTATTCTTCCGAGTATTTATCAAATACCGCCAAAAGATATTTGATCGCTCAATTTCAAGGTTTCTTACTTGTAATACCTCATTGTCCTTATCAGTACGATCAGGATTAGCAAATACAGAACTAAAAGAGATTGAAAGACTTAGCAGCAGTGCTATGTTAAATAAAAGTGATTTCATTGTGATAAATTAAGTTTACCACTAATGTAGAAGAAAAAATAAATAAGCCACAAAAGCTAATTTTTGTGTGTAACTCAAAAACACATTACAACAAGTCTTTAATGTCTGCAATGAAATATGCCGAAAATCTGATTGTGTATGGCTTTAAACTAAATCAACGAAGACCTCACTAGGCAGTGAAGATTAAACTTTCCGTAGAGCGGCTTTAGCGTTTATATACTTTTTGAAATAAAGGCCGACCAGGTTCATTCATTTTCTTTTAGTTGGGCAACTTCTTTTTTCAGTCTTTGATTTTCTTCCAGCATCACCTCCATCTTCTTATTGAAGTCAATCATGTATAAAGTGAGTTCCTCAATTTTTTGCAAAAGTTTTATATTCATTTCACCCAGCTCCAAACCCTGCTTCTTCATTTCATCCGCAGAAGCTATTTCAGGTAAATGTTTGTTTACTGAGATGTAATCTGCTACCTCAGAAAGAGGCTTAAGGGTGTAACCCTTGGCAAATACAAAATCAGCACCAGCATCTACGGTTATTTTTACTTCACGTGAACTGATTTTACCGCCTACTGTAAGTTTGGAATCAGGATCGAGCTTAATAGCTGCAATACCAACCTACCTGTAAAAGAGGCGATGCCAGCACTGATTGAACCATTGACATTAATACCATTACCACCCCATTTTAGGGTACCGCCTGCATCCATATACAAAGAGGCTGCATATTGGCTAGGCCAATGAAAAGCAATAGCGGGATTATTAGAACCCTGAACTTCTAAAGCAGATTCGCTCCAACTTGCACCATTAGAATTATTCACAAATGCACT